>NZ_KB898952.1 GCF_000377945.1 Thioalkalivibrio sulfidiphilus
ACCGCTTCGATCTGCCTTGGGTTTTCATCGTAGGAGCCCCGACCCCGGGGCGAATGGTGGAATATTCGCCCCGGGGTCGGGGCTCCTACAAAACCATGCAAAACAACCCAGGGTAAGGGGGTTGCTGCCTTTGACATTCCCCCCGTTTTTCTCGCCGAGCACGGGGGTGTTCCGGGGTTAAAGCCCGCCAGGGGCGCCGCAAGGATGCGGCGCGTCGGCTGTCAGGCCATGGATGGCCTGTCAGCCGACCTCCCCGGAACGGCCCCGCGCGCAGGGCACCCCGCAGGGGCGAGAAAGTCGGGTGTCCTTTCTTTGGTTACTTTCTTTGGACAAGCAAAGAAAGTAACCCGAGCCGGCTGCAAGCCGGATCGGAAGCCTTTGACTTGGGTTTTGCCTTTACCAGAGAACCAATAAGCTGGAGTGCCCGCCCATGATGTCCCGCTCGCTTGACCCTCATTATGGAGACCCCCCCCGGAATTCATGCAACCTTCACCCCATTCACCCGGTCACACAGATACAAAGCCCACACCCTCAACATAGAAAAATAGGGGTCAGAGAATCCCACCCAACAGAGGAGTCCAACATTATGAACCCCCAATCCACCTTTATCCGCCTGTTGCTCGCCCTGGGCGCCCTCTGGCTGCTGGCAGCCCCCGCCGCGGCGGAGGCCCCCAAAGGTTATAACTTCGTTAGCTATGACGAGGGCCTGCGCCTGGCCGCCGAGCAGGACCGGCCGGTGTTCCTGTATTTCGGTCGCTACGGCTGCGGTTGGTGCGACAAGACCAACAGGGAGAGCTTCTCCGACCTGGACCTCAAGGCCCTGTACGAGGAGAACTACGTGCTGGTGTACGTGGACGCCGAGAGCGGGCGGCGCATGACCCTGCCGAGTGGCGAGCGCATCACCGAGATGGAGCTGGGGGCGCGCATGAACGTGTTCGCCACGCCGGTGTTCGGCTTCCTGGAGGCCGACGGCAACACCATCTTCACGGTGCCCGGCTACAAGACCGCTGACGAATTCCGGGACTTCCACCGCTTCGTCTCCGGTGGTCATTACCGGGATCAGCGCCTGTTCGAGTTTCTCGCGGAACAGGCCCGATGAGGGGCGGGTGGCTGGCCGGGGCCCTGTTGCTGGCATCCCCGGCGCTGGCCGAATGGCAGTTCGGCCCGGATCTCACTGTCGGCGAGGCGCCCCGGGCAGGGCTGTTCCACCAGCTGGAAGGCACCGCCCGCCAGCACCTGGCGGTGAACGACGCGGGCACGGTGGCGGCCGTCTGGGCGGACAATGCCGACGGCAGCTACCAGGTCCGGGCGGCCTTTCGCACCCAGGACACGCCGGAGTTCGGTGCGGCGCAGGCCCTGAGCACGGGCCGCGAGGCCTATCAGCCGGTGGTGGTGGCCGTGGGCGGTTCCTTTCTGTTCGCCTGGGAGCAGGACGGTCATGTGTGGATGCGCAGCGCCGGCCCCGCCGGGATGGGGCCGGCGACCCGCATCGAGGCCATGGAATCCACGGAGCCCGCCCTGGCGGCCCACCCGGCGCATGGGGTCGTGGCGGCCTGGGCGCGCCGGGAGTCCGGGGTGATGCGCATCGTCAGCGCGCCGATCTCCCTGGACGGGAACGGTGGCGTGCGTCTGGGCGAGGTGCGGCCTGTGGATGCCGAGCCGGCGACGCGGGATCAGCTCTACCCCACCGTGGCGGTGACCGATGCCGGCGTGCTGGTGGGCTGGGAGGATCGGCGCCATGGCCATACCCGGCTCTACACTGCGTTTCGGGGCCATGAAGGCGCCTTCAGTGCCCCCCGCCTGCTCAATGACCTGCCTACGGGGCCGCGCACGGTGGAGTTTGGCGCCGGCTCCGGCGTGACCCGGCTGGCCCTGGTGGCCCGGGGCGACCGGGTGGCGGCGGTGTGGCTGGACAAGCGGGACTACCGTTCAGGCTATGACGTGTTCGCGGCACTCAGCGAGGACGGGGGCGCGAGCTTCGGGCCCAACGAGATGGTGCAGGACATGTTCGGTGCCAACATCCCCCAATGGCGGGCTGCCGTGGCCTTGGACCCCGAGGGTCTGCCGCTGGCGGTCTGGGACGACACCCGGGACGACACCCCGGACCTGTGGATGTCCTGGCGGGAGGACGGCGAGTGGAGTGACGACCAGGCCGTGGCGCCCGGCTATGGACCCGGCGCCCACACCAGCCCGTCGGCGGCATTCGGCCCTGACGGTCGCCTGCACCTGCTCTGGACCAGCCGCACGGCGCAGGGCCTGAGCCACCTGCGCTACACTTGGGCAGAAAGGCACTAGAAGCAAGAGACAAGAGACAAGAGACAAGAGGGTTGCATTCCGGGCGCGGCGGCCCAAGCTTGTCCTCTAGGGCCTTATGTCCTGTCTACCCCCGGGGCGCCTGAAGGCGCCCCAGGTTTTCATTCATCCTTCCACCTTCAGCCTTCATCCTTGCCCCCCCCCATGCCTATTTTCCCTATCCTGGCGTTCCTGTTCCTGGCCGTGCCCCTGCTGGAGATCTTCCTGTTCATCCAGGTGGGCGGCTGGATCGGGGTCTGGCCCACCATCGGGCTGGTGATCCTCACCGCCATCGCCGGCGCCTTCCTGCTGCGCTGGCAGGGGCTGGCCACCCTGACCCGGGTGCGCCGGGCCCTGGACCAGGGGCAGATACCGGCGCTCGAGATGCTGGAGGGGGTGCTGCTGGTGTTCGGTGGCGCCCTGCTGCTGACCCCGGGATTCTTCACCGACGCCATCGGCTTTGCCTGCCTGCTGCCGCTCACCCGCCACCTCATGGCCCGCTGGCTGTTCATCAAGGGGATATTCGTGGCCCGCGGTCCCCGTCCCGGCGGCTCCCAGGGACCCGCGGGGCCTGGCGAGTCCGGTCCTCGCCCGGGTGGTGGGCGGACCCTCGAAGGCGAATACAGGAAGGATGACCCCTAGCGAAGTGCGAAGGGTGAACTGGGAAGTGAAAGTCCATTTCGTACTTCCCAATTCCCACTTCGGCCTTCCCGCGGGCCTTGACTTCCCTCCCTTGGTCACTATTATTGGCACTCACCAGGGATGAGTGCTAACAGTCCTCGCCCGACACCGTCACGACAACCACTACTCTCACTCTATTGAAGGAGCTGACACCCATGAATATCCGTCCGTTGCATGATCGCGTGATCATCAAGCGCATGGAGGAAGAGCGCACCACCGCCGGTGGCATCGTGATCCCCGATTCCGCCACCGAGAAGCCGGTCCGCGGCGAAGTCATTGCCGTCGGCAAGGGCAAGATCCTGGAGAACGGCGAAGTCCGTGCCCTGGACGTGAAGGTGGGCGACAAGGTGCTGTTCGGCAAGTACTCCGGCACCGAGATCAAGGTGGACGGCCAGGAAGTGCTCGTGATGCGCGAAGAAGACATCATGGGCGTCCTCGAGGGCTGATCCCCGAACCCCGCAATTTCCTGACGGACCGGGTCTTTGAGCCGGTCCATGACAGCATCGAACTCTAGAAGAGGAAGTACACAATGAGCGCGAAAGAAGTTCGCTTCAGTGATGACGCCCGTTCCCGCATGGTTCGTGGCGTGAACGTCCTGGCCAACGCCGTGAAGGTCACCCTGGGTCCCAAGGGCCGCAACGTGGTGCTGGAGAAGTCCTTCGGCGCCCCCACCGTGACCAAGGACGGCGTGTCCGTGGCCAAGGAGATCGAACTGGAAGACAAGTTCGAGAACATGGGTGCCCAGATGGTGAAGGAAGTCTCCTCCCAGACCTCCGACATCGCCGGTGACGGCACCACCACCGCCACCGTGCTGGCCCAGGCCATCGTGCGCGAGGGCATGAAGTCCGTGACCGCCGGCATGAACCCCATGGACCTCAAGCGCGGCATCGACAAGGCCGTGATCGCCGCCGTGGAAGAGCTGAAGAAGCTGTCCAAGCCCTGCACCGACAGCAAGGCCATTGCCCAGGTGGGCACCATCTCCGCCAACTCCGACGAGTCCATCGGCCAGATCATCGCCGACGCCATGGCGAAGGTGGGCAAGGAAGGCGTGATCACCGTGGAGGAAGGTTCCTCCCTGGAGAACGAGCTGGACGTGGTGGAAGGCATGCAGTTCGACCGCGGCTACCTGTCCCCCTACTTCGTCAACAACCAGCAGAACATGAGCGCCGAGCTGGATGACTGCTTCGTGTTGCTGCACGACAAGAAGATCTCCAACATCCGCGATCTGCTGCCCGTCCTGGAAGGCGTCGCCAAGGCCGGAAAGCCCCTGCTGATCATCGCCGAGGACATCGAGGGCGAGGCCCTGGCCACCCTGGTGGTGAACACCATCCGCGGTATCGTGAAGGTGGCCGCCGTCAAGGCCCCCGGCTTCGGTGACCGTCGCAAGGCCATGCTGCAGGATATCGCCATCCTGACCGGCGGTACCGTGATCTCCGAAGAGGTCGGCCTGTCCCTGGAGAAGGCCAGCCTCGACGACCTGGGCCAGGCCAAGCGCATCGTGGTGACCAAGGAAAACACCACCATCATCGATGGCGCCGGCAAGCCCGACGAGATCAAGGCCCGCGTGGCCCAGATCCGCGCCCAGATCGAGGATGCCACCTCCGATTACGACAAGGAGAAGCTCCAGGAGCGCGTGGCCAAGCTGGCCGGCGGCGTGGCCGTGATCAAGGTCGGTGCCGCCACCGAGGTGGAAATGAAGGAGAAGAAGGCCCGCGTTGAAGACGCCCTGCACGCCACCCGTGCTGCCGTGGAAGAAGGCGTGGTGCCCGGCGGCGGTGTCGCCCTGGTGCGTGCCCTGCAGGCCCTGAAGGACCTCAAGGGTGCCAACCACGACCAGGACATCGGTATTGCCATCGCCCGTCGCGCCATGGAAGAGCCCCTGCGCCAGATCGTCGCCAACTGCGGCGAAGAGCCCTCCGTGGTGCTGAACAAGGTGGTGGAAGGCAAGGGTAACTACGGTTACAACGCCGCCACCGGCGAGTACGGCGACATGATCGAGATGGGTATCCTGGATCCCACCAAGGTCACCCGCAGCGCCCTGCAGAACGCCGCTTCCGTGTCCGGCCTGATCATCACCACCGAGGCGATGGTGGCCGAACTGCCTAAGAAGGAGTCCGCTCCTGCCGGCGGCGGCATGGGCGACATGGGCGGCATGGGCATGATGTAAGCCCGGGCTTCCCTCCAAGCCTTGAGCAGTAAACCTGGCCCCGTGCGCAAGCACGGGGCTTTTTTTTGGTCTAAGGCCTTCAACGCAAAGACGCAGAGAACGCAAAGAAGATCTTGTTAGAAAAGCCTTTGAGACCCTGGCGTCTTTGCGTTGAGGCTTTGATCCACCCGCATATCTCACCGGGATCGCGGGAGCAGGCGAAGACGAGCCTGAACCGCGAAAGGACACCGGCGGGAACAGACTGTCATGCTGAGTTCGCCGACCCTTTCGACATATTTGACCGATGTGTCAACCTGTTGCGCGCCAGCCGGTGTCCGACCGGTGAAATATGCGGGTTAACGGTGCGCAACGCCGGGTTGGCGTGCCAGTTCGATGAAGGCGTCCAGGTAGGCAGTCCCCGCATCCGCTTCCCGGGTGCCCAGAAAGATCTGCTTGAACAGACCGTCTCGACCCAGCTGGGCGGTGAGCAGTTCCAAGCGGGCGGCGTGCGCTTCCACCAGCCAACGGGGCAAGGCCGCTACACCGCGGCCGCTGGCGACCATCTGCAGCAGGATGTCGGTGGTCTCGATGCGCTTGTGACGTCTGGGACTTATGCCCGCGGGGGTCAGAAATTGCTTGAAGATGTCCAGCCGGTCGTTTTCGACCGGATAAGTGATCAGCACCTCGCAACTCAAGTGTTCCGGCGTGATCCAGGGCCGAGTGGCCAGGCGGTGTTGGCGGCTCATGGCCAGGACCATCTCGTAGTCGAAGACAGGCACAAAGCGCAGGCCGGGTTTGTAAAGTGGGTCGGGTGTCACCAGCAGATCGATCTCGTGATCGAACAGCGCACCGATGCCTCCGAACTGGAATTTCTGCTTGACGTCCACGTCCACGTCGGGCCACTCGGCCAGATAGGGGGAGACCACCTGGAGCAGCCATTCATAGCAGGGATGGCACTCCATGCCGATGCGCAGCGTGCCCCGTTCGCCCTGAGCGTACTGGCGCATGCGTCGCTCCGCTTCCTCTAGCTGGGGCAGGATGCGGCGGGCTACGCCGAGCAGGTGATGCCCCGCCTGGGTCAGCCGCAGGCGGCGTCCATCCCGCTGCCAGATCGGGGTGCCCAGGTATTGTTCGAGTTTCTTGATGGCGTGGCTCAGAGCTGACTGGGTCAGGCACAACACGTCCGCGGCGGCGGTCAGTGATCCCTGACGCTCCACTTCGAGAATCATGCGCAGATGGGTTCTTTCAAGCATGATAATTCATGAGCAAAATTCATGGTCTGTTTGAATAATATCATTTTAATTCAACATAAACCCTCTCTACCATGCCCGTGATCCATCAACTTGCGACACACGAGGCATGTCCATGGTCACGACACACAATCTGGGTTTTCCACGCATTGGTGCGAAGCGGGAACTGAAGTTCGCCCTGGAGGCTTACTGGAAGGGGACGTCCTCGCAGGAGGCCTTACTCGCCCTGGGCGCGCAGCTGCGAGAGCGCCACTGGGCGCAGCAGGCTGATCTGGACTGGGTACCGGTGGGGGATTTTTCCCTCTATGACCAAGTGCTCGACATGAGTTTCACCCTGGGAAATTTGCCCGCTCGGGTTCGCGATTTGGGCGGCGACGAACTGGACAACTACTTCCGTGTGGCGCGGGGCCGCTCGGCACCCCGGCAAGGCAATGCTGTGGGGGTGCAGGCCGGCGAGATGACCAAGTGGTTCAACACCAACTATCACTACATCGTTCCTGAGTTCGACGCGGATACGGTGTTCTCGCTCAATGCCGGACGGCTGCTGGCGCAGGTGCAAGAGGCGAAGGCACTTGGGGGCAGCGCGAAGCCGGTGCTGATCGGTCCAGTCACCTATCTGTGGCTGGGGAAGGCCCTGGACGGATCCGAGAAGTTGGATCTGCTGGAGTGTCTGCTGCCGGTGTACCGGGCGTTGTTGAACCGGTTGGCCGAGGAGGGCGTGGAATGGGTGCAAATGGACGAGCCGGTGCTGGTCACGGAAATGGACAGCCAGTGGCGTCATGCGCTGAACCTGGCCTACCACGACCTCAAGTCATGTCCGGTGAAGTTGCTGCTGGCTACCTACTTCGACCGCTTGCAGGAGAACCTGCACCTGGCGGGCACGCTGCCGGTGGCCGGTCTGCACCTGGACGCCATCAATGCCCGCGATGAGGTGTTTCCCCTGCTCGGCCTGCTGCCTTCGCACAAGGTCCTGTCCCTGGGCGTGGTCGACGGGCGCAACGTATGGAAGACGGATCTCAACGCCACGCTGGATTGGCTGGAGCCCGTGCATGATCAATTGGGCAAGCGTCTGTGGGTCGCACCCTCGTGCTCGCTGCTGCACGTGCCGGTCGATCTGAGCAACGAACACCGGCTTGATCCTGAGGTTCGGGACTGGATGGCGTTCGCGGTACAGAAACTGGAAGAAGTGCGTGTCCTGGCCAAGGCGCTCAATGAAGGCCGTCATGCCGTACGGGATGAGCTCGACGATAATCAGGCCGCGATCACGGCTCGACGGACATCACCGCGCGTGAACAATCCCCGAGTCAAGGCGGCATTGGCCGGTATGGACGAGCGTCTCGGCCGGCGGCAGAGCCCGCATGCCCAGCGCGTCGTGAAGCAGGCGGCGGTCCTCGATCTGCCCGTGTTTCCCACTACCACCATCGGATCGTTCCCCCAGACAGCTGAGATCCGCCAGGCACGCGCCCAGTTCAAACGCGGTGAGTTGGACGCCGAGGCCTACAAGCGTGCTATGCGCCTGGAGATCGAGCGCTGCGTGCGCGAGCAGGAGGCCCTGGGGCTCGATGTGCTGGTACATGGTGAGGCGGAGCGCAATGACATGGTCGAGTACTTCGGCGAACAGCTGCATGGCTATGCCATCAGTCAGTCCGGCTGGGTGCAGTCCTATGGGTCGCGCTGTGTCAAGCCACCCATTCTGTTTGGTGATGTCAGCCGGCCAAGGGCCATGACCCTGGAGTGGATCGGCTATGCACAGTCTCTGACACCCAAACCCATGAAAGGCATGCTCACCGGTCCGGTCACGATGCTCAACTGGTCGTTCGTGCGCGACGATCAGCCTCGTTCGCTGACCTGCAGGCAACTGGCCTTGGCGATTCGGGAAGAGGTTCTGGACCTGGAAAAGGCCGGTATAAGGATCATTCAGATCGATGAGGCGGCATTGCGCGAGGGCCTGCCCCTACGCAAGTCTGAATGGGCGGCGTATCTGGACTGGGCGGTCGAGGCCTTCCGGGTCAGTGCCAACAGTGTACGCGACGAGACCCAGATCCATACCCATATGTGCTATTCGGAGTTCAACGACATCATCGAGTCCATCGCGGACATGGATGCCGACGTGATCACGATAGAAACCTCGCGTTCAAACATGGAGTTGCTTGAGGCCTTCGAAGATTTCAAATACCCCAATGACATAGGGCCAGGTGTGTACGACATCCATTCGCCCAACATCCCGACCCAGGAGGCCATCGAGCAGTTGATGCAACGGGCGCAGCAGCGCATACCTACGGACCGGCTTTGGGTCAACCCGGACTGCGGCCTCAAGACCCGGCAATGGTACGAGGTCATTCCGGCACTGCGCAACATGGTGGCCGCAGCCAGATCGCTGCGTGAGCGCCTGCTGGAGAAATCACTTGCCGGCCCGGCTGGTGTCGCGCCCAACTGCAGCCAATACGGTGTTTGAAGCGGCATCCACTCACCATGTGACGCTGATACAATGCTGGCCATGAGCGTGCGATGGTTGGGTGTTGCGTTATCAGCTGTGATGACCCTGGCAGCCTGTGGGGACGGTGCCCAGGAGCACGAGGCTCAGGTGCGCCAGCCGGATACCGGGCGCTGGTACACGGAGGCCCAGGTGCAGAAGGGCGCGCGGGTGTTCGCGGCCAACTGTGCCGTGTGCCACGGCGACCGGGCCCAGGCGGAGGACACCTGGCGCCAGCGCCTGCCCGACGGCAAGTTCCCGCCCCCGCCGCTCAACGGCACCGCCCACGCCTGGCACCATCCCCTGTTCGAACTGCGGGAGATCATCAAGGACGGCTCCGACCCCGCCCTGGGCAACATGCCCGCCTGGGGACACATCCTGTCAGACGCCGAGATCGACGCCGCCATCGCCTGGTTCCAGTCCCTCTGGCCCCACGAGGTCTACGAGGCCTGGCGCGAGATCGACGCCCGCCGCCAGGACGAGCGGCAGCATCATCGGCGTTAGTGCCCGGGTCGAAAGCGCTCATGAGGCGAAGGCTTTCAACGCAAAGACGCAAAGACGCCAAGGTCGCAAAGGTTTTTTCACAAGATCTTCTTTGCGTTCTCTGCGTCTTTGCGTTGAATGCTCTTAAACGAACACCCCCCAACCCTTGACCTTCCAATGATGGGAAGGTCTATGCTTTTCCCATGATCCATCCGGATCGTGGAGAAGCACCATGGACACATCCGTTTCCGGCAAGACATCGACCGAACACCTGGATCTCGCCGTGGGCGGGATGAGCTGCGCCTCCTGCGTGGGGCGGGTGGAGGACGCCATCCTCAAGGTGCCCGGTGTGGTGGGGGTGAACGTGAATCTCGCCACCGGCCGGGCCAGCGTGGATCTTAAGGACGGCGATCCCATGGCGGTGGTGGGCGCCGTCGAGGCGGCCGGCTACGAGACCGTGGCCGAGGAGACCACCCTGCGGGTGGAGGGCATGAGCTGCGCCTCCTGCGTCGGACGGGTGGAACTGGCGCTGAAGGACCTGCCCGGCGTGCTGGAGGCCTCGGTGAACCTGGCCACCGAGACGGCCCGGGTGCGTCACCTGCCGGACCTGGCGGATGCACAGGCACTGGTGCGCGCCGTGGCGCAGGCCGGCTACGGCGCCTCCCTGCCCGAGCCCGGCGTGGACCGGGCCGACCGGGAGCGCGAGGCCCGGGCGGCGGAGATGCGCGGCCTCAGGCGCAGCCTCGCCTGGGCCGCGGCCTTCACCCTGCCGATCTTCATCCTCGACATGGGCGGGCACCTGATCCCGCCCTTCCACCACGCGGTGCACGGTGCCATCGGCACCCAGAACCTCTACGTGCTGTTCTTCGTGCTGGCGAGCCTAGTGCAGTTCGGGCCGGGCCTGCGCTTCTACCGCAAGGGCTGGCCGGCGCTCATGCGCGGCGCGCCGGACATGAACTCCCTGGTGATGCTCGGCACCTCCGCCGCCTACGGCTATTCGGTGGTCGCCACCTTCCTGCCCGGACTGTTGCCGGCTGAGACGGTGCACGTGTACTTCGAGGCCTCCACGGTGATCATCACCCTGATCCTGCTGGGCCGTTTCCTGGAGGCCCGCGCCAAGGGGGCCACCTCCGAGGCCATCCGTACCCTCATGGGGCTGCGTCCGCGCACGGCGCGGGTGCTGCGTGACGGGGAGAGCGTGGAGATCGACGTGGACCAAGTGGCCGTGGGCGACCGGGTGCTGGTGCGCCCGGGCGAGCGCCTGCCCGTGGATGGCGAGGTGGTCGATGGCGACTCCTGGGTGGACGAGTCCATGATCACCGGCGAACCGGTGCCGGTGCACAAGGACGCCGGCGCGCGCGTGGTGGGCGGTACCGTAAACGGTCAGGGCAGTCTCACGGTGCGCGCCACCCAGGTGGGCGCCGACACGGTGCTGGCCCAGATCATCCGCATGGTGGAGGCGGCCCAGGGCTCCAAGCTGCCCATCCAGGCCCTGGTGGATCAGGTGACCCGCTACTTCGTGCCGGTGGTGATCGGCATCGCGCTGCTGACCTTTATCGTCTGGATGCTGTTCGGCCCCGCACCGGCCCTGACGCTCGCCCTGGTCAATGCGGTGGCGGTGCTGATCATCGCCTGTCCCTGCGCCATGGGTCTGGCCACGCCCACCTCCATCATGGTGGGCACCGGCAAGGGGGCCGAGATGGGCGTGCTGTTCCGGGGCGGCGATGCGCTTCAGGCCCTGCGGGACACGGACGTGGTGGCCCTGGACAAGACCGGCACCCTGACCCGGGGGCGTCCGGAGTTGACCGATCTCGTCGTGGCCGAGGGGGCTTCGGAGGATGAGTTGCTGGCGATGGCCGCCGTGCTCGAGCGCCATTCGGAACATCCCGTTGCCCAGGCCATCGTGCGTGCTGCCGAGGCGCGTGGCCTGGGACTCGGCGAGGCCAGCGGTTTTCGCGCCGTGGCCGGCATGGGTGCAACGGGCACTGTGGATGGCAGAGCGGTGCTCGTCGGTGCCGATCGTTACATGAAGGCGCACGGCATCCACATCGAGGCATTTGCCCACAAGGCCAGCGCCCTGGCCGATGCCGGGCGCACACCGCTTTACCTGGCGGTGGACGGCCAGGCCATGGCGTTGCTCGGGGTGTCGGATCCGGTCAAGCCGGGCGCCAAAGACACCGTGGTGCGACTGCGGGCGCTGGGTCTGCAGGTGGCCATGATCACCGGCGACAACCGTCGCACCGCCGAGGCCATCGCCCGGGAACTGGGCATCGAACAGGTGGTGGCCGAGGTGCTGCCCGAGGGCAAGGTGGAGGCGGTGAAATCCCTGCAGCAGGGCGGCAGGAAGGTGGCCTTCGTGGGTGACGGCATCAACGATGCGCCCGCGCTCGCCCAGGCGCAGGTGGGCATCGCCATCGGCTCGGGCACCGACGTGGCCATGGAGAGCGCCGACGTGGTGCTCATGTCCGACAATCTCAACAACGTGCCCAACGCCATCGCCCTGTCCCGGGCGACCATCCGCAACATCAAGCAGAACCTGTTCTGGGCCTTCGTCTACAACGCCACCCTGCTGCCGGTGGCGGCGGGCGTGCTGTATCCCTTCGTCGGCCTGCTGCTGTCGCCGGTGTTCGCCGCCTTCGCCATGGCGTTTTCCAGCGTCAGCGTGCTCACCAACGCGCTCAGGCTGAAGCGTTTTCGTGCGGTTGTCTGATGGAAGGTCAAAGGCCTTCAACGCAGAGGCGCAAAGGCGCAAAGGACGCGAAGAAGATCTTTTGATAAAAAATCTTTGCGACCCTCTGCGTCTTTGCGCCTTTGCGTCGAAGTTTTTTCGTCTGATCCCGAAGGAGTATCCATGAACATCGGTGAAGCGGCCAGCGCATCCGGGGTGTCGGCGAAGATGATCCGCTACTACGAGCAGATCGGGCTGTTGCCCGAGGCGAGGCGCGGTGCCAACGGTTACCGGCACTACGCCGACACGGATGTGCACATGCTGCGCTTCATCCGCCGTGCCCGGGACCTGGGCTTCTCCCTGGAACAGGTGGAGCAGCTGGTGGCCCTGTGGCGGGACCAGCACCGGGCCAGCGCGGAGGTGAGGGCCATTGCCCAGGCACACCTGCGCGAACTGGAGGAGAAGATCGCTGACCTGGAATCCATGCGCCGCACCCTGCAGCACCTGATCCAAGAATGCCAGGGCGATCAGCGGGCATCCTGCCCGATCCTCGATGACCTGGCGGGGGCATCCGGCAGGTAGGTCAACGGCCTTTCTCTCACGGAGACACGGGGCCACGGGGAATGCACTTCACATAATCTTGTCTTCCCTCAGTGGCTCCGTGTCTCCGTGAGAGGACGGGACTTGGTCATTTGAGGATGAGTTGCCTGGCTTGGCGCTGTGTTGAGAGGGTCGTGCCAGGCACCCAAGGAACCTGCAACTTCGCCTGTTAGAATTACGGGTCGATCCGCTGCCTGCCCGACCCGCATGCGTCCCTTCCTGTTTGCTCTGCTGATCTCCGTCCTGGTGCATCTGTTGCTCCTGTGGGGCGACTGGGCATCTCCTGTGCTGCAGCGGGATGCCTATCGGGAGGCTTCGCGAACCCTCGATGTGGCACTGGCGCCCCGGGACGACGCGGAGGCTTCCCCAGAAGCAATTGATACTGCCGAACCCGAACCCGAACCCGAACCCGAACCTGAGCCCGAACCTGAGCCTGAGCCGGAACCTGCCGTAGCGCCGGAGCCACAACCGCAACCTGCGCCGGCAACACCGGCGGCGCCCGTTCCACGGGAATCGCCCCCCGACGATCAGCGCCAGCGCCCGAAGGCAGTGATGCCGCTGGTGGAACCTGCGACACCGCAGGACGCGCCGTCAGAGACGCTGGACGCCACCGTCATGGCCGATTACCAGGACCGACTGCGCGCGGCCATCGATCGTGAGAAGCGCTACCCCAGGCTGGCGGTTCGACAGCAACTGCAAGGCATCGCCCTGGTGGGCTTCAGGGTCCTGGGTGATGGCCGCATCGAAGCGATTCGTCTGATCGAATCCTCGGGGCACAACCTGCTGGACGAGGCGGCGCTCGCGGCGGTGCGTCAGGTGGGGCGTGCGGAAGCTCTGCCGGCGGGGGCGGGGCCGTTTCGGGATTTCGAGATCGCTTTGGAGTTCAAGCTCTTTTGAAGTACGAAGTGAGAATTGGGAAGTGGGAATTAAAGACCTTCACTTCGCACTTCCAAATTCTCACTTCGTACTTGATCCCTACTTCCCAATTCTCGCTTCGTACTTCAGTTCCCCCTATTACGGTGGCGGGGCCGTCGCGGGTTCCTGATCCGGCTTCGTCTGCCCCACCTGTGATTCCAGGTGATCCCCGTAGCGCCGTGCCTTGTCCGCCTGGGTCACCAGCCGTCGGGCCATGCTGATGATGCGCAGCTGGCGTTCCATCTCGGGGATGGGGATGTTGCCTGAGGTGCCTTCCCGCAGCAGGGCCTGCTTGAGCCGGGCGTATTCGCTTTCGACCTGGGCCACGGCCTCGGCGGCATCGCCACGTTGCGGGTCGTCCGGCTCAAGGCGCGCAAGGTCCAGGGCGCGCACGGCGAGGTTCTGCCACTGGCGGCGCTGTTCAGTGATCGCGGGAAGGTCGTGACGTTCCCGGAGCCTGCGCAGGGCGGCGATGTCGTGGGCTAGCGTCGCCACGTCCCGGTGATAGCGGGCCACGCGCAGCGCCTCGGTGACGCCATCGGCGATCTTTTCCGGCAGGTGCCCCCGGGACACCTTGGCCGCGAAATCGCCGATGGCCGTCAGCAGGCGTTCCACCACCGATCGCTGGGCCTCCAGGGCGTCCGCGCTGGAAGGTTGGTCGGACAGGGCATCACGGGCCATGCGATAGCTCATGTCGCCCAGGCGATCGATCTCGAGGATCAGGGCCTGCAGACCGAGGTCCGGTACCCCGGCACTGCTGTCGTCCAGATAGCGGGGGCGTGCAGCATCTTCCTCGGCAGAGCGGAACCGACCCTGCAGCCAGCGGATCATGGGCGGCGCGACGGGGATCATCAGGGCCACGCCCAGCAGGTTGAAGCCGGTGTGGAACAGGGCCAGCAGCATGGCGGGCGCGGGGGCCTCGCCGGTGCTGCCCCAGACCCAGGCGATGAAGGCCAGGAACCAGGGCAGGATGAGCAGTGCCACGAGGGCGGTAAGGCCGTTGAAGATCACGTGGGCGGCGGCCACGCGCTTGGCATTGGCGGTGGCGCCGATCACCACCAGCATGGCCTTGACCGTGGTGCCCAGGTTCGCGCCGATCACCGCGGCGGCGGAGGCCTCCAGGGGCACGGCGCCGCTCATGGCGGCGGTGAGCGCCATGGCCATGGAGGCGGAGGAGCTCTGCATCAGTACCGTGAGCAGGGCACCGATACCCACCATGATGATGAGACCGAGGAAACCGGGGCGGGCCAGTGCGCCCAGGTCCACGGCGGCGCTCAGGCCCATGAAGGCGTTCTTCAGCACGTCGATGCCCAGGAACAGCAGGCCGAAGCCGGCCAGTGCCATGCCCAGGTGTTTGATGCGCGTGCTGCGGGCGAACAGGTAGATCAGGGCGCCGATGCCAATGGCGGGTAGAGAGAAGGCCTCGATGCGGATGTTGAAGCCGAGCAGGGCCACCAGCCAGCCGGTCATGGTGGTGCCCACGTTGGAGCCGAAGATGACCCACACCGCCTGGCCCAGGGTGAGCAGGCCGGCGTTGGCGAAACCGATGGTGGCCACGGTCACGGCACTGGAGGACTGCACCAGGGCGGTGACCCCCATGCCCGAGGCCAGCGCCCGGGTGCGGGTGCGGGTCCAGGTGCCGAGGATGTGCTGCAGGGCCTTGCCGCCGGCCAGCTTCAGGCCGTCGGTCATGAGCGTCATGCCGAGCAGGAACAGGCCCAGGCCGCCGAGGAATCCGGCGACCAGGGTGTAGACGGCGATGTCGGGGGTCTCGGTCATGGGCACGAAGGCGGCGCGCGCGAGTATCGCGCGCAATCACCTTCAGTGTAACGCGGAAGGAAGTACGAAGTGGGAATTGGGAAGTGCGAAGTGAAGGCCTTTCAATGCCTACTTCCCAATTCCCACTTCCAACTTCATTCGCACTTCCCAATTCCCACTTCGAACTTCAATGGAGTTTGAACCGCCCCACGATCTCCCGGAGCTGGCCGGCCACCTCATTGAGTTCGCCAGTGGATTCCTGGGCCTGGTGCATGGACTGCACGCCGCGCTCGGCGGCGTCGTTGATCTGGATGATGTTGCGGTTGATGTCCTCGGCCACGGCGGTCTGCTGTTCAGCGGCGGTGGCGATCTGGATGTTCATCTGCTCAATGGACTTGATGGCGCCGGCGATCTCGCCCAGGGCCATGGCGGATTCCTCCACCTTCTCCTCGCTCTCGGCGGCCTTGGCATTGGCCTGGCCCATGACGTCCACGGCGGCCTTCACCTGGTCGTTGAGGCGGGAGAGCATGTCCTGGATCTCCCGGGCGGAGTCCTGGGTGCGCCGGGCCAGGTTGCGCACCTCGTCGGCCACCACGGCAAAGCCGCGGCCCTGTTCGCCGGCGCGGGCCGCCTCGATGGCGGCGTTCAGCGCCAGCAGGTTGGTCTGTTCGCTGATGCCCTGGATCACGTCCAGCACCGAGCGGATGCGGTCGTTCTCCGCGCGCACCTTGTCGATGACCCCCACGGCCCGCTGGATGCCGGCGTTGAGGTTGCCGATGGCCCCCAGGGCCTCGGTGGCGGTCAGCGCGCCGTTCTGGGCCTCGCCGGCGGCGGTGGAGGCCGCCTCGGCGGCGCCCTGGGTGTTGGCGGCCACCTCGCGCACCGTGGCCGCCATTTGGTTCATGGCCGTGGCGACCAGGGTGGTGGCGTCACGCTGATGGCCCTGATCGCGGCCGGTCTCGCCGATGATGCTCACCAACCGGTTGGCGGAGCCGGCCAGCTGCTCGCTGTTGGCGCTGATCAGGCGGATCATGCCGCGCAGGTTTTCGGCCATGCGGTTGAAGCTGTCGATCAGCTCGCCGATCAGGTCATGGCTCTGCATGGTGCAGTTCAGGGAGATGTCGTTCTCGCTGATGGCGTGGGTCACCTCAGCGATGCGCCGCAGGCGCGCCAGGAGGATCACCCGGACCAGCAGGTAGTTGACCCCGCCCATGACCAGACCGGCCGCGATGCAGGACGCGACGAACAGTCCGTACATGCCCGGCTTCCACTCCACGAACAGGCCCGCGAAGAACGGGAACAGCAAGCCCATGGCCAGGCCGAAGCCGAGAAAAGCCAGGAGCAGGTTGCGCAGGATGCTGGGTTTGCGAAACATGGGCGGACGCCCCTCCTAAAGGTGCTGATTATTGGTGTTTTGCGTTCTTTTCTTTGGTTATCGGCTTGTGTGGCCGATTCTTAAGGTGGGGATGATTCAGAATTCAAAATTCAAAATTCAAGATTCAAAGGGAACCCCGTCATCTTTGAATTTTGAATCTTGAATCTTGAATCTTGAATCTTGAATTGCCCTAAATCTCCACGCTGTCCCCGTGCCCGGGGATGCTGGCCTCGATGCCGTGCTGCCGTTTCAGGGCCTCGGCCAGGGCCTGCTGTGCCTCGGGCTCGCCGTGCACCAGGTGGAAGACGGGCCGGTCCCGGAAGGCGCTGGCCCAGTCCAGCAACTGGGCCTGGCCGGCATGGGCGGAGAAGCCGCCCAGGGTGTGGATCCTGGCCTTCACCGCCACCTCGGAGCCCAGCAGCTTCACCTTCTCCGCGCCATCCACCAGCCGCCGCCCAAGGGTGCCCGCAGCCTGAAAGCCCACGATGATGACATGGGCGTCCTGGCGCCAGAGGTTGTATTTCAGGTGATGGCGGATGCGTCCGCCGTTGCACATGCCGGAGCCGGCAATGATGATGGCGCCGCCGTGGATGCGGTTGATGGCCATGGAGTCCTCCACGCTGCGGGAGAACTGCAGCGGTGGCAGGGCCTCGGAAAATTCGCCGTTTCCGTTCTGCTCCAGTCTCTCAAGGTCCTTGGGGTCCAGGGCCTTGCGCCGGCGGGCGTAGAGTTCGGTGACTTCGATGGCCATGGGGCTGTCCAGGAACACCCTCTGGTGTTTCAGGCGCCCGGCCTGGTAGAGCATGCTCAGGTGGTAGAGCACCTCCTGGGTGCGTCCCACCGCGAAGGCGGGGATCAGTACGTTGCCGCCGTCGGCATGGGCCTGTTCCAGGATCCCGGCCAGTTCCTCGATGGTGTCTTCCATGGGCCGGTGGTTGCGATTCCCGTAGGTGCTCTCCATGAGCACCCGATCGGCGTGTTCCAGCCGCGACGGATCGTGCATCAGCACCGAGTCCGGATTGCCCAGGTCGCCGGAGAACACCAGGCGCCGTTCGCGCCCGCCGGATGGCACGGTCAGCTCCACGATGGCGGAACCCAGGATGTGGCCGGCGTCGTGGTACATGAGGCCGACGCCGCCCTTGATCTGCTCCAGGCGCCTGTAGGGGATCGCCTCGCAGAGGTCCAGGGCCCGTTCCACGTCCTCGTCTTCGTAGATGGGGTCCAGCAGGCGCTTGTCGGCGCGCCGGCGCCACTTGTTCTCCCACTCGATGTCCTTGCCCATGACCACGGCGGCGTCCCGCCACATGATCTTCAGCAGGTCCAGGGTGCCGGGGGTGCAGTAGATGGGACCCCGGTAGCCGTCGCGCACCAGCTTGGGCACCAGGCCCGAGTGGTCCAGGTGGCCGTGGGAGAGGATGACTGCGTCGACCCGGCGGGCCAGCTTCACTAGGGAGGCCTGGTTGGCACGGTCAGCCTGTGCGCCGCCCTGGTGCAGTCCGCATTCCAGCAGCAGGGTGGCCCTGTCGGTCTCGATGAGATAGCGCGAACCGGTGACTTCGCCGACGGCGCCGAGAAAGGTGAGTTTAGCCATGGGTGCAGTCTAGCGTTTTTCGTTGTTGATGGCTTCGAGGTGGGGCGTGGATGCAAGATCTGAAAGAACGTTTGTTCTCACGGAGACACGGAGCCACGGGGAAGGTTTTTTAACGTAAATCGATTTCCCTGTGGCTCCGTGTCTCCGTGAGAGGACGGGGTTGATAGCCTCAGCGTTCCCGACGGTAGATCAGGTCCATGCTCTGGGCCTCGCCGCTGGTGGTGGTCTCCAGGCTCAGGCTGCGGGTGAGGGTGTAGCGCAGCATGAGGCTGGAGGCCCGCTCGAAGAGGCCCACGCTGTAGCGCACGTACAGCCGGGCGGTGAGGTACTTGCCCATCATCAGGGCGCTCTGGTCCAGGTCGCCCTCGGCGTCCACGGTGAATTCGTCCAGGCCCACGGCCTGGCCGATCTGCTGGGTCATCATGCCGCCCTGTTCCAGGCCGAAACTGGTGATGGCGGCGGCGAGCACGTTGGCATCCGACTCCGAGGCCCCGGACAGGGGGCGGCCGGTGAGCAGGAAGGACATGGCCTCGCTGTCCTCCATGGCCGGGGTGGAGAATACCCGCGAGCGCGGGTCCTGCAGGGTGCCGCCGATGGCGAGGCCCGCGGTGACGTCGTGGGCGGGCACCCGGCGCACGGCGCGGATGTCCAGGCCCGGATTGTCCGCCGGCCCCTGGAACACCAGCACGCCCCGCTCCACGATCAGGTTCTGGCCATAGGCCCGGTAGCGCCCGTCCAGGATACGGATCTCGCCTTCCACCCGGGTGGGCCGGGCGGGGCTGTCCTCCACGTCCAGCTGCCCTTCCAGGCGGGCGCTCAGGCCGAAGCCGCTCAGGCTCACCTGCTCACCCAGGGTGACGCTGACCCGGCTGTGGATCTCCAGGGGCGGCTCGGCGGGCGCGTCCGCATCCACGATCACCTCGTCCCGACTCACGGAGACCGCCTGCTCGGGCAGCTCGCGCAGTTCGATGCTGGCCTCGGGGACCGCCAGGCTCCCGGTGAGGTGGATCTCCCTGCCGGCCAGGGCCATGGCCAGATCCGGGGAGATGAACACCTGCGCTTCCGGCAGGCGCAGGGCCTGGAAGCGCTCACCGGCCAGGGTCAGGTTGGCCCAGGGTTCACCGGTCTCGGCGAGCCCCAGCTCACCGCCGAGCCGCAGTTCACCGGGGCCGGAGCGCACCCGTCCGTCGAGTCGCAGCCGGTCCAGTCCGTCGGCGGCGGCCTGAAGGCTCAGGTCCGTGAGTTCCAGCCCGGCGTCGGGGATGAGCATTCGGCCCTCGCTCAGGCTCACGCGGCCGCGGAACTCGGGGTCGGCCAGGGTGCCCGCCAGGGCCAGGTCTGCCTGCAGCCGGCCCCGGGGGTCGCGCACCTGGGGGGCGAAGATCTCCAGCCAGCGCAGTTCGGTCAGATCCGCCCGGGCCTGCCCGTCGAGCCGGTGGGTGTTGCCCTCGGGGATGGCCACGAGCCGGGCGCTGGCCTGGCCCGCATCCAGGAAAGCGAGGGTGGTGCGGGCCTCCAGCCGGCCGTCGTTCAGGCTGGCCGACAGGTTCAGGTCCCGGAACGGGATGGTCTCGCGATCGCCGTCCGGGAGCAGGACATGCATGAGGGTCTGTGGGGCGCCGGCCTGCAGTTCCACCGAGAGGCTGTCCAGGAGCGCCAGCCGGGCGCTGGCTTCGATCCGGCCCTCCAGTTCCAGGTTCTCGGGCAGCACGTCGGCGAGCCAGGCCAGGGACAGGTCGTCCAGGTCGAGCCGGGCCTGGAGGCCGGTTGCCGGTGTGCGTTCCCCCTCGAGACACAGGCGGGCGGCCTCCTGGGTCAGGCACAGGGGCGCGAGTCGGGCGCGCTCGGCATCGGCCTCAAGCGCGGGACGGCCGTCCAGGGTCCAGGTGCCCAGGCGGGTCTCGCTCAGGTTGAGCCGGGTGATCCTTCCCGCCCAGCCGGGGGCCTCGGTGAGGCGTCCGCGCAGGCCCAGGCCCAGGTCCCCCTCGCGGGTGCGCGCGCTCAGATTCAGCTCGTGGGACTCGGCGTGGCCCCGGCCGCTCAGCAGCAGGTTCTCCACCAGGGTGTCGTCGTCAAGCGAGATGTCGTTGATCACCAGGTTGAGGACCAGGGGTCGTTGCGGCTCGAGTCCGCCCCGGGCCTCCAGGGCCAGGCGCTCCAGTGACCAGGTCTCGAAGCCCAGTTCCGCCCCTTCCAGCGTCAGGTTCAGATCCGGTCGCTGCCAGTGGCCTGCCAGCCGGCCTTGCCCCGTCAGCCGACCGCGCAGCCCGGGCCACAGGGCCGATAGCTCCGGGGCGTCCAGGCGGTAGTGCAGGTCGGCGGCGTCCAGGGCCGCCTCGCCGCGCAGCTCCAGGCGGTTGGCGCCCAGGCGCGCCTCCAGGCCCGGGGTGGTGAGCCGCCGGCCCTCGCTCAGCCGGGCGCTGCCCCGGGCGGACACCGGGTAGTCCCGCAGGCGCCCGTCCAGCCGCTCCAGCTCAAGACTGGCGGCCGCGCCGGTCTCCGCGTCCAGGCGACCCTCGGTGGCGGCGCGCAGGTTGAGTCGGCCGGCCAGCCGGGGCTCGATCAGGCCGGGGTCCAGGTCGTCTCCCGTGATGCGCAGGTTCCAGCGCAACTCCGGGGCCCAATGGGCCTCGCCGGTGACCGACAGGCGCGCGGCATCGACTTCCAGGTGCAGGCCGGGGGTGCTGAGCCCGTGGCCCTGAAGCGCTGCCTCGCCCCGGCCGCTGACGCGGTGGCCGGCCAGCTGGCCCTGCAGGCGGGTCAGGCGCACCTCGCCGTGCACGGCGAGATCCGCCTCCAGGCGGCCGGCGGTGCTCAGGTCCAGGTCCAGCCGACCGGGCCAGTCCTCGAGCCAGGGACCCGGGTCCAGGTCGCGGGCGGCGAGGCGCAGGTCCCAGTGGGGCTGCGGTGCCCAGCCGCCGATGCCCTCCAGGGTGAGGCGCCCGCCATCCACGCTCAGGGTGAGGCCGGGGGTGCTGAGTTCGGTGTCCCTCAATCGGGCCTCGCCGGTCAGGCGCAGGCTCTCGCCGCGCAGCACGCCGGACAGATCCAGGTCCTGCAGGTCGAGGCTCAGCAGGCCATCCGCATCCAGTGCGCCGGACACCCGGGTGTCGAGATCCAGGCGCCCGGGCAGTTCGGGGCTGGCCAGGGCCGGGTCCAGATCCCGGCCGCTGACCGTCATGTCCCAGGCGGGCAGGGGCAGCCAGCGGGCGCTGCCGGCGATGCCCAGGCGACCCGCCTCACCGCTGATCGCCAGGGACAGTTCGGCCAGGTGCTCCGCATCGCCCCGGCCGGTGAGTTCGATGCGCTGGGCGGGATAGTCCAGGGGGGTGACGGTGGTGTGCAGTTCCAGGCGATGGTCGTCCAGGTTGCCGGCGCTCAAAAGACGGCCGGCCTCCACGGCGATGGGCCCCTGCTCCGGGATCTGCCAGGTGAAGGCCTCCCAGCGGTGCTGCAGGTCCCAGGCGGGGGTGTCCAGGAGGGTCCGAAACTCGCCCTCGCCGCTCAGGCGCAGGGGGGCCTCGATGCCGTGACTCAGGGTCAGGCGCTCCAGGTCCCCCTCGATGCGGACCCGGCCATGGGCCTCTTCGGCATCGAGTCCGAGCGCCGCCGGCTCGGGCAGGCGCACCCGCCAAGCCAGGTCGGCCTGCATCGGGTAGGGCAGGGCGAGACCGGCGCTGGCGCTCAGGTCGAGATCGAAGTCGGCGGCGTCCACGGTCAGGGTGCGGATGCGCGCCGCGTCCCGGTCCGCGCTGGCGGCCAGACGGATCTCGTGGATCACCAGGGGCTCGGCGTCGCCGAAGCTGAGGCGCAGGTCCGTGAAGCGGGCCGGTGACAGGTCGATGGCCAGGGGCAGGCGGATGGCCTCGGGGATCTGGAAAGGTTCGGCGGGCGCGGGGTCCGGGTCGGGGCGGGTCTGCAGGTCCAGGCCATGCAGTTCCAGGCGGGTGATGGCGAGCCGGGCGACAAACAGGGCGTTGGCGTTGACCCGCAGATCCAGGCGCTCAAGGCTCGCGCTCGCGGAGGCATCCTCGAAACGGATACCCTGCAGGGTCACGCCGCGCAGCAGGGTGCCCTCCACCTGCTCGATACGCAATTCGCCGGGGGCCAGCGCCGACCCCTGCTGGATGACCCAGCGGGTGCCGGGCTCGGTGCCCAGCAGCACCGTGAGCAGGGTGGCCAGCATGATGAAGGCGACCAGGGCGCCGAACAGGACGCGGCGGAGCATTACAGGTCCGCCCCCATGGTCAGGTGCAGGCGGAAGTTCTCGTCGCCGTCCACGGGGTGGGCGATGTCCACCCGGATGGGGCCGATGGGCGAGCGCCAGCGAATCCCTAAGCCCACGCCGGTCTTGGGATCGAAGTCATCGATGCGGTCATAGGCGTTGCCGCTGTCCACGAAGGCGGCCGCGCTCCATTTGCCGAACAGGGGGATCTCGTATTCCACGCTGCCGGTGAGCAGGTGGCGGCCACCGATGACCTCGCCGTCGGCGTTGGTGGGGCCCAGGCGCTGGTAGCCGTAGCCGCGCACGCTGTTGTCGCCGCCGGCGAAGAAGCGCACCGAGGAGGGCAGTTCCGTGACCAGGTCCGCCTGGGTGGCGCCGCCCTCGCCGCGGGTGATGAGCCGGCCGGGGCCGAAGGGGGTGATGAGCTTCGCCCGGCCATGGACTTGGGCAAAGCTCACCGAGGAGCCCAGGTCCTCATGGGCGCCGCGCACGCCGCCGTACAGGCGCCAGCCCCGTCGCGGGAACACCGGATGATCGGCGCGCACCCGGGAGAAGGACAGGCCCGGCATCAGCAGGTCGCTGCGGTCGGTGATGCCGGCCACGGTGTAGTCCTCGCGCTCGTAGACCAGGGAGCGGGTCTCCAGCCAGCCGGAGTCATGCTGGCGGGTATGGCTCACGCCCAGACCGTAGAGATCGGAGCGCACCGTGTCGGTGTCCTCGGTCTGGTAACGCGCCATGAGGTTGAGGCGCTCACGGGCCGGTTCCTGCAGGGGGATCTCGTAGTTGAAGCCCACCCCGGAGCGCACCGGAGAGAACTCCATATCGGCGTTGTAGCGGTGCCCGGATCGGTTGGCATAGCGGTGCTCGTAGCCGAGACGCAGGCGCGGGCCGATGTCCGTGGAGGCGCCGATACCGGCGAGATACGCGTGGCGCGGGCGGGGCGTAAGCTCCACCCGGATGGGCACGGCACCGTCGGCACGGGCCTCGGTCTCGGTGCGCACGCGAACGTCGCTGAAGTAGTTCCCGTCCACCAGGGCCTGCTGCAGGTCGATGAGGCGAACGCTGTCGTAGGGCTCTCCTTCCTCGAAGGGCAGGAACTTGTCCACGAACTCGGGCTTGAGGATGTCCTGCTCGATGGTGATGATGCCGAAGCGGTAGCGGACGCCGCTGTCCATGTGAATCACCGCGTCGGCCACGCCTTCCCCGGCGTGCACGCGCAGTTCACGGGTGATGATGCGGTTGTCCAGGTAGCCCCGGTCGGCGGCCAGGCGGGTCAGGCTGTTGCGCAGCTGTTCGTAGCGGTCGTGGCGCAACACGTCGCCGGGTTTCATGGGCGCGTCGGCCAGCAGTGTCCGGAAGGCGGGATCGTCTCCGGCCTCGCCGTCCAGGGTGACCTCCACCGCGCGCACGCGCACCGGCTCTCCCGGTTGGACGCGGACCTCCAGGGTCCAGCAGTCCTCGGTGCGGCGGAAGTCCATCTCAAGCTCCGGGCGATAGTAGCCCAGGGCACGCAGGGCCTCGCGGCTCTCATCGTTCGCCCGGCGCAGCAGCGGGCGCTCCCGCCACGCGGGCAGCTCGCAATCCTCGCGGGCGATGCTCAGGTGAACGCGGATATTGTCCTCGAGCTCAGACCCGACGCCGGTGATGTTGAGGCGTGGCGACTGTGCCTGGGCCGTGCCGAGCGGCAGGCACGCCAGCAGCATGACCGCCGCGGCAAGGCGGCGCACGGTGCGCATCTGGTGGACAAGATAAAGGGCAAGCGACACTTGGTCTGTATCCAGGGGTGGTCAGGGACTTAGTCAAAGAGTAACAGTTCGCCACTATTTGTCCCCCCCAGGTATCAGGGGTTCAGATCATCCTTGCCACTTGCCACTTGCCACTTGCCACTTGCCACTTGCCACTTACCCCTTCCCCCGGGTCTGGGTGCGGTGGGGCCGGGCGTTCTGTTCGATGAAGCTCACGATGCGCCCGGCCACGTCCACGCCGGAGGCGGTCTCGATGCCTTCCAGTCCCGGTGAGGCATTGACCTCGATGACCACCGGGCCATGGCTGGAGCGCAGGATGTCCACGCCGCAGACGTTCAACCCGATCACCTTGGCGGCCTTGACCGCCGTGGCGCGCTCCTGGGGGGTGAGCTTCACCGGCTCGGCGCTGCCGCCCCGGTGCAGGTTGGAGCGGAACTCCCCTTCCTTGGCGCGCCGCTGCATGGCGGCCACCACCTTGCCGCCGATCACGAAGCAGCGCAGGTCGGTGCCGCCCGCCTCCTTGACGAACTCCTGTACCAGGATGTTCTGGCGCAGTCCCATGAAGGCCTGGATGACGCTCTCCGCCGCCTTGCGGGTCTCGGCCAGCACCACACCCACGCCCTGGGTGCCTTCCAGGAGTTTCACCACCAGGGGCGCGCCCTGTACCTCGGCCAGCAGGTCGTCGATGTCGTCCGGGGAATGGGCGAATCCGGTCACCGGCAGGCCCACGCCCTTACGCGAGAGCAGCTGGAGGCTGCGCAGCTTGTCCCGGGCGCGGGAGATGGCCACCGACTCGTTCACCGGGAACACGCCCATCATCTCGAACTGGCGCAGCACCGCCGTGCCGTAGAAGGTGATGGACGCACCGATGCGCGGGATCACCGCGTCGAAGCCGGTCAGTTCCTTGCCCTTGTAGTGGATGGTGGGCTTGGCCGAGGTGATGTTCATGTAACAGCGCAGCGGGTCGAGCACCTGCACCTCGTGGTCATTGGCGCGGGCGGCCTCCATGAGACGGCGGGTGGAATAGAGCTTGGCGTCGCGGGAGAGGATGGCGATTTTCATGGATGGAAAGTCCCAGGGACAGGATCGGCGCAAAGCTTGGGGCTTCCACGGGGTGAGCGCAACTCTTGACCTTTTTTGATCTGCGCGGAACCAGCAGGGCGGCCTTTCGGCCGCCCTGTGGAGATCAAGGATGATGGTGGGGAACGGTCAGCCGAGGTGTGGATTCACCACCCGCTCGAAGACGTTGTAGTAACGGTTCACCAACTGGCCCTGGGCCTGGCCCGAGGGCGCCGTGGCGATGCGCCGCGTGATGCGCTGACCGGGGAGGTCCACCACCAGCACCTCGTCGGCGCGACGGTTGGAGACGAAGGCCTTGCGGGAGTCGGCGCTGAAGGTGGCGTGGCCCATGTGTCCGCCGGTGCCGGCATTCAGGGTGTTGACGATGCGCATCTCGCGCAGGTCCAGGATCGGCAGGCGGGTGTCGCCGTACTGGGTGAGCAGGGCATAACGGCCGTCAGGCGAGACGTAGGCATGGCCTGCCCCGTTGGCCGTGGAGATCACATGCTTCTCGATGCGCCGGTTCGCGCGGTCGATCACCGTGACACTGGTGCCTTCGAAGGGCGAGCCGCCCCGGTTGCAGACCAGGAACTTCGCGCCGTCGTTGCTGAACGAGCCATGGTGGCCCTCCACCCGGGCCGGGTTTTCCGCTTCACCGTGACTGCATGGCATGCGGATCACCTGGGCACGGGCGCCGGCGGCGGGTCGACGCATGTCGAAGACATGGATTTCGCAGCGGCTCTCCGCCCCCTTGGGTTCGCCGAATTCCACGGTGACCCACATCTCCCGTCCGTACCAGTCGAAGTAGTGGGGGTTGCCGGTGACGTTCAAAGGTGTGACCCGGTAGCCGTCACCGGTGTCGATCACGAACACCCGGTTGTCGGCATAGCTGCCGATGGCAAACAGCCGGCCGTCCGGACTGAAGGAGCCGTGCATGCTGAAATCGCCGGTGTGAGCGGTATTCTCCACTGGCAGTTCGGCCGTGTGGGCCACCCGGTTGTCGGCGGTGTTGATGAAGGCCACCCGGAAGGCCCGACCATCCAGGCCGGAGTGGTTGACCGCCACCAGCCGCCCGTCCGGGGTCACCACCGGATGCTTGGGCCGGTTGCCGGTCTCGACGTTGGTGATGTGGCGCAGGGAGCGGGCGTCGATCACGCTCACGGCGCGCTGGTCGGCGGCGTTGTTGGCCACGAAGAGCTTGTCGCCGCTCGGCGTCAGCGATCCCAGGGTGCCGCCGCGACCGCCGGTCTCGATGGTCGCGGAGACCGCTTCTCTTGCCTCGTCGATGGCCACTACACGGCCATCGCCGCGGCAGGCAAAGGTGATGCCGCCGTGGCCGGCCGCGCCCGCGCGGCTGCCGATCAGGATCTGGGGGCCCAGGGTCAGGGCGACGGCGCCGAAGCCTGCCGCCCTGAGGAACCTGCGCCTGGATAGGCTGGTGTCGCTCATGGGTACTCCTCCTCTGTCGCAATGGATGGTTCCCGGACGATCGCCCGAGAACCCGTGGTGGTGGGGTGGGCCAGGGTGTCCAGGCAATGCAGCAGTGTCTGGACCCGCGTCGCATCCATGCCCCGCATGGAGACCGTCGCTCTGGGGATGGCCCAGTGCTCGCACAGGGCGATGACGGGGTGTTCGGCCAGTTGCGTGAGCAGCAGGTCCACGACCGCCGCGGGTATACCCAGGGTGACCACGGTCGCCTGCGGGCCTGTGGCCAGTTCCCGGGCGAGTGCCATCAGGTGCCGGTAGCGGTAATCCTCAACCCCCATCACCCTGTTCAGGCCATGGGGGCGCAGATGGGCCAGAGACGGGCACGGGAATCCGGCATCACGCAGAAAGATGATCCGCCGTTCCCTGTTCAGCCGGGTGATGACCGCCTCGGCGGCCGCGATCTCGGAGACGGCCTTGCCTTCGATGAAGGCGGCACCCTCGCGCGCGTCACCGCCCCCCTCGGGCAACATCTCGGCATCGCCGGCCGGGGCTCGGTCCGGCGGGAGGCAGGATGGCGGCTCCAGATCCACGAGCGGCGCCTGTTCGCCCATGGCCACGAGGAAGGCTTCCCGTTCATCGTCAACGGGGTGCAACGTCCATTGTCCGAAGGCGTAATTGACGGCCACAGGCCTGGGGCTCTCGGCCAGCTCGCAGATGCCCTTGACGCGGAATACCTCCGCCGGCAGCTTGCCGAGGAATTCCAGCAGGTCCCGGCGTCTCCAGAACCCTGCGGGTTTGAAACAGCGTTGGCCCAGCTTGCGTCCCGAGCCCGGGACATCGGCCTTGCGCGCCGCTGGGAGCTGGTTCGAAAGCAGGTGCAGGAAGCCTTCATCCACCTGCCCCTCACGGCCCAGGAACACGGGCACACCACTGCGCACATGATTCTCCAGCCAGGTACGGGCGGCGCGCAGGATCTCGGGTTCGACGTCATCGCCGCGGCTCATGACCACGATCTGGCTTGCGCGCAGTTGCTCATGGAACACCGGGTCGCGGGCGTTGTGGTCCAGGTGTCGGGGCTCCACCAGCCCGACGATGCCCTCCAGGGCATAAGCTCCGGTCTCCAGCGCCTCCAGGACCGGGCGGGGGTCCGCGATCCCCGAGCCTTCGATGATCAGCACCCCCGGATCCTGGGTGGCGCGGATGGCCGCCAGGGCCTCGATCAGCCGGCCGCCGGCACTGCAGCACAGGCAGCCCCCCGCCACCTCCCGCACCGGCAATCCGAGACTGTCCAGGTAGCGGGCGTCGAAGCCCACCTCTCCGAAATCGTTGACCAGCAGCATCGGCTGGCGGTCCCTGAGCAGGGGCAGCAGGGTGTTGAGGATGAACGAGGTCTTGCCGCTGCCCAGAAAGCCAGTCACCAGAATGGCAGGCGTGGGCGGCCGGTCCAGGGGCCTCAGGATGCGGGGCGTGGTGTTGTACTCGGCCATGGAACCTCCGTTGTCTGCAGGGTTCTGCGTGCAGGATGTGTTCCGGCCACGGCAATCGGTGAATCAAGGGCTTGGCGCAGGCATAGGGGCAAAATGCCCCAGGATGCCTCATTGGGCATGGGGTGAAATGCCCCAGTGCCCGCATGCGGGCACTGGGTGTTGTGAAAAAAAGCGGGGCGGGATCGTTCGATCCCGCCCCGAGCAGACCCTCGCTGGCGGAGGGGGTTGGTTGAGGGGTCTGGCTTCAGTCCCGGGCGCTGGGCACGGCCACCGGATAGTCATTGGACAGGGCGGTGAGGAACACCTCGATGTCCACGTAGGGCTGCGCGCCGGGTTTGAGCGGCTGGGTGCCGCCATTGCGGTTGCACTCGGTGAAGCGCACGTGCAGGGACTGCAGCTCGTCCTTGGTCCGGTAGGTGGGCCAATGGGCCACGTCGCCGTAGTGGGTGGTGAGCGCCTGGCCGCGCAGCCGCTCGCCCACCAGGGTCACATGGCAGGTGCCGCAGGCCATGTTCATGCGGCCGGTGCGCAGGTGGAAACGCTCCTGGCCGCGCTCGAAGGCGGCCTTGAGCTCTCCCTGGGTCACGTCGATGCGAATGGGCATGCCGTTGCTGTGACTGGCCACGTACACGGACAGTGCGCTGTTGTCATAGCTGCCATGGGCGAGGGTCGCGCCCTGCTGCGCGGCGCAGTGCTCGATCATCATCTCCAGGTTCACCACCTTGCCCAGTTCGGTATTGAAGTGGGGGTAGTGGTTGGCACGCAGGCCCTTGAGGTTGCCGTCCGAGGCGCCGAGACACCGGGCAAAGCGGTTGTCAGACCCGTTGAGTTCGGCGAACAGCTCCGCGCCCCGGTCCAGGGCCAGGTGGCCGCCGTGCAGCGAATCGTCGAAGGGCGGGTCCATGAACTTCCAGTTGGTGGTCCACTGCAGCGCCTCCGAGGCCACCCGTTCCGGATCGAGTGCGGCGCGATCCTTCCAGTGGGGGTAGGTCTTGGTGTGGTCCTGAGAGACGTGGGGGTTGCTGCTGTAGCCGCCCTCGGGTTTGGGCGCGTACTGGCGGTAGGGCTGGTCGGCCAGGGCGCTGCCGCACAGGGCAACGGCGAGCCCGGAACCGAGGATCAGGGTGGTGAGACGGGTGATGCGGGATCTCATGTGGGGACTCCTTATGATGTGGCGGCGGTCTGTCAGCGCAGGGTATTGATGAATGCCATGACGTCGCGGATCTCCTGCTCGGTCAGGTTGTTCAGAGCCCCGAAAGGTGGCATCACGGTCTCGGGGAACAGCACCCGGGGATCGTGGATCATCTGATAGACGTAGCTCTCGGGCATGCCCTTGGCCCCGTAGCCGGCGAGGCTGGGTCCGGCGCTGCCGGTCTGGTTGGCGCCGGGAATGGTGTGGCAGGCCACACAGTTGCCCTGACGCACGTTGGTGGCGATCTCACGGCCCCGCTCGGCGTTGCCGTTGAGGGGGCCCTGGAAGGTCACGGCGGTGGGCTGGGGAATGCCGCGCTTGTCCTCGTAGCTCAGGGTGATCCACTGGGTCAGATCACGCCCATGGGCCCGCCACTCGATCTCGCCACTGTTCTGTTTCGGATAGGGCCAGGCGGTCTTCACCTCGAACGAGGGATTGACCAGGACATCGGCGGGCAGGCCTGGGTCCGCGCTGAGCATCGGGGGCGCGGTGAGGATGGACGCCGCGAGGGCGCACAGCAGGGTCTTGCGCATGGGATCTCCTCCGGGAGTGCTGTGGTTGTTGTTCGAATCTTCACGTCGTGACGAGCGACGCTGACGTGACGTAATGCACTGGCCGTGCCAGCGGGTCCGGACGACGCTGTGGCGGCGTTTTTCGCGGAGGAGGGAGGCCCTGACGGCTGGGATGAGGGCCCGGGATGGGGTGTGATGCCCGATCGGGTCACGGTGCCGCTGGGGCATTTTGCCCCACTGCCAGGAGCCGGCGGATTACTGCCAGGCGCTCAGCTTGCGCAGCAGGGTCTTGTAGTCGATGCCCAGGGTACGGGCCGCCTGGGCCTTGTTGCCGTCGGCGGCCTTGAGCACGCTGAGGATGTAGTGACGTTCCACCTCGGCCAGGGTGCCGCCGGTGCTGGGGGCCGCGTGCGCCGTGTCGCCCAGCCAGCCCTGGCCCCCCAGGTTGTGGGGGAAGACCTCCAGGGGCAGGGTGGCGCTGTCCGCGTCGCAGAGGATCACCGCCTGCTCGATGACGTTTTCCAGTTCGCGCACATTGCCTGGCCAGCCATGGCCCATGAGCGCGCCCACCACCTCCGGGGCGAGGCGCCGCACCCGTGCGCCATGGGCCCGGGCGTAGTGCTGCAGGAAGTGTTCGGCAAGCTCCGGGATGTCCTCGGCACGTTCGCGCAGCGGCGGCAGGTGCACGTGCAGGACGTTCAGGCGATGGTAGAGGTCGCGCCGGAAGGTCCCCTGTTCCACGCATCCCTCCAGGGGCTGGTTGCTGGCCGCCAGCAGACGGAAGCTGACCTTGCGTTCCCGGGTGTCGCCCACGGGTCGCACCGAACGTTCCTGGAGCACGCGCAACAGCTTGGCCTGCAGCCCCGGGGACATGGCGTTGACCTCATCCAGGAACAGCGCCCCGCCCGAGGCCTCCACCAGCAGGCCGGGATAGTCCCGGGCCGCGCCGGTGAAGGCGCCGCGCCGGTAGCCGAACAGTTCCGCCTCGGCCAGTTCCTCGGGGATGGCCGCCATGTTCAGGGCCACGAACGGACCGCGCCCGCCGTGGATGGCCCGCGCCACCAGTTCCTTGCCCGTGCCCGACTCCCCCTCGATGAGCACGTTGGCCTCGGTGTTGCGCACCTTGAGCACCCAGGCGCGCAGGCGCTGCATGAGCGCGCCCTGCCCGCGCAGCGCACCCAGGTACGGGTCGGCGGCCTCGGCCCGGCGCGCCGCCTCGGCGGCCCGGGCGCGCAGCCCGTGGTCACGGGTCAGCTTGGCCAGCATCAGCTCCACCGTCTCCGGGCGGAAGGGTTTGGCCAGGAAGTCGAAGGCGCCGGTCTTCACCGCCTCCACGGCGTTCTCCAGGCTCGCGTAGGCGCTGACCACGACCACCGGCAGGTCCGGGTCCACCGCCTTGACCCGGCGGATTACCTCGAAGCCGTCCATGGCGGGCATCATCAGGTCGGTGAGGATCAGGTCGGGCGGTTGGTCGCTCAGCGCGGCGTCGAGTTCGTTGGGGTCCAGGCTGATGCGAACACGGAAGTCCCCGGCCGCCTCGATGACCTGGCCGAGCATGCGCGCCACGTCCGGTTCATCCTCGATGATCAATACCTGGGTTGCCATGGGTGACAAGATACTCGCTGGGGCATCGGAGTTGAAAACCATTTTACCCGCGTCCCATTCCTTGTATCTTCAGGCCATGCAGCGCAGAGACTTTCTCAAGACCTTCGGGGCCCTGTTGGGGCTGGGTGTCGGCGGCTATGCCTTGGGTGCCAGCCTGCGTCCCGGCGCGCCCGACTGGCGTGCGGCCCTGGACAGCGGCGGCTGCGTGACGCCGGGCACGGATCTGTCCGCCCTGCGCCGTGTCGCGGCCCAGCGGGCCTCCGGGGCACTGGCCTACCAGGGTACCCATATCCTGACCTACGGCGCCTTCCGCGAGCTGTCCACCCACTACTCCCGGGACACGGGTGCCGAGTTCATCGTCCACGGCGGCGGCTGCGACGACGGTATCGCAGCCCTTCGTCTGCGCAGTGCCGATCTGGGCGGGCTGTGCTGTCCGGTGGAGGGTTCCCGCGCAGAAGGCATGCGTTGGCTGTCCGTGGCAAAGGACATGAAGGTGGTGATCACCCACCCCTCGGTGGACATCCCGGACGTCTCCCTCGACGCCCTGCGCGATCTGGCCCGGGGCCGGGTGAGCCGATGGGGTGAGCTGGGCGGCGAGGACCGGGCCATCGCGCTGATCTACCGCGAGCACTGTCCCGATCTGTTCGAGCCGGTGCGTGACATCCTGCTGGCGAATCGTCCGGACTGGTCGCCGCGGGGCATCAGCGTGGACACGGATCAGCAACTGGTGGATCTGGTGGCCCGTTTCCCCGGTGCGGTGTGCGTGGTGAGCTGGGTGTTCGCCGAGCCGCTGGTGGCGCAAGGTCGCGTCCGGCTCCTGTCCGTGGACGGGGTGAGTCCGACGCTGGAGGAGGCGGCGGCCGGCCGCTATCCGCTCATGGGTCCGCTGAACGTGGTCCTCGGTGAATGGCGCGCCGAGGTGATGGAACCCTTCTTCGATTACCTGTACGGCCCCCGGGGTCGCGAGGTCGTGGGCCGGCTGCTGGTACCCGTGAGCGCCGAGGAAGCGGGCTATCGCGCCGCAGCCCGCTCGATCTGATCCACACCGGCACCGCCGACGCCTGGCAGCCACACCCGAACCCGGCCACCTTCACCTGCAGGGATCTCCACCTCGCCGCCGTGGGCGCGGGCGATGGTCAGGCAACTGGCCAGCCCCAGTCCCGTGCCGCCATGCTTGGTGGTGAAGAAGGGTTCGAATAGGTGGCTGCGTGCCTCCGGCGTGAAGCCCGGCCCGCGGTCCTGCAGCTCCAGCCAGACCTTGTCCTGTGCTGTCCCCAGGGTCAGGGTGATGGTCTCGCCGGGCGCGGCCTGGGCGGCGTTGTCGAGCAGGTTGTCCAGCATCTGTTCCAGCAGAAAGGGATCGGCGCTCACCGTCAGCGCCTCCTCAGGTTGGTGGCAGTCGAGGCGCGTGCCGTCCTCGCGGCGGCGCTGCCAGCGTTGCGCGATCTCCCGGCAGGCTCGGCGCAGGTCCAGGACCTGTAGCCTGGGTTTGACGGGCCGGCCGTATTCCAGCAGGTTCTCCACCGTGCGCATGCAGCGCTCGCAGTGATGCTCGATCAGGTCCAGGTACTCGTTGGACTCGGGGGCGGCGCGTCGCTTGAGCATGGCGGCGGCGCTATGGATGACGCTTAGGGGGTTGTTGATGTCGTGGGCCACCCGGGCGGCGACCCGCCCGATGGCCGAGAGCTGTTCTTCATGGCGCAGGCGGCGTTCCATGTCACGCAGGCGGGACAGGCCTTCCACCATGCGATTGAAGTCGCGCACCAGCAGGCCCAGTTCGCCTCGCCCGGCCGAGCTCGGCAGGCGTCGCGTGAAGTCGCCGCTGCCCACGGCGGTGATGGCCGTGGACAGGGCCATCACCGGACGCATCTGCCAGCGCAGCACCAGGGCCAGGACCGCCGCCAGCAGCACGGCGGAGACGGCCAGGATCACGGCCAGCAGGCGCTTGACCTCCCGCAGGGCGTGGGCCACGGAGTCGGGCACGATCACGTCCAGCGCAGGCAGGGCGTCGCCGCCCGAGCCGGGCAGTGTCAGGCGCAGGTGTCCTTCCGCAACCGCCCCGGGAAGCGCGGTGCGGATCTGTGCGGGGTAGGTCTGCTCCAGTCCCCGCAGCAGTTGTTCCAGGGGCTCGGCGATCACCAGCCAGGCGAGCAGGTTCGAGTTGTGTTCCAGGGGGGCCTGTGCGATCAGCCAGAGGGTGTCCCCCACCCGGCGCAGCTCGGTCTCCGCTGGCCGCAGCCCACCCGCCGGATCGCTGGGACGCAGGATTCCGGCCTGGTCTTCCCGGGTCGAGACGATGGCAGCGCCCTCGGCTGACCACAGGGCGATGGCCTCGGTCTGGAAGGCGCGGGACATGCGCGTGATGGCCGCATGGGGGTGGTCGCGTTCTCCTTCCAGGTACAGATGGTAGTAGGTACTGGCGTTGAGGTCCGCATCGTTGACCAGCAGGGCGGCCAGGTTGCCCAACCGGGTACGCTCGCGCTCGATGCCCTGGCGCACCTGCGCGGCGATGCGTTCCACGCGCTCCTGATGCAGGGCCTCGAACTGGCGGCTGACCTGGTGATCGATGCCCACGAACAGGGCGACGCTGATCAGGGTGGTGCTCAACAGTACGCCCAGGATCATGCGAAACAACAGGGAGTGCACCCAGGGGACCGGTGCACGGCGTTCGCCGCTGTGATGAATGGGGGACAGGGACTCCGAAGCAAGCGTGTTCATGACGAGGCGTCCGGCTTGAATGTCTCCAGCCAAGGTATGCCTTGATACGCCGCCGGGGCAAGGGTGAAGTGATAAGTGGCTTTACACAGCTAGTGGCTAGGGAAAAGGCAATCCTCTCACGGAGCCACGGAGACACGGAGACACGGAGAAAACGTTTGATTTCAAAACCCCGTGTCTCCGTGGCTCCGTGAGAGGATTGCTTCTATGGGGATGGGTGTAAGGAAAGTATTCCCGACAGTTGCATAAATCCGGCACGGTTTTACAAGAAAACGGCTTATATACGGTACGACCTGCCTGTTGCACGGCTGTTGCTGGACCTCACCAAATGTGAAGTCCAGAAAACGGCCTAAATCGGTGCGAGAAGATGGCTTGCACGCATAAAAAAACGGTCTCGAAGTTGGTAGAATTGGTGGCACCACACCGTCCAACAAAACCAACGGAGACCGTCTGGATGAAGTGTAGCAGAGCCGCCGTTCATCGCAAGACCCATCGCATTCCCGATATC
>NZ_KB898953.1 GCF_000377945.1 Thioalkalivibrio sulfidiphilus
CCCACCTGACGGGCCAGCAGGATGTGCTCGCGGGTCTGGGGCATCGGGCCGTCAGCAGCAGACACCACCAGGATCGCGCCGTCCATCTGCGCCGCACCCGTGATCATGTTCTTCACGTAGTCGGCGTGGCCGGGGCAGTCCACGTGCGCGTAGTGGCGGTTCGCGGATTCGTACTCCACGTGCGCGGTGGCAATCGTGATGCCGCGGGCGCGCTCTTCAGGGGCGTTGTCAATCTGGTCGTAGGCACGGGCCTCACCACCAAACTTCTTCGCCTGACACACCGTCAGCGCCGCCGTCAGCGTCGTCTTGCCATGGTCCACGTGACCAATGGTGCCCACGTTTACATGCGGCTTCTTACGCTCAAATTTTTCCTTGGACATGGTCTAACACCCCAGTTGACGTTCTTTAAGAAGATTGTGGCCAGTACCCGAGACTACTCAAACATGGAGCCCATAACCGGACTTGAACCGGTGACCTCTTCCTTACCAAGGAAGTGCTCTACCGACTGAGCTATATGGGCCGAACTCTCTACAACTCTTTACATGGTGGACCGCCATGCGGCCATCAGTTCAGTGGAGCGGGTGATGGGAATCGAACCCACACCATCAGCTTGGAAGGCTGAGGTTCTACCATTGAACTACACCCGCGTCATGCACGACCCGCCTGACCGGCGGCGCCCGGCGCGGGATTCATGCGCCACGGGCTGCCGCGCTTTGTCGCGGCGCTCGGCATCGCTCCCGGCGACGCCGTCGAACCCTTGTTTCGGCTCGAATCCTTCCCCCCAGGGGAAGATGGCTCCCGGATGGCCCTGCTGTCGCGGCCCGTCCGGAGGCCCTGAATACATTGGTGGAGGGGGAAGGATTCGAACCTTCGAAGGCAGTGCCAACAGATTTACAGTCTGTCCCCTTTGACCGCTCGGGAACCCCTCCAAAACGAAAGCCGCTAATTGTGGGCCAGGGACCCCGGCCTGTCAACCGCAAATCCACCCCGCCGCACCTGACCGGGCGGCACTGCGACGCCCCTGCAGCCATTTAATGAAGCGGACACGGGCATCTGCTAGGATGCGCGCCATCTGAAGAGCGCGAATCATACGGCAACCGGAACACGGATGCCCGGCTTTTTGACACCCAGGAGACATACCCCCCATGAAAGTCACCATCTACGGTTCCGGTTACGTGGGACTGGTCACCGGCGCCTGCCTGGCCCAGGTCGGCAACCATGTCATGTGTGTGGATATCGATCCCGCCAAGATCGAGGGCCTCAAGCAGGGCCAGATCCCCATCTACGAGCCGGGCCTGGAGGACATGGTCCTGGACAACATCCGCGCCGGGCGCCTGACCTTCACCCTGGACCCCGCCGAGGGCGTCCGCCACGGCCTGTTCCAGTTCATCGCCGTGGGCACCCCCCCGGACGAGGACGGCTCCGCCGACCTGAGCCACGTGCTCACCGTGGCCCGCAGCATCGCCGAGAACCTCTCCGAGTACCGCATCGTGGTGAACAAGTCCACGGTCCCCGTGGGCACCGCCGACCGGGTGCGCGAGACCATCCAGAAGGTCCTGGCCGAGCGCGGCACCGGGGGCGAATTCGACGTGGTCTCCAACCCGGAATTCCTCAAGGAAGGCGCCGCCATCGAGGACTTCATGAAGCCCGACCGGGTGGTGGTGGGTACCGACAACCCCCGCACCGCCGAGCTGATGCGTGCCCTGTACGCCCCCTTCAACCGCAGCCATGACCGGGTCATCGTCATGGACGTGCGTTCCGCGGAGCTCACCAAGTACGCCGCCAACGCCATGCTGGCCACCAAGATCAGCTTCATGAACGAGCTGGCCAACCTGGCCGAGAAGCTCGGTGCCGACATCGAGCAGGTGCGCCAGGGCATCGGCTCCGACCCCCGCATCGGCTACCACTTCATCTACCCCGGTTGCGGCTACGGCGGCTCCTGTTTCCCCAAGGACGTCAAGGCCCTGGAGCGCACCGCCCGCCAGGTGGGCTACCAGGCCAGCCTGCTGGAGGCCGTGGAGGCGGTCAACGACCGCCAGAAGGAGCGCCTGTTCCAGAAGATCACCCGCCACTTCGGCGAGGACCTCTCCGGCCGCACCTTCGCCCTCTGGGGCTTGGCCTTCAAACCCAACACCGACGACATGCGCGAGGCCTCCAGCCGGGTGCTCATGGAGGCCCTCTGGGCCGCTGGCGCCAAGGTGCGGGCCTTTGACCCGGTGGCCGAGGATGAATGCGAGCGGATCTACGGCAAGCGCGACGACCTCACCCTGTGCGAGAGCCCCGAACAGGCCCTGGAGGGTGCCGACGCCTTGGCCATCGTCACCGAGTGGAACGTCTTCCGCAGCCCCGACTTCGACCAGATCCGCCAGGCCCTCAAACAGCCCGCGATCTTCGACGGCCGCAACCTCTACGATCCAGAGCACATGGCCTCCATGGGCTTCGACTACTACGCCATCGGCCGGGGAAAAACGGCGTAAATTCAAGGACCTGTTCTCTCGCAGAGGCGCAGGCATGCGGGGATAAAAACCTTATTCTCTCACGGGGGCACGGAGACACGGGGGAAGAACTTTCCTAATTTTTTCTATCCGTGCCTCCGTGTCCCCGTGAGAGGATAAGCCTTTGATTTAGACATCCAAGGGAGCAATCACCATGTCAGACAAAGGGATCCTGGTCACCGGCGGCGCCGGCTACATCGGCAGCCATGTGGCGCTCATGCTGGCGGAGGCCGGCGAGCGGGTGGTGGTGCTGGACAACCTGTCCACCGGCTTTCGGGAGGCGGTGCTGCATGGCACCTTCGTGCAGGGCGACGTGGCCGACCGGGACCTGGTGGCCAAGACCCTGAAGACCCACGACATCGACACGGTGATGCACTTCGCCGCCCACACCATCGTGCCGGAGTCGGTCTCCGACCCGCTCAAGTACTACCGCAACAACACCTGCGCCACCCGCAACCTGCTGGAATCCTGCCGCGACGCCGGCGTGAAGCACTTCGTGTTCTCCTCCACGGCCGCCGTCTACGGCATCCCCGAAGGGGGACTCGCCCGGGAGGACACCCCCACCGCCCCCATCAATCCCTACGGCACCTCCAAGCTCATGAGCGAGTGGATGCTGCGGGACCTGTCCGCCGCCACGGACCTGCGCCACGTGGCGCTGCGCTACTTCAACGTGGCCGGCTCCGACCCGGCCGGGCGCATCGGCCAGTCCACGAAGAACGCCACCCTGCTCACCAAGGTGGCCTGCGAGGCGGCGCTCGGCAAGCGCAAGGAACTGATCATCTTCGGCACCGACTACCCCACCCCCGACGGCACCGGCGTGCGTGACTACATCCACGTCACCGACCTGGCCAGCGCCCACGTCCGCGCCCTGGATTACCTCAGAAACGGCGGCGAGTCCCGCACCCTCAACGTGGGCTATGGCCACGGCTACAGCGTGCGCGAGGTGATCGAGGCCGTGGAGCGCGCCCACGGTGGCCCCCTGCCCGTCCGGGAAGCCGAACGCCGTGCCGGCGACCCGCCCCAGCTGATCGCCGTCACCGACGCCATCCGCCAGACCCTGGACTGGACCCCCGAACTGGATGACCTGGACCGCATCGTGGAGACCGCCCTGGCCTGGGAGCGCAAGCTCGGTTCCTAAAAAGCGTGCTCTCTCGCTGAGACGCGGGGGCGCAGGGAAAGGCAACAATATGTCCTCTCACGGAGGCACGGGGACACGTAGGAAAGGCATTTTGATGAGTAAAGACTTCCCTGCGCCTCTGTGGCTCCGTGAGAGGATGGGTTTGGAGTTTGTGGTGTAGAGTCAAGCAATCGCCAAAACTGATTACCTTAGCCTGCGTCAACAGGCTGGACGGCGGGCGCGGCCCGCCCTATTTTGTGCGAGACCATGAACCACACCCTGCTTGTCACCGGCGGCGCCGGTTTCATCGGCTCCGCGCTGATCCGGCACCTGATCGACAAGACCGGCTACCGGGTCGTCAATCTCGACAGGCTCACTTACGCCGGCAACCCCCGCTCCCTGGCAACGGTGGCAGACTCGCCACGCTACCGCTTCGAGCATGCGGACATCCGCGACCGTGGCGCGCTGGATCGCATCCTGCGCGAACACCGACCCAGCGGCATCCTGCACCTGGCCGCCGAGTCCCACGTGGACCGTTCCATCGCGGCACCCACGGATTTCATCGACACCAACATCGTCGGCACTTACACATTGCTGGAGGCCGCGCGCGCCTACTGGAATGAACTGGAAGGCAATGCCAGGGCCCGCTTCCGACTCCTGCAAGTCTCCACCGACGAGGTCTACGGCAGCCTGAGCGGCACGGGCGTTTTCACCGAGGCAAGCCCCTATGCCCCCAACTCTCCCTATTCCGCCAGCAAGGCCGCCTCAGACCACCTCGTGCGCGCCTGGCATCGCACCTATGGCCTGCCCGTGGTGACCAGCAACAGCTCAAACAACTACGGCCCCTATCAGCACCCGGAGAAGTTCATCCCCCGCATGATCATCCATGCCCTGGAAGGCAAACCCCTGCCGGTCTATGGCGACGGCAGCAACATCCGGGACTGGCTATACGTGGAGGACCAGGTGCACGCCCTCGTGTGCATCCTGGAACAGGGCCGTGTCGGTGAGACCTACAACGTGGGCGGAGGCTGCGAGCGCCGCAATCTGGACGTGGTCACCAGCATCTGCGAACTCCTGGATGAGTTGATTCCCGACGCGGGTCATCGGCCACACAGACAGCTGATCACCCATGTCCCGGACCGCCCCGGACATGACTTTCGCTATGCCCTGGATGCAGGAAAAATTGATCGGGAACTGGGCTGGCACCCCCGCGAAAGCTTCGAAACAGGTCTGCGCAAGACGGTGAACTGGTACCTGGCCAACCGCGACTGGTGGCAGCGGGCTGGGCGATAACGCGGTCCTTCCCAACCCATCCTCTCACGGAGCCACAGAGACACGGGGAAGGATCTTCTCATCAAAACGCCTGTCCTCCGTGGCTCCGTGCCCCCGTGAGAGGACATACTTCTGCCTTTCCCCAGCCCCCGTAAGAGTAGCGCGTCTTCCCCTCAACGCCGCCACCGCAACCCATCCAGCATCCACCACAGGATCAGATAGACCCCGGCAGCAGAAACCGCCCCCAGGATCGGCGCCGCAGTGTCGGGCCGCAGCCCCACCAGGAACAGCTTGCTTGTTTCCAGCGCACTGGCCAGAGAAAAGGCAAACAACGCAGCCCATACCCCCCGATGCGCCACGGCGCCACCCGGCCGGCGCAGATCCCAGAGCCACAGCCCAAGCCCCAGGAAGGCATAGACACCCAGGTTCATGAACACACTGCGGATGGCCTGCCCCTCGGCGATGAAGTAGTGGTAGTAAAGGGGCAGCCAGCGCAAGGACTGCAACTGCGCCATGGCAGCCTCAAGCGTCGCCCAGCCCTCACTCCCCGCGAGTACCACCAGTGACGCCACCAGCAGGTACACCGGCAGCATCGCCAGCAGCAGACTGCGCAGGTTGGCAGACAGCCATTGCCACGGCAGCCTCTCCCGCCAAGCCCACAGCATGGCCCCCAGCACCGCACCCAGCCCGTGCAGCAGCACCGAGGCCCCTTCGGAGACCCCCGATACCGTGAGCAGCAGCCCCAGTTCCACGAGCAGGCCCAGCAAGACCCCCAGGGCCCCCGCCCACACCAGGGACCAGTAACCGGAGACATCCATCCGCCAGGCCACCCAGAGCCCGAGCGGCAGCATCAGCAACACCTCGAGCACATGCAGGGTCACGCATCGCACACCCCACCAGCAGCCCTGCTCGGCCACGAACAGCCCCCACTGGCCGGAGGCCAGCTTGGCGGACCACTCCCGCGCCGAGATCACCAGATCCAGAGGCAGCAGACTCACAAACACGTAGGCGGCCAGATACACCAGCAGCCAGGCACCAGGACCATGCTGACGCTGGATCAGTCCCCTGGCAGCCTGGCGCACAACCGGCACGCGCGACACCAGCCAGGCCAGCACCCCGATGACGCCGCCGGTGGCATTGGCACTGATATCCGTCAGGGAGGGGCCACGATTGGGGATCCAGAACTGCAGGAACTCCACGCTGGCGGTCACCAGCAGGCAGAAGCCCGCCACCAGCACAGCGCCGCCCCCCTGCAGCCAGGGACTGCGAACGCGATGCAGCCACCAGCCCGCCCACAGAAACCCCAGGGGCACGAACATCAGCACGTTGGAGACCCACTGCTGCCGCGCCCGGGGACCGCTCCCATCGAAGCGTATGTTCTGATAACGCGCCCAGGCCTCGGCGAAGCTCATGTCGCCAAAGGTAAAGGGCAAGAGGGTCAGATACAGCACCACCCCCAGCCAGGCCAGGGCTGCATATCGCCAGATGCGTGTGGGAATGAGGTTCAAGGGCCTGTGATGCCGCAATCTGGATCCGTGAAAGGAAATTCAAACCGTGATTCTCTCACGGGACACAGAGCTCAGAAACAGAGGGCGAGCCATGCCCTCCACCCTAAACCCATCCTCTCGCGGAGTCGCGGAGACGCAGGGAATGAACAACCGAAATCCTCCCCTATAACGGAGGCACGGGGAGGGCTGTTTTGATCAGGATGCTTTTTCTCCGCGCCCCAGCGCCTCTGCGAGAGAACAAGCCTTTGATGTTTTCGCAGCTTCACGAAACCAACCTAACCGCAGTCTCTGCGACAAGACAACATCAAGCATCGGGTTGTCACACTACCTGTCAGCAAGCTCCAGCGTGGCGCGGATTCAAACCCGCTGGATCGGACCAGGATAAGCGGCGACCTGATCGTCGCCGGTCAGCAGGAGCATCCCTTCGGATTCAGCCTGGGCAACCAGGATCCTGTCAAACGGATCCTTGTGGATCGGCGGAAGATGACCGACGGCGATGGCATGGGTGCTCGTGATGGGCAACTCCTCGTAACCGTTCTCAACCAGGCCACGGCGCAACAGCGCGGGATCCACATGGAAATCGGTACGACCCAGGCTGCGCTTGATCGTGATTTCCCAGAGACTGGCCGCGCTGAACACAAGCCTGTTATCCGGGTTTTCGATCAGCGCCACGGCCTCCTGCGAGAGCCTGTCCGGCATGGCGGCGGCCCAGAGCAACAGATGCGTATCAAGCAGCAGGTGCATCGTCTACCCCGAACTGAGCGAGGATCTCCTCTTCCCCCATGCGATCAAAGTCATCCGGGACCTGGACCTGGCCCGTCAGGAAGCCAAGTCTTCTCACCTGCCACTCTTCAGGTGCATCGATACTGACCACCCGGGCGATGGGCTTGCCAGCCTTGGCGATGATGAAAGGCTTGCCCTTGCTGACACCGTCGAGCAGCTTCGAGAGCTGGGTTTTGGCTTCGTGAATATTGACTGTTTCCATGGCGGCAATACGACCCCAATAAGAACTTAGCTAACCGGACTTAGTTTATTTATTCGCCCATCAAATTACAACGACGCTGCATATGAGAGGGTTGGTCTGTAAACCATGTGCCCGGTTTACAGATCTGCCCTCCTCTCCCTCAGGGACAAATCCGCCTGGAGCGGATTTGAACAGCCAATAGTGCCCATGCCGGCAAGGCCTGATGGGTGCGCTGCGCTTCACCCATCTACGGTTTTGTTTACTCCCCGAGGGAGAGGGGACCCTTCGATTTGCTTTGGTTCATCATCCCATCCTTGGGTAATCCCACGCACTCAGAAGTACTAGGAATGACCTTTTCCCTACGCCTCTGTGACCCCATGATGGGGCCAGAGGACAAGGTTCCGACGGTTGACACCCGGCTGGCTCCTGTTAGTCTGAAAATCATAATATGCGCTTGATTCCCGGAGAAAATTGCAATGCGCCCGTCCACCGCCCTGGAGGCTCGTCGAGCCGACATCCACCGCATAGTGCTTGCCCACCGGGCGCATAACCCTCGCGTATTCGGATCGGTGTTACGGGGCGAGGATCACGAAGACAGTGACCTAGACCTGCTGGTAGACGCCGAGCCGGGCGCAACGCTGTTTGATCTGGGTGGATTGCAAGATGAACTGGAAACCCTGCTGGGCATCCACGTTGACCTGTTGACCCCTGATGATCTGCCACCAGTGTTTCGGGCCAAGGTACTCGCAGAGGCCAGGCCCATATGAGCGAAAATCGTCTGGGCGACTACCTGGACCACATGGAGCAGGCTGCAAAAGATGCCCTTGGTTTCGTGGAGGGCCTCGACAAGCAGGGTTTTCTTTCCGACAAACGAACGCAGCAGGCTGTCATCATGAGCGTCATCATCATTGGCGAAGCCGCTACGAAAGTGATCGAAGGCTATGAAGGATTTGTAAATTCACACCCTGAAGTTCCGTGGCGCAGCATGCGAGGCATGCGCAACCGCATTGCCCACGGTTACTTCGACATCAATCTCGACGTAGTCTGGGACACTGTCCAGACAGCGCTCCCCGAGCTTCTAAAACAACTCGCCGACATACGCCAGAACCAAAAAAGTCATTGATAACAACCCGGCCAAGAGAGACAGAGAACCGTCCAGGGACCAAGCGGCTGGAGTTCTGTAGATGGGCTAAGCAACGCGTGCCCATGCTGGCAAGGTCTGATGGGTGCGCTGCGCTTCACCCATCCTACGGTTTTGTTTACTCCCCGAGGGAGAGGGGACCCTTCGATTTGCTTTGGTTCATCTTCCATCCTTGCCCCCACGATCTCAGGGGTAGGCAAAGCTTCCAATCAACTTCTTTCCTCCGTGGCTCTGTGGCCCCGTGAGAGGATATCTGTTGTTGCTTGATCACCCCCGCGTCTCCGCGCCCCCGCGAGAGAACAAGCCTTTGATTTTTTTGGTATAAGAGATTGGCGTTTGACCTTCACACCACCCCTAATACCTAATCGACTTCAAGGAATATCTCACCAGACTCCAGAGACTGAATGATGTTCGGCAGCAGAGACGTGAAGAATGGGGTGATCGCTCTGCCTGGCAGCAAACTCCAGCGCGGCAGTGATATCTCCCTCTTCAAGATAGGGATAATCCTCAAGAATTTCCTGACGTGAGGCACCTGCTGCAAGAAGATCAAGGATGTCCTTCACACGAACCCGCACCCCCCTGACGGTTGGGCGTCCTCCGCAGACCTCGGGTTTCACAGTGATCCGATGCAACTCGCTCATTCCAGCCCCCCCCGGGACCAATCATGTCCTCGGCTTAATCTGTAAACCATGTTACCAGCCTAACCCTTCCCTCACCCTGTCCCTCTATTCCGGGCGTCCTGCCCTCCACCCTACGGGCCAGCCTATTGGCTGTTCAAATCCGCTCCAGGCGGATTTGTCCCCGAGGGAGAGGGGACCCTTCGATTTGCTTTGGTTCATCATCCCATCCTTGGCACCCCTACGAACTCAGGGGTAGGTAAAGCTTTCAATCAGCTTCATTCCTCCGTGGCTCTGTGCCCCCGTGAGAGGATATGCGTTGTTGTTTGATCACCCCCGCGTCCCCGCGAGAGTACAAGATTTGGGCTTTGCGGCGGGCACGGCCCGCCCTATGGCGACTTCTCCGCGTCTCTGCGCCTCCGCGAGAGTAAAAGCCTTTGATTTTTTTGGGATTAATTTCTACGTGAGCGAACTGATCAGACGCCCTACCGATTCAGATCATGCTTCTTCAGCAGGTCATACAGCGTCGGCCGGCTCACCCCCAGCAGTTCGGCGGCCCGGGAGATGTTGCCGTCCACGATCTGCAGGGTACGACGCAAGGCCTTGGCCTCGGCCTCGTCGCGAACCTGGCGCAGGTTGAGCATCAACGGATCCTCACCCTCGGGCGAAAGCTCCAGGTCCTCGACATTGATCTGATTACCCTCCGCCATGATCACCGCCCGCTTCACCCGGTTCTCCAGCTCGCGCACGTTGCCGGGCCAGGTATGGCGCTCCATGGCCTTCAGGGCCTCGGCGGTGAAGCCCTTCAAGGGACGCCCCTGCTCCTTGGCAAATCGCTCCAGCAACGCCCGGGCCAGGAGCAGGGTATCGCCGCTGCGCTCGCGCAGCGGCGGGATGGTGACGGTCATCTCGCTGATACGATAGAAAAGGTCCTCGCGGAAGCGGCCTTCCTCGATCAGTGTCGTGAGATCCTGGTGGGTCGCGCAGACCACACGCACATCCACCGGGATCTCCTCCCGGCCGCCGACCCGCTCCACCACCCGCTCCTGCAGGAAACGCAGCAGCTTGGCCTGGAGCGGGTGCGGCAGGTCCCCCACCTCGTCCAGGAACAGGGTGCCGCCGTCGGCGTACTCGATCTTGCCCTTGGTCTGCTTGGCCGCGCCGGTGAAGGCGCCTTTCTCATAGCCGAACAGCTCAGACTCCAGCAGGTTGTCCGGGATCGCGGCGCAATTGATGGCCACGAAGCGGAAATCCTTGCGGGGGCTCAGGGCGTGGATGGAACGGGCCACCACCTCCTTGCCCGTGCCACTCTCGCCCAGCAGCAGGGTGGTCACATCCACCGGCGCCACCTTCTCCACGGTACGGCAGACCTTGAGCATCTCAGGACTGCCGGCAATCAGGCCCGGCAGGGCTGTCGTCCCCGCCCCATCCCGCAGACGGCGGTTCTCCCGCTCCAGTTCGTAGAGACGCTGGGCCCGCTTGACGATCAGGTTGAGCAGATCCGCGTCCACCGGCTTCTGGTAGAAGTCGTAGGCACCCAGACCCACGGCCTTGACCGCGTTCTCCCGGTCGCTGTTGCCGGTCACCACGATGACCTTGGTCTCCGGCGCCAGGGTCAGGATCTGCTCCAGGGTCGCCAGTCCTTCACTGGCCCCGCCCGGGTCCGGGGGCAACCCCAGGTCCAGGGTCACCACCGCGGGCTCGGAACGTCGCAGCTGGGCGATGGCCTCATCCCGGGTGGTCGCGGTCACCACCTCGAAATCGTCGAAACACCAGCGCAACTGGTTCAGCAGCCCCGGATCATCCTCCACCAGCATCAACACAGGTCGTTGTTCCGCAGCCCCCATCAGCACACCACTCCATTGTTCACGTCAGACATGTAAATCGTGACCTCAGCCCATCCCTCTCACCCGCAGGTCGGGCTTCAGCCCGACAGCCAAACCTGCCAGTACCACCCAAGCCCGGGAGTGAGCGAAACCCACCCTGCAATCTCAGGGATCAAGCCCGCCCCCGCTGGACACGACGCACCCACATTGTGAATCAAATGCGTACGGATCGACAGCCGACGCCCCAGTCTGCCGCCTGGCAGATCGTCAGGAACGGTGTGATCGAGGGTCAGCCACGCTCTGACAAACACCCGATTCCACGACCCAACCAGGCTCGGGTGACAGACGTCGCAAATTCACAGATATACGGAAAATTGGTCCCAAAAAGCTGACGAAGTGCCGCATGGGCTGTGATGCCCTTCACGGAGATGCCCGTCCCGATCAAGCACTATTTGTCCAACGTCAAACATCGGCCCAGTGTCGATCAACCGAAACGGCATACCCGACCGAAAGGCGGGGACGCAAAACCACCGGTCTACGGATTATCCAGGACAGCGGGGTTACCGAAATGATCATGCAACAGGTGCACGCGTGCGATCAGCGCGCTGACTGCAACAGGGCCAAGACCGGTCTCACGGCCACGGGTACCCGCTCACCCGCCCGTCAGACCTCCGAAGATGACACCCGTATTCAGCGCAAACTCTGCGCAGACGGCATGGCTCGGCCCATGACCGCCGAGTCCAAAACTGCGGCCAGCGGCCGCACCCGGAGCCCCATGAAGCTGAAGTTGCTGCTCAAGACCCTCCCGGCCCTGCTCGCGGCAGGATTCCTCCTCACCGGCTGCGGCGGCGGAGACGGCGGCAGCACCTCCAGCTCCAGCGGCAACACCGGTAGTGGCACCACCTCCACCTGGTACATGGCCGTCCGGGCCTTCAACTCAGAAACCGAATACAGCCCCTACTCCAACGAAGCCGCCGGCACCCTCGCTGCCGGCAGTCGCGTGACACTCGCGTGGGAAGCCCCCACCCGCACCCTCGACGGGCAGTGCACAACTGTCGCAGGCTATGTGATCGAGATGGGCACCCGCTCAGGCATCTACAGCCACGATGTAGAGGTTATCAACGGGTCCAACAGTCTGACCTGCTGGGCGACTGGCACCGATGACGGTTGCAACACCACCATCTACACCTGCGAAGCCCAGGTCCAGATCCCCAGCGCTTGATCCCGCAGGGACGCGGAACCGCAGAGAGCACAAACCCGTCCTCTCACGGGGACACGGAGCCACGGAGAAGGCTCTTTTCCCAAATACCTTTCTCCGTGCCCCCACGAGAAACATCGCAATAGCTCCGTAGGCCCGACAGAGCGCAAGCGGGATCGGGCAGCTTATGCCGGACACCGCGACGCTCTGTCCGGCCTATCACTGCGCTTCTCCCATCCTAGGGCTACGCTGAAACAAAAACCCCATCCTCTCACGGAGCCACAGAGGCACGGATAAAGACGTTACGTTCAAAATGCCTTCCCCGCGGCTCCGTGTCCCCGTGAGAGAATAGGGTTTCGACCTTCCCCGCCCCTCCGCGAGTCAACAGGCCTTTGAATTCCAAACCGCCTGCCGCACACTCCACCCCATGAAACAGCGGCGATTCGGCAACACCGACCTCCACCTCTCTGAAATCGGCTTCGGCGCCTGGGCCATCGGCGGGCAGAGCTTCGGCCCGGTTGACCGCAAGCAGGCCCTCGACACCCTCGCTCGGGCCGAGGAACTGGGCTGCAACTTCATCGATACCGCCGCCGTCTACGGCGACTCCGAGGCCATCATCGGCGAGTTCCTCAAAACCCGCCGCGACCGCTGGATCCTCGCCTCCAAATACTCCGGCCAGAAGCCCGGCCTGCGCCAGACCCTGGAGGCGCAACTCCAGGCGCTTGGTACCGACACCATCGACTTCTACCAGATCCACTGGATGCCCGGCGCCTCGGAGCGCCACCTCATCGATGAACTTCAGGCCGCCAAACAGGCAGGCAAGATCCGCTACACCGGCGTCTCCCTCTATTCCGCCGGCGACCTGGAGCGGGCCCTGGCCACCCCGGAACTGGACGGCATCCAGCTCAAGATCAGCCTGCTCTCCCCCAGCCCCTTCCACGAATACCGTGAGCGCATCCGCCAGTCCGGCAAGGGCGTGCTGGCCCGATCATCGCTCGAAGACGGCTTCCTCACCGGCAAATACAGCGCCGACACCCGTTTCACCACCCCGGGCGACAAACGCGCCGAACTCACCCCCGAGCAGATCCGCAACCTCGCCGCCAAGGCCGAGGCCTTCAAACACCTTTGCCCCGATGATCTGCCCCTGCTGATGCTCGCCACCCGCTACGTGCTGTCCTTCCCCGAAGTCACCAGCCTGCTGCTCAGCAGCAAGACCCCGGCCCAGGCCGACACCAACTTCGGCCAGATACCCGCCGGGGACCTACCGCCCGACACCCTCCAGCGGATCGCCCGACTGCAAACCGAACTGCGCCTGTTCGACAACCCCGACCCGCTGCGCAAACTCGTCCACGTCCTGCGCCGCTGGCTGAAGCCCGGCTGACAAAACCTGCGCTCTCGCGGAGGCGCTGAGTCGCGGGGAAACCAAACCCCATGACTCTCGCAAAGCCGCGAACAACAACAAAGGCCCATCCTCACACGGAGCCACAGAGGCACGGGGAAGGCTTTTTGATCAGAACGCTCTTCTCCGCGCCCCTGCGCCTCTGCGAGAGAACCGGTTTTCGGTTTTGCGGCGGGCACGGCCCGCCCTATACCCCCGTGGCCCCGTGCCTCCGTGAGAGGATAAGGTTTTGAACTCCCCCCGCATTCCCGCACAATACCCCCGCGCCCAAACCACCAGCCCACCATGACCACCCGCGTACTCGTCCTCGACGCCAACCAACGCAGCGCGCTGGCCATCACCCGGTCCCTGGGCAAAGACCCCAACATCACGGTCCTGACCGCCGACGACACCGACACCGCCCTGGCCGGCGCCTCCCGCTTCTCCAGCCAGTACCTGAAATGCCCCTCCCCGGAACACGAACCCGGCGCCTTCATCGACTGGCTCACCGCCACCCTCAAGATCCACGGCATCAAACAGCTCTTCCCCGCCACCGAGATCAGCAGCTACCTCTGCCTCATGCACCGGGAGCAACTCCTCCCCTGCCAGCTCCCCTTCCCCGCCCTGGACACCGTCCTGTCCCTCGCGGACAAGGGACGCCTGGTTGCCCTGGCCCGGGAACTGGGTGTGTCCCACCCCGAGTCCCGGCTGGTGATCGGTGCCGAACAGTTCGACCCCAACGCCATCGACCGCTACCCGGTCATCCTCAAGCCCTGCCTGTCCCGCCGCTGGATCGGCAACGGATGGCTCTCCACCTCCGTGCACCTGGCCCGATCCAGGGAAGAGGCCCGGCGCCTGATCGAGACCCTGCCCTACCTGCGCCATCACCCCTTCATGGTCCAGGCATTCATCCCCGGCAGCGGCGCCGGCGTCTTCGCCCTCTACAACCAGGGCAAGGCCGTCACCTTCTTCGCCCACAAGCGCCTGCGGGAAAAACCGCCCACCGGCGGCGTCAGCGTCCTGTCGGAAAGCGCGCCCCTGGACCCGCGGCTGTTGGACATGTCCCGCCGCCTGCTGGACCACGCCCAGTGGCACGGCGTCGCCATGGTGGAATTCCGGGTCACCCCCGAAGGTGAGCCCTACCTGATGGAAGTGAACCCCCGCTTCTGGGGCTCCCTGCAACTGGCCATCGACTGCGGCCTGGACTTTCCCCACCTGTTGTTCGAGATGGGCCAAGGGAAAACCCCCACCCCGCCGGCCAACTACCCCATCGGCCAACGCCTGCGCTGGCTGATGGGCGACCTGGACAGCCTCTACCTCACCCTGCGCAACAGCCGGGACTTCAGCAAAACCCAGCGCCTGCGCCGAGCCCTCGCCTTCCTCAACCCCGGCCTCGGCACCACCCGCTACGAAGTCAACCGCCTCGGCGACCTGGGCCCGGCCCGTTACGAACTGGTCCAATATCTCAGGGATCTGCTGCGGCTGAATCGCTGAAAACCAAAAAATTGTCCTCTCACGGAGCCACAGAGCCACGGAAAAAAGGCGTTACGTTTAAAAGGCCCTCCCCGTGGCTCCGTGCCCCCGTGAGAGAACAAGCCTTTGGCTTTTTTCAGCTCCGTAGGCCCGATAAAGCGCAAGCGGTATCGGGCAGCTTTGCCGGACACCGCTACGCTTTGTCCGGCCTACGACTGAGAACCCAAAAATAGTCCTCTCACGGAGCCACAGAGGCACGGAGAAAATCCGTTACGTTCAAAAAGCCCTCCCCGTGGTTCCGTGCCCCCGTGAGAGAACAAGCCTTTGGCTTTTTTTCAGCTCCGTAGGCCCGATAGAGCGCAAGCGGTATCGGGCAGCTTATGCCGGACACCGCTACGCTTTGTCCGGCCTACGACTGAAAACCAGAACCATCCTCTCACGGAGCCACAGAGCCACAGAGCCACGGGGAAGGCTTTTTCATCAAAATGCTTTTCTCCGCGCCCCCGCGCCTCTGCGAGAGAACAGCCTTTGCTTTTTGATTCAAAAGCTTCCTTCACGTCTTAGCGGCTTCGCGAGAGAACCGATTTTGGTTTTGCCTTCCCCATGCCCGTGGCAGAAACGGGGTTTCTAACGACCGCGATTAGCAGTATCGTGACCAGAAACGACCCTGGAGCCCCCACATGCGGCTGACCCCGGAGCAGCAAGACATCATCCGCGAAGAAATCCACGCCATCTTCGGCCCGGAGGCGCGTGTACACCTGTTTGGCTCGAGAACAGACGACACCGCCCGGGGCGGCGACATCGACCTCTACATCGAGGCCCCTGGGACGGAAGCAGAGCTGCTCGACCGCGAGCTACGGCTCTACGCGCGCCTGCAGCGCCGCTTGGGCGAACGGCGTATCGATATCGTCACCCACGACCCGAACCGCCCGCTCCGCCCGATTGACCGGCATGCCCGGGAGACAGGAGTCGTGTTGTGAATGCTGATCTCCAACGGCTACAGCGACTGATTGACCTCGTCAACCGGGAAGACGAGCACCTGCTCGGCGTGAGAGCGCGTCTGTTGAATGATGATTGCGTGGTCAACGAGACCCGTCTTGAGCAACTGCTGTCCAACGATTTGGGCATCGACCGCCTGGAGTCCTTCGGCGCCAAGTTCGGACGCATGCAAGACACCATCATGGACAAGCTCATTCCGGCCCTTCTCGAAGCTGCCGGCGAACCGATCCTGGCCGCCATCGACAATCTGGAGAAGATGGAGCGCCTCAGACTCATAGACTCGGCCGATGCCTGGCTTCAGATCAGGCGACTGCGCAACCGCCTGGTGCATGAGTACTTTGAAAAGCCCTCAGAACTCGCCCCCGCCCTACAGCGCGCCTGTGAATTCACCGACCAGATGCACCTGGACTTCCAGTCCATGCGCCGCTACGCCGCCGAGCACCTGGGCGTCCAAGCTCCGTAGGATGGGCAAAGCAACGCGTGCCCATACCGGCAGGGTCTGATGGGTGCGCTGCGCTTCACCCATCCTACGGGCTACGCTGAAACAAAAAACCCCATCCTCTCGCAGAGGCGCGGGGGCGCAGAGAAAGGCAAAATCAAAATCGATTCTCTCGCTAAGACGCGAAGACGCCAAGAAATGCTTTGGAATTCTTGGGATTTCCTTTGCGTCTTTGCGAGAGTAATGGGGTTGATGTTCTCCGCGCCCCCGCGCCTCTGCGAGAGAACAGGATTTTCGCTTTTCCGGCGGGCACGGCCCACCCAATCAGCCAATCCCAAGTCTCAGTGACACCGGGCGAGATGAGGTGTCGGGCATCAGGAATGGGACAAGTTCACATCCCGAGCCACATCGAATAACCAGCCATAAGGCGACAGATAGTCAACAGGAGAGACTGGAATGCGCTCCCAGGCATGCACCTGGATTTCGGGGTTCAGCAACCCACCACGACACAAGGTCACCGTCTCGAAGCCCAGTTTCTCTTTGGCAATAGCGGAAATTCGGGGGAGAGAGGGGAAGGCCCGCCCATAGGGAATCGCGAAATGCTTGGGTGGCGCACCTACCCAGTCACGGATATCCTGCGCGGAGCCCTCTATCTCTGCGATCCCTTCTTCCTCCGGCACTGCCCCAAGGTCACAGTGATTCCTGGTGTGGGCACCAATCTCATGACCCTCTTCGTGCAGCGCCTTTACCTGCTGCCGAGTCATCCAGCGGCTCTTGATGCCTGCCGACACGTCCCAAGGGGCCTGTCTGTCTGAGTCGATGAAATGCGTGGTGACAAAAAATGTGGCAGGGAGAGCATTCCGATTCAGCACGGGTGCCGCTAACTCCGCGTTGTCCGCGTAGCCGTCATCAAATGTAATGGCGACGCTTCCATCCAACTCGCGACCTTCGCGTACCCGCTCAGCCAGCTCTGTCAATGTGCAGACCCGCATATGCTGGGCGAAGAAACGACAATAAATCTCAAAATCGTCAACACCACAACGAAGTGCGCCGGTGCTCGGCGCCTGGGTGATGGAGTGAAATGCGACAATGATGCCCCGCCCCCGGAAGCGGCGATGATGCATCCCGCTCAGAACGAGCACCCGGCCCAGCAGATCCTTGACGGATTTGGCTGCAAAAGCGCGCCCGCGACGAAGCCATTGCGATGAACCACTTGGCATCACCCCACCCCCCATTTCTGGTGTAAACCATGAACCACCCGATCAATCAGATCGAATACCTCGCGGAATACGGCCTCATCACGCCCGTAAGGATCTCTGACCACAGAAAAAGGGTTTCCGCAGAAATGGCTCATAAGGACAGCTTGACAACCCTCGTCTCGAACACGAGGACGCACCGCTAGAAAATGGTGCAACTGGGCGGGCAGGACGAGATCCCCTGGGCGCAGCTCCAGGTCAGACCACGCCGTGGTTCGATGGGAAGTCAGATCCAAGCCTCTGGCCTGAGCCTCAACAATGGTTTGTGGGTACGCGGGTAGGCCCGGCGTTGTATCCACACCAGCGGAAACCGCCTCGAAGCCAAGGGACCGAGCCACCGCTTCAGCATAGGCACTTCGGCAAATGTTTCCAGTGCACACGAAGACCAGCCTCTCTGGCCTGACCTCAGGCGCCCGCCCACCGAATGCATTGATCCCAGCACGATTGACGAACCACTCCACTGCCGTATTGGCGTTTGAACGCAATCCCATTAACCCATCCCTTTTTCACAAGTACTCTTGGCATCGCCACCAGGAGAACGCACCAAAACACACCCGGCAAAATCGTTTCTATCGAGAAGCAGTCGATTTCCCCACCGCCTTGAGATAAAGCCGCTCATAGCGATCCGCCATAACATCCAGAGAGAAACCACTGATCGCACGCTCGGAGGCAGCCTTGGCAACATCTTCGCGCAAGGCAGGATTACCCATCATGCGCAACATCGCTGCGGCTAACTCATCTGCGTTGCCAGGCTCGCACAACAGACCATGCTTTTCGTGCTCGATCAGTTCCGGCACCCCCCCGCAGCGCGTGGCGACAATAGGTAACGCGTGAGCCATCGCCTCAATTAACGACAGGGGCATTCCCTCGGTGAGCGAGCTGGAAACGACACAGTCAACGCTCTCGAAGAAACCCTGGATATCGGCTACATGCCCCAGAAACTCGACACATCCCTGCAATCCCAGTTCCTCACGCTGCTTCAGCAACCGCTCATAGAGCCCCGCCTTGTCCGGTTCGCCAGCTATCCGAATCCTGATCGACTGTTCACCAGCACAAATCTGTGCGGCAGCATCCAGGAGGACCGAATACCCCTTGGGCTCTCTGATGTTGCCGAGAGCGCCGAACGTAAATGGCTGCTCAGATCGGAATGTATTTCTCTCCTTCAGCGCAGATTCCGCAGAAATAGGGATGCCATTCGGTATCATCCTCGCCTTGGCCCGAATGACAGGAAAATCATGCAGCACCTGCCTCTCCAGCGCCTCGGAAACAAAAACCACATCGGAGGCAAACGCTCTCAATATCAGGCACTTGGCTAATTGCGTCCGCTTGCTCCCTTTCAGGTCCGCATGTCCATGGATTGTGGATACCAGCGGTACACGCGTCAGGGCGGACACCGCCGCCGAATAAACCGACGCGTCGAACATGTGAGCATGGATAACGTCGATTCCCTTATCAATGACAATACGACGGAGCCGCCGAACCGTCTCCGTCCGGGTCCCATTCCGTCCGCCTGTATAAAGCAACCATGGCAAGCCCCGCTGTTCCGCGGCCTTAGACACCCAACCGTCTGCAGGAACGGCCACCAGGCACTCATGTCCGCGCAGGCGCATCGCCCGCCCCAGATTGAGCATCGCAGTTTCGGCCCCACCAGGGCCGGACGTTTCGGAAACAAGAAGGACACGCATGCATCGATGGTACGGCTAGCGTATGACCTTTGCTAGCCTGCATATCTCGCCGGGGTGACACCCGCTGGAACAATCTGCCAGGCTGCGCATTGCGCCCACTGAAGATAATTTTTCATTTAGTTTCTGAGAGTTGCGCGACGACCGATATACGTCTCGCAAGAGGCCGCAGCCAGGACTAAGGAGAACTGAAACCAATCCCGAGCGATGGGGCCAGCCAATCAGGCTGGCAAACAGAGCCTCCAGAACAATCCAGAACTCGTTGCCTGGCCCACTCACCCCCTCCGGGCGAGCGCTTGTATTCACCCTACCAACAGCGCAGAATCCTACAAAAAATCGCCGGGTCTACGACAGTCATCCGGCGAGGGAAAATAACCTTAAGGAACTGTTTTTATTATAAAATTTCCCCAGATCGCCCCCGCGATCGGAGGCCCGAGCACCACATGTACCAGGAGCACTGCGCCCCGTAGCAATTAGTAACCACCGGACCCGGTCATTCGCATCCTGGGCACACAGGCACTCCCGAGGGATGAGTGTGGTGTCACCTCAACCGAGATTGCACAGCCGTTGAAACTTGCGTAACTGGGGGGGGGGAGCTCACTTCCTCCTGCCGAGAAGAACTGAGAAAGCCCCCAACAACACTCGGCAAACGAGTACGCAACAAGATCATGACTTCGCCATGGAAACGCTAAAGGCAACAATCAACACAACCTACGCGGCAGTCATATCTGCAACGACCGCTCTGGCTCGTTTTCTCAGAACACAAAACCCCGGATACATCCTCGCTGCCGTACTTCTTATCCTGCTCACCGCCGAATTGGGGCTGCGGACCATCGAAAGCAGCCTGTCCGGAAACGTCCGTCACATTACTGAGTTCAAGACTCAATTCGCAGACCTCCGGTCCACCACACCTGAACCCGAAACGAAAACCCTCGTCGCCGTCGGGAACTCACTAGTCAACAATGCCCTGAACGCGCCCATGCTTGCGGAGCTCACCCGGGCACACGTGCCCGCAGACGTTCAGGTGATCAAAGCGACGCCCGATGCCACTTTTGGATGGGACTGGTGGTGTTTGATAAGAAATCAAATCACCAATCATCATAAACATGTGGGTGAACATCTCCTTCTGGGGTTCGCCTGGGATCACCTGACAGACCAGCGACCGCCTAACGCCTCCCGGATGGGTGCCTTCTTCTGCGAGCCGGCAGATTTCGCCCCGTTGATCCAATTGGGCATGACGGACCATTCCAAGCTCGCTGAGTTCTGGGTGGGCCGCTTCTCCCGACTCTACGCCCATAGAGAAACGATCCGCAGTCGCCTTCTTGACGCGTTCGTCCCAGAATATCGCGAGTACACACGCGCCCTTAACGCGGCCGGCCAGGAAACCACCCCGCAACGTCACCACCCCGACTACACATACAATCTTCTCAGTTCTAAGCTGAGCCTCCTGGCCGCCTCCCAGATCAATGTCACGATCATTGCCATGCCCACCGTCACACCCTATGAGGTGGATGCCAATCTCATCAAAACGATAATAGATAACGGTGCACAATTCATTGACCTCAGACGCCTGCCCGTGAACGAGGCAGATCACTACCTCGACCCGATCCACCTCAATGACCAAGGCGCTGAGATCTTTACGAAATATCTTGCCGAAGCGCTTCATTAAGACAGCCCCAAAACCGTAGACGAACCTAGATGCTTTTCAACAGCTTTGTTTTTTGGGGTTTCTTTGCCGCCGTCCTGCTCTTGTACAGATGGCTGCCGCACCGCTCCCAGAACCACATGCTGCTGGTCGCCAGCTACATCTTCTATGGCTACTGGGACTACCGGTTCCTATCGCTCATTCTGCTATCCACCGCCGTTGACTACGTTGCTGCCAAGGCAGTCGCATCATCACAACACCAAGGAGAGCGACGGACCTGGCTCGTTGTATCGATAGCGACAAATCTCGGCATTCTCGGTTTCTTCAAGTACTGGGGGTTCTTCACAGCCGAGGCCGATGCGCTTCTGCAAGCCATGGGTTTTAACTCCGCTCTACCGGTCCTGAATATCATCCTGCCGATCGGCATTTCGTTCTACACGTTCCAGTCCATGAGCTACACCATCGATGTGTACCGTGGACAAACCAAACCTGCGGGCAGATTCCTGGATTTCGCACTTTACGTCTCGTTCTTTCCCCAGCTGGTCGCGGGCCCCATCGAACGTTCCTCTCGATTGCTCCCGCAGATCCTCCAGCCGCGCACGGTCGATCGACAGGCTTTTCACGAAGGTCTCTACCTCATCATTTCCGGACTCTTCCGGAAAGTTGTCGTTGCCGACAACATGGCACCGATCGTGAACAGCATCTTTTCCAGACCTACCTCCGAGCTAACCGCCGCAGAGGTCATGATCGGTGTCTACGCGTTTGCATTCCAAATATACGGAGACTTCTCGGGGTATTCGAATATTGCCAAAGGGATCGCGAGGTGGCTTGGCTTTGATTTGATGTGGAATTTCCGAAATCCATACTTCGCCATTTCCCCCTCGGATTTCTGGCGCAGATGGCACATCAGTCTCTCGACCTGGCTAAGAGACTATCTGTACATTGCGCTCGGCGGTAACCGCGGCGGACGGCTGATGACGTTCCGAAACCTGATGCTGACAATGACACTTGGAGGTCTCTGGCATGGCGCGGCATGGAATTTTGTCGTTTGGGGCGTTTATCACGGGCTCCTTCTGATCGGCTATCGCATTGCAGGGCTCGACGGAGGTGATTCAACCTCAACAAACAAGATGAGCCAGTTCAAGCGCGTGCTCTTGATCGTACTCATGTTCCACCTAATCTGCTTCAGCTGGTTACTCTTCCGGGCGGACTCAATGGAACAGATCACAGGCATGCTTGCCACGGCGGGAGGCGGACTTGGCTGGACGCCTTTCGTGACCTATTCCGCCACCATGCTGCTGTTGTTCGCGGGCCCACTACTGGTATTGGACTATGTGACAGAGCGCAAGAACGATCTCTATTACCCAATTCGCACCTCGGGCACCACACAGATTGGCATGTTCGCTTACATGATGCTGACGCTTATCATTTTCCCTCCGCCCGCGACCCAAGAGTTCATCTATTTCCAATTCTGAGCCGACCATGCTAATGACTGAACCGCGCACCTGCGGAACAAACATTGGCGATTGATATGGCTATACTCATGGCAGATTACGCGCAATAGAAGTACTACCTGAAACTCAGGCTTAAAACGAGAGCAATAGACCATCCAAGAGTGACGACGCATCCATGCTTAGGAAGGCCCTCAAGAAGATCGCCATTGAATCCGTATCGCGACTCGGCCCACAAGCCTGGCCCTCTCGGAAGCCCCGTCTATGGGTACTCATGTATCACAGAGTGCTTCCAATCGGAGACCCACGCCGTTCGTCTGAAGAACCCGGCATGGTGGTCTCCCCGGAAACCTTCCGGAAGCATATTCAATGGATAGGATCCGAATACGAGTTGATGGGTCTGGGTGAATGGATCGAGCGCGCAATAAACAAACAGACACTACCGGACAAGGCATGTTGCATCACCTTTGATGATGGGTGGCAGGACAATTATGAATTTGCCTTCCCGATACTTAAGGAAACCGAAACACCGGCCACGATCTTTGCTGTCTCCCACATGATTGGCACCCAAGAACTGTTCTGGCCCAACAGATTGGCGCGGATTCTTGTTCATGAAGAGTTGAAGAATCTGCGCAACGATGATCGATCCTGGTTAATGGGTATCATCACATTTCAACTTGGGGTGCGCCCCACTCTCGACCAAGTTTCCGGGACCATAGCCAACGCCAAGGAATATGACGATAACCGCATACAGGATCACCTGAACTCCATCGAAGATACCCTCAATATCTCCCACGCAGGGAATCAAGCCCTGGCTGACTGGGGTCAGCTTCGAGAGATGTCCAATAGCGGGCTGGTCGAAGTAGGAAGCCACACGCGCTACCACACACGCATTCTGCCAAGTCTCTCAGAAGAAGCGGTGAGCGCCGAAATCCTCGGGAGCAAGCACCTCTTACAGGAACAACTCAACCGACCCATCCGGCTGTTTTGCTACCCCAACGGCGATGTGACGGACTTCGCAAAACGGCAGGTTGAAGCACACTACGAGGGCGCAGTGACGACCCAGATTGGTATCAATCGGAGCGATGCTGACGTCTATGCGATCAAACGAATGGCCGTTCACGATGACATATCCGGCCGTCGGTCTGACCTTTTTGCGCGCCTGTCTGGCTGGCTATGAACGACAGCAAAGCCCGTGAGGCTCTTCACACTATGGCCCTGAATGAATGGGCGATACTTCAGCCAGAATTACCATACGCAAACAAGATGATTCATTGGCCTTGGCGTTCCCAGGACATCACCACCCATGTGCCTACTTGATTGAAGTCGTGGGATCTAAATGGGTATTCATGCAGATCAGGCACGCCAGTATTGATATTGCCACTTGAACATTGATCGTACCGACGAATACGTGATTGAGGTATACATCCATGAAAAGCATTAGCCTAATTAAACGGATCCAGTATGCTGCATTGCTGGTACCGTTTTTAATTTTACTTATATCAAGCGTTGACGCAAAAGCGGCTAACTACCCGCTCGAGATCATTCAACCCCAACCCAATCTCAATACTCTCAACCGCTTCTATAAAGCATATCCCGGCCTTGAATACAACGTGCGAATGGCTGTCACCGGGGGGAATTATCCTTACCGTTTTGAGTTGATTACCGCGCCACAAGGAATGACAATTAATAATCGAGGTGTGATTAGATGGGAGAACCCAAGCACCTCTGGCACTCCGTATGCCGTTACCGCACAAGTCACCGACGTGGATGGTTCTATTCAGACTGTGTCATGGAGTATTACTGTAACGACAAACGGCTTTTTGTTTGTTGATGCAGTGAATGGCCGATCAAGAGAGCAAGGCGGAACGGGAACCATAGACAACCCATGGAAGACGATGCGTGATGTATATGGCGGAGATGATTACAATTCAAAGTGGGCGAATTTTAATCCAGGTGCGTTTGTTTACTGGCGCGAAGGAAAATATCACCTTGATGCCTACCTTGAAGACTGCCATGTCGATAATTGCAGAGTGCCTTGGTCGGGCAGAAAGCCTCTCGTATGGCTTGCCTATCCGGGTGAAAAGCCTGAGATAAATTTCAATATGAACGGCCGCAGCGGCCATATAAGTTTCTACGACAACGTCAGAAACTTATACTTAGATGGATTTGATTTTAACCTCAACAGCAATAATCGCGGCCAAGGTATCAATATATCTAACAATGGCAATGTCACAGTTAGAAATAGCACATTCAGAGGATTAACTAACTGCACACATCCGGGCACGAACCCATCCCAGCTATTTCTTACTGGCGGCAGCGGCCAATATACTTCAATTCAAGACAACTATGCATACGAATCCTGTGGCTATTGGTTATTAGGTTACGTCTCCCCAAAAACCCTCGTTGAAAACAATACAATATTGTCGGACATACCGCTGCCCATTGGCCCAAAGCATGGCATACAAAATTGGACCATAAGAGGGAACCGCATCGATGGCCAAACAACAAGAGGGGCAATATGGATACAAGATTTCAGTACCTCGGGAGATATCGAGATAAACTTCAATCTGATCCAGATGCGCAATCCAGATGGCGTTGCAATCAAATTGCTATCATCAGATCCCAGCGGGCCAATAAATGTTTACAGGAATACTTTTATCGGCCACGTAACTGTCGACAATTTGACAAGCACTAAAGGTCCGTTTAGATTTAATAATAATGTTATTATTAATAACTCCTCAAATCCGGACAAGATATCTCGCACGCGGACGGTAGTTGAGTCTCGTCTGATTGTGAGCGACAACCTAACGGGATCATCTCAGCAAAATATCGTTGATAACGACGGCAACCTCACTGCGACATACAGCCAATACATTGGCTCGCATGGTCACCAAATTGGGTCCACTATTGCCCCCCCTAAACAGCTTCGACTAACACAATAGCAGTCGGATAATCTCCGTAGAATAGAATAGGCCCGCACTTGTAAGTGCGGGCCTAGTTTATATCCGCAGTAAATATAAGCATATCTCTCACTCATTAATAGGGAGATGACTCTCGCAAGCGCATCAGAAGATTTTCTATGTCACCCGACCCTTGCCTTGAGAACGCCTTGAGAACAGGCGCGCGCAAATCCAATAAATAACTGTACTTTTCATCTAGATAAGCCAACTCCGGCTTATTCACTTTGGGAACAATGTTGCGCTTATTAACAATACTTTCTGCTTTGTCAAATCGCTGCACGTGCGCATTAAGCGTAGCCGCACTAATCCTGGGATCGATATTCTCATCGACCCAAGACCGTGGTTTAAAGGAGCCGTAATGATCTGAGAACCACAAGAGTTCTCGCTCCAACTCATTGTCTGCCACAAGTTTACCTGTAGCATCATTTATATGTCTTTGATTCCCACATGCGCATTCCTTAATCAGCAATGCTGGGACATCGGCCCATAAGCCCTCTGCCAGCCCTTTGTTCGCACCCTCTCTGAGAGAAACAAGGACATTCACTTTGGACTGATTGACTAGCTTGTTAAGCTCAGACTGTTGCATCCCTTCGAAGAAGTCAACGTTGGCTTTACTTTTCGCCCATTTCACGACTTCTAGGATTTCCGAACGAGCTGTCCCATGTCCAGCACAGACAAGGCATGCACGGAAGTGTTTGTTCTTTTTAGACGCCCTCACTACAGCGCGCAGATACCGATCAACCCTTTTCATCGGGTCAAAATTCGCAACATAAATGCAATCATATTTTTTTTCAGACATTTCGATACGCTTAAAGGTATTAGGATCAACCCAGTCGGCTGGCCCAAGCGTAATTGGCACGAGATTGCTCTCCAGCCCTGATATGAAGTCGAAGTCGTCCTGATATGGCGTCAATAGGATTACCTTCTCATCACCAAGCCTGGACCATACAAGTATCTCTGGAAGACTGTACCCAACCCAGCTTGGCTCCAGGACAATCCGAAAATATTTTGCCAAGAGGTGAACATCTAAAAGCTGATAAAGTGCCCCACAGGTCTCGGAGAACTTGATTATAATCACGCCTTTTTCGACGAGCTCATTTCCCTCAAACAGGGGCAACCTGAGGATTAGCGTACGACCCTCATAATCCTGAGCTCCTCGCCCATTTGTTGGGATTAGAAGACTTTCAAGTTGAACGCTACCTCTTCCTTTTAGATACGCTTCTAAGTAATTACGTATCCTATAATCGGCTTTTTTTGTTTTCGAGATGCGCCTCGATTTCAATAACAATTCAACTGACTTTGTTTTTCGACCCAAGGCCCATAATATGGATGAAATCAGGAGAACCATCCTGGATAGCGGAGACTTAAATTTTGTATGCAATAAGCTGACAAACATTTGCTTAGCAGTAAACCGTAATACTGTAACAACTGAATACCCCCCCTCACTCCCACTCATTACCATCTCCGAATTCGTCGCAATATTTACAATTACTTATTACCAAATGCATATATTACGAAATAGGCTCTAGCTACAGCCGGACGTATAGCCAAGCACTCATTGTCGAACTAAGACCATTGCAAGCGCCACTGTAAGAATGCCAAGACAGACCATATTTTGAGGCCACTACCAGGCATGCCTTTTTTAAAATTATCATGTTCTTTGCGGATCAACTCATAGTCCAATAACTCATCATCTTTTTCAACACGTGTATTGATCATGTCGGAAGACCACTCATATAAACTGGTCTTCAGCCACTTATCCACCGGGACCGTGAAGCCCATCTTTGGGCGTTCAAACAATGACGCTGGTACATACTCAGATAGAATATCTCTTAGGATAGACTTAGATTTTCCACCAGCCCACATCATCGAAACAGAAATTCTATGTGACTTTTCAATGAGCTCTCTCTCGACCAAAGGTAGCCGTGTTTCCAAAGAATACCGCATGGAGGCCCTATCAACCTTTACAAGGTTATCTCCAGGTAGATAGTGAGACTGATCCAATAACATTGCGGTTTTTTCGAAATCGCCCTCAACATAGCATGCCATCTCTAGTTTGTAGTTCAGTGGAAAGCTTTTCAATGGCACTTCATCGAACCATGTCGACAACAGAAAGTCATACAACTCAGATCCGTTATTCATTCTTAGTGCACGGCTAAATTTTCTTATCTTTCCTTCAACATCCTGGATCGGTTTTCGCCCAAACTTATAAAGCAGTTTTTCAAACTCTGTCGACCGGTTCTCCAGAATATTGCAAAGTTTGACCCCCAAGTTTCTTATAAATCTGGGATTAATCTTGTTATATTTTTCAACCTTTGCGCCCCATAGGTAACGGTTGTACCCCCCAAAGAACTCATCACCACCATCTCCGGACAAACAGACTTTCACCTCTCTTCTTGCATGCTTGGACAAAAGCAGCATCGGTATCTGGGATGGATTCGCGAATGGCTCATCATAGATTGACGGCAATGTTTCAACCTGACCTAGAAGGTCCTGGTCTGTCAGGGTCAGCTCGTGATGTTCTGTACCCAGGTGCTTGGCGATTTCCGCCGCGAATCTGGCTTCATTGTATGAGGGATCATCAAAACCAATCGTAAAGCTCTTTACCGGACCTTCCTTAACATCTCTCAGTATGGCAGCCACCAAGCTTGAATCGATGCCCCCCGACAGGAAGACACCGACATCGACATCTGCGATAGATTGATCTGAAATCTTCTTCCTTAAGGTATGGTGCACATCGGCTAGCGCTTCGGCTCTGCTGGTATAAGGATCAGCAATGGCTTTTCTTCTGACCTCAAAGAGATCCCAGTACCTTGTTGTTCCACTGGAAATCAGATCAGCCAGCGATTGGCTTGTCCCTCCTGAATGGCGTTTGAGCGAAATGGTAAGTACCGACCCCGGAGCGAGTTTTCTCGCCTTGGCGTAGATTGATCTCGGGTCTGGCACATAGCCATATCTGAAATATTGTGCCAGGGCGATTTGATCAATCTCGCCAAGCCCACCAAACATCGACTTTAGCGCCTTGAGCTCAGAAGCGAATGCCAGAACACCTTGGTCGAGATAGACGTAGAGCGGTTTTTCACCAACCCTGTCACGGACCAGGAAAAGTTTCTCTTCCGCACGATCCACCAACGCAAAAGCAAACATCCCTGTAATCCGATCCAAGGCACAACTCAGTCCGAATCGATCGATGTATTCGAGGAGAACTTCCGTATCAGAATGCCCTCTCAAGGCGATACCCGCAGACTCTAGTTCCCTGGCCAACTCCTTGAAGTTGTATATCTCGCCATTAAATGTGATGACGAAACGTCCTGATCTGGACTCCATGGGCTGATGACCCAGTGGCGACAGATCCTGGATCGCGAGCCTGGCATGAAATAGGAAGACTTCCCGGTTTTCAGACACCCAGGTTCCGCTTGAGTCCGGACCTCTGTGCTTCAAGACCTGGGGCAAGGATTCCGTGCGAATGCTTTCGGGAGATCGACCAGCCCTCCCCTGTGGGCAGTAGTATCCGGCTATCCCACACATTGCTGATCCCCACTCTGGGCTTCTGGCATCAAGGCATCAAATTCCATATAAAGTCTTTTTCCGATTGATGCGAAGCTGTACCTGGTCTCCACCAACCGCCTGGCTGCTGCGGAAATACTGTGCCGCATATCTGCACCATCAACGAGCAGCTTTATGCCATTCATAAATTCATCGGGTGTTGAGGCCAGCACTACATCTCTCCCGTCCTCCACCGCAATACCTTCACATGCAATAGGATGCGCAACCATGGGGATACCCGATGAGAACGCGTCCAGAACCTTGAGCTTGGTCCCTCCACCATCTCGGATCGGACACACGTAGATACCCGCCTGGGACATGTAAGGCCTGATGTCGTCGACGAATCCAAGCACCCTTATCCGGCTGTCCTCCCGGGCGTAGTTGCGAATCTCCTCTGGTGGCGCAGCGCCGATGATATCGAGGGTGAGATCCGGCAACTCCCGTGTCAGCAGCGGCCAGACATCGGACACAAAGAAGCGCATGGCATCAACATTGGGGTACCAGTTCATGGTACCGATAAAAATCAATTTTTTCGGGTCACGCGTTGACTCACTGGGTACGAAGTAGTCGATATCGACTCCATTCTCGATGGTCTCCACACGCCCGACATCTCCGAGTTCCCTGAGCCGATCTGAATCAAGATCTGAGCAGGTGATGTTCAAATCAAACTTTGGACAAATCGCTCTTTCATATCTGCCCAGCCTGATACCTTCCTGAAGGAAGTAGAATTTTTTGAGAATGTTGCTCTGGAGCTTCGCTCTGCGGAGCAGCATATGGGACTCGACGTTGTGATGGCCAAGACTGATGCGCGCATCGGGGCACAATCTTTTGACCTCTGGCAGGTAGTAGGCCAGGCCGATCGTGTCGAAATGCACGACATCGTAATGCTCCTGCTCAAGCAAGCTGATCAGACTGGCCTTAAACTCCGGACTGATGAGCCAGTTGATGTTGTATGGGTAGCGGCTGACAAGGCTTTTGAGCGCAATCAGCATGTTTCCATGTGACACCTCGGACAAAGGCACGTCCACAACCCCTCGAACGCACACAAATTCATTCAGGGCATCGATGGCAACAGCCTTAGGGTTTGGCTCATGGGGGAGTAGTGGATCGAGCAACCTGGGTTGATTGAAAGCCAACAGGTCGACCTCAGCATATTTGCTGAGTTCCTTGATCAGATAGTACCCGCGTTGCAATACGCCACCTTTGGGTGGATAGGGCAGGAAGTGAGAAATCCAGAGTACTTTCATAATCTAAAACCAATCTCCCTCACCCCGACCCTCTCCCTCAAAGGCGAGGGGGTCAAAGGTGCTTTTTGGCGCATTGCATCATGTTGGCGTATCCACCTACTCCCGTAGGAGCCTGGACCTGCCCGAGATATTCCTAAAGCTTCGCCCGGAGGTCCGGGCTCCTACGCATACTGACTTCCTCAGTTACGCTCATTTCCTCACCGCAGTCCCTATATCGGACATCCTGCCCTCCACCCTTCGGGCCAGCCTGCCGACTGTTCATATCCGCTCCCGGCGGTTTTGTCCCAGTGGGAGAGGGAGTAGACATGCAAGCATTCTTGTATCTGCCTCTGTCACCTGGCAATGGACCGGCATCGTTATCAAGCGGGCGGCAAAGGACCTGGCGTTTGGAACCGCATCATATTTATACAGGTGTGGTTTCACGCCCGTGACATCTGGCAATGCATTGACGTACATCGCCGTGGCGCCCAGCCCCTGCTCAGTAGCCTCCTTCAATATCCGGTTCCTTTCGCTCTGGTCGCGGCATAACACTGGATAGCGTAACAATCTACCTGACCTTGCCGGCAGGACGCAGGGCAAATCAACGGAGTCTACCGAAGATTCGGTAAACGCCTTCGCTAGTGCCGTCTCCTGCAATCTATTCTTGCGAAAATATCGCTCTGCATTGGCCTTCAAAAGCACTAGCCGCGACGCATCCATGCGATGAATACCAGCCACCGGCTTGTAACGCGTCTCTCCCAGTCCAAGCCCCGGGATTCTGGTCAGCCAGGCGTAAAAGATGGGCTTTATCAGCAGGTTGTAAACCATCATCTTTGAAAACAGCATGCCTGGCTTGGAGGTAGGAGGCCGTAATCGGCTTTCAGTTTCCCCCGCCATGGCAGAGTCCTTGAGAAGGAGCGCTCCGCCCCCCAATAGACTGACCGGCTTTCCCCGCCCGAAACTCAGCACCATCGCATCGGCGGGCGAGAGGCTATTCTTCTCCCCCGGCGCCAGCTCCGGATACCACTGGGCACTGTCCTCGATGAGCCAGGCATCATGGTGGTGTGCGAGTTCTGCCAATGCCTCGATTCGCTCCCGAATGCCGAGGAAATTCACTGCCACCACGGCGACCACGTTCCCAGACAGCGCCTGTTCAAGGCATTCAAGGTCGTACCCGGGATCTTCCACCCCTATATCCACCAGCACAGGCCGCGCCCCGGCATAGACGGCTGCCGCCACCAGGTCCGGGCAACCATAGGCCGGGAGCAGCACCTCGGGATACCTGATATCCGGCCGGCGGTCCATGGCCAACTGAATGCCCAGGGCCAGGGCCGCAGTGCCGCTCTGGGTCCAGACGGGATGAAAGCCGGGAAATGTGGGCGGCTCGGCCCTTGGTCCCAGTGAGATCGGCTCCCCGACCGGGGGCAGTACCCGGAGCCTCATCGGGCCGAAGGCTGCCAGGTGGTCATACGCCGCCCGCCCAGGTACTGGAGGGTGGCCTGGGCGATGGCCACATTGACCTGAACGAAGAAATAGATGATGCGCACTGCCGAGACGGCGCGGAGCTTCGGGTTGAGGTGACCTGCCAGAGCAAGTCCGTAGAACAGCAGCTGTCCCCACAGGGCCAAACCATAGAACCAGTGGATGCCCTGAATGAGCAGGGTGACGATCAACAGCCCCAGCAGGAACCAGGGGACCAGCCAACGCATCAGCTTGTGGCTCCAGACCTGGAAGGCAAACAGGCCGAAGCGCACCGGGTTGAGCACTTCCAGGTGTCTTGCCAGGCCGGTCACCCCCCTGAGCACGGTGCGCAGTTTGCGCTGGTACTCCCGCCCAGGATCCTTCAGATCCCGGTAATAGCCCAGCACATCCGGCGCCGTGACGGCCTTCAGGCCCAGGCGAACGCTGTTCAGGGCGGTATTGAAGTCACTCGGGGAGTGGATATCCCAATGCTCGCAGACTTCCCGCCGGGCCGCGAAGAAGGAGCCGGACAAACCCACGAGGCCGGCCAGGCGGGACTCCATCCGCCGCAGCCACATCTCGTAGCGCACGTAGGCGCCCTCCCCCACCAGTCCGCCATCCTGACTGATGAACCGGTCCTCACTGGAAACCGCACCCACGGCAGGATCCGCAAAATAGGCCACCAGCTTCCGGATGGCGTCCGCCGGTTTCCGAGTGGCCACATCGGAAAAGACCAGGATCCCCCCCCGCGCCTCGGCGATGGCGCACTGCTGTGCATGCTCCTTGCCCAGACGCTCCCCCGCCCGCACCAGCCGGACGCCGCGATCCGAATACCCCCGGACGATTTCATCAGTTTCATCCGCGGAGCAGTCGGAAGCGACAATCAGCTCGATGCGGTCAGCCGGGTAATCAATCTCCAGGGTGTTTTCCAGCTTGTCCCGAATGCGCCCCGCCTCGTTATAGGCGGTCACGATCAGGCTCACCATGGGCAGGCGGTCATCATCCAGGGCAGCGGTCTGGACAGTTCCCTGGGGCTTTGCAGCGAGAAGGATTCTCAGTATCAGGGGATAGAAGAAATAGCTGTAGGTGGCCAGCAACAGCAGTGACCAGAAAAGGACTTGCCCCAATCCATTAGACATAGACTTCCTGTGCCTCGGCACGAATTCCTGACAAAATGGGCTCCATTACGGAGACTTAATCAATCCCCTCGCCCCACAGCTGAGGGTAGCCTCAATCCCAACTAGCTACTGACTACTGACTACTGACCACTGACCACTGACCACTGACCACTGACCACTGACCACCCATTCTACCCCCCCATGCCCCCATTGTCGCACCCGCCCAAACCCATCCAGGTCATGCACATCGCCTCCGGCGATCGCTGGGCCGGCGCCGAGGTACAACTCTGGACCCTGCTGCGCCACCTCAACAAGCGCGACGATGTCCGGGCGCGGGCAGTACTCATGAACGAGGGCGAAACGGCCGATCGATTGCGCGAAGCCGGAATCCCCGTGGATGTCCTGGACGAAACTCAACTGAACGCCTTCCAGATCCTGATGGGCCTGCGCAACTTAATGCGCCAGCATCAGCCGGACATCATCCATACCCATCGCCAGAAGGAGAATATCCTCGGCAGCATTGCAAACACCACCACGCTGCGCAGACCGTCCGTCCGCACCACACACGGCGCACCTGAATTCAACCACCCCTGGAGCAAACCCCACAAACGCCTGATCGCCTGGCTGGACTGGGCCTGCGGACGCTATCTGCAGGACCGAGTCATCGCCGTATCCCAGGACCTTGGGAGACAACTCGAAGCAAGCTACCCGACCAGCAAGATTGCCGTGATTGAAAACGGCGTGGACATCGACACAGTCCTCGACCTGGCGCAGGAGACGCCGGATTTCCGCCAGGATCAGCCATCACACAAACACATAGGCATCGTCGGACGGCTGGAAAGTGTTAAAAGAATCGACATCTTCCTGCACATAGCTGAGCACCTGCTGGAACAGGATCTTCCCTGGCCCCTCTCCTTCCACGTTTTTGGCGACGGCAGCCTGCGCAGCGAGCTGGAAAATCTCTCGACACACCTCGGTATTGCCGACTCAGTCCGCTTCCACGGTCATCGAAATGACATTGCCGCGTGTATAGATAAACTCGACGTATTGGTTATATGCTCTGACCACGAAGGCCTGCCCATGACCCTGCTCGAGGCCATGACACTGCGAACACCTGTCGTCGCTCACGACATCGGTGGACTCGCCGAGGCACTGGCGGAAGAGCATGGAGGCCTGCTGAACGCGGATCATACGGCGGATGCCTATGCAGAAGCTGTTCTTAGCCTATTGAAAGACAGCTCCCTCAAACAGAAAATACAGTCAAATGGATTTGAGCGTGTAAAGAGAAGATACTCAGCACCAACAAATGCAGAACGTGTAAAGACCTTGTACCAGAAAACTAAAGCCCCGCTGAACCGATTAGCGACCTAAGGCTACCAAACCAACAACGCAATCAGGACATCTCGTCTAGCAGATCCCGGTTTTTGATGCGCCATGAACACTAGTGTCCGGTTAACTCTGATGCATATTCGCATAACAATATGACTTTTAGTCATATTTTTCTGAAAATTGGTGGTGTCGACTTGAGCGCGAGGTCGTGTTCAAGGGATCGTACAAGGGGTATTCCATCGAGGACCCCCTATGTACACCGGAAAGACCTTGTTCGCGCAGTTGATGGACTTTCTGCCTTGGACGACTTTCGCCCGCATCGTCACACGCTATGGCGGAGATCACCGCGTCAGGACATTTCCTTGTACCGAACACTTTCGCATCCTG
>NZ_KB898954.1 GCF_000377945.1 Thioalkalivibrio sulfidiphilus
GTGCAGGTTCCAGGCAACATTGAAGGGGGCACCGCCCAGGACGCGACGGTCAGGGAAACAATCGAACAGGACCTCGCCGAACACGACGGGGCCCGGAGGCGTGCGCTTGGCAGTCATGCCAACAGCTTACGGGGGTAGGGCGGCAAGGGCAAAGGGGGTTTGTCAGTTGTCAGTTGTCAGTTGTCAGTTGTCAGTTGTCAGTTGTCAGTTGTCAGTTGTCAGTTGTCAAAAGACTGAATCACACGGACGTCGCGTCAAGGGTTTTTCAACAACGGACAACTGACCACTGACCAATAACAACCTTCAATGCAACACACAGCGATTACGCCCGGAATTCTTCGCCTCGTACAAGGCGCGGTCGGCATTGTCGAAGGCGGTCTCCGGGGTGTCGCCCTCGGCGAACAGGGCGATGCCGGCGGAGATGGTGATGGGGACGCGCTCGCCGCGGAAGTGAAAGCCGAGTTCGGCGATCTCGGTGCGCATCTTCTCCGCGATGGCCAGCGCATCCTGACCGCTCGCCCCGGTGAGCAGCATGACGAACTCCTCGCCACCGTAGCGGGCCACCATGTCGGTCTCCCGGATGCGTTCCTTGAGCTTCTGTGCCACGGCGCGGATCACCTTGTCGCCCGCCTTGTGACCGTAGGAATCGTTGATGCGCTTGAAGCGATCCACGTCCCACATGATCAGTGCCAGCGGCGTTTTGAAACGCTTCCAGCGACTGTATTCCTGGGCGAGACGCTCGTCGAAGGCCTGGCGGTTGGGCACACCGGTGAGCTGATCGATGAGCGCCTGCTTGCGCTCGTCTTCCATGGTGCGGCGCAGGCCCTGGGCCTCGTGCTCCAGCTGCACGATGCGTGCGCGCATGCGCTCGGCCCGCGTACGGTAGTCTTCGGCGCGACGCTCATCGGCCTCCCGGAAACTGCGCACGTGTTCACCGATGGCGTCCAGGCGCAGGGAGACCATGGCACGCAGTTCGTCCAGGCTGCCTGCCTGGGCCATGCCCGTCTGCAGCTCTCGCACCTCGCCCTGGATGCGGGTCTCCAGTGACACGCCTTCCTGGCGCGCCGCGTCCATGTCGCTGTTCTGCCCGGTCAGGAAGGCGTCGAACTCGCCCAGACGGTCGGTGATCTCCTTGAGGAAGGACTCCAGCTCGTGGCGTTCCCGCTGGGCGCGCAGGCACTGCTCCTTGAGTACATTGGCCACGCCGGTCAGCATCAACCCCCAGTCCGCCGGCGCCTGATCACGCTCCAGGCGTTCGATCAGGTTCTCCAGTTCGCCGCGCAGGCCGGGTACCGCCGGCAGTCGATCCTGCAGGGCTTCGAGGAATGCCGTCGGGGCCGCGGTGGCGGCCGGTGAGAGGTCAGGGGCATCGTCCCGGGATGACGAAGACGATGTATCGGGAAGATCCACATCCCTGAGCACCGCCTGCAGACGGGCGGCCAGCGCCTCGACCCGGGCAGGTTCCAGCTCGGTGCCGAGGGATGAGATGATCTCGCCGAGGGCCTGGTCCAGGACCGGGGACTGGCCCTGAGCGCAGCGACCCAGTCGCTCGGCGAGCTTGCGCAGGGCGGACTCGGCCTCCCGCCGCTGGTCCAGCTCACGCTCCAGCTCGCGGATCACGTCCAGGTACTTCAGCTTCCTCTGCTCGTCTTCGGACACCTAGTGACGTCCCTGCGGTCTGTGCTCGTGAATGGGTCAGTGATCAGTCCAGTGAGGCAGGGTGATGCCTTCAGGCACCACGATCTCCACACCCACCGGCAGATGATCTGAGTAATTCACATTGTAGACGTGCACCTGCTCCACGCCCAGACCGGGCGTGACGAGGATGTGGTCAAAGGCATGGGCGGGACGCCAGCTGGGATAGGTCTTGTGGGCGGCCAAGGGTTCCTGCAGGCGGGTTTGGCGCACCAGGCGCTTGACCTCATCCGCGTGGCAGGAGCAGTTCATATCCCCCATCACCACCACGTGCTCGTGATCCCGCAGCACCTCGGCGATGTACTCCATCTGCAGGCGCCGGTCCCGTTTTCCCAGCGACAGGTGCACCAGCATGAACACCAGGGAACCGGAGCCCTGCTCCGCTCCGAAGTGGGCCTCCAGGGCGCCGCGGCCTGGGATCACGCTGGGCAGCCTGTGCTCCACCACGGTGTGGGGATGGTAGCGGGACAGCAGCCCCAGGCTGTGCTGGGCGATCTTGCCCAGGTTGCGATTGGTCTGGCTGTACCAGTAGGGCAGGTCGCTGCGCTCGGAGAGGTACTGGGCCAGGTTGATGAACTGGCTGCGCAGGCTGCCGGCGTCCAGTTCCTGCAGGCCCACCAGGTCGAAGCCGGAGATGAAGCGCGCCACGCTGTCCAGGTTGCCCAGACGCCCCTGGTAGGGCAGCACGTGTTTCCAGCTGTTGGTGAAGTAGTGGTGAAACCGGGTGGCACTGATGCCCACCTGCACGTTGTAGCTCAGCACTCGGATGCGCTGGCCGGTGATCGGTGGCGTGCTCGGCCCCACCTCCAGCAGGCCCTCGCCCGCATCCACGGAGGGCTGCGCGGAATAGGTGTGAAAGGGTTTGGCGGGCGTATGCTGAGTCATGATGTCTGGCTGATGGGCACTGACCTGATAGTGGTGGCACCTGCGCCCACTTTCAAGCAAGGGTCCGGCCCAAAGGCCGGGCCGAGCCGATCAGCGGGCGGCCGTGGTCTCTGCGCCGGCCTTCTCCACCAGGTGCCCCATGACCCGCACCATGTTCTCGAAGCCGCCCGCCATGGTGGCGGTGACCAGGTAACGGCCGTCCACCACCACCGAGGGCACGCCCTCGATGCGGTAGTCCCGGGTCTTCTGGATGGCCTCGCGCACCCTGGCGGTCACCTCGTCGGAGACCATCGCCTCGCGGAAGGCGGCCGGATCCACACCCTCCCTTTCCACGAATCGCAGGATGGAGCGCTCATCCGCCATGCGCCGGCCCTGGGCATGGATGGCATGGAAGAAGGGGTCATGCAGCTGATCGAATACACCCATGTGCTCGAAGGCGTAGAACACCCGGGCGTGCAGGGCCCAGAGGTCATTGAACACGGCCGGCAGGTAACGGAACTGCACGTGGTCGGGCTTGGCATCCTTCCACTGTTTCAGGTGTGGCTCGAAGTGGTAGCAGTGGGGGCAGCCGTACCAGAACAGCTCCACCACCTCCACCTGGCCATCCGCCACCCGGGTAGGCACGGGCTGGGGCAGGACGATGTAGTCGATGCCCTCCGTCGGCTCGCTGGCCTGCACGGGCAGGGCCAGCAGGGCCATCGCGAACAGGATCGAAAACAGGGTGCCAGGAAAACGGGTCATGCAATGCCTCACAGTGTGCCGTAGGAGTGCAGGCCGGAGAGGAAGATGTTCACGCCGATGAAGGCGAAGGTGGTGATGAACAGGCCCACGATGGCCCACCAGGCCATGGGCACACCACGCCATCCCTTGGTGAATCGCATGTGCAGCCAGGCCGCATAGTTGAGCCACACGATCAAGGCCCAGGTCTCCTTGGGATCCCAGGACCAGTAGCCGCCCCAGGCCTCGGCCGCCCACATGGCGCCCAGGATGGTGGCGATGGTGAAGAAGGCGAAGCCGAGCGCGATGACCTTGTACATCACGTCATCCATGACCTCGCGGCTGGGTAGGCGGGTGGCCAGCAGGCCGTCGGGATTGACCCGCTCACCCCGGGCACGCAGAAGATAGGCCACGCCCAGCATGGCGGCGATAGCGAAACCGCCGTAACCCACGAAGTTGGCGGGCACGTGGATCTTCATCCACCAGCTCTGCAGGGCCGGCACCAGCGGCTCGATGAGGTGCGCCTCGCGGTCGAACACGTACCAGAGCAGGAAGCACACCGAGGCGCTGACCACCATCATCACGAAGCCGCCCATCGCACGGCTGCGGGTGCGGTATTCGTAGTAGAGGTACATGACCGTGGTCATCACGGCGAACTGGATGAACACCTCGTAGAGGTTGCTGACCGGGATGTAGCCCCAGGTGGGGTCGTGCAGGTAGGTCTCGCGCCAGCGCACCAGCAGGCCGGCCAGGCCCATCACCGCGCCGCTCCAGGCCAGCGCGGTGCCCACCCGTGCGGGGAAGTCGCTGCGCGCGAACAGGCCGATCAGTGCGGCGGCGGTGACGATCAGGAACATGGGCGCGATGAACTGCACGCCCATCCGGATGTTGTTCATGCCCACGTACACCAGGGCGGCGCCGATCACACCGGTCACCGCCAGCATGATCAGGGCCGGCTGGATGGCCGGGCGGCCATCCTTATAGCGGAACAGGGGGGCGAGATAGGTGGCGGTGGCGCCGAACAGCAGCACGCACATCCACATGGTGGCGGTCTCGCCGGAGACCAGGAATTTGAGGAAGAAGTTGGTATCGGCCCGGGCCAGGTCCCCGGGATCGGACAGGCTCCAGCCGTGGTAGCTCAGGATGCCCAGCAGGCTGAGCCCCGCCACCGCCAGGCTGAAGGCCTGGAAGGGGCGCCAGAACCAGCCCAGCCAGAGGATGCCCGGCGCCACGATCAGCAGCACGCTGATCTCGTAGACGTCCATGCGCCCGCCATACATGGCCAGAACAAAGACCGTTGCAGCGGTCACCAGGGCGGCCCAGGCCCAGTCCAGGTGACTGAGGCGACGGAACCAGCCGGGCTGTTCGATCTGAATGGCCTCGTGGGGAACGGACATAGCACTTACCTCTCGAAAAACGACACGCCAGTGGGGGTTTCCGTGTTTGTGATTATGTGGGCTGTTCCTGCGGGGATCCGTCACGGTCGGATGGGGGCTGTCTGCCCAGGGCGGCAGCGGAAAGCACACCGAATTCCTTGTCGAATTCCACCATATTCCGGTTGCTGGTACCAGCGAACACCACTCGGCTGCGGCCTTCGCCGGCCGGGGTCACCCACAGCCAACAACGCCGGTGGGCCACGTAGAACATCAGGAAGATGCCGATGGTAAGCATGATGCTGCCGAAATAGACCACACCCTGGCCGGGGGACTTGGTGATCATCAGGCCGGAGGCCTCGATCTGCTCGAAACCGGTCAGGTGCAGGAACACCGGCGAACCGTAGAAGTGGATGGCGTTGGCCGCCACCACGGCATCTTCCAGGAACACCTGGTCGGCCTCCGTGATCTCATCGACACCCTCCTCTGCCAGCACCTCCAGGTACAGGGCCTGCAGGCCGGCATGCAGCACGCGGATGAACACCTCGGTGACCTGGGAGACCTGTTCCGGCGGCGTGCGGGATTCGATCTCCCGGGCGATGGCGTCATAGCCACCCTGGGCGAACAGCAGCATGAGCCGCTCCATGGTGCGGCGCACCTGCTCCTGCACCTCCTCGTCGCCACGCACCTCGGCGACCGCCGCCGTGGTGGTGGAGCGTGCGACCTCGGCGATCACCGCCGGGTTCTGAAGCATGGCATGGAAGGTCATGAAACGCTGCAGGCTGCCCCTGGGATCGGCGGGGATGTGCAGGTACTGAAATTCATCGGCCACACTCTCGCGCACACCGCTCAGGTAGAACAGCCGGCCTTCCTGCTCCACGGGCGCCATGTAGTTCTGATACTCCATGGCCACGCCGGTGCGGTCACGCAGACGGAAGGTGAAGCTGGGGCCGAAATTACGGTTGAAACGCTGGCCCTGCTCGTCCAGGAAGGGATTGATGTTGTGCAGTGCGAAGTCGTGCAGCTCCAGGGTCCATTCACCCCGGTCCACCACTTCCATGGGATAGTTCTGGAACACGTTGCCCTCAAACGGCACCGGCTCCAGACCGCGCTCGTTCAGCGGCCAGATGTTGATGTTCAGCCTGGAGCCGCCGTCGCCGAAGCTCGCCTGGTAGATGGCATGTCCCTTGTAGATGAGCGGATGGTTGACGGCGATGGTCTGCTCCAGGGGCTCGGGCAGGTCGTTGTCGTAGATCACCAGGTCGCTCTCGAAGGAGCGTGGCGCGCCGGTGGAGTGATGCTCGACCCGGAACTGGCGCACCTCCACGGTGAACGGCAGTTCCTGGACCAGGAAACCATCGCGCATGGGGATGAACACCACGTTGGCGCGCCGGCCCTCGGGGATCTCCACGGTGCCCCGGAAGGAACGGTTGGAGGCGCCCAGACGACTCTCCGGGGGCACCTGGGAGGCCGGAATGTCCCGGGTCTCCACCACCAGCCGGCCGGTCAGTTCGGCCAGCTTGAGCGGCATGCGACCGTCCATCACGGCGCCCACGCAAATGATCACGATGGCCACGTGGGTGAACAGGTAGCCCAGGCGGTTGGAGGCGCCCTTCATGGCCGAGACCACCTGGTGATCGCCATGGTCCTTGACCCGCACCCGGTAACCGCGGCTGCTCAGGGCGCGACTGGTGCGGTCGATGGCCGCGGCGGGGGCCATGTCCACCTCATCGGCCACGTGGTGCTGGAAGCTGCGCAGGGATTTTTCCTTCACCGACATGCGGAACTGGCGCATGTCGCGCACCATCGAGGGCGCGTGGCGATAGACACAGACGCTGGTGGAGACCACCAGGAAGGTCAGGATCACCAGGAACCAGCCGGCGGAGTAGACATCGTAGAGGGCCATGCCGGCGAAGATCTCGTGCCAGAAGGGCCCAAACTTGAGCAGGTAGTCCTGGTAGGGCTGGTTCTGCTGCAGCACCGTACCGATCACGGAGGCGATCGCCAGGGCCACCAACAGGGTGATGGCCAGGTTCATGGAACCCAGGAATTCCAGCAGGATGGCGCCGGTGGAGCGCTGCCCGCGGGTGACCGCCTTGGTGGTACTGCTCATAAATAATGGTTCTCTTGTCTTGCGCCCCCACCGCACGGGGATCGCGCCTCAACCCTGCGCCTTATCCCGGCGCTCGCCCGGAGCCCGTGGAGCGGGCTTAGGCATTGTGGTTTGACCCTCCGGACGCCACAAGTTCACTCAGGCAGCGCGGGGACATGATGGATTATCGTGCGCCAAAAAAAGGGTGGACCAGGCCACCCTTTTTCTGACGGATCAGCGAGATACCCCGATTCGTGATCAGTTGCGGCTCAGGCCGGCCATGTACTGGGAAACGGCCTCGATCTCCGCGTCCGTCATGCGGCGGGCGATATTGCGCATCATGCGGCCGTTGTCGTTGGCGCGGCTCTCGTCGCGGAAGTAGCGCAGCTGGTCAGCATTGTACTTGGCGTGCTGACCGGCCACCTTGGGGAACATGGCAGCGGGATTGCCCTGGCCATTGGGGCCGTGGCAGGCGATACAGGCGGCCACGCCGGTGGCGGCATTGCCACCGCGGTAGATCTGCTCACCCAGCTCGACCATGGACGCATCGGCGGTGCCGGGGGTGATGGTCTGGGAGGCGTAGAAGGCCGCCAGGTCACGCATGTCCTGGGTGCTCAGGTTGGCCACCTGACCGGCCATCAGCACGTTCTGGCGGCGGCCTTCCTTGTAGTCCACCAGCTGCTTGAACAGGTAGGCCTCGCCCTGGCCGGCCAGCTTGGGCCACTCGGGGTTCACGCTGTTGCCGTCGGCACCATGGCAGGCGGCGCAGGAGGCGGACAGGCCCTTGCCACGGGTCGCATCGCCGGCATCGGCCATCACCGGGGCGGACAGGGCAAGCCCGAGGGCTGCGAGGGCAATCAGAGCGTACTTGTTCATCGCGGATGTACTCCTGGTGACATCTAGGATTTACTGAGAGGGAATCGTTATTTTATGAGCCATGGGTGGCCCGAAAACATTGACCCGGGTCCCGGCCATTGCCAAAAATGGCTGCACTGTATACCACAAAACCCCAGCCCGCAAAAGCCAAGGGCCCCTGCCTGCCGGGCCTGAACCCCCTCCGGAGCACGTCGCTTGAACCCCTTCTACCAGCAGGCCCGTTTCCTGATCAGCGCCGCCAAACCCGACGGCTTCCCCCCCGACGAGGGCATGGAGGTGGCTTTCGCCGGCCGCTCCAATGCGGGCAAGTCCAGTGCCATCAACGTGCTGTGCAACCAGCGCGCCCTGGCCCGCACCAGCAAGACCCCGGGTCGCACCCAGCTGATCAATTTCTTTGCCCTGGATGAGACCCGGCGCCTGGTGGATCTGCCCGGCTACGGCTATGCCAAGGTCCCGGAAGCCATGCGCAGGGCCTGGCGCAAGCTCATGGAGCACTACCTGGGCGAGCGCGCGTGCCTGAAAGGGCTGGTGGTGGTCATGGACATCCGCCACCCGCTCACGGACCACGACTGGACCATGCTGGGCTGGGCCCGGGAACGGGGTCTGGCGGTGCACGTGCTGCTGACCAAGGCCGACAAAATCCGCCGGGGCCCGGCCATGGAGACCGCCCGGCAGGTGGCCCGCGCCCTGGGCGATGCCGGCATCGAGGCCACGGTACAGCCCTTCTCGGCCCTCAAGCGGGAGGGGGTGGACGACGCCCACGGCATCCTGGACCAGTGGCTGGGGGTAACCGCGGAACCCGGGGCCCGGGCTGCGTCGGAGTAAAGGCCTTATCGAGGCCAAAAAAAACCCCGGTGACCGCTCGGGGAGAGCTGGTACGACCGGGGCAGAATGGAGGCTCGACTTGGGGGAATCGAGCCATCCCGCTCAGGGGAGGAAAAGCGGGCAGCGCCGGGCTAGAGCGCTTGTAATGTCAGACAAGGGGGCTGGCGGAAAAGTTCTGCCCATAACGCCCAATGCCGCAAAGTGTGAAACAGTCCCGAATGCCCTTCGCGCTGGTGCCTGTTTCCTCATGCCAGCAGCAAAAAAAAAAGCCCCGGCGGGCGCCGGGGCTCAATAAAAGGCTCAACTTGGGGGAGTCTGAGCCATCCACCCGCTCAGGGAGGGAAGCGGGGAAGCGCCGGGCTACAGCGCTTACTGAATATGACTCACCTTCGGGATGAAAGTTCTCCGGCCGACGACCAAAGGCTGGATTTGTGAACAATGCACATAAAGACAGTGGCAAGTGGCTAGTCTCAAGTGGCAAGGAACACCACTCACCCGCATCGCGGGGAGGGTTGGGGGCCCTTGCCACTAACCACTTGAGACTAGCCACTGCCTTCAATGCGCATCATCCCAGTTCTCCCCCACCCCGGCCTCCACCACCAGGGGCACCTTGAGCTCGGCGGCCTGGGACATGCGCGCGCACAGCTGCTCGCGCACCGCCTCCACCGCGTCCTCGTCCACCTCCAGCACCAGTTCGTCGTGCACCTGCAGGATCATCACCGCGGGAATTCGTGATTCGCGAATCCACCGATCCACCTGGATCATGGCCCGCTTGATGATGTCCGCGGCGGTACCCTGCATGGGGGCGTTGATGGCCACCCGCTCCGCCTGGGCGCGGATCTGGCCGTTGCGGGCGTTGATGTCCGGCAGGTACAGGCGGCGGCCGAACAGGGTCTCCACGTAGCCCAGCTCCCGAGCCTGCTCACGCGTCGATTCCATGTAGTCCTTCACCCCGGGATAGCGGGCGAAGTAGCGGTCCACGTAGTCCTGGGCGTCGCCCCGCTCGATGCCCAGCTGGCGGGCCAGGCCGAAGGCGGACATGCCATAGATGAGCCCGAAGTTGATGGCCTTGGCGGCCCGGCGCTGCTCGCCGGAGACCTGCTCCAGGCCCACGCCGAAGACCTCGGCGGCGGTGGCCCGGTGGATGTCCTGGCCCTCGGCGAAGGCCCTGAGCAGGCCGGCGTCCCCGGACAGGTGGGCCATGATGCGCAACTCGATCTGGGAGTAGTCCGCCGCCACCAGCCGCCGGCCCTCGGGCGCCACGAAGGCCTGGCGGATGCGCCGGCCCTCCTCGGTGCGAATGGGGATGTTCTGCAGGTTGGGATCGGAGGAGGACAGGCGCCCGGTAGAGGCCACCGCCTGGTGATAGGAGGTATGCACCCGGCCGGTGCCGGGATCGATGCGCTCCGGCAGCTTGTCCGTGTAGGTGGACTTGAGCTTGGACAGCGAGCGGTGTTCCAGGATCAGCCTGGGCAGCGGGTAGTCCAGGGCCAGCTGCTCCAACACGTCCTCGGCGGTGGAGGGCTGGCCCTTGGGGGTCTTCCTGAGCACCGGCAGCTTCAGGCGCTCGAACAGGATCTCCTGGATCTGCTTAGGTGAGCCCAGGTTGAAGGCTCCGCCGGCCACCTCATGGGCCTCCCGCTCGATCTGGCCCATGCGCTCGGCCAGCTCGTGGCTCTGGGCGAACAGGCGCTCGGCGTCCACCTTCACCCCGGTGCGCTCCATGCGCGAGAGCACCGGCACCAGGGGCATCTCGATCTCCCGGTAGACCCGGCACTGGCCCTCGGCGGCCGATAGCTGCGGCCAGAGGTGTTCATGCAGGCGCAGGGTGATGTCCGCGTCCTCGGCGGCGTAGGGGGCGGCGTCCTCGATGCGCACCTGGGAGAAGGGGATCTGCTTCGCCCCCTTGCCGGCCACCTCCTCGTAGTGGGTGGTGCGGTAGTCCAGGTACTTCTGGGCCAGGCTGTCCATGTCGTGACGGCTGGCGGTGCTGTTCAGCACATAGGACTCCAGCATGGTGTCGTGCTCGATGCCGTTCAATTCGATGCCGTGGTTGAGCAGCACGTTGCGGTCGTACTTGAGGTGATGGCCGAGCTTCTTGTGCTTGTCGCTCTCCAGCAGGGGCTTTAAGCGCTCGAGCGTCTCGTCCCGATCCAGTTGTGTCGGCGCATCGGGGTAGTCGTGGGCGAGCGGCAGGTAGGCGGCCTCGCCGGTCTGCACGGCGAAGGAGACGCCCACGACTTGCGCCTGCATGTAGTCCAGGCTGGTGGTCTCGGTGTCGAAGGCGAACAGCTCTGCCGCCTCCAGGCGCTTCATCCAGGCGGTCAGGGCCTTTTCGTCCAGGATCGTCTCGTAGGCCTGGGCGGGCTGGCCGGGTGTCGGGTCATCGGGTGCGGCCTGGGCTTCCTCTTCGCCCGACTCCAGTTCCTTGAGCCAGGTGCGGAATTCCAGGCGGGTGAACAGCTCCCTGAGGGTCTCCCGGTCCGGCTCGCCCAGACGCAGGGACTCGGGCGTCACGTCCAGTTCCAGGTCCCGGCGCACGGTCACCAGTTCCCGGGACAGGGGCAGGTGGCCCAGGGCGGCGCGCAGGTTCTCGCCCACCTTGCCCTTGATCTCGTCGGCGTGGGCCATGATGCCGTCGAGACTGCCGTAGGCCTGAAGCCACTTCACCGCGGTCTTGGGCCCCACCTTGTCCACACCGGGTACGTTGTCCACGGTGTCGCCGATGAGCGCCAGGTAATCCACGATCTGCTCGGGCGAGACGCCGAACTTCTCCTTCACCCCCGCGGCATCCATCTTCGTGTCGGTCATGGTGTTCACCAGGGTCACCCCCGGCTCAACCAGCTGGGCCATGTCCTTGTCGCCGGTGGAGATCACCACCTCCAGGCCGTGTTCCTTGCCTTGGCGGGCCAGTGTGGCGATCACATCGTCCGCTTCCACCCCGGGGATCACCAGGATGGGCAGGCCCATGGCCTGCACCACCTGGTGCAGAGGCTCCACCTGGGCGGCCAGTTCGTCAGGCATGGGCGGACGGTTGGCCTTGTACTCGGCGTACATCTCGTCCCGGAAGGTCTTGCCCTTGGCATCGAACACCACCGCCACGTGCTCCGGCGCATAGTCCTTGAGCAGCTTGCGCAGCATGTTGGCCACGCCGTAGACGGCCCCGGTGGGCTCTCCCTTTGAATTGGTCAGGGGCGGCAGGGCGTGGAAGGCGCGGTAGAGATAGGAGGATCCATCCACCAGCACCAGGGGCGGGGTCTTGCTCACGGGCTCTCACTCCGGGGGTTCAGGTCTGTGGCAGCATTATGGTGTGCGGGGGCGACAAATGGAAAAGTCAGCAGTCCGCGAATGAACGCAAATCAACGCGAATCGAAGACCGGGGCCTGTGTTTCGAATTCCGACCTTTGAGCAGGATAATTCTCGTCTAGTGTTCCGTTGCGCCCGTCGCCCACGCTGTCAGGCCCGATGGCAGTTCAACAGCAATATTCTTATATTCGCGTCCATTTGCGTTCATTTGCGGACCCCCCGCAGTACGCCGTTTTACCCGCCCCCGGTTTGGGGATAAGCTAGCCACCAACCCTTCGAGATACGCCGCAGCATGAATCCCTCTTCCCGCCACGAACATCCCGGGCTTCAGCCCATCGACGACACCGTGCTCACCCGCGAGAGCTGGAAGATCTTCCAGATCATGGCGGAGTTCGTGGAGGGCTTCGAACGCCTGGCGCGCATCAAGCCCTCGGTGAGTATCTTCGGCTCGGCGCGCATCCAGCCGGACAACCCCATCTACAAGCTGGGCGAGGAGATCGCACGAGAGCTCTCGGACGCGGGCTTCGCGGTGGTGAGTGGTGGCGGACCCGGCATCATGGAGGCCGCCAACAAGGGCGCCTTCGCCGGCAAGTCGCCGAGCGTCGGGCTCAACATCCAGCTGCCCCACGAACAGACCGCCAACGACTACCAGGACATCTCCCTGGGCTTCCGGCACTTCTTCTCCCGCAAGGTGATGTTCGTGAAATACGCCTCCGCCTACGTGGTGCTGCCAGGCGGTTTCGGCACCCTGGACGAGCTGGCGGAGATCCTCACCCTGGTGCAGACCGGCAAGACCCGGCGCATCCCCATCATCCTGGTGCATACCCCCTTCTGGAAGGGCCTGCTGGACTGGTTCGAGGACACCCTGGTGGCCCAGGGCACCATCGACGAGTCGGACCTCAAGCTCTACACCCTGGTGGACGAGCCCAAGGCGGCGGTCGACGCCATCTTCGACTACTACGAGGCCCGGGGCTTCGAGCCCTCGCCGGAAGAGAAAGAAAAGCTCATGGAGCTGTGATGATGAAAGCCAGCCTGCTTGCCGCCGCACTGCTGATACCGGGCCTCGTGTTTGCCGAGGTGCCTCCCCCGCCGCCCCTGCTGGACGACAGCGAAGCGGTGACCCGGGAGATCATGGAGCCCCAGGTGACCATCATCCGCCGGGACGGGGAGGTCATCGAGGAATACCGCCTGCACGGCCAGCTGTACATGGTGCGCATCACGCCCACCAGCGGCCCGCCCTATTACCTGGTGGACACAGACGGTGACGGCAACCTGGATTCCCGCGCCCATGAACTGGACCCGGGGCTCATGATCCCCGCCTGGACCATTTTCCGCTGGTGAGTGCCGACCCCCGCGCCAGCCCGTTCCCCCCGCCCTGCAACCCGCTGCCCACCCGGGGGGAGCTGGAGGCCTTTCTCGCCGCCTACGATCTGGGCCCCCTGCAGGCATTCCACCCGGGGCGGCGCGGCCGGCGCGGACACGTGATCACCGACACCGGGCATTTCTGGCTGGTGGGCCCGGGCATGACCGACACCTTCCTGGAGGGGCTGCTGGATCATCTGGCGGGCCATGCGCTGCCGGTGCCGAGCGTGGTGCGCGGCCGGGACGGCGCCTGGATCCGGCCCCTGGGGGACTATCCCGGTGCCCTGGTGCGCTGGCCCGAGGGCCGTCACCTGGAACAGTTCAGCGCCGAGGACTGTGCCCGGGTGGGCGCACTGCTGGGCCGCATCCACGTCGCCTGCCAGGACTTCGGGGCCGTCCGGGAACCCCATCGCAGCCACCGCTGGCGTCGCCAGTGCGTTGAGACCCTCTCGCCCTATCTGGCGCAGGCGGACCAGGCCCTGCTCCAGGAAGAGGTGCGCTACCAGGGGCTGTACCGCTTCGGCGATCTGCCCCAGGGCATCGTGCACGGCGCCCCCAATCGCCGCCGCCTGGTGTTCGACGAGCGGGGCGCAGTCGGACTCACCGGCTTCGGCCATGCCTGCCGCCATGCCCTGCTGCTGGACGTGGCGGTGGCGGTCAACGACTGCTGCCGGGGCCCGGACGGGCGCCTGGACCGCAGCCTGAGCGCCGCCCTGCTCAACGCCTACCATCGCCTGCGCCCGCTCAAGGCCATCGAGCGGGGCGCCTGGCCGGTGCTGCTGCGCCTGGCGGCCCTGGACGCCTGGCTGGAACTGCTCATGCTGGGCCACGACGGCGACCAGGCCCGCGTCCTGCTCGCCACCCGCATCGCCGAGGAATCCGGCCTGCAACGCCACTGGGCCGGCTGACACGCCCAGCCCGCCTATCTCAGCACCCTTCTCTATCTCAGCACCCTTCTGCTGCGGCCCCCATCTGCGGGCCAGCCTGCGCCAATTTGGCAAACCCCTGATTTTCCCAGATGACAGCCGTGTTTCACTCCGGAATGTGATGCACTGCAACTAAACTGCCCGGGCGGCTCCTAACATGGAAGATGTGTCCATCCCACCCAGGGGTTATCCCCAAGGAGTACTGCCATGAGCCACCTGCCCCAGATCCAGATCCCCGAGCACGCCCAGGAACCCAGCCAGCCGAACCTGTCCACCTGGCTGGACACGCAGCACCGCGTCATGTGGTACTACATGCACGCACAGCCGCGCCCCTGCTTCAGCCCGGACCTGCTGTCCGAGCTGTCCAGCTTCCGGGATGACATGGCCCACCGGCTGGATGCTCCCGAGGATGCGGGCATCGACTACATGGTGCTGGCCTCCAAGGTCCCGGGGATCTTCAACCTGGGGGGTGACCTGGCCCTGTTCCGCAGCCTGGTGGAGGCCGGGGACCGCCAGAGCCTGCAGCGTTATGCCCATGCCTGCATCGACATGCTCTGGACCAACATCAGCGGCATCGACGGCCGCGACATCACCACCATCGCCCTGGTGCAGGGCGAGGCCCTGGGAGGCGGCTTCGAGGGCGCCATGTCCGCCCACGTGCTGATCGCCGAGCGCAGCGCGCGGATGGGCCTGCCGGAGATCCTGTTCAACCTGTTCCCGGGCATGGGCGCCTACAGCCTGCTGTCCCGCAAGCTGGACCCGGTGCGCGCCGAGCGGCTGATCCTGTCGGGCAGGATCCACACCGCCGAGGAACTGCATGCCATGGGCGTGGTGGACGTGCTGGCGGAGGACGGCCAGGGGGAGCAGGCGGTGTATGACTACATCGCCCGGGAAAACCGTGCCCGCAACGGCTTCCGTGCCCTGCGCGCCGCCAAGCGGCTGAGCAATCCGGTGACCCGTGAGGAGCTGATCGGCATCACGGAGATCTGGGTGGACGCCGCCCTGCGGCTGACCCCCCGTGATCTGCGCATGATGGAAAGGCTGGTGGCCCGGCAGTCGGCCCGCGGCCGCGACGCGGCATGATGTCGCGCAATGGAACGCCTCTGAAACCGCGCTGAACGCACCCTCGAACGGGGGGTGCGTTCAGCGGTTTTTTCGCTTCGGTCTGCGTTCGCCCTTGCGGATCGCGGTCGACACTCAGGTCAGCGCATCGGCATCGCCGCGCCGGCGGCGCAGGTAGGCGTCCACACCTGCGCAGGTCTCGCGGAAGGCCTGTTCGATGTGGGTCACGTAGGTGGCGGGCTTGTCCGTGCCCAGTTCATAGGGCTTGAGCCCCTCCGCCGCCTGACACAGGCGCACCAGCAGGGCGCCGCCCATCTCCCCGGCGCTGCCTTTGAGGGCATGCAGGGCGTCGCGCATGCGCGGGTAGTCTTTCATGATGACCGCCTGGTGCAGGTCGGCGAGCTGCTGTTCCCCGTCGCGCCGGAAACCCTCCAGCAGATCCATCAGGAACACCGGCCCCGAACCGAGGCGAACCAGGCTGTCCAGGACTTCCGAATTGAGCACATCGACCTCCTTTGTCGCAGTTTGTGTCGCGGCTGGCTCGGGCCGCGTCTCCAGGTTTGCAGGTCTCGCGGCGCCCTGCAGGGCCAGCCCCGCCACCGTGTCCAGCAGGCGCCGGGCATCCAGGGGCTTGGTCAGGTAGGCCTCGGCGCCTGCCTCGCGACAGGCCACCAGGGCCTCCGTAGTGGCATCGGCCGTCAGCACGATGGCCGGCAGCCTGGCCTCCTCGGCCATGAAGCCCCGGGCCTTGAGCACATCCAGCCCACCCATCACGGGCATGTTCATGTCCAGGATCATCAGATCGAAATCCCGCGCCCGGGCGGACAGCAGGTCCAGCGCCGCCTCGCCGTTGCCCACCACCGTCACCTTGTGGCCGGCCCGTTCCAGGATGCCCGAGATGACCCGCTGGTTGACCGTGTTGTCCTCGGCCACCAGGATGCGCAGGGCCCGCACGCCGCCGGCACGGCTGCGATAATGGTCGGCCAGGGAGACGACATTTTCCGCAGGCTCCGTCGCACTTTGTGCCGCGTGCAGGGCATTGAACAGCAGGGTCTTGTCCGGTGGCGCGCCCAACACGGCGGAATAGCCGGCCCGCAGCCAGACGTCCTGGGCCGGCCCCGCCGGACCGTCATCCAGCAGGATCAGGGGCAGGCGCCGCAGGCTCGCATCCTGGCGCAGCAGGCCCAGGAAATGGGCGGGATCGGCCCCCAGCATGCGGCGCTGGACCAGCACGACCGCGTGGGGTTCAGTCGGGTTCTCACCGCCGTGAAACAGTTGTGCCAGGGCCTGGGGCGGACTCTCCGCGGACTCCGGCACCAGCCCCCAGCCCGAGAGCAGTTCGCCGAGACCGGCGGCGAGCTGCTCTCGGCCAGGATGAGCACCCGGCTGCCTTCCGAGGCCAGGGCGCCGCGGCTTGCCTCCTCCGGGATCTCCTGCCGGCCCAAGGGCAGGTCGAAGTAGAAGGTGGTGCCCTCACCCACACGGCTTTCCAGACCCATGGTCCCGCCCATCAGCTGCACCAGCTGGCGGGCGATGGTGGTGCCGAGCCCGGTGCCGCCATAGCGACGGGTGACGGTGGTGTCCGCCTGCTCGAAGCTCTCGAAGATGCGCGCCTGGGCCTCCTCCGGGATGCCGATGCCCGTGTCGCGCACCTTGAAGCGCAGGCGCACCGCATCCTCGGCGGGTGCTTCCAGCAACTGCACGGAGAGCTCCACCTGGCCCCGCTCGGTGAACTTCAGCGCGTTGCCGATCAGGTTCACCAGCACCTGGCGCAGGTGCAGGGCGTCGCCATGCAGTGCAAAGGGCACGCTGGGGTCGATGCGCGCCCCCAGGTGCAGGCCCTTGCTGCGGGCCTGGGCCTCGAACATGCCCAGGGTGCCGTGCACCAGGCGATGCAGGTCGAAGTCCTCCCGCTCGCTGCTGAGCTTGCCCGCTTCGATGCGCGAGATGTCCAGGATGTTCTCGATCAGGCCCAGCAGCACCCGGGCGGAGGTGTGGATGGATCGACCCAGGTCCCGCTGCTCGTCGTTGAGCGGCGTGTCCATGAGCAGGTCGCTCATGCCGATCACGCCGTTGAGCGGGGTGCGCAGCTCATGGCTCATGTTGGCCAGGAAACGGCTCTTGGCCTGGTTGGCCTCGTTGGCCCGGTCGATGGCGCCCTTGAGGGTGCGCAGCAGGGTGGCGGTGTACAGGGGCACCATGATCAGCACCAGCATCAGGCTGAAGCTGAACACCGGGTGGGTGGACCAGAAGGGGCTGAGCGCGAACACCATCGCGAAACCGGCCAGGGCCATGACCGTGGCGGCGTAGAGGTAGGGCAGGCCGTAGCGAAAGCCATTGCCCACGATGACCCACAGATACACCGCCAGGATCGGCGCGCCGGCCTCGCCGCCCAGCAGCAGGCTGAGGGAGGCGCCGGCCATGTCCCCCGCCATGCCCAGCAGACGTCGCGAGGGGCTCGGTTCCGGCCACAACAGAATGGCCAGAAAGATGCCCAGGGAGAAGGCCAGGAACAGGGTACTGCCCAGGCGGGCATATTCCAGCGCGGGGGGATCCACCACCGCCGCAAACAGGGGCGAGTGGAAATAGAGGAACACCGCCATGCCGATGATCAGGCGCAGCAGCGCCTGCTGGTGTTCACTGTCGGCACGGGAGGCCAGGCGCTGGCGAATCATGGCTAGCGCCGACGGCGAGACCTGGCCCGAGCCGGTCGGGCGTTGTCTGGGATTATTCACCGCGGCCCTCCCTGGAGCCGGCCCGCCCGCCACGGTGGGCGAACCACTGAAAAAATGCTCGCACCCTAGGTCGTGTCGCGCAAGCTGTCCTCGACCTGGCAGATGCGCTCGAAGCAGCTCAGGAAGGCCGCAACGCAGGTGGGGTCGAAGCGTCTGCCGGCCTCATCACGCAGGAAATCGCAGGCCGCCTCACGGCTCCAGGCGGACTTGTAGGGGCGGTCGGAGCGCAGGGCGTCGTAGACATCGGCCACGGCGACGATACGCGCCGGCAGGGGGATGTCCTCGCCCGCCAGCCCGTGGGGATAGCCCTCACCGTCCCAGCGTTCGTGGTGGCCCAGCGCGATCACCGCGCCCATCTGGATGTAACGGGACTTGGATTCCATCAGGATCTGATGACCGATGATGGCGTGGCGCATCATGATCTCGCGCTCCTCCGGGGTGAGTTCGCCCGGCTTGAGCAGGATCTGATCCGGCACGCCGATCTTGCCGATGTCGTGCATCGGGGCGGCCAGCTCGATGGTCTCGCACAGCACCTCGTCCAGACCCAGGGCCTCGGCCACGCAGCGGGCGTAGCGGGCCATGCGCAGCACGTGATTGCCCGTGCCCTCGTCCCGGTATTCACCCGCCTTGGCGAGCCGGAACAGGGTCTCCCGTTCCCGCTTGATGACCTCCTGGGTGGCGGCGCGCACCCGCTGCTCCAGCCACTGGGCGCGCTTGCGAACCAGGCGCCCCTGGCGGCGCAGCTGGAGCAGGTTGCGGCAACGCACCCGGCATTCCACCGGGTCCAGGGGACGGGACAGGAAATCCGTGGCGCCGGCCTCCAGGGCCTCGTAACGCACGTTGCGGTCCTCGAGCACGGTCACCACCACGATGGGCACATCAGCGCCGCCGGGTATGGCGCGCACGGCACGGATGAATTGGGCGCCGTTCATCCCGGGCATGCGGTAGTCGGTGACGATCAGGTCCGGCAGGTTCTCGCGCACGTCCAGCAGGGCATCCTGGGGCGCGGCATAGTCGACGATCTCCACCCCCTGGCCCACGTCCTGGAGCAGCTCCCGCAGGATGCGCCGCCCCGTGGACTGGTCGTCCACGATGACCAGGCGCATGCGGGCCGCCGGCGGGGTGTATTCGTACTCACCCTCTCCCTCGGCATGGCTCGAACGCCACTGGGCCGGCGCCGTGCGCCGGCGGGCGGCCTCCCGGGTCATGGAGATGACCTGGGCCTTCCGGGGATCGGAAATGTGAAGTTCATTCATGAGAATCATTCTGGCAGAGCGCCGGAAGGTCGGGTGGCAAAGCGGCGGGATTGTTGATGGGCGTCACAGTCCGGCCGACATACGACGTGGAGATACCAAGCAAAGAGTAAGGCCTTTCACTTCCCACTTCCCACTTCCCAATCCCCCCTTCCCACTTCAGGACACCTTTTCCAGCTTGGCATACCCCGCCACCAGCCACTTGGCCCCGTGCTCGGCGAAATGCACCTGGATGCGGGCGTTGCTGCCCTGGCCCTCGCAGTCGGTGATCACCCCCTCGCCGAACTTCTGGTGGGCCACCCGCACCCCCACCCGCAGGCCGTCGCCGGCATCGTTGGCCACCTGCTCGGGGCGACGGAACACCGGCTGGCTGATGCGCGCCCGGGGACGGATGTCCTCGATCAGTTCGGCGGGCAACTCCGCCAGGAAGCGCGACGGGGCGTTGAAGGTCTCCCGGCCGTGCAGCCGGCGGGATTCCGCGTAGCAAAGCACCAGCTGCCGGCGCGCCCGGGTGATGCCCACGTAGGCCAGCCGGCGCTCCTCCTCCATGCGCCCGGGCTCTTCCACGGACATGCGGTGGGGGAACAGGCCCTCCTCCATGCCCGCCATGAACACCAGGGGGAACTCAAGGCCCTTGGCGGAATGCAGGGTCATGAGCTGCACGCAGTCCTCGAAGGCCGACGCCTCCCCCTCCCCGGACTCCAGCGCCGCGTGGGCCAGGAAGGCAGTCAGCGTGTTCATGTCGCCGTGGGTCTCCGGGTCTAAGCTGAAGCCCCGGGCCGCGCTCACCAGCTCGTCCAGGTTCTCCACCCGGGCCTGGGCCTTCTCGCCCTTCTCGGCGGCATAGAAGTCCCGCAGGCCGGAATGCTGAATCACGTGCTCCGCCTGCTCGTGCAGGGGCAGGTCACGGCAGGCCTCGGCGAGTCCGTCCACCAGGGCCAGGAAACCGCGCAGGGCATTGCCCGCCCGGGCGGTCAGGGCACCCGTTTCCAGCAACCGGGCGGAGGCGCCCCAGAGGGACTGGTCCCGTTCCCGGACCAAGTCGCGGATCTGCGCCAGGGTACGCTCGCCCAGGCCGCGGGCGGGCTGGTTGACCACCCGCTCGAAGGCGGCGTCATCCTCGCGGCTCGCCACCAGGCGCAGGTAGGCCAGGGCGTCCTTGATCTCGGCCCGCTCGAAGAAGCGCAGCCCGCCGTAGACCCGGTAGGGGATACGCGCCTGAATGAGGGCTTCTTCGAACACCCGCGACTGGGCGTTGGAGCGGTACAGGATGGCCACTTCGCTGTGGCGATGTCCCTCGCGCAGCCATTCCTCGATGCGCCCGGCCACGAAGCGGGCCTCGTCCTGCTCGTTGAAGGCGGCATACAGGGCGATGGGCGCGCCCTCGCTGTCCTCGGTCCAGAGGTTCTTGCCCAGGCGCCCGTCGTTGTGCTCGATGAGTGCGTTGGCGGCCTTGAGGATGTTGCCGGTGGAGCGGTAGTTCTGCTCCAGGCGCACGGTGCGGGTGCCCGGGAAGTCGCGGCTGAAGTGCTGGATGTGCTCGATGCGCGCGCCGCGCCAGCCGTAGATGGACTGGTCGTCGTCACCCACGGCGAACACTGGGATGCGGCTGCCCGCCAGCAGGCGCAGCCAGCCGTACTGGATGGCGTTGGTGTCCTGGAACTCGTCCACCAGGATGTGGCGGAAACGGGCCCGGTAGTGTTCCAGCAGGGCGGGGGTGTCGCGCAGCAGTTCCAGGGCGCGCAGCAGCAGCTCGGCGAAATCCACCACGCCGGCGCGCTTGCAGGCCGCCTCGTAGGCGCTGTAGATGCGCACCAGCTGACGGTTCACCGGGTCGCCGTGATCCTCCATGTGCTGGGGGCGCACGCCCTCGTCCTTGCGGGCGTTGATGAACCACTGGGCCTGGCGCGGCGGCCAGCGGGCCTCGTCCAGCTCCAGCGCCTTGAGCACCCGCTTGACCATGCGCAGCTGGTCGTCGGAATCCAGGATCTGGAAGCCCTGGGGCAGGCCCGCATCCTGCCAGTGGGCACGCAGCAGGCGGTGGGCCAGGCCGTGAAAGGTGCCCACCCACATGCCGCGCACCGGCATGCCCAGCAGGGCCTCGATGCGCCCGCGCATCTCCGCCGCGGCCTTGTTGGTGAAGGTCACGGCGAGGATACTGTGGGGAGAAAGTCCCTCCACCTGGATCAGCCAGGCGATGCGGTGGGTGAGCACGCGGGTCTTGCCGCTGCCGGCGCCGGCCAGTACCAGCACCGGCCCCGGGTCGGCGCTCACGGCCTCCCGCTGGGCAGGGTTCAGGGAATCGAGCAGGGTGGTCACGTCCATCCCAGCAGTCTACCAAACCCGGCCAGACGCCGGGCGGCTTGGACGGCCCCTGCGGGAACGTCTATGTATATACATGGACCAACGAATATCGACCCAGCCATTCCGACCGACACGCGCACATGAATGATTCCAGTTCCACCGGCGGGCTCAAGGCCCGCTGGAGCACCTCCCACCTGGACGCCGGCAACGCCGCCTACCTGGACGCCCTCTACGAGGCCTTTCTGGAGGACCCGGCCAGCATCGACCCCGCCTGGCGCGCCTACTTCGAGCAGCTTCAGGCCGACACCGGTGGCGGACGCGACCTGCCCCACAGCCGCATCCGCGAGGAATTCCGCCGGCTCACCGACACCCGGCACGGCGCCCGTGCGGGCCTGTCCACGGTCAACCTGGAGCACGAGCGCAAGCAGGTGCGTGTGCTGCAGCTCATCAACGCCTACCGCTTCCTGGGCCACCGCATCGCGCGCCTGGACCCGCTCGGCCTGCACCAGCCGGAGGCCACGCCGGAGCTGACTCTGGCCCACCACCGCCTCGCAGAAGAGGATCTGGACACGGTGTTCAACACCGGCTCCCTGAGCGGCCCCGCCGAGGCGACCCTGGGCGAGATCCTGGACATCCTGCAGAGCACCTACACCGACACCATCGGCGCCGAGTACATGCACCTGATGGAGACCAGCGAGAAGCGCTGGCTACAGAAGCGCCTGGAAGGCAGCCGCGGCAGGCCCGGCTTCAGCACCGCGCAGCAGCGTTACATCCTCGACCGCCTGAGCGCCGCCGAGGGCCTGGAACGCTACCTGCACAGCCGCTACGTGGGCCAGAAGCGCTTCTCCCTGGAGGGCGGCGAGAGCCTGATCCCGATGCTCGATGAGCTCATCCAGCGCGCCGGCGGCGCCGGCATCCAGGAGATCGTGCTGGGCATGGCCCACCGGGGCCGGCTCAACGTGCTGGTGAACATCCTGGGCAAGTCGCCGCAGATCCTGTTCCAGGAGTTCGAAGGCACCCACCGGCGCGGCAACGGCACCGGCGACGTGAAGTACCACATGGGCTTTTCCTCGGACATGAACACGCCCGGCGGCCCGGTGCACGTGGCCCTGGCCTTCAATCCCTCGCACCTGGAGATCGTCGGCCCGGTGGTGGAGGGCTCGGTGCGCGCCCGCCAGACTAACCGCCAGGACGCCGACGGCGACGAGGTGCTGCCGGTGGTGATCCATGGCGATGCCGCCTTCGCCGGGCAGGGCGTCGTCATGGAGACGCTCAACATGTCCCAGACCCGGGGCTTCTCCACCAAGGGCACGGTGCACATCGTCATCAACAACCAGATCGGCTTCACCACCAGCACCATGCGTGACGCCCGCTCCACCGACTACTGCACCGACGTGGCCAAGATGGTCAACGCACCCATCCTGCACGTGAATGGCGACGACCCTGAGGCGGTGGTGTTCGCGGTGCAGATCGCCTTCGATTACCGCATGGCCTTTCGCAAGGACGTGGTGATCGACCTGGTCTGCTACCGGCGCCATGGACACAACGAGGCCGACGAACCCGCCGTGACCCAGCCGGCCATGTACCAGGCGATCCGCAAGCTGCCCACCACCCGCGCCCTGTACGGTCAGCGCCTGGTGGAGCAGGGCGTGATGAAGGAAGACGAGGTGGAGGCGCTGGTCACCAGCTGCCGCGACCGGCTGGATGCCGGCGACTCCATGGTGCCCCACCTGTGCGAGGAACCCTCGCCCTATCAGCCCATCGCCGACTGGACACCCTACAAGGACCGGGAGTGGACCGAGCCCGGCGACACCCGGGTGAGCCTGGAAACCCTGCAGAGCCTGTGGCGCAGGCTCGAGCGCCTGCCCGAGGGCTTCGAACTGCATCCCCGGGTGGCCAAGATCATGGAGGACCGCGGCCGCATGGCCGAGGGCGAGTTGCCCACCGACTGGGGCTTCGGCGAGACCATGGCCTACGCCACGCTGCTGGAACAGGGCTACGCAGTGCGCCTGTCCGGGCAGGACAGCGGCCGGGGCACCTTCTTCCACCGCCACGCTGTGCTGTTCGACCAGAAGACCGGCCAGCGCTGGATCCCGCTGCGCAAGTTCATCGACGACGAGTCACGCTTCCTGGTGATCGACTCGCTGCTCTCCGAGGAGGCGGTGCTGGCCTTCGAGTATGGCTATGCCACTGCCGCGCCCAACACCCTGACCCTCTGGGAGGCCCAGTTCGGCGATTTCGCCAACGGTGCCCAGGTGGTCATCGACCAGTTCATCAGTTCCGGGGAACAGAAATGGGGCCGGCTGTGCGGCCTGGTGATGCTGCTGCCCCATGGCTACGAGGGGCAGGGGCCCGAGCATTCCTCCGCGCGTCTGGAGCGCTACCTGCAACTGTGCGCCCAGCACAACATCCAGGTCTGCGTGCCCAGCACGCCGTCACAGATCTTCCACCTGCTGCGCCGGCAGATGATCCGCCCCTACCGCAAACCCCTGGTGGTGATGAGCCCCAAGAGCCTGCTGCGCCATCGACTTGCCGTGAGCCCCCTGTCGGAATTCAGCGAAGGCCGTTTCCGCAACGTCATCGGCGAGATCGACACGCTGGATGCCGGGAAGGTCGAGCGGGTGGTGATGTGCGCCGGCAAGCTCTACTACGAACTGCTGGAGAAACGCCGGGAGGAGGGGCTTCAGAACGTGGCCATCATCCGCCTGGAACAGCTCTACCCCTTCCCCGAGCACGAACTGGCCGAGGCCCTGGCTCCGTACACCAAGGCCACGGAATTCGTCTGGGCCCAGGAGGAGCCGCTCAACCAGGGTGCCTGGTATTCCAGCCAGCACCATATCCGTTCGGTGCTCGGAGAGAAGCATTACCTGCATCATGTCACCCGGCCGGCCTCCGCATCCCCCGCCGTGGGCTACCTGGACGTGCACAAGCGCCAGCAGGAAGTGGTGATCCACAAGGCCCTCGGGCTGCCCCTCACGAACGACTGATAAAACCAACAACGCAAGTCACAAGGACCTTTCATGAGCATCGACGTCAAGATCCCCGAGCTGCCCGAGTCCGTGGCGGACGCCACCATCGTCAGCTGGCACAAGCAGGCCGGTGATGCCGTGAGCCGCGATGAGATCCTGCTGGACATCGAGACCGACAAGGTGGTGCTGGAGGTACCGGCCCCGGCGGATGGCGTGATCGAGGAGATCCTCGCCTCTGATGGCGAGACCGTCACCGCCGGCCAGGTGGTGGGGCGCCTGGGGGCAGGCTCCGGCGCCGGTGCCGGCAAATCCGCCGCAGCGGCCAGGCCGGACGCAGCTAGGGCGGAGGCGGCTGAAGAGACCGGCGAGACACCGCCGCTCAGTCCCGCGGTGCGCAAGCTGGTGGCCGAACATGATCTGGATGCCCGCGCCATCCGCGGCACGGGCAAGGACGGTCGCATCCTCAAGGAGGACGTACTCAGCCACCTGGAACAGCAGGGCAGCCAGGCGAAACCCGCCGCGGAGAAACCTTCCGCACCGGCAACCCCGCCGCCCGCCCCACCCAGCGCCCCCGCACCGGGCCAGCGCACCGAGCGCCGCGTGCCCATGACCCGACTGCGCGCCCGCATCGCCGAGCGCCTGCTGGAGGTGCAGCACAACGCCGCCATCCTCACCACCTTCAACGAGGTGAACATGGCGCCGGTGATGGAGATGCGCGCGGCTCACAAGGATGCCTTCGAGAAGCGTCACGGCGTGCGCCTGGGCTTCATGTCCTTCTTCGTGCGCGCCGCCACCGAGGCGCTCAAGCGCTTCCCCGAGGTGAACGCCTCCATCGACGGCAGAGACATCGTCTACCACGGCTACTTCGACATCGGCATCGCCGTGTCCTCGCCCCGGGGCCTGGTGGTGCCGGTGCTGCGCGACACCGACACCCTGTCCATGGCGGGCGTGGAGAAGGCCATCAATACCTTCGGCGAGAAGGCCAAGTCCGGCGGTCTGACCATGGACGACCTCACCGGCGGCACCTTCACCATCTCCAACGGCGGCGTATTCGGCTCCCTGCTGTCCACACCCATCATCAACCCGCCCCAGAGCGCCATCCTGGGCATGCACAAGATCCAGGAGCGCCCGGTGGCGGAAAACGGTCAGGTGGTGATCCGGCCCATGATGTACCTGGCGCTCTCCTACGACCACCGGCTGATCGACGGCCGCGAGGCCGTGCAGTTCCTGGCCACCATCAAGGGCCTGCTGGAAGACCCGGCGAAGCTGCTGCTGGACGTCTGATCCCCTGGCTGCGTCAGCGTTCAGACAATCAAAAGCATTAACGCAAAGGGCGCTAAGAAGGTCTTTTCTAGAAAAAACCTTTGCGTCCTTTGCGCATCCTTTGCGCCCTTTGCGTTCCGGCTTTTGACTTTACCTACCGCCCCGCCTGAGCCGGCGGCGTATCGAAGGGCCGGATCAGTTCCCGGATCACGTCGTACTCCGCATCCGTGACCGGCGCGAAACCGTCATAGCTGGGGTCCAGGGCGCGCATCGCCGGTCCGGAGAACGGGTCGTCGGGCCGGGCGGCCAGCAGGGCCTCGCGCAGGCGTTCGGTCAAGGCCGGATCCAGGCCCTTGCGGGCGGCGATCACGTAGGGCGGCAGCAGGGGCGATTCGTACAGGATGCGAATGCCCTCGCCCTGCCAGCGGAAGGCGGTGGTGTCCTTGAGGATGCCCGCGTCGAAATCGCCGTTCATCACGCCGCGCACGATGTTGTCGTAGTGACCCAGGAAGTGATACTCGCCCAAGGTCTCCAGGGGCATGCCCGCACCCACCACCGTGGCCCGCTGCAGCAGGGCCGCGCGATCACCGAACGCAAAGCGCTTGCCGGCCAGGTCCTCGACGCTGCGGATGGGGCTGTCTTCGGCCACCACGATCATCAGCCTGAAGGCCTCCTCACCGTCGGTGACCGTCTTCACCAGGGGTTCCACCTCGCCCCGGGCCCGGGCGCGGACGTAGGCCACCGGGGTCAGGTAGGCGAGATCCGAACGGCCCTCGCTCACCTCCTTGATGGCGTCGGGCATGTTGGGCGAGAGGCGCAGGCTCACGGGCATGTCCATGGCCGCGCTCAGATACTCGGTCACCGGCAAGAGCCGCTGGTACATCTGTGCCGGGATGTCCATGGCCACGGAGCCGAACACCAGCTCCCCGGGAGCACGCGGTTCATTGGCCTGGACACCCAGGGACGCGACCAGGAGCAAACAGGACATCAGGACACGCTTCATGACATGGATTCCTCAGGCAAAGTGCGTTGCTGTGGTTAGAGACTCGGTGACCAGGCTGTCGTAGTGGGTGACCCGGTTGCGGCCCGCCTGCTTGCTGGCGTACATGGCCTGGTCCGCGGCCTTGTAGAGGGCCAGTGCCGAGGTGATGCGCAGGCGGGTAGAGAGGGTGGCGACGCCGATGCTGACGGTGACGCTGATCTTGAGCGCGTCGTCCACGTTGACCACCATGGCCTCCACCGCCGCGCGCAGCTTCTCCGCCATGGCCATGGCGCCGTCTTCGTCGGCCCGGCGCAGGAACACGGCGAACTCCTCGCCCCCCAGCCGGCAGACCTCATCGGTTTCCCGCGCATGGCTCTGCAGCACGTCGGCAAACTGGCACAGGATCAGGTCGCCGATGTCATGGCCGTGGGTGTCGTTGAGTCCCTTGAAGTAATCCAGGTCCAGCACCAGCAGGCTGCTGACATCACCATGGCGGCGGAACAGGGCCATGTCCGCCTCGGTGTTCTGGTCGAAGGCACGCCGGTTGCCCAGCCCCGTGAGCGGGTCGGTGAGGCTCAGGCGCTCCAGCTCCAGGTTGGAGTGCTGCAGGGCGGCGGACTGTTCCAGCAGCTTCTGGTAGGCCTCCTTGAGCTCCCGGTCGGCGGCCTCCACCCGGCCATGGAGCTTCTGGTTGGCGGCGTTGAGCTGGGCGCGCATCTCGTTGAAGCGCCGCGCCAGCTCGCCGATCTCGTCCCGGGAATCCACCGGGATGTCGCGCAGGATCACGCCGTTCTCGTCCACGTTGGATTCCAGGGCCCGGGAGACCCGGGTGAGCGGGCCGATGATGATCCAGGACAACACCAGGAACTCGCCCAGGGCGATGAGCAGGATAACCAGCGCCTCGCGCTTGATGAGGGACTCTTTCTGCTCGGCCAGCTGCGCCACGATGGGCTCGATGCTGAGCTCCAGCTCCAGGTTACCCACCACCGTGTCATCGTTGAGCCGTACCGGGCGCTCGAAGACCACCCGCTCCACGGCCTCCCGGTCCGGATGGGCCACCTCGGCCATGGTGTTGCCCCGGTCGCTGAGCACGCGCACATGCACCACGTCACCGGTCTGGACGACCTGATTCAGCAGCAGCTGGATGGTGTGGTAGTCGTAGCCCACCACGCTGTAGGCCAGGGACCGGGACAGGTATTCCGCCATCTCCACGCCGCGCCGCTCGGTCTCGCTGAGCACGTTGCGCTCCATGTCGCGCAGCACCAGCCAGCCGCTCACGGACAGGGCGGTGAGCAGCACCGTGAGCAGCACGAGTACCACCTTCTGGCGAATGCCAAACCGGCACAGGCGCCGGCGCGGGCGGTTCATGGGGTCTTCTCCTCTGGCAGCGGCCCCTCTGGATCGGGCCTGGCCGGGTCTCTTCTTGATGTATCCCGGCTCTGGGGTGCGGGTCCATCGACTTGTGACCCACATCACGCTTTTGACCAGATTACGCCAATCATTGGCCTGCTGGTGAGAGGGGAAAAGACAGAGGGAGATGACGGCCCGATGAACGGCCCGGGACGACAGGGCCGGGTGACCCGGGAAGGGCTCAGCCGCGTCGCAACAGGGCGATGGCCAGGGCCGAAAGCCCCGCCAGACCGAAAGCCCAGGCCACCCAGGACAGGCCCAGGACCCCGGGCCAGTCGGTGCGCAGACCCGCCAGCCCTGCCACCAGCAGAGCGACTGCCCCGGCCACGGCCCAGACCTGTGCCCGGCGCGCACCATGGAGTTCCTGGCGCAGGCTGTCGAGCTCCAGCCTGAGGGCAGCGTCACGCTCCGTCGCCTGGCCCTGGTTGGCCAAGGCCGCATGCAACAGCTCGGGCATCTCCGGGAGCTTCTCCAGGATGCGCGGCAGGTGCTTGCGGGCGCCGCGGATCATGGCGCGCAGGCCCACCTGCTCGTCCATCCAGCGCTCGATGAAGGGCTTGGCGGTCTTCCACAGGTCCAGCTCCGGGTAGAGCTGACGGCCCAGGCCCTCGATGTTGAGCAGGGTCTTCTGCAGCAGCACCAGCTGGGGCTGGACCTGCATGTGGAAGCGACGCGCGGTCTGGAACAGGCGCAGCAGCACGTGACCGAATGAGATGTCCTTGAGCGGCCTCTGGAAGATGGGTTCACAGACGCTGCGGATGGCCGACTCGAACTCGTCCACCCGGGTATCCGCCGGCACCCACCCGGACTCCACGTGCAGTTCCGCCACGCGCCGGTAGTCGCGGTTGAAGAAGGCGTAGAAGTTCTCCGCCAGGTAGCGCTGGTCGGAGGGCGAGAGGGTGCCGACGATGCCGAAGTCCACGGCCAGGTAACTGGGGTCCTCCGGATGCTCGGCGTTGACGAAGATGTTGCCCGGGTGCATGTCGGCATGAAAGAAGTTGTGGCGGAACACCTGGGTGAAGAAGATCTCCACGCCACGCTCGGAGAGCAGTTGCATGTTCACGCCCCGGGCACGCAGGCTGTCGATGTCCGCCACCGGGATGCCGCTGATGCGTTCCATGACCATCACGTCGCGGCGGGTGTAGTCCCAGTAGACCTCGGGGATGTAGAGCAACCGCGAGCCCGCGAAGTTGCGCCGTAGCTGGGTGGCGTTGGCCGCCTCGCGCACCAGGTCCAGCTCGTCGATGATGGTCTTCTCGTATTCCTGCACCACCTCCACGGGACGCAGGCGCCGGCCCTCGGGCCAGTAGCGTTCGGCCAGTTCCGCGAGGATGTACATGAGCTCCAGGTCCCGGCGGATGACCTTCTGGATCAGCGGGCGCACCACCTTGACCACCACCTCGCGGCCGTCGTGCAGGCGCGCGCCGTGCACCTGGGCGATGGAGGCCGAAGCGATGGGGGTGTCGTCGAAGCGGGCGAACAGGGCCCCGATGGGCTGTTCCAGGGAGCGTTCGATGATGGCCCGGGCCTCGCTCACCGGGAACGGCGGCACCCGGTCCTGCAGCAGCGAAAGCTCGGCGGCGATGTCGTCGGGCAGCAGGTCGCGGCGGGTGGAAAGCATCTGGCCGAACTTGATGAAGATCGGGCCCAGGTCCTCCAGGGTGCGACGGATGCGCTCGCCGCGCCCGGCACGGTGGCGGCGGAACCAGTTCCAGGGCGCCAGGTACATGAGAAAGCGCAGCGGCCGGAACAGGTGGATGGCAAACACCACCTCGTCGAGCCCGTGGCGGATCAGCACCCGGTTGATGGTGACCAGCCGCCACAGCTGGGCGGGGGTGAGCAGCGGTACCGCGCGGCTCACGGCTTGTGTTCCCGCAGGATCTGTTCCAGACGGGCGATGCGCGCCTGCAGCCGGTCCACGTCCTCGCGCATCCGGTCCACGTCGTCCATGAAGCCCTCCACCTCGTCACGAGCGGGCAGGGTGCCGGATTCCTCGCGCAGGTATTCGCCCAGGTCCAGGCGCAGGCTCTCGCCGGCGCGCCTTCCCCAGCCGGTGAAGCCGCGCACGGCCTCGCCGACGCGATGGGCGACGAGATCACCGGTGAGCCGGGACAGCCATTCCTCCCAGTCCAGGTCCACGCCCCGCAGCAGGTCGCGAAACTGCTGACCCAGCCGGGCATCGCCTTCGAGACGCACACCCTCCGGCAGGCGCGTGGTCTCGCCGGCCAGGGCCAGCCGTCCCAGGGCGAAGGGGGAACCGCTGATGCGGGTGTCCGGCTCGGCGTCGTAGGCGGTGCTCACCTGCAGGCGGTCGGCGCCGGGGATGAAGTAGAGGGTCGCCTCGGGCAGCGTGAAGCTGAGGGCCACCACGCCGCCGTGCATGGCCGCGAGCCGGTCGCGGCTGTCGGGATCCAGTTCCAGGTAGCCGTTCAGCGCCCGTTCCAGGGCGGCGGTGAAGGCGGACAGTGCGCTCATGTCCATGTGCGTGTCTGCCCCGGCCATCCTAGAACCGGTAGCCCCGGTGCAGGGCGACGATGCCGCCGGTGAGATTGAAGTAATCGCAGCGCTCCAGGCCCGCCTGCTCCATCATGGCCTTGAGGGTATCCTGGTCCGGGTGCATGCGGATGCTTTCCGCCAGGTACTGGTAGCTCTCCGCATCGCCCGCCACCAGCTTGCCCATGAGCGGCAGTGCCTTGAAGGAGTAGAGGTCGTAGACGGGCTTGAGCCCCGGGGTGACCGGGTGGGAGAACTCTAGCACCAGCAGCTTGCCGCCGGGCTTGAGCACCCGGCGCATGGAGGCCAGCGCCTTGTCCTTGTCGGTGACGTTGCGCAGGCCGAAGGCGATGGTGATCAGATCGAAGTGCTCGTCGGGGAAGGGCAGGCACTCGGCGTTGCCCTGCACGAAGCGCAGGTTCTCCACCAGGCCCTCGTCGGTGAGCCGGTCGCGGCCCACGTTGAGCATGGAGGCGTTGATGTCGCAGAGCACCACCTCGCCGGTGGGTCCGGTGAGCCGCGCGAAGCGCGAGGCGAGATCACCGGTGCCGCCGGCCAGGTCCAACACCCGCTGACCCGGACGCACCGCCGCCATCTCGATGGTGTAGCGCTTCCACAGGCGATGCACACCCATGGACATGAGGTCGTTCATCAGGTCGTACTTGGCCGCCACCGAATGGAACACCTCGCCCACCCGGCGCACCTTCTCTTCCTTGGGCACCTGCTTGAAACCGAAATGGGTGGTGTTGTCGTCTGTCATCGGGGTGGCCTTATGCTCATTGATGTGACTTCTGCCGAGGGTGTTCTGAAAATCGAATGGACAGGATGAACAGGATTTGAGCGGATTAACAGGATCATGGAAATCAAATCATCAAACTCCTCATTGTTAATCCTGTAAATCCTTTTCAATCCTGTTCATCCTGTCCATTGTTTCAGATCTTCGCAGCAAACAGCCCGGTACTCAGTTAACCTTGCGCTGGTGGCCCGCATCCGCCAGGCGCTTGAGGTATTTCTGCCACAGGGCATCCTGGTCCTCGCCGATGCGATAGAGGTAGTTCCAGTCGTAGATGCCCGTGTCGTGGCCGTCGGAGAACACCAGCTTCACCGCGTAGTTGCCCACCGGCTCGATGGCGTTGATATTCACGTCTTCCTTGCCCAGCTGCAGCACTTCCTGCCCCGGACCGTGGCCGGTCACCTCGGCGGAAGGGGAGTACACCCGCAGGAACTCGCAGGGCAGCTTGTGGCGCACGCCGTTGTCGTAGACCAGCTCCAGCACCCGGCTCTTCTGGTGCAGATGAATCTCGGTGGGACGGTGTTTAGCTGTCATTTGTCAGTGGTCCGTCGTCAGTGGTTAAATTCAGGTAAAAGATACAAGGGGCAAGGTACAAGGGAAAAACCGTTTGCCCTTGTACCTTGTATCCTTGCCCTGCCTTACAGGATATATCGACTCAGATCCTCATCCTGCACCAGCTCTTCGAGCCGCTCGTCCACGTAGGCGGCGTCGATGCTCACCGGACCCTGGTAATCCGGGGCCTCGAAGGAGATCTGCTCCAGCAGGCGCTCCATCACCGTGTGCAGGCGACGGGCGCCGATGTTCTCGGTGCGCTCATTGACCCGGGTGGCGATCTCGGCGATGCGCCGCACCCCGTCCTCGGTGAAGTTCACCTCCACGCCCTCGGTCTTGAGCAGCGCGCTGTACTGCTCGGTGAGCGAGGCGTCCGGCTCGGTGAGGATGCGCACGAAGTCCTCGGCGGTGAGGGCGGACAGCTCCACGCGGATGGGCAGGCGGCCCTGCAGCTCCGGGATCAGGTCCGAGGGCTTGGACAGGTGAAACGCACCGGAGGCGATGAACAGGATGTGGTCGGTGCGCACCATGCCGAACTTGGTGTTCACGGTGCAGCCCTCCACCAAGGGCAGCAGATCCCGCTGCACGCCCTCGCGGGAGACGTCGGCGCCGCCGTATTCACCGCGCTTGGCCACCTTGTCGATCTCGTCCAGGAACACGATGCCGTTCTGCTCCACGTTCGCCACGGCACGCAGCTTCAATTCGTCCTGGTTGACCATGCGCGCGGCCTCTTCATCCGTGAGCAGTTTCATGGCGTCGCGGATCTTGAGCTTGCGGGTCTGGCTGCGCCCGCCGCCGATGTTCTGAAACAGGCTCTGCAACTGGCTGGCCATCTCCTCCATGCCCGGCGGGGTCATGATCTCCACGCCCACGGGGGTGGCGCTCACCTGGATCTCGATCTCCTTGTCATCCAGCTGGCCCTCGCGCAGGCGCTTGCGGAATTTCTGCCGCGTCTCGCTCTGCTCCGGCGCGGAGGCCGGCTCGCTCATGAAGCCCGCCTGCCGTGGTGCCGGCAGCAGCACGTCCAGGATGCGTTCCTCGGCGGCCTCCTCGGCACGGAAGCGCACCTTGTCCATCTCCTGTTCGCGCAGCAGCTTCATAGAGGCATCCACGAGATCCCGGATGATGGATTCCACATCGCGGCCCACGTAGCCCACCTCGGTGAACTTGGTGGCCTCCACCTTGATGAAGGGGGCATTGGCCAGCCGCGCCAGGCGCCGGGCGATCTCGGTCTTGCCCACGCCGGTGGGGCCGATCATGAGGATGTTCTTGGGGGTCACTTCCTGGCGCAGGGCCTCGGGCAGCTGCTGGCGACGCCAGCGGTTGCGCAAGGCAATGGCCACGGCGCGCTTGGCGTCTTTCTGGCCGACGATGTGCTTGTCCAGTTCCTGGACGATCTCACGGGGGGTCATGTCTGACATTTAAGGCAGTCTCAAGTGGCTAGTCTCAAGTGGCAAGGTCAAAACCCTGTCCCTAGCCCGAATGTTTCATGAATTCGCGCGATGATCGCGCAGGATATTGGCCGCACAGGGGATTTTCCGAGGGAGCGCCGTATCGGGCTATACGGCCGACTGAGGAAAATCCCCTGTGCGGTCAAGAGACAAGCGAGGGCGCGCGCAATTCATGAAACATTCGGGCTAGATTACATCTCCTCGATGGTGAGGTGACGGTTGGTGTAGATGCAGATGTCGGCGGCGATGTTGAGCGCGCGCTCGGCGATCTCCCGGGCGGACAGCTCGGTGTTGTCCAGCAG
>NZ_KB898955.1 GCF_000377945.1 Thioalkalivibrio sulfidiphilus
ACCATCACGGTCACGTAACCACCACCCACGAACTGACGGCCGATCAGGCGCACTTCGGAGGCCTTGGTCATGGCATCAGCCGCTTCGATCGCGGGCACCAGACCACGGGTCTCGATCATGCCGAGGGCCACACCAAAACGTTCATTAGCCATTACTTTTCTCCTGAATTAACGAGTTCAAATCCCAAATCCCGCTCACGCCACCTTGTGTGGAGTGGCAGAGCCTTGTGCTTCAGCCTGGTTGCCGCTGGCCGGCTTGCCGGCGGCCGTCTTGTTACCTTCATCATCGTCCCAGTGGTCGATGATCCCGCCGATGGTCAGATCCGTCAGCGTCGCGCGGTTGTCCAGCGCATAGCGCGCCGCTGAACCGCTGATGGTGAACACCCAGTTGCCCGGATGCGCGCCGACGGGGTCCACGGCGACACTCAGATTCCCCTTGCTGTCCGCCAGCACCCGCAGGGATGCGGCGAACAGCCCCGGCACACGCCGGGTCACCACCAGTTCGTCGACCACCCGCATGATGTCCACGGGTCAGCCCTCTTCCTCGTCCCAGTAATCGATGATGCCCACGATGGTGGCATCACTGGGGTATTCCTTGCTGCCGGCGGCCTCTCGCGCCGCCGAGCTGCCCACCACGATGACCCAGTCACCGGGCACGCAACCCACGGAGTCCACGGCCACCATGCGCGGGCCACCGGCCTTCTCACGCACCACCAGCAGGGGACGATGACCCAGGTCCTTGATTCGGTTGGTCGAAACCAGCGTCTTTTCAACCTTGCAGATCTTCATGTCTTTGTCCCGTGCCTACCGCTTCAATCTTCCAGCAGTTCGAGCCTGCTGCCACTCTTCTTGTCGCGTATCACCATGTGGCAGCCGATCAGGCTCTTTTCCGCCAGATCCCTGAAGCGCTCCATGATGGCCGCCTTCACGCGCCTGCAATGGGCCTCGACCCGTTCCCGCGAACCCGGCACATTCCGGTTATAGCGGTAATGCACCACCACCGGGATGGGCAGACCGCGCGCGATGTTCAGTGGCCTGAAGATCTGGTTCACGGCCACGTCCATGTTCTTCGCGTCTTCCTCCATGGTCTCCAGGTGCGTGAAGTACGCAAAGTTGCGCACCTGCATCTCGGAGAAATGATCACCCACGATGATCATCCGCTCCTGGTGTCCCACGTCCGCATACCGGCCACCGTGGTAGCGGGCCACGTAGTCGAGCTGCGAGATATTGTTCAGCAGCAGCCTCGACACCAGCCTCAACATGCCTTCGTGGGGCGGCCCGTTGCCCTTGCCCCAGCCCTGGGTATTGATCGCCTCCTGGATCGCCTCATAGACACGCAGCGATGCCGACTGGGCGTCCATCTCCAGGGTCTCGCGGTAAAGCTCACCGCAGTCCACAAAGCGGTACAGGCTCATGCGCGTGTCCGCATCCGGCACGTGCACCTTGATGGCGTCCGTGTCCGTGTCCACGCCGATCAGCAGTGTGTCCACCGATGCGCCGCAGCTGTACGTGTTCTCGATCGCCTGCCTGAAGGCCCGCAACTGCAGCAGCGCGGCCTCGGCCGCATCGCGTTCGTTGCTGCCGTGGGCAGCACAGCCCTCCTGGTTGGGCTTGGAGCTGCTGTAGTGATAGGCAGCGATCTTCAGGTAGCGACTCGGCACGTCCGCCGAGGTCGGCACCCCTTCCCGGTGGCGGATCAGCTCCCGCCTGGTCCAGTGCTGGACACCCTCTTCGATGTCAAACAGCGCACCGGCATAACTTCTCACCCGTACTGCCAGGGCGGGCAGGCGCAGGATGAAACGCCGCAGGCCCAGCAACCGGCCGTCCGAGCAGGGCGTGATGTCCACTTCGTGGAAATCACAGTCCAGGAAGTAGGCGATGGCCCTTTCCGCATCGGCGATCAGGTCATCACGACCTTGCCAGTGTTCATTCACCACCTGGTCGAACTTCCTGAACATGCCGTGCAGGTACAGGGCTCGGGTATCCAGGTCCTTGATCCAGGCATCCGCTATCAGATGTTCCGGCAGCTGGTAACCCAGCTTGCGCTGCACCAGCTCCTGGGCGCGCAACTCGAAGTCCGCCTCATGCTGCAGCGCGTGTACTTCCTTGAGCACCGGTATCAGCCGCGAGAACTTTTCCCGGAAACCCCGCTCGTACTCGTACAAGGCCGCGTTGGCCTCCTGATCCGCCAGGGGATGCCCCGGCAGATAGGGTTCCAGCGCGCTCATCTCGCCACTGCAGGCGTGAGCTACCTCGCCTTCGTGATCTCCATCCTGCGGTTCCGCTTCCTGCTCCGGTCCCGGCTCCCTGGATGCCACGTAGCGGCTGCCCAGGGGGGTCTTGTTACGATGTCGCCGCATGCACGCTCACGCGATCGTTCACAGTCAGTCCGACTTCAACCACGAGCACCACCGGACAGGGTCACCAGGGAACCGGCACCGGTATTTCCGGAGCTGCCGGTGATCTTGCTCTGGGGCACTTCCGGGCGCTCCATGCCGCGGTAGCTCACGGCACTGCGACCCTCGCCCCGGGGCTGACCCCGCAGGCTGGTGTTGCGGCGCACGGAGAAACCTTCCGTGCCGGTCACACTGCTGCCACGGGCCCAGTGGTCGCCGGTGATGGTCACGCCGGTCTCGCTGCCATTGCCGGTGATGCGGCTGGTGGCGGGCTGGGCGGGCTCCTCAACCTGCATGGGCTGCACGGGCACCTGGGCGGCCACGCCCTCGGCGTAGCGGAATTCCGGGGTACCGGAGACCAGACCGGCGGCCTTGTTGATGGGGCCGGTGATGTGGCCGTTGTTGCCATACGCAGTGCCGGTCACGGAACGCTCGCGGCGTTCCCAGGCCTGGCGGGCCGGGGTCATGACGCTGAAGCGGCTGTTGGGCGCAGGCTCGAAGGCCTGGCTCACCACTGGCGCAGCCTGCACGGCCATGCCTGCGGGGCGCATGCGCGGATGCACGTTGGCGGCGCCGCCCATGTGACAGGCCTGGGCATAGTCATCGGCACCCACGTAAGGCGTACCGGAGACAACTTCACAGGCACCCGCTTCGGTACCCGTGACATGCCTGTCGTAGCCCGGCTGGCTGCCGGTGATGGGCATGCCCGGGGTGGCGTGACGCTGGGCGACGCGCTGCTGCGCGGCGCTGTTGTCGACGGTCTCGCAGAAGGCCTGGTACTGATCGGGGCCCACGTAGGCGGTACCGGTCACGGGCTTGCAGGCACCGTATTCGTCACCGGTGACCTTCACGCTGCGACCCACGGCGGTGCCGGAGACGGCCTGCATATTCCAGGTGCGGCTCACGGTCACCTTCTCGGGCGAGGCCACGGGACGGGTACCGCAGAAGGCGTCGTAGTGCTCGGAACCCACGTATTCGGTACCGGTGATCGGCTTGCAGCCGCCGTACTCGTCGCCGGTGACCTTGAAGGATCCGCCCACCACGGTGCCGGAGACCTCGCGACCCTTCAGGGTGTGCATCACGCCCACCTTGGGCACGCCGCCGGCACCGGGGGTATCGCAAGCCGCGGCATAGTCAGCCTGGTTGTAGTAGGGCGTGCCGGTCAGCCGGGCGCAGGAACCGGACTCGTTGCCAGTCATGCGCTCGCTGCGGCTCACGGCGGTGCCGGTGACGGCCTGGCCGTGTTCCGTGCTCATGCGCTGAACCTTTTCCGGGGCAGGCGCCGGGCGGGTACCGCAGATGGACTCGAACTGCTCGGAGCCGATGTACTCGGTGCCGGTCACCGGCTTGCAGCTGCCGTACTCGTCGCCGGTCACCTTCACGGAACGACCCACCTCGGTGCCGGTCAGCTCGCGTCCGCGCAGGGTGTGCATGACGCCCACCTTGATCGGGGCGCCCTCAGGCTTTCCCACGCAAGGCACCTCGCTGGCGGCCTCGTTGATGTACTCGGTACCGGTGATGCTGCGGCAGGAGCCGGGCTCATCGCCGGTCACCTTCACGCTGCGGCCCACGGTGGTGCCGGAAACGGTCTCGCCCTTGCGGGTAGGCATGGCGCCGATCTTGCGCGGGGCCGGGGCGGGGGAGGTGGCGCAGAAGCCCTCGAACTGCTCGCTGCTGATGTACTCGGTGCCGGTGATGGGCTTGCAACTGCCGTATTCATCGCCCGTCACCTTCACGGAACGGCCCACCTCGGTGCCGGTCACGCCCTGGCCACGCAGGGTGTGGCTGGCGCCCACCTTGGGGGCATTGGCGTTCGGCCGGGTCCGGCAGAAGGCGTCGTACTGCTCGGCGCCGGTGTACTCGGTGCCGGTGATGGTCCGGCAGCTGCCGGCCTCGATGCCGGTAACCCGGGAGGTGCGATCCACCTGGGTGCCGGAGACACGCTGGCCGGCGAGGGTGGTGCCCTCCTCGACCTTCACCGGACCTGTGGGGCGCACGCGGCCGCAGGGTCGACCCTTGTCATCGCTGCCACGGCCGATGTTGCAGAGTTCTTCACGACGCTGACGGGCGATCTCGCGCCCGGACAGGCCCTTGCGCTGGGCGCCCTTCCAGGAGCCCTGCTGGGGCAGGGTGCTCACGGACACGCTGCCATTGGGGCCGCGCTTGCGCAGCGCCTTCTTGCCGCTGCCGGCCAGGGCCTGGCGGCGGGCCATGCACAGGGCGCGCACGGCGGAAACCATGGGCTGGGGCAGATCGCTGTCGGCGGTGGCATCCACCACCTCGCACACCGCGTCGAGACCCGCCTGCATAGCGGCCTCTTCCAGGGTGGGCTGCATCTCTTCCCGCTTCTTGCCCTTGCAGCCGCAGCCGCAACCTTCTTTCTTGACACCCGCATCACGGGTCTCGGCCGGCGTCTCAGCCTGGGCGCGATAGTCGCTCTGGCGGGTCCGTTCGGTCTGCTGGCCCAGGGCCTTCTTGCCGGCCGAAGACAGGGCCTGACGACGCAGGCGGCAGATCTCGCGACCGCTCATGTCGGAGCAGTCCACATTGGCGGAGGCGGCCAGGGCCTCCAGACTTTTGACCTTTCTGGCACCGGCACGGGCCATGCCCAGGGCGCTCTTGCCCAGGGCAGCCTTGCCGTTCTGCGCCATGGCCTGACGACGTGCCAGAGCGGCCTGACGACCGTTGGACAGCCCGGTGTTCACCCCAGGCGCGGGCGCCGTGATCGGTGCCGGCGCCGGTGCCGGCGCCGCAAGCACGGGCTCACGGGGACGCTCCGCTGCGACGGGCGCCGACGGGGCGCTCACGGCAGCACTCTGGCGTCGCGCGGCCGCGCTGCGGCTCGCACTGGCGCTGGTCTGGGTGTTGACGCTGGCCTTGCCATTGCGGGACATGGCCTTGCGCCGCTCGAGGGCGAGTTCGCGACCCCGAGAAGTGCCGGACGCGGCTGTCGAATTACTCATGGCACATCCTTCCTGATAGGCGTCTGCTGTATATGGCTGCGTATGGGGCCGGGCCACGAAGGCCCGGCCTCACCCGGCAATCAACGACCGCGGTACACCACGAAGGCCATGCCCTGGCTCTGGGCGTAGTTGTCGTAGGCCACGAAGCGAACCATCTGGTTCGGGTATTCGCGATGGCAGGCCTCGATCTCGGCCAGCACGGCATCCACGGACTGCTCACCGAACAGGGGCAGCTTCCACATGTGCCAGTAATGGCCAAAGGCATTTTCCTTGTCGCTGTGCTCCACGGCAGGGTTCCAGCCCTGGGCGATGCAGTAGGCGATCTGGCGACGCACCTGCTCGGCGTTCATCTCCGGCAGGTAGGAGAAGGTTTCGTACTTCGGAGTCTGCTTGTAGCTCTGAATATCGGACATGTCGGTATCCCTTTATCTGGTTCTCATGACGCGGGCGGCAGGTTCTGCCACCCGCGCATCGACGATTACTTGTGCGCAACGTCCAGCTTGTCGACGGTGTCGAACTCGAACTTGATCTCTTTCCAGGTTTCCATGGCGATCTTCAGTTCGGGGCTATGGGCGGCGGCAGCGGTGAGGATCTCCTTGCCTTCGCGCTCCAGCTCGCGGCCTTCGTTGCGGGCCTGCACGCAGGCCTCCAGGGCCACGCGGTTGGCATGGGCGCCGGCCGCATTGCCCCAGGGGTGACCCAGGGTGCCGCCACCGAACTGCAGCACGGAGTCGTCGCCGAAGATGGTGACCAGGGCGGGCATGTGCCACACGTGGATACCACCGGAGGCCACGGCGAACACGCCGGGCATGGAGCCCCAATCCTGGTCGAACATGATGCCGCGGCTGCGGTCTTCCGGCACGAACTGCTCACGCAGCAGGTCGATCCAGCCCAGGGTCGCGGCGCGGTCGCCTTCCAGCTTGCCCACCACGGTACCGGTGTGCAGGTGGTCGCCGCCGGACAGACGCAGGATCTTGGCCAGCACGCGGAAGTGGATACCGTGCTTGGGATGACGGTCGAGCACGGCGTGCATGGCGCGGTGGATGTGCAGCAGCACACCGTTGTCACGGCACCAGTTGGCCAGACCCGTGTTGGCGGTGAAGCCGCCGGTGATGTAGTCGTGCATGATGATCGGGGCGCCGATTTCCTTGGCGTACTCGGCACGCTTGTACATCTCTTCCGGGGTCGGGGCGGTCACGTTCAGGTAGTGGCCCTTGCGCTCGCCGGTCTCCGCCTCGGCCTTGTGGATGGCCTCCATGACGAAGTCGAAACGCTGGCGCCAGCGCATGAACGGCTGGGAGTTGATGTTCTCGTCGTCCTTGGTGAAGTCCAGACCGCCACGCAGACACTCGTACACAGCGCGGCCGTAGTTCTTGCCGGACAGGCCCAGCTTGGGCTTGATGGTGCAGCCCAGCATCGGACGACCGTACTTGTTCATCATGTCGCGCTCGACCTGGATACCGTGGGGCGGGCCACCGCAGGTCTTCACGTAGGCGATCGGGAAGCGCACGTCTTCCAGACGCAGGGCACGCACGGCCTTGAAGCCGAACACGTTGCCCACCAGGGAGGTGAACACGTTCACCACGGAACCCTCTTCGAACAGGTCGATGGGGTAGGCGATGAAGGCGTAGAAGCACTCGTCGTCACCAGGCACGTCTTCGATGCGGTAGGCGCGGCCCTTGTAGTAGTCCATGTCGGTCAGGAGGTCGGTCCACACCGTGGTCCAGGTACCGGTGGAGGACTCGGCGGCCACGGCTGCGGCAGCCTCCTCGCGGTCCACGCCGGGCTGGGGCGTGATCTTGAAGCAGGCCAGAAGGTCGGTATCGAGCGGGACATACTCCGGCGTCCAGTACGTCTGCCGGTACTCCTTCACGCCAGCGCTGTATTTCTTGGCGGCCATGTGCGACTCCTTAAATGTATTGAGGATCGAAAACCACGCCTGTGGCCCGCGCAAGGCGAGACCGCAAGCCATTTTGATTTGGACTGCTGGAATCCTAGAGGAAAGGCCAGCATAATTAACAATCAATTATTGTGATTATTACGATAACTGATCACTTATGTTTTGGCCGGGGAGATCGAGATCCTACGGCCACGCCGACAGTGCGATTGCCATCGGCCAGTCTGATGCGGCGAGCAGGCCCGGACGCATCGGCTTGGCACCCGGGCGGTACTAAAAGCCCGGGCACCCGTCACCGAATGCAGTCTTTCTTTACAGGCGGGGCCTGCCGGAAAACCATCCAAACGGTGGGGATCGACATGATGAACTTTACCTTCCGCCAACTCAAGGCCTTTGAGGCGGTAGCCAGACACCTCAGTTTCACCCGTGCCTCCCAGGAGCTGCACCTCACCCAGCCCGCCGTTTCCATGCAGATCAAGCAGTTGGAAGAGCACGCCGGCCTGCCGCTGTTCGAACAGGTGGGCAAGCGCATCTTTCTGACCGAGGCGGGCCGGGAGATGTATCACTACAGCCAGGCGATCTCCGCCCAGCTCTCGGAACTGGAAATGGTGCTCGACGAGCTGAAGGGCTTCAGCCGCGGCCGGCTGACCATCGCCGTAGCCAGTACTGCCAACTATTTCGTGCCGCGCCTGATCGCCGCCTTCTGCCACCGGCACAGCAACGTGTCCGTGACCCTCGAGGTTACCAACCGGGAGTCCCTGCTGAGCCTGCTGTCCGCCAACGCCATGGATCTCGCCATCATGGGCCAGCCGCCGGACAAGGAACTGGTGGCCCACCCCTTCATGGAAAACCCCCTGGTGATGATCGCGCCCCCGGACCACCCCCTGACCCGCGAGCACAGCATCCCGCTGGAGCGCCTGCGCAGTGAGCCCTTCATCCTGCGCGAACCGGGCTCCGGCACCCGGGGCGCCGCCGAGCGCTTCTTCGAGCAGCACGGCGAGCAGTTGCTGCCCAGCCAGGTGATGCACAGCAGCGAGGCCATCAAGCAGGCCGTGGAAGCGGGACTGGGGTTGGGCGTTCTCTCCCTGCACACCCTGGAGATGGAACTGGCCCTGGGACGCCTGGCGGTACTGGACGTGGCCGGCTTCCCCATCCGCCGCCACTGGTACCTGGTCCACCCCCAGGGCAAGCGCTTCTCCCGGGTGGGCCAGGCCTTCCTGGACTTCACCCTGCAGGAGGCCTCCGGGATCCTGCGCCTGCCTACCCTGGAGACGTCCGGGCCCGCCTCTGCCCAGATGCCGGGCACCAAGGCATCAGGACGCAAGAAATCCAGGGCCTGAAGACCCCCTGCGCGGGCAAAAGAAAAGGGCCTGACCGGTTGCCGGTCAGGCCCTTCGACATTCGGTACGTATAGATGGTCGGAGTGAAAGGATTCGAACCTTCGACCCCTGCCTCCCGAAGGCAGTGCTCTACCAGGCTGAGCTACACTCCGAAGAATTGCGCAAGATACAAGATCCAAGAGACAAGATACAAGAAAAAACAGCGGCCACCCTTCAAAAACCCCGCGTCACCGAGAAACGGGCCAGGGATTCCAGGGCCTGGCGCTCCGGGCTGTCGGGCAGCACGGCGAGGCTCGCGGCGGCCCGGTCGGCCTCGGCGGCGGCCACGGCACGGGTGTAGTCCAGCGACCCGGTGGCTTGGATGATCCCGAGCACCCGATCGGCATAGTCGCGCCCGCCCTGCTCGATGGCCTCGCGGATCAGCCCGGCCTGGTTGGCGTCACCCACCCGCATGGCGTGGATCAGGGGCAGGGTGGGCTTGCCCTCGGCCAGGTCGTCACCCATGTTCTTGCCCATCTCCTCGGCGGAGGCGCCGTAGTCCAGCACGTCGTCGATGAGCTGGAAAGCGGTGCCCAGGTGCATGCCATAGGCCGCCATGGCCTGCTCCACCGGCTCCGGCTGCCCGCCCAGCACGGCGCCGATGCGGGCGGCGGCCTCGAACAGCTTGGCGGTCTTGGACTGGATCACCTCCATGTAGCGCTCCTCGGGGGTGTCCGCGTCGTGGCAGTTGAGCAGCTGCAGCACCTCGCCCTCGGCAATGGTGTTGGTGGTGTGGGCGAGGATCTCCATGACCCGCATGGAACCGATCTCCACCATCATCTCGAAGGAGCGGGAGTAGAGGAAATCCCCCACCAGCACGCTGGCCTCGTTGCCGAACAGGGCGTTGGCGGTCTCCCGGCCCCGGCGCAGTTCCGAGGCGTCCACCACGTCGTCGTGCAGCAGGGTGGCGGTGTGGATGAACTCGATGATGGCGGCTAGGTCGATGTGGTGCCGGTCGCCGGCCCCGCAGGCCCGGGCGGAGAGCAGCACCAGCAAGGGGCGCAGACGCTTTCCGCCGCTGTTGATGATGTAGTGGCCCAGCTGGTTGATGAGCACCACGGAGGACCGCAGCCGCTCGCGGATGCGGTCGTTCACCGCATTCATGTCATCGGCGACGAGCGCGCGTATCTGGTCGAGGTCCATGGGGGATCGGGTATCGGAGAGGCCGGGAACTGCGCATGCTAGGTAGCCGGGACGGGGGGTGTCAAGATTGACACCGTCAAGAGGGTTTGACCTCGGCCCCGGCCCCCGGTATGATTCCGCTCCTTTGGATTGCCAGACCCTTTTTGGGAGACACATCAAGATGTACGCGGTCATTGCAACCGGTGGCAAACAGTATCGCGTCGCCCAGGGCGACGTATTGCGCGTTGAGAAGCTCGACGCCGAGGCAGGTGCCACCGTGGAATTCGATAACGTCCTGCTGGTCGGCAGCGGCGACGATGTGAAGGTGGGTACCCCCAACGTGGAAGGCGGCAAGGTCACCGCCACCGTCAAGGCCCACGGCCGTGGCGAGAAGGTGATGATCATCAAGTTCCGTCGCCGCAAGCACCATCGCAAGCAGATGGGCCACCGTCAGGACTTCACCGAGGTGGAGATCACCGGCATCTCCGGCTGAACTCAGAGGTAAACCGAAATGGCACACAAGAAAGCAGGCGGCAGTACCCGTAACGGCCGCGACTCAGAAAGCAAACGCCTGGGCGTGAAGCGCTTCGGCGGTCAGACCGTGCTGGCCGGCAACATCCTGGTCCGTCAGCGTGGCACCCAGTTCCACCCCGGCCTGAACGTCGGCTGCGGCAAGGACCACACCCTGTTCGCCACCAGCGATGGTACCGTGGTGTTCGAGACCAAGGGTCCCAAGAACCGCAAGTATGTAAGTGTGGTGCAGGCCTGAAGCAAGGCCGCATTTTCACTGCTTACACGAAGCCCCGACCCGTCGGGGCTTTTTCATTGCATAGAGACAAGAGGCAAGATACAAGAGACAAGTAAAAGTCACCTCTTGTATCTTGCCTCTTGTCTCTTGCCTCTGGCGCTTTCCTATGAAATTCGTCGACGAAGCCACCATCAAGGTCAAAGCCGGGGACGGCGGCAACGGTTGCGTGAGCTTCCGTCGCGAGAAGTTCGTGCCCTTCGGCGGCCCCGACGGCGGTGACGGCGGCGACGGCGGCAGCGTCTACCTGGTCGCCACCCACGACCTCAACACCCTGGCGGACTTCCGCTTCCAGCGCCATTACGAAGCCCAGCGGGGCGAGAACGGCGGCGGGCGCAACATGACCGGCGCCTCCGGCGCAGACCTGGAAATCCCCGTGCCCGTGGGCACCCTCGCCTACGACGCCGAGACCGACGAGCTGATCGGCGACCTGGTGGAGCACGGCCAGCGCCTGCTGGTGGCCCAGGGCGGCTTCCACGGCCTGGGCAACACCCGCTACAAGACCTCCACCAACCGCGCCCCGCGCCAGTCCAAGCCCGGCACCCCCGGTGAGCTGCGCGTGCTGCGCCTGGAGCTGAAGCTGCTGGCGGACGTGGGCCTGCTGGGCCTGCCCAATGCCGGCAAGTCCACCCTGATCACCCAGGTCTCCGGCGCCCGGCCCAAGATCGCCGACTACCCCTTCACCACCCTCTACCCGGGCCTGGGCGTGGTGCGCGTGGGCCCGCTGCAGAGCTTCGTGATGGCGGACATCCCGGGGCTCATCGAGGGGGCCGCCGAGGGCGCGGGCCTGGGCATCCAGTTCCTCAAGCACCTGTCCCGCACCCGGCTGCTGCTGCACCTGGTGGACGTGGCCCCGGCGGACCCCGCCGAGGATCCGGTCGCGGCGGTACGCACCATCGAGGCGGAACTGGAGCAGTTCAGCGAGGACCTGGCTAGCCGCCCCCGCTGGCTGGTGCTCAACAAGATCGACCTGATCGCCCCCGACGAGCGTGAATCCTTCGTCAAGGAACTGGTGGCACGGCTTGGCTGGGAAGGCCCCGTCTATGCCATCTCGGCGGCCACCGGCGAGGGTTGCGCATCCCTGATGCAGGCCATCATGAAATATCTCGAAGAAGCCCAAAGCCATGACGCAGACACGGCAACAGCTGGGTAAGGCCCGCCGCTGGGTCATCAAGATCGGCAGCGCCCTGCTCACCAACGAGGGACGCGGCCTGGACCACGAGGCCCTCGCCGGCTGGGCGGAACAGATCGCGCGCCTGCGCGCCTCGGGCCGGGAAGTGGTGCTGGTGTCCTCCGGCGCCGTGGCCGAGGGCATGAGCCGACTGGGCTGGACCACCCGACCCCACGCCCTGCACGAACTGCAGGCCGCCGCCGCCGTGGGCCAGATGGGCCTGGTGCAGGCCTACGAGAGTATCTTCCAGCGCCACGGCCTGCGCGCCGCCCAGGTACTGCTCACCCACGACGACCTCTCCAACCGCCGCCGCTATCTCAATGCCCGCAGCACCCTGCGCACCCTGCTGGCCCTGGGGGTGATCCCGGTGGTGAACGAGAACGACACCGTGGCCACCGACGAGATCCGCTTCGGCGACAACGACACCCTGGCCGCCTTGGTAGGCAACCTCACCGAGGCCCAGGTGCTGGTGATCCTCACCGACCAGAAGGGCCTGTTCGACCGCGACCCGCGCGCCCACGCCGATGCCCAGCTGGTCTCCGAGGGCCTGGCCATGGATCCGGAACTGCTCAAACTGGCCGCCCCCACCTTCGGCCAGCTGGGCCGGGGCGGTATGGCCACCAAGCTGCACGCCGCCGCCCGCGCGGCCCGTTCCGGCGCCTACACCGTGATCGCCTCGGGCCGCGAGCAACGGGTGCTGGAACGCATCGCCGAAGGCGAACAGATCGGCACCCTGCTGTGCCCCGACAAGGAACCGCTCGCCGCCCGCAAGCAGTGGATCGCCGGCCAGTTGATCGCCAAGGGCGAGCTGATCCTGGACACCGGTGCCACCAAGGTGTTGCGCGAGGCCGGGCGTAGCCTGCTGCCCGTGGGCGTGACCCACGTGAAGGGGGAGTTCTCCCGCGGAGATGTGGTCACCTGCGTGGACCCCGACGGCCGCCCCGTGGCCCGGGGCCTGGTGAACTATTCCGCCGACGAGGCCCGGCGCATCATGAAACACCGGGCGGACGAGATTGAAGGGATACTGGGGTACGTGGATGAACCCGAGCTGATCCATCGGGACAACTTGGTCCTGCTGTAGAACAGTAGCAAGTCTCAAGTGGCTAGTGGCAAGGAAAAAGCAAAACACCGGCTTTTCCTTGCCACTTGAGACTTGCCACTAGCCACTGCCGTTCTCATCAGGCAATAAAAAAGCCCGGCTTTGGCCGGGCTTTTTTATTGCCTGATGAGAACGGCAGCTTACATCGCCTTCACGCGCGCATTCAGACGGCTCTTGTGACGGGCGGCCTTGTTCTTGTGGATCAGGCCCTTGTTCACGGTGCCGTCGATGACGGGCACGGCGGCATTCAGGGCGGCCTGGGCGGCCTCCTTGTCACCGGCCACGACGGCCTTGAGCACCTTCTTCACGGAGGTGCGGAAACGGGAACGCAGCGCCATGTTGTGCTGGCGGTTCTTCTCGGCCTGGCGGGCACGCTTGCGGGCAGATGCGATGTTAGCCAAGGTAATGCTCCTGAAAATTCGGTGCGAGAATCGCTAAAGGGCGTGAAATATGCCGGATTCGCCCGCCCGTGTCAACGGTGAGCCCCCCTTCCCGGCGACGATTGCTAAAATTCAGGGACATGGAACCCCTCGCCGCCCCTACAGTCACAAGGGGTATCACCAAAGGCAAGGGCCGGATCAAGGCCCCTCAGCCGTTATAACAAGGAGACCCGCCATGACGACACCCCGAACCCGCGCCCTCGCCGCCACCCGCCGCGCCCCCTGGCTGAGCCTGATGGCCCTGCTGATCCTGGCGCTGGCGACCGCCTTCACCCTGCCCCAGGCCCGTGCGGATGCCGAGGCCAAGGTGATGTACCACGCGGACTTCTCCGACCCGCGCCGCTTCAGCGCCATGCTCACCAGCATCCACAACATGATGAGTCACTACGAGAACAACTTCATCGAAGCCGACGTGCGCATCATCTTTGTCTCCCACGGCATCCGTTTCATCACCGACAACCCCCTGGAGGGCACCCCTTTTGCCGAGGACGAGCGCCTGAAGGAGGAACGGGACAACCTGCGCGGACGGCTCATGAGCCTGGTGAACATGAACGGCGTGAAACTCGAGCTCTGCGACATCACCCGCAGCGCCGTGCAGCTGGCCAGTGACGAGCTCTACGACTCCGTGGAGCTGGTGCCCTCCGGCGTGGTGCGCATCGCCCAGCTGCAGAACCAGGAAGGCTTCGCCTACATCAAGATCGAATAAGGCAAGTGGGAAGTGTGAATTGGGAAGTGCGAAGTGAAAACTTCCAACTTTCCAATTCACACTTCCCACTTCCGAGTTCCTCTGTAACTTTGTTACCGAACGACCTCCCCGGAATAGACATACTTTCCGTGCGCCTTTGTGGCGCCACGATAACTAGAGTCATTTCTCGAGGAGGATCCACCCATGTCTTACCCCCTGCAGGGGTGTCGCCCCGTGCCCTTCCCCCAGACCTGCCGCTGGCTCGCCGCCCTGCTGGCCCTCACCGTGTGCCTGTGGGTCTGGCCCCTTGGCGAGGCCCGAGCCTTCGAGGCCGAGGCCAAGGTGGTCTACCACGTGGACTTCGCCGACCCCGGACGGGTCAGCGCCATGATCACCAACATCTCCAACATGGCCACCCACTACGACAGCCAGCTGCGGGACTATGACATCCGCATCGTGTTCCTGTCCCATGGGGTGCGTTTCGTCACCGATGAGGACCTGGAGGGCACCCCCTTCGCCGCGGATGCCGAACTCAAGGAACGCCGCGAGAATCTGCGTGGCCGACTCATGGGCCTGGTCAACGGCCACGGCGTGAAGCTGGAACTCTGAGACCTCACCCGCCAGGCCATCAACCTGGACGCCGACAGGCTCTACGACAACGTCGAGCTCGTGTCCTCCGGCGTGGTGCGCATCGTGGAACTCCAGGACGAGGGCTTCCGCTACCTGAAGGTGGAATAAAGTACGAAGTGTGAATTGGGAGGTGAGAAGTAAAACGTCCAACTTCCCAATTCACACTTCCCCCTTCACAGGTGGTGGCCCCCTACCGGCATAACCCGCTAAAGTCCGGGTTTCCTTGCCACTTGCTACTCGCCACTTGCCACTGCCTTCATGAGCCGCCTGCTGAAATCCACCGCCGTGGTGAGCGCCATGACGCTCATCTCGCGGCTATTCGGCTACCTGCGGGACATGGTGCTGGCCATCAGCTTCGGCGCCACCGGCTCCACCGACGCCTTCTTCGTCGCCTTTCGCATCCCCAACTTCCTGCGCCGGCTGTTCGCCGAGGGGGCCTTCTCCCAGGCCTTCGTGCCGGTGTTCGCCGAGTACAAGGAGCAGCGCGGCCGCGAGGCGCTCAAGGACCTGCTGGATCACACCGCCGGGGCGCTGACGCTCGCGCTGTTCATCGTCACGGCCATCGGCATGCTGGCCGCGCCGCTGCTGATCCTGGTGTTCGCCCCGGGCTTCGCCGGCGAGGACAATGGCCGCCAGGTGCTGGCCGCCGACATGCTGCGCATCACCTTCCCCTACCTGCTGTTCATCTCCCTGACCGCCATGGCGGGGGGCATCCTGAATAGCGTGGGGCGCTTCGCGGTGCCGGCCTTCACGCCGGTGTTCCTCAATCTCTCGCTGATCGCCGCGGCGCTCTGGGGCGCGCCCTACTTCGAGGAGCCGGTGAAGGCCCTGGCCTGGGGCGTGTTCGTGGCCGGCGCCGCGCAGCTTTTGTTCCAGTTCCCCTTCCTGGCCCGCCAGGGGCTGCTGCCCCGGCCGAGGCTCAAGAAGGCCCACGAGGGGGTGAAGAAGATCACCCGGCTCATGCTGCCGGCCATCTTTGGTTCCTCGGTGGTGCAGATCAACTTGCTGGTGGACACCCTGATCGCCTCCTTCCTGGTGGCCGGCTCCATCAGCTGGCTGTACTTCTCCGACCGCTTCGTGGAGCTGCCCCTGGCCCTGTTCGGCATCGCCATCGCCACGGTGATCCTGCCGCGGCTGTCCCGGGAGCATGCGGCCAGGACACCCGAAGCCTTCAACAACACCCTGGACTGGGCCCTCAAACTAACCCTGGTGGTGGCCGTGCCCGCCATGCTGGGGCTGATCTTCCTGGCCGGGCCGATCCTCGCGAGCCTGATCCAGTACCGGGAGTTCACCGCCTTCGACACCACCATGGCGGCCATGTCGCTCATGGCCTACGCCGCCGGCCTGCCCGCCTTCATGCTCATCAAGATCCTGGCCCCGGGCTATTACTCCCGCCAGGACACCAAGACCCCGGTGAAGATCGGCATCATCGCCATGCTGGCCAACATGGGCCTGAACGTCGCCATCGTGGTGCCCTGGGTGATGCTCGACCTGCCCGGCCCCCACGCCGGCCTGGCGCTGGCCACCGGCCTGTCCGCCCTGCTCAATGCCGGGCTGCTGTTCCGGGGCCTGCGGCGGGACGGCCATTACCGCCCCCACCCCGGCTGGCGCGCCTTCCTGATCCAGGTCGCCGTGGCGGGCCTGGTCATGAGCCTCGCCCTGTGGTTCGCCACCCCGCCCCTGGAGGCCTGGGGCCAGTGGCCCGCCATGGACCGCGTCACGCGACTCCTGGGCCTGATCGCCCTAGGCTCGGCCGCCTACGGGGCCACCCTGCTGGCCCTCGGCGTGCGCCCCCGACATTTCCTGATGCGCTGAGCCCAACATCCAACGCACAGGCGCAAAGACGCGAAGATCGCAAAGGCTTTTGATCAAAAAACCTTTCAACATCCGATCCATCGAAGAACACATAGTGACCTTCCAGCCCACAATATGACGTTTTGCGTCCTTTGCGCCTTCGCGTCTTTGCGTTGAAGGCTCTTGACTGCCGCCGACACAAGGCGCACCCGCCCGGCAGGACTGATATAATCGGCGCTTTTACGGGACCGGCATGGAACTCATACGGGGCGCTCACAATCTGCGGCCGCGGCACCGGGGCACGGTGGCCACCATCGGCAACTTCGATGGGCTGCACCTGGGCCATCAGGCGGTGCTGGGTCAGCTGGCGGAGAAGGCCGCGGAGCTGGGCCTGCCCACCACGGTGATCAGCTTCGAGCCCCTGCCCCGGGAGTATTTCCTGGGCGACAAGGCACCGCCCCGGTTGCAGCGCTTCCGGGACAAGTTCCTGGCCCTGCGCCGCTTCTCCGTGGACCGGCTGCTGTGCCTGCGCTTCGACCGCGGGCTGGCCGAACAGGAGGCTGAAGCCTTCGTGGAGGAGCTGCTGGTCGAGCGGCTCGGGGTGAAGTACCTGGTGGTGGGCGATGACTTCCGCTTCGGCCGCAAGCGCAGCGGGGACTTCCAGCTGCTGCAGGCACTGGGCCAGCGCCACGGCTTTCACGTGGCCCACATGCACAGCTTCCAGGTGGACGGCGCGCGGGTGAGCAGCACCCGCATCCGCGAGGCCCTGGCCGCCGGCGACATGGAGACCGCCCAGAAACTGCTGGGCCGCCCCTATCGCCTCAACGGGCGCGTGGCCCACGGCGACAAGCGGGGCCGGACCATCGGCTTCCCCACCGCCAACCTGCGCATGGGGCCGAGACCGTTGGCGGTGCGCGGGGTCTACGCGGTGGAGGTGTTCGGACTGAACGGCGACCCGGTGCGAGGCGTTGCGAATGTGGGCACTCGACCCACCGTGGGCGGGCTGGAGAACCGCCTGGAGGTGCACCTGTTCGATGTCGACGCAAACCTCTACGGGCGCGTCCTGCACGTGGACCTGCTGGCCCGCATCCGGGAGGAACAGCGTTTCGAGTCCCTGGATGCCCTCAAGGCCCAGATCGCAAGGGACGTGGATCAGGCGAGAGCGTTTTTCGGCACATAGGGCGCCCCACGGGCGCCGCGATCCAGTTTGGCCCGCGATCCAGTTTGGCAATGAACCCTGCGCCTGCACGGCGCCCCATGGTGAAACGACTCCGTGACTGACTACAAAGACACACTCAATCTGCCCCAGACCGAATTCCCCATGCGCGCCAATCTGGCCCAGCGGGAGCCGGAGATGCTCGCGCACTGGGAAGCGGCCGAGCGCTATCGCAAGCTGCGCGAGGTCTGCGCCGGTCGCCCCCGCTTCGTGCTGGCCGACGGTCCGCCCTACGCCAACGGCAACATCCACATCGGTCACGCGGTCAACAAGATCCTCAAGGACATCATCGTCAAGAGCCGCACCCTGGCGGGCTTCGACGCCGCCTACATCCCCGGCTGGGACTGCCACGGCCTGCCCATCGAGCTGCAGGTCGAGAAGAAGATCGGCAAGGTGGGACACGAGGTGGACGCCGCCGCCTTCCGCAAGGCCTGCCGCGAGTACGCCCTGGAGCAGGTGGACAGCCAGCGCCAGGACTTCAAGCGCCTGGGCGTGCTGGGTGACTGGGAGAACCCCTACCTCACCATGGACTACCAGGTGGAGGCGGACACCGTGCGCGCACTGGGCCGCATCATCGAACGCGGCCACCTGCTCAAGGGCGAGAAGCCTGTGCACTGGTGTGTGGACTGCGGCTCGGCACTGGCCGAGGCCGAGGTGGAGTACGAGGACAAGACCTCGCACGCCATCGACGTGCGCTTCCGCCTGGACGACGAGCTCGACTTCCTGCGCCGCTGCGCCCTGGAGAACGAGGGCGACGGCCCGGTCTCCGTGGTCATCTGGACCACCACCCCGTGGACCCTGCCCGCCAACCAGGCCGTGTGCCTGCACCCGGAGCTTGAATACGCCCTGGTGCACGTGAACGGCGAGCGCCTGATCATGGCCGCCGACCTGGTAGAACCCGCCATGAAGCGCTACGGGTTCACCGATGCCCGCATCATCGGCCGCTGCCAGGGCGCCGCCCTCGAAGGCGCCCTGCTGCACCACCCCTTCCTCGACCGCAAGGTCCCCGTGATCCTGGGCGAACACGTGACGCTTGAGGCCGGCACCGGCTGCGTGCACACGGCCCCCGGCCACGGCCAGGACGACTACATCGTCGGCCTGCGCTACGGCCTGGCCGTGGACAACCCGGTGGGTCCCGACGGCAAGTTCCTGCCCGGAACGGAATTCTTCGCCGGCGAGTCGGTGCACCAGGCCAACGGCCACGTGATCGAGGTGCTGCGCGAACGCGGCGCCCTGGTGCTGGCCGAGAAGCTGCGCCACAGCTACCCCCACTGCTGGCGCCACAAGACCCCGATCATCTTCCGCGCCACGCCCCAGTGGTTCATCAGCATGGAGCAGGCTGAACTGCGCGAGCAGGCACTCAAGGCCATCCAGCAGGTGCAGTGGGTGCCCCAGTGGGGCCAGGCGCGCATCGAGGGCATGGTGGCCGGTCGCCCCGACTGGTGCATCTCCCGCCAGCGCAACTGGGGAGTGCCCATCCCCCTGTTCGTGCACCTGGAGACCGGCCGCCTGCATCCGGACACCCCTGCGCTCATCGAGGCGGTGGCCCAGCGCATCGAAAGCCAGGGCATCGAGGCCTGGTTCTCCCTGGACCCCAGCGAACTGCTCGGTGACGAGGCCGCCGAGTACCAGAAAGTGAGCGACACCCTGGACGTGTGGTTCGACTCCGGCGTGACCCACGCCACGGTCACCGACAAGCGTGCCGAGCTGGGCCTGCCCGCCGACCTGTACCTGGAGGGCTCCGACCAGCACCGCGGCTGGTTCCAGTCCTCCCTGCTCACCGCCGTCGCCATGCGCGGCACGGCGCCCTACAAGGCGGTGCTCACCCACGGCTTCACCGTGGACGCCCAGGGCCAGAAGATGTCCAAGTCCAAGGGCAACGTGGTCGCCCCCCAGAAGGTGGTGGATACCCTGGGCGCCGACATCCTGCGCCTGTGGGTGGCGGCCACCGACTACAGCGCCGAGATGGCGGTCTCCGACGAGATCTTGAAGCGCACCGCGGACGCCTACCGGCGCATGCGCAACACCGCGCGCTTCCTGCTGGCCAACCTCACCGGCTTCGACCCCGCCAAAGACATGCTCGCGCCCGGGCAGATGCTGCCGCTCGACCGCTGGGCCGTGGACCAGGCGCTGAAGGTCCAGCAGAAGGTCACCGGCGCCTACGAGCAGTACCAGTTCCACCAGATCTACCAGCGGGTGCACAACTTCTGCTCTGTGGAACTGGGCAGTTTCTACCTGGACGTGATCAAGGACCGCCAGTACACCACCCAGGCAGACAGCATCGCCCGGCGCTCCGCCCAGACCGCCATGTACCACATCATCGAGGCCATGGTGCGCTGGCTGGCCCCGATCCTCTCCTTCACCGCCGAGGAGATCTGGCAGGAGATCCCCGGCGAACGAAACGCATCCGTGCTGTTCAACACCTGGTACCAGGGCCTGTTCGCCCTGGACGCCTCCGAGGCCATGAACGAGGACTTCTGGGCCACGCTCCTGGACGTGCGCCAGGCGGTGAACCGGGAGATGGAAAAACTGCGCGCCGCCAAGGCCAGCTCACTGGATGCCGAGGTGGACCTCTACTGCGACCCGGCCCTGGCCGAGACCCTGGGGCGGCTGGGCGAGGAACTGCGCTTCGTGCTCATCACCTCCTATGCCCGGGTGCACGACGCCGCCAGCCGCCCGGACGACGCGGTGGACACCCCGCTGGAGGACGGCACGAAGCTCTGGACCCGCGTGACCCGCAGCGAGCACGCCAAGTGCCCGCGCTGCTGGCACCACCGGCACGACATCGGCGCCAACAGCGAGCACCCGGAACTGTGCGGGCGCTGCGTGGAGAACGTGACGGGCGCCGGCGAGCAGCGGCGCTTTGCCTAGGGAAATGAATGGACAGGATGAAAGACTGGGGCGAAAGACAAAACACTGGACAGGATTAACATGATTTACAAGATTATTTCTTAAAGGCTTTTTAATCCTGTAAATCATGTTAATCCTGTCTGATCCTTTTGCTCTCGGGTCTTTATCCTGTTCATCCTGTCCATTCCGATTCTGAGCAATTCCATGTTGAAATGGTTATGGCTGTCCGCCGTGGTGGTCGTCCTCGACCAGGCCACCAAGTACATCGCCGAGCGCGCCCTGGTGCTCTACGCCCCGGTGGAGATCACCCCGTTCTTTAACTTCACCCTGGTCTACAACCCCGGCGCCGCCTTCAGCTTCCTGGGTGACGCCTCCGGCTGGCAGCGCTGGTTCTTCGTCGCCGTGGCCTTCGGCGCCTCGATATTCATCTTATGGTGGCTCAGGAATCTGCGCGCCGACGAGCGCTGGACCGCCGCCAGTCTCACCCTGATCCTGGGGGGGGCCATCGGCAACGTCATCGACCGCCTCTGGCATGGCCATGTGATTGATTTCCTGGATTTCCACTATGCCGGCTACCACTGGCCCGCCTTCAACGTGGCCGACACCGCCATCACCGTTGGCGCCGTGGTGCTGGTGGGGTACAGTCTGTTGTTCGCGCGGGAGTCCGACGCCCCCGGCGCAGGAGGTCGATCATGATTGCCTACGGCAGCAAGGTGCGCATGCACTACACCATCGCCCTGGAAGACGGCATGGTGGCCGATACCACCGAGGGCGAGGCGCCCTTCGAATTCGTCATGGGTGCCGGCGACCTGGAGGAAGGCCTTGAACTGGCGCTGATCGGTCTCGAACCCGGTGACAAGCAGACCCTCACGCTCACCCCCGAGCAGGCCTTCGGCTACCCCAGCCCCGCCGCCGTGCAGGACATGCCCCGGTCCGACTTCCCCCCGAACATGCAACTCAAGCCCGGCCTGATCGTCACCTTCTCCACCCCCACCGGCGACGAACTGCCCGGCACCATCATGGAAGTGGACAAGGACACCGTGAAGGTGGATTTCAACCACCCCCTGGCCGGGCATGAGATCACCTACTCGGTAGAGATCCTGGACGTGGGGACTGGGATGGCCCCTTGAAGGCAGTGGCTAGTGGCTAGTCTCAAGTGGCAAGGAAAACCACCCTCACCCAGCCCTCTCCCTGAGGGAGAGGGGGCTTCCCTTGCCACTTGAGACTTGCCACTTGCCACTGCCTTCGAAGGTTCATTCGAAGGTTCATTCCCGACCCCTTTAATGGGACAATAGTCACCCGTTCCAACACCACCGGTCCTTTCCCATGCAAGTCATTCTCGCCAACCCCCGCGGTTTCTGCGCCGGCGTGGATCGCGCCATCGATATCGTCGAGCGCGCCCTCACCCTGTTTGGCAAACCCATCTATGTGCGTCACGAGGTGGTGCACAACAAGTTCGTGGTGGAGGACCTGCGCAACAAGGGTGCGGTGTTCGTTGAGGAACTGGACGAGGTACCTGACGGCGCCACGGTAATCTTCAGCGCCCACGGCGTGGCGCGCAGCGTGGTGCAGGAGGCGGAGCGGCGCGGCCTGCGGGTGTTCGACGCCACCTGCCCCCTGGTGACCAAGGTGCACATGGAGGTGGACCGCCATGCCCGGCGCGGCGAGGAGGTGATCCTCATCGGTCATGCAGGACACCCGGAGGTGGACGGCACCCTGGGCCAGTACGACCGCAGCCACGGTGGTGAGATGTACCTGGTTGAAACGGTTGAGGATGCCGAGCGCATCCAGATCAGAAACCCCGACGCCCTGGCCTACGTCACCCAGACCACCCTGTCGGTGGACGACACCCTGGACATCATCGAGACCCTCAAGAGCCGCTTCCCGAACATCCAGGGCCAGAAGCGCGACGACATCTGCTACGCCACCCAGAACCGCCAGGACGCCGTGAAGCAACTGGCCTCCGTATGCGACCTGTTCCTGGTGGTGGGCTCCCCCAACAGCTCCAACTCCAACCGGCTGCGGGAGATCGCCGAGAAACTGGGGGTGGAGGCCTATCTGGTGGACAACGCCGATCAGATCGAGGACCGGTGGCTGGAGGGCAAGACCCAGGTGGGCGTCACCGCTGGCGCATCGGCGCCGGAACTGCTGGTGCAGGAGGTGGTGGAACATCTCCGCGCTAATGGCATGAACACGGTCACCGAACACGGCGGCAAGCGCGAGAACATTGTATTCAGCCTGCCCAAGGCTTTACGTTGAGCACTCAGATTCGATTTGGATTGGCTACCAGGAAATCCCATCCTTTGGATCTATCTTCCCCTCGATCAGGCATCAGGCGAGATCACGTGCACCGTTGGAAAATAGGTGCGATAGCGGCGTGTATCACGGGTGAGTAAGGGAAGTTCTGCCACTGCGGCGTGAGCGCCGATGAAGAAATCGGGCAGCACATTGTGCTTCATACCGCCCTTCCTGCGATAGCGCATGAAGGCCTTGCCCGCCAGGAAAAGAGCGGCCCGGGGGATCTCCATAAACCGGAGTTGTAGATCGGAGACGACTGTTTCCAGTTCTTCCACCTGCTCAAAAGCAAGGGACAACTCCGCATATACAACCGGATTGATGGCCAGTTCATGGGCAGCGGATAACTGGCGCAATCGCGTGACGGACCATTCCGCCCACTGGGGATCGTCCTCCAGCACGTCAATGAGGACGTTCGTATCGACAAGTACCACTTACGCTTCTCCGCGCAGCAGTTCCATCAGCTCATCTGTTCTCCACTTGACGGTCGCGCGGCCACGGGCCTGTTCGAACCGGTCCCGAACGGGCGCCTTGCGCCGCCCCCGCCCCTGCACCTTACGAATTATGATCCGGCCTTGCTCATCAACGTCAAAGTCAATCTGACTGCCAGGACCGAGCCCCAAGCTTTCCCGAACCTTCTTGGGAATGGTCACCTGACCCTTGCTTGTCAGCGTATGGCTCATAGGGTGTGTCCTCCTACTCAGTATTACATTTTCATAATGTAATACCCGCAATATCGCTAAAGCAACATCAAGGGGCCAGAGTCGTTGAAATTGATTTCAACGACTTTGACCCCTTGATGTTCTGTTACCAGAGGCACCGAATCGAAAAATCACGAAATGCCGGATCGGCCGTCACCAGGGGCACCTGTTCCAATTCTGCCTGGGCGGCCAGTATCCGGTGGAACGGGTCGCGGTGGTTGACCGAATATGCCCCGGCATGGATGGATTGCCGGTAGTTCGCGGACAATCGCGAGTCATTTGTGAGCCACCACAGCAGGGCATGGGTGTCGAGCAGGATTCGCACTACTTTTCCCAAGCAGCGAGTTCATCTTCTGGCAGGGGATCGAAGAAAGCCTCCTCGACCCGGCCCTTGATGCGCCCGGGCTGACGCTTTGACGGGGTGGATCCCAAGGGAACCAGGCGTGCGTAGGGCCGGCCGGCCTTGGCCAAGATGATTTCCTCGCCGTCATGCGCCCGTTTCAAGAGCCGCGACAGATGCGTTTTCGCTTCGTGTACGTTGACCGTGGTGCTCATGAGCGCCCCCAGAATGCCTTAGCCTTAAGACTTAGTCTATTCTTCAACGTCCCAGGAAGATCAAGGGGTCAGAGTTGTTGTAATTGATTTCAACAACTCTGACCCCTTGATCTTCAGGATCGAACTCAGGAAGACGGTGTCGTTTCACCCGCTTCAGGCAAGTCTGTCTCAAAGGGGTTCAGTACCAGAATGCCACTCAGCATCTGGCCGTGCTGGAGATCTTCGGTCAGCAGGAAGCGGCAACCCGCGCGCACGGCGGCACCCACGATCAGCGAGTCCTACCACGAGAGCCGATAACGGGACTCCACGGACCAAGCCGCCTCCAACACGGCATCATCCGTCTGCACGGGCCGCCAGGTGATCAGGTCACGAATGTCTGCACGCGCCAGCTCGGGATCCATGCCGGGCGAAAGGCGGCGGGTCACTACCTGATAGTACTCCTGCAGAACTTGGTAACTCAGCCGACCCAATCCCCGGTTCCACAACACTTCGATCCAGCGGGCCGCCTGACGCTGCTTTTCGGGTGCGCTCGCGCGTCCCGGGCATATACGAGGATATTGGTATCAACGAAGTACAGGTCGGTCATACAACTTTTCCCTGTCCGGATAGGTTCCATCTGCGGCCTTCAACGCCTTGACAGGGCGCTGTATGAAGCGCTCCAGGGCCGCCAATCGCTGCGCTTCCTGTTCCCTGCGTTCGCGCAGAATCCGCCCGACGAGACGGGAAACGCTCGTCCCCTGCCGCGCGGCCTCTATACGAGCCCAGCGCGCCGTCTCTTCGTCCAGCGTTATCGTCACATTCTTCATCTACACGAAACTAGTGCGACACGAGGTTCGTGTCAAGCAAGCAGAACAATCAAGGGGTCAGAGTTGTTGAAACCGAAACCAATTTCAACAACTCTGACCCCTTGATTTTTCTACCGCCAGCAGGTTGTCAGATTTGCCCCACGGACACCAGCCTGGTTCAGAGTCAGTGTCCCGCATTCATGACCTGCCTGCGGCCCTGTGGGCACGGCCTGGAGGGTATAGGCATTGGCCGTGGGTGCTGCGACAAAGGAGATGTTGTAGGCAACCGTTCCACTGTCCTTGGGTGAGACGCTGAATGGAAGCGTGAGGCCGGCGTATGAATTGTTGAGTGTGAATTGACGCTCCATCCATTGGGCCAGCTCCATCAGGTCACCTTGTGCATTAGCCATGCGGGTGTTTTGCACATACCGCGTGTAATTGGGATATGCAATGGCGGCAATGATGCCGATAACCACCACAACGATCATTACCTCAATCAAGGTGAAACCCAGACTATTTTTCCTGCTATGCATCTAACATTCCCCGCATACATCAGTAACCAATTAAACAATCGGGTGGAAGTTACCTGATCTGTCTCCAGGATCCTCTGGGCCTCGCGATGGTGCCGCGCTCAACTATGCGTTCGACTTCGCCAGAAGAACCACTCGCGAATTTATACTCCCGCTCGCCGGCGGAAATGATGGCGGGATCCTTGATAATACCGACCTCGGACCGGATACCACTCACGGGCACCTGAATCTCCTCACCATCCACGATGATCGTGATGTAGTCACCCGAACTGAATTCACCATCCTGGTTCATGTCGAAGACGGAATAGTCAAGGCGCGCACCGGATAGGGCGTCCATCTCCATCAGCCATGAGGAGCCACCAAAGGCACAGGGATCCGGGTCCGGCATCAGGGTGGGGAAGATGATCCGACCCGCCCTTAGGATCGGTGTACTGATGACACGCTCACCTTCGAAGCCGTTGACGGGTGACAGCAGATCGATGAACCATCCGCGACGCGTCGTCGCATTGTAGGTGAAGACATCGTTGCTCACGGCCCGCACGCTGGCAAAAGCGGCATCACCCCCGTCCGCAAGCACGGTCGGCCCCTCGTAAATGATAGTCTGCTCCTGCAACCGCTCACTTCGGCTGGTGTAGGCACCCACCGCGTTGCCATTGTCCCAGATGCCATAGAAGCTCTGAACCCGTGGGTTGTCCGTGTCCACGATGTTGTCACCCACCGCGAAGTAACGGCCGGTTCCAAAGTAGACCATGTAACCGCCGTTGGGATGCCGGCCAATCTCGGGCAGGGTCGTGATCGGCTGGGGATTGCCAACCGCGTCGCGTGCGCGGAACAGGGGCGCAGGGTTGCCTCCCGAACTGAAAGCACTGGCCCACTGCCCCGTGTTGGAGGCATGGGTCAGGTCAAATTTCCAGAGATTGCCATGCAGATCACCGGCGTAGGCATACTCCAGGGTACGCGAACCGTCGCTCACCATGGCCGGAGCCGCCAACCCATTGGGATTGGCAGACGTGCCCACAGCGGTGTTGATCTGACGGATCAGCGTACCGTCAGCCAGGTTCACAACAAACAGTCGAGCCGTATTGGAATCGCTGTTGTAGCCATTGCCGAACACGGCCGCCCACTGGCCGTTCTTCATGCGACCCACGACCGGCGGCCCCAGCACATGGCCTAGTTCAGGATGGGTGAACTCCCACAGCACATTGGAAGCCGTGACGTTATGGGGATCAGTCACGTCAATGGCAAACACCGTGCGTCCGCCCGCACCCTGCGTGCCCACCAGAATGGTGCGCCACTGCCCGCCGATATACGCGTCACCGGCAAAGAACTGCCCGTCCACCAGGTAGCGATGACTGTAGTTGTTGTCGGTGAGATTACTGAGGTGCGGAATCACCGAGCTCGGCATGTAGGCGAAACGTTCCACGCCGGTCTGGGCATCGAAGCCGTGCAACATGCCATCGTTGGCGCCCACATAGATCATCGGCTTGAGGGCACGCCCCTGGCTGTCCACCTTGCTGAAGCGGAAGGCCGTGTAGGTCTCACCGCCGCCGGCTGCCGCCGGCAATGCCTCATAACCGAAGTTCTGGCTTCCCACGAAATGCGGGTCAGAATTGATGATACTGCCGAGCACTGTCGAACGTTCCCTGAACAGTCCGCCCTCCTCTGTTCGTACACCACGAACCCAATCCAGTCGCTGCTGACCACGACCATCCACCACGCTGTTGCGGTTGGTATTGAGCGCAAGCTGCTGTGATGGACTCAGGTTGGCCCAGGTAAACGGTACCGTAGTACCGCTGGCGTTTCGCGTCAGGATGTTCCTCGAGGACGGCGCGGGAATGAGATCCGCGGCGTCCCAGAGCAGATCCTCAAGCTCGCCCTGACTACCGAGGCTGTACGCCAAAAGCTGTCCGGTCCAGTCATCGTCCCTGAAGCGCGCCTGGTAGATCAACGTACCCATGTCCAGACGGGTGGAGTTCGTGGCAATGGAGGACGCCGAACTCTGTCGAACTTCGGTCACGATGTTGGAGAAGGCCTCGGTCAGCCCTTCCACCATCTTGTCGGCTTCACCCGCCAAGTAGTAGTTGTCGGGTCTCGGGAACGTGCTGCCGTCGCCACGAGACCCGAATGAGGTCAGCGTCTCCCCGTTGGTATGCCACCATTCCAGGGGGATCGGCCCGTTGAACGCATAGGGGTCGAAGGTCTGCTGCTGCGCCTGAGGAATCTTCAGGCCACCATATTTCGCGGCCAGCCAGAACTGATTGCGTCGAATAGGTTCGAGAGACTGAGCCTCCAGCACATCCACCCAGTGGGTCGAGACGGTTTGACGTCCAGGAAGGTCGGGGCGGATGTCCCGTGTATTGGAGTCATAGGCCAAACCCGCCATATACGCAGAGTTCTCCCGCCCCGTGAATGGAGTATTGATGGTGATGCCCTCAAGCTCCGCCACTTTGTTCGTGGCAGTAACCACGTTGACGGTCGTATCTGCACTGACTGCGGCGGGCATGGCTGGCTCATCCTGAGTCACTGTATTGCCGGGCAGATTCTTGTCCCTGTGGGTATAGACATCTCCGATACCAAGAATCACATTCGTTTGACAGTGATACTGGACCGGATCGGACCAGTTGGTGATAACCGGGAAGCCGTCTGCATAGCGCCTGCGTTCATCCGCAGTTGCACCAGCCATGCTGGTGTACTCGGGTACATTGCCCTGATTCTTGAAGTATCGGATTGCCGAATAGAACAGTTCGCTGACCGGGTCGAAGCTCTTGTGATTGAACTCGGTCATCTGACCGAACTTGTTGATGTAATTGATCACCCCGCTGTTGCTGATCGTGGTGCTGAACTCTGTGCTCGATGCACTCGCATCCGCAGAGTCCGGGTTCGTGATGAAAACACCTGTGTTCGGGTTCCACTCCATGTTGGGGTTTGGAATCTCACCGGCGTCTGGATCCAGCTGCGTCGGCCCCACGAATTTCTTGCGTGCGCGCAACACACCACCATCACGCAGAAAATCAGAGTGGTTCAGATAGCCAAAGGCACTGTAGCGCAAACTGCCTGCGTACTGCTGGATCAGGCCCTCCGGCTTCCACCCTGCATCGTAGGCGCGGCAATTGTCCTCAACGCCCACGGCAGGGTCGCAGACCTTGACACGGATACTGACCTCGTAGACCGACGTTGAACTGATTGTGGCGGTCGGATTGTAGGCAGTCGGCGCGGTATTCACATCACCGGTCGCTGTAAAACGCATGCGGTTTCCCAGGCCCTGGATGCGCATCTGGAAATTGTTCCAGTTGAATGGCGTGGCGCCCTGTACCAGGATGCTGTCGGAACCTGTATCCGGCAGACGGCGGTTCGGATAGATGGCCGTGCCTCCCTGGCCATCATGGCGTGCCTTCTCCAACCAGGTCTCAGTCGCGGTGTCACGCACACGGTAGCCACCGGTCAGCACCTTTCGGAACGGGTCGATGGTCTGCGTGGCCGCCCAGTTCAGAAAGTTGCCGCTCCACTCATTTGTGCCGGCACACACCGGCCCACTGTTGTTGAGTGGATAGAAATGTCTATCCGCTTCAGTCGTACTGAAATGGTAGCCGTAGCACTTTTGATTATCGAAATATCCAATGTAGCGGCGATTGACGTCGTAGGGACCCAGGTTGGCCACGCTGTTGATTGTCGGCCACTCCACCGACGGCACCAGTGCCAGGTTGCCGGGCACGTTCCCGCCTGAGAACAGGGGTGTCTGCGCAATATTGATTGAGGCAAGCGCGCTCGCAGCCGGAAACAGGGCCATCACACTGAGGATGGCAGCCGCCATAAAGGAAATGAATTTTATCTGCTTCTTCATCACAGCTTCCCTCGTTGCCAGACTCTCGCTGGCAGACATGACTCCTAGCGCCTGAAAGTGGTTTGCAGGATCACCACAGCATCAGCCGTACCGCCCACGCCGCGCGCGGTGACCCTGTAGACACCTACTTCGGGCAACGCGCCAAATCGCGCCGTGTCTCCCGCCGTCTGCACCGGCGGCAACTCTTCGATCACGTATCGCGGCTGTTCCGCAACGCCGGGCAGGTTCCCGGTGTAGAGCCTGGAATTCGCGGCCCAGTTATGGGCCTCCCAGGTCGTCACCATGCCCGGATTGTTGAGAGGCGCCAGCAGTCCACCGGTATTGTTGAACTGGGGTAATGCGGCCTGGCTTAGGAAGGCCTCACCTTCCCTCAGTGCGGCCTCGGCGGCCTGGAATGCCAGGGATCGGTCCCTGACATTGCCCGCCATACGCTCCTGCAATGTGGTTGTCTGCATCGCAGTGACCCCGATGAGTGTCAGCAGCAACAGAAAGACCAGCGCGATGGCCAGCGCTGAGCCTTGCTGATTGGAACGTCGATTATTCAAACGAACACTTAGCATGTCGTCATTACCTAGGGAAGTCGATTCCTGACACCGACGGTGGTCGTGAAGACCTGCCTCAACCTGTTGTCCGTAGGCGTGATCGTTTCGCCAGCGAATTCAATGGGCTGTACACCACCTGTGATGTTATCCGTCATGCTCACCAGCAGCAGCTCCACACGCACGCTGACCACCCTGCCCCAGTCAGGGCCGCCGGTGGCAAGGTTGGGGATGTCGGCAACACCAACATACTCGTCCACGCGGTTGTTGTTGTTGTTGTCAATCCCGTATGTGATCCGCATCCGCTCGACGCCCTCGACCAGTTCCTGCGCCGGCTGGGCTGCAACGCTTCTCCATAGGGCCGGCACCCCATTGCTGCCTTCCCGGACGTAGTAGGTCTTCGTCGAAACCGTCAGGATTTCACCACTGGTGAATTGGTAGCCAAGTGAATTGGTCGCATTGCCTGGCGTAAATGCCGCGCTTGAATGCACGACGTTATGACCGCCACTGACATTATTGATGTTTGTGATCTGGAACGCGGTTGCATTCACGCAGTCAGTGGCAATCACGACCTGCCCGATGGCAAGCTGATGTCCCGGCACCACATGAATCGTTGCTGCCGGAAGCGCCGGCTGGAAGGCAATCGTGGCGCCGGCGTTGTCCAGAGACCTCAACGTGAGGATGTCACTGCCCTGCAGGGGGTTCACGATGCTTGGGTCTATGGTGGGCGTCCAACCCGTACCGTCCGCCTCGAAGCCTTCCACCGGGATTGAAAAGTTCCAGGCGTAGTTGTTCGCTCCATTCAGAATGCTGTTCACACCGGTCAGGTCAGCCGACGCACACCCCCAATATCCCGCCATGCGGATGTCGCGGGCCAGGACTTCCATGGCGTAGCGTCCGTTTTCCTGGATTCGAGAGAGCGCTTCCTGAAACCGGTAGGTCTGGGTAGTGCCGAGAAACAGCTGAATGATCCCGGCGGTCAGGATCAGGGAGATCACGATGGCCACCATGATCTCAACCAGCGTGAGACCTTTCTGCTTTCGTGATCCTACAGTCGTATGCATGGCGTTGATCATAGCTGCGTGGTCAGGACGAACTGCATTTCTGTTTCAGCGCCGCGGGAGTCATCCCACTCCACCACCACGGTGGCTATGCCGTTGGCATCAACCTGCACCGAGCCTGTGCCCGAAGGTAGTCGATCCGACAACGCATCTCGCCAGGCCGTCAGATCATCACCGGGCACCGTGCCAGCACTTGGTGTAGCGGTCAGGGCAAGGTTGTACTGCCCATTCAGTGCAGCATCGCGATTGGCACGCATGCGGTCTGTCATTTCATAGGCAAGATTGGTGGCCTGGCTCCGCAGATTCGCGCTGTGATTGAACTGCAGCGAGGTGGCCTGCAATCCTGCAAGCCCAAGCAGACCAATGGAAAGCACCAACACGGCGATCAGTACCTCGATCAGGGTCAGGCCCCGTTGAGACGTTGCTGCACGTATTGGCATGGATTCAGCTCTATGCATGGATGATGTCTCAGCTACAAGGTACTGTGGTCACAGATGCCCGGCCCGTCAGGTTGAGTGTGATGTCTCTTCCCTGATTACCTGAGCAGCCTGACACTCGGTGCTGAAAGGGTGCCGGTGCCGCAGTACCAGGCAGCCCTCCCGTGCCCTGGTATCGGATGTTTGCCGGCCCTGTGAGCGTAGCCCCACCACTCAGCGGTCCCCAGACACGGACGAGTGGCTCCGTTGTCTGACGCACCCCGTCGTTGTTGAGATCCACGAATACGATCCAACCGACCGCCCAATTGGTCGAGGACGCTACACACGCTGTTTGGTTGGAAGAGGGACAGATACTGACCGGCAACCCTCTCTTGACCGCCTCGCTTCTGGCAAGATTCAACGCGGTGATAAGCTCGTTGGCCTGGGTTGAGGCACGGTTGTTCTGAACGATGCTCCAGAAACTGGGTACCGCAATGGTCAGCACGATCGCAGCAATCGCGAGCGTGACCATCAATTCCACCAGGGTGAATCCGCCATTTCTGTTCATGGCACCAAGTGTAGACACCTGATTCATGAGGTGTCTCTGGCCATGCGATAAACGGGCGGGTTTCGGCCGATGACCGGGCTCAAGCCCTTGGAACGTAAAATGTTCCGACAAGGCTCAGCAGCTGGCCTGCTCCACCCGGGGCCGCCCTGTGCGGCTGATTACGATGCGCCGGGCCTGGTTTCCGGCACAGACGGTCACGGACCCCATGAGCAGAGCATTGTTCATTCGCCGGGTCTCCCCGGTCGCCACATAGGAGATGTAGGCGCTGGTCACGTTGTCCCCGTTGATCACCACCTGGCTACCGGGCGCGAACACCCTGAGCACTTCCCCCGCGGGCTGCACGGGCGCACCCGGCTCCGGGCCCACGAACACGATCCAGCCACTACTGTAGCCGTTGGATGAACCGCAGCTGCTGCCGTCCTCGCTGGCGCACAGGGTCACCCGCCTACCCCGCTTGACCGCCTCCGAGCGGGTCAGGTGCAGGGCGGTGACGAACTGGTTGGTGGTGGTCACGAGCCGCTGTTCGGCCACCAGGCTGCCGAAGCCGGGCACCGCGACGGTGATCAGGATGGCGGCCACGGCCAGCGTGACCATGAGTTCAATGAGGGTAAGGCCATGTTCCCTTGGCATGGTGTGCTCCTCGTCCGTGAGGTGACATTCACAATAATGGATGAAATGTGAAGGGGGAAGGGGGAACCTGAAGGCAACCTTTGAAGCCTCAAGGCGGATATTGCCCCTGCGGCTATCTATACACCTCTCGTCGATGCCCGATACGGAGCACCAGGACAATGAGCATTTCGTCCTTCAACTCACAAATGACCCGGTAATCACCGATGCGGTAGCGCCATAGCTCGGAGAATTCGCCCTTGAGCGGAGCCCCCAACCCTCTGGGGTCCTGCAAGGCGGCGACCCTCTGCTCTAGATAGTTTCGAATTCGCCTTCGCGTCTGCGGATCGAGCCCTTTTACCGATTTTCTGGCGGACTGGGCGTATTCAATCGTCCAGGCCACTCCAGAACTCCTCGCTCGTCAGCGTCTGCTCTTCGCCCTTGCGGATACGCTCCAAGACCTGTTCTGCCAGATAGATGTCCTCAAGGTCATCCAACTGGGCCTCGATGGCCTCGCGGATATAGTAGGTGGCCGTGCGGCCGGTGCGTGCGGCCAGTGCCTGAAGCCTCTCATAGGTTTCGTCGGGCAATCTGACGTTGGTTTGCTTGCTCATGACGAGCCCTCCAATCCTGGGCGGCGCTTTACATGTATAGCATTGTGCGCCCGGCAATGCGGGGATCGCAAGCTAGCCCGCATATCTCACCACCCTTCTACTGCGGCCGCCGATCTGCTCGCTGTGACGGGGCGTGCTCACTTCAGCCGGCTTGACGTAGTGTCGGCTACGCCGGCGCCGTCTT
>NZ_KB898956.1 GCF_000377945.1 Thioalkalivibrio sulfidiphilus
CACCCCGTTGGCGTAGGCATACGTCAGCACCTTCACCATCATCGCCGGATCAAACGGCTGTCGGCGCCTGCCATCGCCTTCATAGCGGGCATGAAACGCCGTGAGATCCAAGGCGTCCACCGCATCGGAGACGAAGTAGGCCAAATGCTGCTCCGGAAGCCACTCCTTGAGCGACGCGGGCAACAGTAACTGCTGATCGGGATTGTAGGGGCGGTAGGTCGTCGGCATAGCCAATTCTAACGCTGCAGGTTTCTACCGCCCAGGCTCCTAGCCCTTCAGACGTGATTCGCCCGGAGGGCCGGGCTCCTGCGAGGCAGGTGTTTGCCCGGCAGGAGCCTGGCCCTCGGGGCGTTTATGCCTGGGATCAGGGCTGTTTGGTGCCTTCGCGGCAGAAGAAGTAGATCAGGTTGTCGCCGTTCTCGTTCAGGGGGCGGCCCAGGCTGAGATAGCCCGAGCCGGTCAGGGGCCGGGACTCCTGGTGCAGGAACACCACCTCGCCGTTCTGCAGGCGGATGTAGGTGCCGTTGAGGCTCTGATCGATCAGCACGAAGCCGTTGTCTTTGAAGGCGATCCGGGCATGTTCCCGGGAGACGTAGTCCTGGTCCAGTACCAGGTTGCATTGCTGCCGGCGACCGAGGATGAAGGATTCGGGCCGGGGGCTCAGGTTGATGACCTGCTCGCGGTAGTGCAGCAGCAGGTTCCCCAGGTGATGGTCCTGCTCGAGGATCTCGTCGATACCCAGGCGCATACGGCGTTCCACGACCCGGCGGCGGTTCTGGGTCACCCATTCCCCGGTGCTGTCCCGGAAGGGATATTCAGGTCGGCGGCGCCAGTTGCGTCTCTCGCCACGTCTGCGGATATCCATCACTGCCAGCGCCTCGCGAGTGGGGTCGATAGCAAAAGTATAACCAAGCCCGATGCAAAAACGGCATGTGTCTCACTGACTTGGTCGTCATGCCCTTGTCATCTCCTCAACCAATAATGCCCGACCCTGCTGCTTGATCGCTGCCTCCCGACTTCATGGTATTTTGAAAGCATGTGCCCGATGTGTCTGTATGTACTATAGAAACAGTCTGCGTGCGGGGAGTACACTCGGGATCATGAGCATTGAGACACGATCTGGCCAGGACCGTGCCCGGGTGGGTTGTCGTCCATGAGCCTGGCGCAGCTGCCCATGGGGCTGGCGACCCGCTTCCAGGAGCGGGTGAATGTCACGCGTCTGGCGGGCTGGGTGACCGTGTTTCTGATCCTGCTGCTGGCCTATGCCCTGGCCCGACTGACCTGGGCCCTGCTGGCGCCCGCGCCTCTGGTGTTGCCGGCGCCGATGGTGGCGCCGACCCAGGTGGCCGCGGCTGGCAGCGCCGAGTCGCCTGCGGCCTCGGCCCTGGCCCGGGTGGCGGGATTGCACCTGTTCGGCCAGGCCGAGGTGCGTGATGAGGCAGCCGTGGCGGTGCCCGTGGATACGCCGGATACGCGCCTGAATCTCAGTCTCAAGGGTGTGGTGGCCGCTACACCGGTGGAACGGGGTATCGCGCTGATCGCCGATGAACGCGGCAATGAACGGCATTACGCCGTGGGCGCGGAGTTGCCCGGCGGCGCGACCCTGGAGCAGGTGCACGGGGACCGGGTGGTGCTGCGGCGGGCCGGACGTTTCGAACAATTGAGGTTGCCCCGGGACGCGCCCCTGTCCGGCGAGGCGCCGGCGGTCCTGGTGCCGGAGCCCATGGCTCAGCCCGGTAGTCAGCCCGGTTCGATCCCAGAGGCCACCCGTCAGCAGTGGCTTCAAGATCCGCGCACCCTGTTCGACATGGTGCAGGCCCAGCCGGTGATGCAGGATGGTTCGATCCGGGGCTTTGCCATCTCCCCGCGCCGGGACGCGCGGGCGTTCCGCCAGGCGGGTCTGCGTCCGGGGGACGTGGTCACCTCCATCAACGGCGTGACCATCGCTGGCATGACCGATCCGGCGGCGATGATGGAACAGCTGGCCGGCGCCACCGAGCTGCGGCTGGATATCGAACGCAACGGACGTCCGGAGTCCGTGGTCATACAGGTGGGACCGTGACGGTCTCATCCATGCCCCGCTTCGGGGCCGACAAGGTGAGATAACGATGCATTGTTTGCGGGGAGCGGTGTGATGCGCCCATGGCTTGGCCGGGTGGTGATCCTGTTGGCGCTGTGGCTGGCGCAGCCGGCACTGGCCCAGGAAAACGACACCGTGGTGCTGAACTTCAAGGAGGCCGACATCCAGGCCCTGATCAGCATGGTCTCGGAGCAGACCGGCACCAACTTCGTGGTGGATCCCCGGGTACGCGGCCGCGTCACGGTGATCTCCGGCGCGCCGGTGAAGCGCGAGGAGCTCTACCGGATCTTCCTCTCGGTGCTGCGCATCCACGGCTTTGCCGCCGTGCCCGGTGACGGCGTGGTGAAGCTGATACCCGAGGTGCAGGCCAAGCAGACCGAGGTGCCCACGGTCGCGCCGCCGCGCGTCGGTACGGGCGATGAGTACGTCACCCGGGTGATCAAGGTGGACCACGTGGACGCCGCCCAGCTGGTGCCCATCCTGCGTCCCCTGGTGCCCCAGAGCGGCCACCTGGTGGCCTCCGCCGAATCCAACGTGCTGATTGTCTCCGACAGCGCCGCCAATGCCCAGCGCATCGCCGAGCTGGTGGCGCGCATCGACCTGGACGGCCGGGAGGACATGGAGATGATCCCCCTGCGTCACGCCTCCGCCGCCGAGGTGGTGCGCGTGCTCACCAGCCTGCACAGCGGCGAGGGCCGCCGCGGCCAGGTGCAGATGGTGGCCGACGAGCGCACCAACAGCATCCTGCTGGGGGGCGATCCCAAGCGGCGTGTAGCCATCCGCGCCATGATCTCCCACCTGGACACGCGCATCGAGGGCGGGAACGCCCAGGTCATCTATCTGCGCTATGCCAACGCGCCGGACATGGCGGAGGTGCTCAAGGGTCTGGTCGCGGGCATGGATCTTCCGGGCGGCGAGGCCCGGGACGGCCGGGGTCCCGGCGGCGTGAACATCCAGGCCCACGAGAGCACCAACGCCCTGGTGATCAACGGCCCGCCCGACGTGGTGCGCGACCTGCGCGCCGTGATCCAGCAGCTGGACGTGCGCCGCGCCCAGGTGCTGGTGGAGGCGGTGATCGCAGAGGTCTCCTACGACAAGGTCGCCGAACTGGGCGTGCAGTGGGGCGTGGGCAACCCCAACAGCGGCGTGGGGGTGATCAATTTCAATCGCAGCGGCTCGGGCATCATCGGTGTGGCGGGTGGCATCGATGCCTTCCTGCGGGGGGCTGTGGCTACCCCGCCGAACCTCGGCGACGGCGCCTTCCTGGGCGGTATCGGAACCTCCGGCTCCACCACCATCGCCGCCCTGCTGCGCGCCCTGGCCGGGGACTCCTCCAGCAACATCCTCTCCACCCCGAGCCTCATGACGCTGGACAACGAGGAGGCCGAGATCGTGGTGGGCCAGAACGTGCCCTTCATCGCCGGCCGTTCCATCGAGCAGTCGGGCCAGGCCTTCGACACCATCCAGCGTCAGGACGTGGGCGTGAAGCTGCGCATAAAACCCCAGATCAACGAGGGCAATTCCATCCGTCTGGAGATCGAGCAGGAGGTCTCCCAGGTGGCAGCCGGCGCAACCGCCGCCGCGGACCTGGTCACCAACAAGCGCAGCCTGCGCACCATCGTCATGGTGGACGACGGCGAGATGGTGGTGCTGGGTGGACTGATCGACGACGTGCTGGTGCAGACCCAGGACCGGGTGCCCGGCCTGGGTTCCATCCCCGGCGTGGGCCGGCTGTTTCGCTACGACACTGCGCGCAAGGAAAAGCGCAACCTGATGGTGTTCCTGCATCCGGTGATCGTGCGCGACGTCGATACCAACCAACGGCTGACCGAGTCCAAGTATTCCTACATCCGCGCTCAGCAGCTGGACGCCCGCGAGCGGGGCGCGCTGTTCATGTCCCGAGACGTGGCGCCCGTGCTGCCCCCGTGGGAGGAACTGCTGAGCCTGCCGCCGCCCTACGAGGCCGTCAGTGCACCCGCTACGGGCAACACCATCGACGTGAGGCCACCGCCGGCCCGCCCCTGAAAAGTTGCCCTGAACAGACGCACATGAGCAGTCCATCCCCAACCCTGGAGAACGCCGGCCTGACCGGCGAACTGCGCGAGGAACTGGCGGCCCAGATCCCGGGCCCGGAGCAGGGCCTGAGTTTCGGCTTCGCCCGCCGCCACGGCGTGGTCATCCTGCAGGAGACCTTTTCACCCGGCCAGCCGGTGAGCATCGCCTGCAGGCAGGCGGTGAGCAGCCAGACCCTGGCGGAGCTGCGACGGCATCTGGGCTGTCCCCTGCGCATCGAGGCGGTCAGCGACGCGCGCTTCGACGCCCTGCTGCGGGAACGCTACGAGCGCAGCTCCAGCGACGCCATGCAGCTCATGGGCGACATGGGCGAGGAAGACCTGGACAGCGTGGCGCGCAGTCTGTCGGAGCCCGAGGACCTGCTGGAAACCGAGGATGACGCGCCCATCATCCGGCTCATCAACGCCCTGCTCACGGAGGCGGTGAAGGAAAACGCCTCGGACATCCACATCGAGCCCTTCGAGAATCGCCTCACGGTGCGTTTCCGCGTGGACGGCGTGCTGCGCCAGGTACTGGAACCGCCCCGGGTGCTGGCGCCGCTGATCACCTCGCGCATCAAGGTCATGGCGCGCCTGGACATCGCCGAGAAGCGTCTGCCCCAGGACGGACGCATCTCGCTCAAGGTGGCCGGTCGGGCCGTGGACGTGCGTGTCTCCACCCTGCCCTCCGGTCACGGCGAGCGGGTGGTGCTGCGTCTGCTGGACAAGCAGGCCGGGCGCCTGGACCTGGTGCAGCTGGGCATGGATGACCGCACCCTCAAGGTGATGCAGCGCGCCATCCACCGGCCCCACGGCATCATCCTGGTCACCGGCCCCACCGGTTCCGGCAAGACCACCACCCTCTATGCGGTGCTCACCCAGTTGAACGACCGCAGCCGCAACATCCTCACCGTGGAAGACCCCATCGAGTACGATCTCGACGGCATCGGCCAGACCCAGATCAACCCCAAGGTGGAGATGACCTTCGCCCGGGGTCTGCGCGCCATCCTGCGCCAGGACCCGGACGTGGTGATGGTGGGCGAGATCCGCGACCTGGAGACGGTGCAGATCGCCGTGCAGGCCTCGCTGACCGGTCACCTGGTGCTCTCCACCCTGCACACCAACACCGCCGTGGGTGCTATCACCCGTCTGCGGGATATGGGCGTGGAGCCCTTCCTGCTGTCCTCGACCGTCGTGGCGATCCTGGCCCAGCGCCTGGTGCGCGTGCTGTGCGAGCAGTGCAAGGAGCCCTATGCGGCCGGCGAGACCGAGTGCGAGCTGATCGGCCTGGCCAAGGAGCCGCCGCCCACCCTCTATCGCGCCGTGGGTTGTGACCACTGCAACGGCCTCGGCTACCGTGGCCGAACCGGTATCTACGAATTGGTGGAAGTGGACGATGCCCTGCGCAACCTGATCCACGACGGCGCCGGCGAGCAGCAACTGGAACGCCACGCCCGCGCCCACGGCCCCAGCATCCGCGCCGACGGCCGGCGCCGCGTCCTCGCCGGCCAGACCACGGTGGAGGAAGTGCTGCGTGTGACGAAGGAAGACTAGTGGCAAGTCTCAAGTGGCTAGTGGCAAGGAAACTGCTTTCGCGCACAGCGCGAAACCGTGCCTTTTGCTGTGCCTTGCCACTAGCCACTAGCCACTTGCCACTGTATTCAAATGCCCGCATTTGAATACACCGCCCTGAACCCCAAAGGCCGCGAGGTCCGGGGCGTCCTGGAAGGGGACACGCCGCGCCAGGTGCGTCAGCAGCTGCGCGAGGGCGGGCTCACGCCGTTGGAGGTGGAGGAGGTCAAGAGCCGGGAAGGGCGCCGCGTGCGCATGCCGGGTCTGGGCCGTGGCATCAGCGCCATGGACCTGGCCCTGCTCACCCGCCAGCTGGCCACCCTGGTGCGTTCCGGCCTGCCCATCGAGGAGGCCCTGGGCACGGTGGCGCGCCAGAGCGAGAAGCCGCGCATTCGCAGCATGCTCATGGCGGTACGCACCCGGGTGATGGAGGGGCACACCCTGGCCCGGGGCCTGTCCGACTTCCCCCACGTGTTCCCCGACATCTACCGCACCACCGTGGAGGCGGGCGAACAGTCCGGCCACCTGGAGGTGGTGCTGGAGCGTCTGGCCGACTACACGGAAAACCGCCAGCAGATGCGCCAGAAGATCCAGCTGGCCCTGTTCTATCCCGCCATCCTCACCGCCATGGCGCTGCTGGTGACCATCGCCCTGCTGGCCTACGTGGTGCCGGAGGTGGTGCAGGTCTTCGAGGGTATCGGCCAGGAGCTGCCCTGGCTGACCCGCACCCTGATCGCTGTCAGTGACGGCCTGCGGGACTACGGCCTGTGGATGCTGCTCGGCCTGGTGCTGGCCGGCATGGCCGCCGGCTGGCTGCTCAAGAAGCCCGGACCGCGTACCGCCTGGCACCGGATCATCCTGCGCATGCCGCTGGCCGGGCGCATGGCCCGGGGTATGAACACCGCCCGCTTCGCCCGCACCCTGTCCATCCTCTCCGCCAGCGGCGTGTCCGTGCTGGAGGCCCTGCGCATCTCCGCCCAGGTGGTGGCCAGCCTGCCCATGCGCGATGCCATCCAGACCGTGGCCCAGCGGGTGCGCGAGGGCTCCGGCATCGGCAACGCCCTGGAGCGCACCGGCTATTTCCCGCCCATCACCGTGCATCTCATCAAGAGCGGCGAGGCCAGCGGCAGCCTGGACGCCATGCTGGAGCGCGCGGCGGTGAACCAGGAGCGGGAACTGGAATCGCGCATCGGCATGCTCATGGGCATCCTGGAGCCGGTGCTGATCCTGGTCATGGGCCTGGTGGTGCTGGTGATCGTGCTGGCCATCCTGCTGCCCATCTTCGAACTCAACCAGCTGGTGAACTGAACATGGATGGACGTCGTCGCGTGTTTCTGGCAGCACTGTTGGCCCTGGCCGCCTCGGGCTGCCGACTGGATGTCTCCCCTTCTGAGGAGGAGGCGCGCATCCTGCGCATCATCGTCATGCCGACTCCGGAGGGCGGCCTTGACCCAGCCTCGTCGGAGGGCCTCGACCGTCTGTCCAGGGCCGCTGGAACGCAACTGGTCCATGTGCGTCCAATGAGCGGTGGAGGACACGTGCTGGTCACCGCCGAGCCGGTGCCCCTGTCACGGATAGAGGCCATCCTCCAGCGGCTGGCGGCCGATCCCGCCATCGCGTATGCGGAAGAAGACCGCCGCGTCACGCACCAGTCCCCGGAATAGGTCCATGAAGCAAGCGCGCAAGACCTTGGGCATCTTCGCCTTGGCGTTGATCTGCCTGGCTGTCTCGACCGTTCATGCAACCCCCACCGACCGGATCATCATCAAGGTGAGCGAGCCCATGCGTCCGGCTGTGCTGGCCGACGGCGCGCCGGCACCCCGCGCCCGTGAGCGGGTGTCGGCGTTGTCAGTCGCGGTCGGCCACGAGGTGGTCTACCTGCGCGCCATGTCCGGCGGTGCCGACGTGGTGCGGTTGCCTCGTGCCATGCCCCTGGAACAGGTGCAGGCCATGGCCGAGGCCATGGCGCGGTTGCCGGGGGTGGAGTATGCGGAGCCGGATGCGCGAGTTTTCCCAGCGCTGGAGCCGAACGACCCGCTTTATGATGATCCGAATCCGAACGCGCTTAGGCAGTGGTATTTGGATTCTCTCAACAATGAGCCCTATGGCATCAATGCACCCGTAGCATGGGCTGAAACCACCGGTGATGCCGTGGTAGTGGCGGTAGTGGATACGGGTATTCGATTCACCCATGAAGATCTGGTCGGTAAGGTGCTGCCGGGCTATGACTTCGTAAGCGAAGATATTAGTGGGGAATTTTTTACCGCCAATGATGGAGATGGGCGTGATCGTAATGCTACAGATCCAGGCGACTGGGTCACCGAAAGAGAGGTGTCCAGACCGGATTGCCCTGTGGATAAGGCCTACAACAGTTCCTGGCATGGAACTCATGTGGCCGGCATCATCGGGGCAGCTTCAAACAATGGGATAGGTGTGGCGGGAGTAAGTTGGGGGGCAATGGTTCTTCCGGTCAGGGGGCTGGGTAAGTGCGGCGGATATGTCTCAGACATTGCAGATGCAATCCGCTGGGCTGCCGGTGTGGATGATCAGGCCCTCCCACCCAATCCGTATCCCGCCAGGATTATCAATCTGAGTCTCGGCGGCGGGCAATGTACTCAAGAAGAAAGAGGCAGGACATGGCAGCGGGCCATTGATGACGCGTTAGAGCTCGATGTGTTAGTTGTCGCTGCCGCGGGCAATTCTGGCTCGAACTTGGATACAAGCCCCATGGCGCCCGCCAGTTGCAATGGCGTGCTGACTGTGGCAGCAACGGACAGAAACGGGCAAAGGGCTGTTTTCAATTTACAGCAATCGAGTAATTACGGATCAGCTGTTGATGTGGCAGCGCCTGGGATTTCGATACTTTCTACGATTGATTCAGGTACTAAATATCCATCAGCAGATGCCTACGCATTCTACTCCGGAACAAGTATGGCTGCGCCTATTGTGTCTGGCGTCGCAGCACTATTGTTGAGTCGTGCCCCTGATTTGACTCAGCAACAGCTATTCGAGTTGATCACAGATACCAATCATGTGACCCAATTTCCGGAAGGTTCCAGTTGCACGTCAGTAATTTGCGGCTCTGGCATCGTCAATGCTGCCTTGGCCGTTGCTTCGGTCACCGACGCTGAAGGGCGTCCAGGAACGCTGTTCGACTTTGCGCCGCTGGAGGGTGTCGGCAAGTCGCAGATTGTGACCTCTGCAGAGGTGGTAGTGAACATTGCCGGGGATCCCTTGCAGATCAGCGTGCAGGGTGGAGAGTACAGTCTCGAAGGATGCGACGGAAGTTTCACCACGGCAGATGGAACTGTGTCCGATGGTGATAGTCTCTGTTTGCGTCACACAGCATCTGCCCTCCCTGATCATCCTGCCGCCACCTTGGTGACCGTAGGCAATTACCGAGCTGCATTCGTGAGCATGACGGGTCCGGCGAACACCGATCCGGATCCGTTGACCGACTTTCTGCCCAAGGCTGGGGTTGATCCAGCTGTGTGGGTTGTCTCTGAGCCTGTGACTATCACTGGTATCGATGCTCCCGCCCGGGTGAGTGTTGTGGGTGGGCAGTACAGCCTGGGTTGTGTGACTGCGGGCTATACGACGGAACCGGGTTATGTGGCACCTGATGGCGACATTTGTGTGCGTCACCGGTCAGCCGCTACGGGGGAGACTTTGACGGTCACCACCGTGACCGTGGGCAGCCAGAGTGCGGAATTGACGAGTACCACACGTGCCGTCAGCAGTGGTGGCGGTGGTGGTGTGCTCTCGTTCTGGCTGTTCGGAATCTTGTTTGCTTATACGGGTCTGTGTGTTCGGCGTAGCAGAAGGTATCCCCCCGCGGCCACCCCCGCCAGCGCCCCGTAAAGATGCGCCTCCACGATCACCGCGCCGCCGATGAGTTGCGCGATGCCGGGGTCCTGGCCGGTGGACTGCTCCCAGGCGAGCTTGGCGATCAGGCCGAGCAGCAGCAGGCCCAGGCAGGGCTGGCGCTTTAAACCAGCCAGGGCGCCGGCCGCCAACAGGCCGTGCAGGATGCCGGACAGGCCCACGTACCAAGCCACCGTAGGTGAAAAGGCCAGCAGTCCCAGGTTCACGCCCGCCCCGCAGATCAGCACCGTCAGCCACCATTGTGCCGGCGAGAGGTTGCGGGCAAGGATGAACCAGATGAGGGTGAGCCCAGCTAGATTCATGGCGAGATGAATCCAGCCCAGGTGCATGAGCTGGCCGGTGACCAGCCGCCAGGGCTGTTCCAGCCAGAGTCCCCGCTCCAGCCGCAGGGCCTCCAGGCCGCCGAAGGCCTGGGCCAGCAGGGCGGCCAGGGCCAGCGTGAGAGGCAGCGCCCAGCGTGCCAGGCGCGGTTTTGCCGGGTTGTTCATGCAGCCGCCATGACAAAGTGTCAGACTATCGAAACAGGAACGAACGAGGTAGTGATCGAATCATGAACTACAGCATCGCACACAAACCCCGCCGCATGGGCGGCTTCACCCTCATCGAGGTCATGGTGGTTGTCGTGATCCTCGGCATTCTGGCCGCCATCGTGGTGCCGCGCATCATGGACCGGCCCGACGAGGCCCGTATCGCCAAGGCGCGCAACGACATTCGCACCCTGGAACAGGCCCTGAACCTCTACCGGCTGGACAACTTCCGCTATCCCACCACCGAGCAGGGCCTGCGCGCCCTGGTGGAACGGCCAACCACGTCGCCCGAGCCTCGCAACTGGCGTGCCGGCGGCTACCTGGACCGCCTGCCCATGGATCCCTGGGGCAACCCCTACGAATACGCCCATCCCGGTCGCCATGGCGAGATCGACATCTACAGCCTCGGCGCGGACGGCCGTCCCGGTGGTGATGGCGCGGATGCCGACATCGGCAACTGGAACATCAACTGATCCGTGATCCCCTTGCCCGCCCATCGGCCCGTGCTGCGCACACCGCAGCGGGGCTTCACCCTCATCGAGGTGATGGTGGTGGTGTTCATCATCGGCATCATGGCCAGCTTCGCGGTGATCAGCATGGGCGGGGGCGGGCAGGACCGGGTGGTGGAGCAGGAGGCCCGCCGGGTCACCGCACTGCTTGAACTGGTGCGCGACGAGGGCATCCTCACCGCCCGGGAACAGGCCCTGGGTTTCACCGAATACGCCTACGTGTTCTTGCGACGTTACCGGGTCGGCGACCGGACCTACGAATGGCTGCCCGTGGAGGACGATCAGACCCTGCGCCGGCGGGACCTGGAAGACTTAGGGATCTCCTTCGCCCTGTATGTGGAAGGCACCCGGGTCAGCCTGCCGCGGCAAGCCGAGAATCCTGGCGCGCAGATCATCATCGGACCCAGCGGCGAGATGACCGCCTTCGAACTGGAGATCATCACCGAGGGGGCGCGGCAGGCCTCGTGGGTGGTGCGCGGCCTGCCCGGCGGGCGCATCGAACTGCGCCGGGGCGCTCGTACATGATCCTTTGCCCTGGCCCGAGACGCCCGCGCGGACAGCGCGGCTTCACCCTGCTGGAAGTCCTGGTGGCGGTGGTCATCCTGGCGGTGGCCATGGGCGCACTCATCAAGGTGGGCAGCGAGAATGCCGCCAACGCCGCCTACCTGCGCGACCGCACGCACGCCCACTGGGTGGGCATGAATGTGCTCACCCGCTACCGCATCGGCATGGAGCCCCGCCAGTTGGGCAGTCGGGAAGGGGCGAGCGAGATGGGCGAGCGCACCTGGTACTGGCGGGCCACCCTCAGCGAGGCCAGCGTGGACGTGGAAGGTTTCACCCTGGGCGGCCTGCTGAGGGTGGAGGTGGAGGTGCGCGATCGGGATGACCGCGACCGGGAGCCGTTGGCCAGGGTGGTGGGGTTCATTTTATGAACCAGCGGCAAGGCGCTTCAAAGGCCAATGGGCAGGTCGGCTTTACGCTGCTGGAGCTGCTGGTGGCCATGGCGGTGTTTGCGGTGGTGGCGATGATGGCCTACGGGGGGCTGAGCGCGGTGCTGGATTCCCGCCAGCATACGGACCGGGCCTCGCGCAGCCTGAACGAGCTGCAGATGGCCTTCACCCTGCTGGGGCGGGACTTCGAGCAGGTGGTGGCCCGGCCGGTGCGCGATCAATTCGGCGACCCGATGGCGCCCCTGCGCTTCAGCCCCTTCAGCGATCAGCCGCGCCTGGAACTGGTGCGCGCCGGGGGTGCCTTCGGCGCCCACCGGGTGGCCTGGGAGATCCGCGAGGACCGTCTCTACCGGCTCACCTGGACGGTGCTCGACGGTGCCGATCCCGCCGAACCCCAGGGGCGGATGCCCTTGATGGGCGAGGCGAGTGCCGAGGGGGAAGAGCCCGTACAGGGCGTGCGTGCCTGGACCCTGCGTTTTCACTACGTGGATGAGACCGGCCAGTTCGCCGTGGCCGAGACCTGGCCCCTGGAGATCAATCCCCTGGCACCCGAGGCCCTGCCCCGTGCGGTGGAGCTGACGCTGGAACGCCAGGACGGCCAGCAGCTGACCCGCTGGTTCGCGCTGCCATGAGAACCGCACCGCGTCGGCAACGGGGCGTGGCCCTGATCACCGCGCTGCTGGTGGTGGTGCTGGCCACCCTGGCGGCGGTGGCCATGGTGGCACGCCAGCACCTGGACATCCGCCGCGCGGGCAACATGCTGGGCCAGGATCAGGCCTACCTCATCGCGCTGGCCGCCGAGGGCTATGCCCTGCGCCTGCTGTCCTCGGATGACCGCGACTTGCCCTGGGAGGGTTGTATCTCTCCCCCCCTGTGGGTGACCCTTGAAGAGGCGCAGATGGAGATCTGGCTCGAGGACATGCACTGCCGGTTCAACCTCAACAACCTGGCGGCGCGGGACGATGCGGCGGCCAATGGTTTCATCCGACTGCTGGAGGGTGTGCGCTCCCGGACCCCGGACCTGTCCCTGGACCCGGAGGGACTCACCGCGGCGGTGCGCGACTGGATGAATCCGGAGACCGATGATCCGTACTATCGGCTGGCGACGCCGCCGTACCTGAGCGCGAACCGCCCGATGATCGTGGCCGCGGAACTGCGCCGGGTGCAGGGCATGAACAATGAACTCTGGCAGGCCTTGTCGCCCTACGTCACCGCCCTGCCCGCCACCGGCACCACCATGAACCTGGAGTTCGCCGAAGAGGTGCTGCAGGACGCGTTCCCGGATCGTGGCGAGGTGGTGGCCTCGCGGTTCTTCCGCCTGGGCGTGCATGCGGAACTGGGCGGGCGGCGCTTCCTGCTGTGCAGCCTGCTGGACACCGGCAACATCAGCGTGGTGTGGCGCAGCCAGTCGATGTGTGAAGATTGAAGGAAGGCGCAGAGGCAAGATACAAGATGCAAGAGACAAGAAATCGTGGGTCGGGCTGAAGCCCGACCTACGAGTCTGATGGCATGGAGAAGGATGTATTGGGGATGCGTATGTCCAACATCACATGCTCGAACTTACGAAAAGCGGTCCTCTCACAGTGACACGGAGACACGGGGAATGCGCAATGATGGATCTTACTCCGTGTCCCCGTGCCTCCGTGAGAGAATAGGTTTTCGATTCACTCGTAGCAATTCGAAGTCAGTGATCGATGTAATCATCTGGACGAGCAATATGAATCGGTGCGCATTGCCATGAACCAACAGACCCTGTTGCTGCGCCTGCCCGAAGGGGACGGGGCTGCACAGTTCGTGCTGCGGGATGCCGCGGGTGCGATCCGCGAGGCGGGGCAGGATAGCCTCGCCGCTCTGGCAGAGCGCGCCAAGGGTCAGACCGTGGTGGCGCTTGCGCCCGGCCCCGAGGTCCTGCTCACCCGCGCACGGGTGCCGGCGCGCAATCCCCGCGCCCTGGCCCGGGCGCTGCCCTATGCCCTGGAAGACCAGCTGGCCGGCGACGTGGACAGCCTGCACTGCGTGCCGGGTGCGCGCCTGCCGGATGACAGCATCAGCGTGGCCGTGGTGTCCTGCAGCCAGATGGACCAGTGGCGCGAGCAGCTGCGCGAGGCCGGACTCGATCCCCGATCCCTGGTGCCGGAGACGGCGCTCCTGCCCGCCCATGGCGAGGGCTGGCTGCTGTGGCTGGAGCATGACTCGGCCTGGCTCAGCACGGGGCCGGGGGAGGGCATGGCCCTGGACCGTGACAACGCCGCCCTGCTGGTGCGGCTGCGCCTGGAGGAGACCGACGAGGAGGCACGTCCCGCTCAGCTGGAAGTGGTGCGCCATGGCCCGGCCCGGGACACCGACCAGGGACTGGAGGCACTCGAAGGACTGACCCTGCAATGGCGCGACAGCGAGGCGACCCTGCTCGAGGAGATCGCCCGACAGCTGCCGGCCAAGCTGCCCTTCAACCTGCTCACCGGGCCCTACAGCCGGCGTGAGCAGCTGGGCCGGCTGTGGCGCCCCTGGCGCGCGGCCGCTGCGGTGCTGGCGGCCTGGGCCCTGGTCCAGGTGGCGCTGGTGGTGGTGGACATCCAGCGCATGGAGCGCGAGCGCGCCGCCCTGGACGCGCAGATGCGCGAGATCTACGAGACAGCCGTACCCGGCGGTCGCGCCGGTGGTGACCCCCGCCGCCAGCTGGAGAGCGCCCTGGCCGGCCGAGGCCGCGAGGCGGGTGCAACCGGACCGGAGGACCTGGGCGAGATCCTGGCGCACACCGCCACGGTCCTGACCCGGCTGTCGGGGTTGAGCATCCAGAGCCTGCGCTACCGCCCCGGTCAGATGGAACTGGACCTGCAGCTGGACAGCCTGCAGAGCCTGGACCGTCTCAAGCAGGAACTGGAGGCTGATGCGGCCTGGGCGGTGGAGATCCAGTCCGCCAGTGCCCGTGATGATGGCGTGGAAAGCCGCATCCAGATCCGGAGGGTTGGCTCATGAAGGCCTGGTGGGAAGGTTTGACCCAGAGGGATCGCCGCATCCTGATGGTGGGCGGAGCGCTGCTGTGCCTCCTGTTGCCCTACATGCTCATCTGGCAGCCGCTCCATGACCGTGCCGAGCGCCTGGAGCGCACCCTGGTCGCGCAGCGGGCGGACGCGAGCTGGATGCAGCAGGCCGCCGCGCAGCTGCGCGCCACGGCAGCGACAGGTCGCACCGCGACGCCCGCCGGCCAGTCCCTGCTCGGCCTGATCGACCGCACCGTGCGCGAGGGTCAACTCGGCGGTACCGTGCGCCGCGTTCAGCCGGAGGGTGCCAACACCGTGCGCGTCTGGCTGGAGGACGCACCCTTTGATGAACTGATGATTTGGCTGGGCACCCTGGAGACCCGCCACGGCATCCGCGCCACCAGCCTGGTGGTGGATCGCCAGGCGGCACCGGGGCGTGTCAATGCGAGGCTCACCCTGGAAGGGTGAGTGGAAGTGGGAAGTGGGAAGGAAAACATGTTCGACGTGGGTCGGGCTTCAGCCCGACTTGCGGTGTGGTTCGGAGCCACCGCTGTGTCGGGCTGAAGCCCGACCCACGATTCAACACCTGTCGCCTGACACCTCCCGCCCCCCCCTTACGAACAACTGAGACATCCGATTTGAAAACCGAACGCACCCACAAGCGCCGCTGGCTGCTTTGGCTCATCATCGGGCTGCTGGCCTACGGCTTGTTTCTGCTGACCCTGCTGCCGGCGGGACTCGCTTGGGATCAGGCTCGTGCAAGGGGCATGGTGCCGGCGGGCGTGGAAGTGCAGGGCATCACGGGCACCCTGTGGAACGGCACGGCCGCGCGCGCCGTGCTGCCCGGTGGCCTGCAGGTGAACGATCTGCAGTGGCGTGCCACGTTCTCCAGCCTGCTGGCCATGCGCCTGGGCTGGGATCTGGAGGCACGACCCCAGGGTGGTCGCGTGTCCGCACACGTGGCCGTGGGGCCCGGCACGGTGGTGCTGGCGGGGGTGCGGGGTGATATGCCCGCCGCGCCGGTGGTGGCGCCCTTCATGACCTGGCCGGTGCGGGTGAACGGCCGGCTGGTGCTGGATCTGGAGCGCCTGCAGCTGGCCTACAGCGGCCAGGTGCGTGAGGCCCGCGGCGTGCTGGGCTGGATCGATGCCGCGGCCGGCATGCCCGAGCCGCTGCCCCTGGGCGATCTGCGCGCCGAGATCTCTGATACCGGCGAGGGCGGTCTGCGTCTCAGCATCCAGGACCAGGGCGGCCCGCTGATCGCCGAGGGGGTCGCCGAGATCTCCGTCGCCAGTGGCTACCGGGTGGAAGGTGTGGCCGGCACTCGCGACGGCGCCCATCCCAACATCGGCCAGGCCCTGCGCATGATCGGCAACCCGGGGCGTGACGGGCGTGTGCCGGTGCGCTTCTCCGGCAGGCTTTAAATCGAATCGTCACGAAAAGGATAGATCGCCTTGTGTGACAGGATTCCCGATTCATCGAACTTCCACAGACCTTAAATCCTCACGTCGTATTCACGCCCTAGAGTTCCCGCCTGCAACCCAACCCATCCATGGTTCAGGCAAAGGGAGCCCTACCGTGAACGACAAGACCGAACTGCTGCACGCCACCGACGGGGACGAGATCCCCAGCAACACCTCCAATAATCCCCTGTTCGCCGACATCCTCGCGCGTCGTATGTCCCGCCGCGACGTGATGCGCGGCGGCATCGCCGCCGCCGTGGCCGGCGTGTTCGCCGGCACCGGCGCCAGTGCCCTGGCCGCCCCCGGTTTCCTGCCGCCCCAGGCCCAGGCCCGTGCGCCATTCGGCCTGAAGGGTGAACTGGGCTTTGAGCCAGTACCGGTGTCCATCGCCGATACCACCGTCGTGCCTCCCGGTTACACCGCCAAGCCCTTCCTGCCTTGGGGCACGCCCATCTGCGGCGATTACCCCGAGTACCTGGACGGTGGTCTGAATACCGGTGCCGACCAGGAATGTCAGATCGGCAGTCATCATGACGGCATTCACTTCTTCCCTCTCGGTGAAGGTGACGAGGCCAACCGCCACGGTCTGATCTGCATGAACCATGAGTATATCGATCAGCCCAAGATGCACCCCAACGGTCCCACCCTGGTGGGTGGTGTGCGCGTAATCGAGGATGAGGTGCGCAAGGAGGTGGCCGCCCACGGCGTGTCCATCGTGGAAGTGCGCGAAGTGGCCCACGGCGACTGGGAAGTGGTGAAGGGCAAGTACAACCGGCGTATCACCGCTAGCACCCCCATGAAGATCAGTGGCCCGGTGCGCGGCTCCGACCTGGTGAAGACCAAGTACAGCCCCGACGGCACCATGACCCGCGGCACCCTCAACAACTGCGCCCATGGGTTCACCCCCTGGGGCACCTACCTCACCTGCGAGGAGAACTGGGCCGGCTACTTCGCCAACCGTACCGGTCGCCCCCGTGAGCACGCCCGCTACGGTGTGGCCACCGGCAACAGCCGCTACCGCTGGGATACCGTCACCCACATCGACGAGTACGCCCGTTTCGACGCCTCCGTGAAGGGCAACAGCGCCACTGAGGACTACCGCAACGAACCCAACGGCCAGGGCTGGATCGTGGAGATCGATCCCTTCGATCCCACCAGCACCCCGGTCAAGCGCACCGCCCTGGGCCGCTTCGCCCACGAGGGCGTGGTGTTCGCCCCCGTGCAGAACGGCCAGCCCCTGACCTTCTATGCCGGTGACGATGCCCGCAATGAGTACATCTACAAGTTCGTCACCGAGGCCCGCTACCAGCCCGGCCGCACCAAGGGGGATATCCTGGACAAGGGTACCCTGTACGTGGCCGTGTTCAACGATGATGGCACCGGTGAATGGCGCGCCCTGGACATCAAGGACAAGGCCTTCCGCGATGCCGCGGCCGCCGCCGGTGTGGAATTCAAGGATCAGGCCGACGTTCTGGTGAACACCCGCTTGGCCGCTGACGTGGTGGGTGCCACCAAGATGGACCGTCCCGAGTGGGGTGCCGTGCATCCCCAGACCAACGAGGTCTATTTCACCCTGACCAACAACTCCACCCGTGGTGGCGCAACCAACCCTGTGGATGCGGCCAACCCCCGCGCCAACAGCGCCTTCGGTCACATCATCCGCTGGCGTGAGCAGGGCAACCGCCCCTGGGCCCTGCGCTTCAACTGGGACATCTTCGTCCTGGCTGGTCCGGTGGAAGACAGCCGCAAGCTGGATGGCGAACCCCTGGACGAAACCAACATCTTCGCCAGCCCGGATGGCCTGTGGATCGACTACAACGGTGTGATGTGGATCCAGACGGACATGGGCGGTGGTCAGCAGCGTGCGGAGCAGGATCGCTTCGGCAACAACCAGATGCTGGCGGCCAATCCCTACACCGGCGAGATCCGCCGCTTCTTCGTCGGCCCGCTGGGCCAGGAAGTGACCGGCTGTATCACCACGCCCGACAACCGCACCATGTTCATCAACATCCAGCACCCGGGCGAAGGCGGCGAGTCCTTCCCGCAGCTGGCCTCCAACTGGCCCGACGGCGGCAACGCCCGCGCTCGCTCCGCCACCGTGATCATCACCAAGGACGACGGTGGTGTGATCGGCAGCTGATTACGGATGAAATCGAAGGGGCAGGGATGCCCGGTCTTTCCATCTCCTCCGATTGTCTCGGCCCGCCTCGTGCGGGCCGTTTTTTTGAAGGTGCAAGGGGAATGATGCGTAGGCCGGATAAGGCGCAGCCGCATCCGGCTCGTGCCAAGGCCAAGGTCATTGGCGGATGCGCTGCGCTTATCCGCTCAACGTGAGTGCAGGTCAGGGTCTGGGAGTTGCAGATGAAGTCTCCAGTGGATTGCCGCTATGATGGGCCATCGTTTGAAACCGGAACGGGATCGGAATGCACATTGACGGCTTGAGGGTGTATGGAAGGGTATGGCTGACGGCCATGCTGGTCAGTGTCCTGCTTGCCGGCTGCGCAACACAGGGCGTGCGTCCCGGCGATGACGATGCGGCAGCCTACCGGGCGGTCTCCGAGGCCGTGGCGGCCAGCGACTGCGGTGCCGCGCGCCAGGCCCTGCAAACCATGCAGGCGCAATTCCCGAACAGCCCTCGCCTGCCCGATGCCCGGCTGGAAACCGCCTACGCCTGCCTGAGCGGAGGCGATCTTGCCGAAGCCGAGGAACTGGTCATCACCTACCTCGAGCAGAGCCCGGGGCATGCCTCGGAGGAGTACGGCCGGTATCTGCACGCCCTGGTCGCCTATGCCCGCTGGAAGGAATTGCCAGCGGATACGCCGGCGGTACGTTCCGCAGCCCAGGCGCGCCAGGCCTTCGGTCGCATCCGGGTGCTGGTGGGCCGGTATCCACAAACGGCCTATGCCAGTGATCTGCGCATGATGCTGACGGACCTGCGTGAAGGGCTGGCGCGCCTGGAGCTGGAGGCCATCGCCACCGACCTGCAGGCAGGCCGCCACCAGGCGGTGATCTCCCGGGCCAACTACGTCCTCAACCACTACGCCGCCACCGAGTCCGCGCCCTTCGCACTGGCCGCGCTGATCAATGCCCACCGGGCCCGGGGCGAGGAGGCGGCCGCCCGGACACACCTGTATCGACTGGAGTCGGACTGGCCGGGGCACCCGGTGCTGCAGACGCTGCAATAGCCGCCGATCCGCCCCTCCCCGCGCAGGCGCTTGCCGTACACGGGGGCGGGGTCATTTGCATTCGGGCAACGGTCGGGGCAGGCTGGTCCACCGACTTTTCACCGATCCATGGTCATGTTTCCACGTCCGTACCAGTCCACCCTGCTGTGCGCCGCGCTGAGCCTGCCGCTGACCCTGGCGGCCGAGACCCAGCGTCTGGAACCGCTCACTGTCACGGCCCCCCGCCTGGAACGTCCCTGGCTCGATACCCCCGCCGCCCTGAGCGTGCTGGAACGTGAAGACCTGGAGCAGGCCCGCCAGGGCCTGCAGCTGGACGAGTCCCTGGTGCGCATCCCCGGCGTCACGGCCCAGAACCGCTACAACTTCGCCCAGGATCTGCGTGTCTCCATGCGCGGCTTCGGCGCCCGATCCGCCTTCGGCATCCGCGGCGTGAAGCTGCTGGTGGACGGCATCCCCGAGACCACCACCGACGGCCAGAGCCAGGTGGATGCCATCGACCTCACCGCTCTGGAACGCATCGAGGTGATCCGCGGCCCGTCCTCGGTGCTCCACGGCAACGCCACCGGCGGCGTACTGGACATCACCACCCGATCGGGTCCGCCCGAGACCTTCCTGCAGCCGCGCCTCGAGGCGGGCAGCGACGGCTACCGGCGCATCGGCGCGCAGGCGGGCGGGCAGGCCGAGGCCCTCGCCTGGCACGTGAGCGGCTGGGACTTCGCCATGGACGGCTACCGGGACCACAGCGTCGCGGAGAAGCGCCTGCTGCATTCGCGCCTTGACTGGGACCTCGCTGCGGGGCACCGCCTGACGGCGCTCGCCACGTTTCTGGACGCCCCGCGTACCGATGATCCGGGTGCGCTCACCGCCACAGAAGTGGCCATGGATCGCCGCATGGCCAACCCCAATGCCCTGCGTTTCGATGCCGGGCAGTCTGTGACCCAGGAGCGCCTTGGTCTGGTCTATCGAGGTGATCTATCTGAGGGTGAGCAGATGCAGGCGCGGGTGTTTCACACCTGGCGGAACTTTGATAACCGCTTGCCTTTTGGTCCAGCGATTGGAGCCCGAGATGGCATGGTCAGTTACGACCGTGTGTTCTACGGCGCCGGTGTCCAGTACACCCGGGAAAACCACCTGGGTAGTCTGCCCGGCCGCATGACCCTGGGGCTGGACCTGGAGCGCCAGCAGGATGACCGGCGCCGCTTCCAAAACCTGCAAGGGGTGCGTGGCGACCTGACCTTCGAGCAGCGCGAAACGGCCGAGGCCGCCGGTGTGTTTGTGCAGCAGGAGGTCGATCTCACGGAGCGCCTGCAGACCACCCTGGGCCTGCGGCGCGATCGGGTGCGCTTCGCCGTGGACGATCAATTCCTGAACGACGGCGATGATTCGGGAAGCCGCACGTTCCAGGAAACCAGCCAGTACGTAGGCCTGAGCTACGCCTGGCATCCGCAGCATCGCATCTACGGCGCCTTCGGCACCGCCTTCGAGACGCCCACCTTCACCGAATATGCCAACCCGGCGGGCGGCGGCTTCAACCCCGCGATCAAGCCACAGCAGGCGCGCAACTTGGAGCTGGGCTTTAAGGGATTCGCGGGTGCGCTGCAGTACGACCTGGCCGTGTTCCGGGTGGACGTGCGTGACGAGCTGGTGCCCTACGAGCTGGAAGGCGACGGGCGCACCTACTACGAGAACGCCGGACGCACCCGGCGCCAGGGCCTAGAGGCGGGCCTGAGTTGGTTCGCCTCACCGCAGTGGACGTTCACCGGAGCGTGGACGTATTCGGATTTCACCTTCAGGGAATTCGAGGTCAATGACGTGGACCTGGCAGGACGTGAGCTGCCCGCCATCCCCCGCCAGCAGCTGTTCCTGGAGGCCGCCTGGCGCCCGGGGCGGGACTACTACATCCTCGACATGCTGGCCCTGGACCGCCAGTACGCGGACAACGCCAACACCGAGCGGGTGTCGGGGACGGCGATCTTCAACGCCCGCGCCGGCTGGGTGTTCCGTCAGGACGGTTGGGACGTGGAAACCTTTGTCGCAGTGAACAACCTTTTCGATCAGGGCTATTTCGCCAACATCCGGCCCAACGCGGCCTTTGGACGCTATTACGAGCCAGCGCCGGGCAGAAACTTCTTCGTCGGCCTGCACGTGACCCGGCGCTAGCTGTGGCGAGTAGGTTGGACTGAGTGCAGCGATGTCCAACAGGGCAGCAACGATGAACGCCCTGTTGGGGTTCGTGCCTCACCCCAAGCTACCTGATCCGCATGCGGACCGAGGTCGCGGTTGGCGGGCTCGCCTGTTCGCGGCGGGGTCGCCGCTCCTAAGCGGGTGCTGGTTTAGGCCGGACAAGCGCAGCGCATCCGACGAACGGTGCAGGGAAATGCCGGATGCGGCTTGTGCCTTATCCGGCCTACGTGAGCTGCCTGAGTAGGAGGCCCGACCCCGGGCCGAACCGCCGCGCCGGGACCGGCCCCGCCCAGCCGTGATAAGCTCTCCCGCACTCCGGGCAGCCTGCCTGACACCGATTCACCGATCACACCCGAGGAATGACCAGATGTGGATTCGCAACGCTTCCCTGTCCCTGATCCTGTTGATTGCCCTGGCATGGCTGGCGGGCTGCTCGTCGCCGTCCAATGAGGAGGCCGGCGCGCAAGGCGTCTCCGGCGGCGCGGAGCAGTCCGCCGTGCAGGTGGACGATCCCGAGGTCCAGGCGGTGGTCGACGCCTGGCTGGAGCGCCTGGATGCCGGCGACCACGAGGCCACCTGGGCGATGGCGGGCAGCCTGTTCAAGGCCGAACTGACCGCCGAACAGTGGGGCGAAGCCATGGCCGCGATGCGCGAGAACATGGGCGCCGTGACCCAGCGCCGGTTGCACGAGTACACCGTCGAGACCATCATGCCCGGCGTGCCGGAAGGCCGCTACGCGATGTTCGAATACCGTTCCGTGTTCGAGAAGCAGGACCAGGGCGCGGAGCTGGTGGTCTGCGCCCGTGAAGAGAGCGAATGGCGGGTGGTGGGCTATTTCGTGCAGTGAGGGTGTTTAATCGTGAGGGGTGAGGGGTGAGGAGAGAGGGGTGAGGGGTGAGGTGTCCTGAGCGCAAACCCCTTCTCCCTGATGGGGCTACCCCGAGTAAAAACCCGCTTCCCATCAGGTAGAGCGCCACCCCAAGTAAAAAATGCCCTCCCCATCAGGGGGAGGGCCAGGGTGGGGGTGGTTTCACGCCTATCTCCTAACCCCTCACCCCTCACGCCATTCAATTCGGCGGCCCACCCGGCCCGATATCCTTGTCCTTGGCGATCAGATACACCCCGCCGGCCGCCATGGCCATCCACAGGACCAGGGACCAGGCGCCCATCATCTCCCACAGATGCCCCATGAACAGCAGCATCACGGCGGCAAGGCCCAGGATCACGTTGCCCAGGATGAAGTGAAGGCGTTTCGGGTCGTTTGGCGTCTGCATCGACTTTCGCTGGTTAAAAATGTGACGGAAGTATATCAAGCCTTGAGCAACACATTTCACCCCGGCGGGCAATGACTTGTTGTCAGCGATATCGCTTGGGCAGCTCGGCTGAAGGCCGGTCCAGGTGATAGCCCTGGGCCATGTCCACGCCGAACTCGCGCAGCATGGCGAGTGTCTCGGCATCCTCCACGAACTCCGCCACCGTGAGCTTGTCCAGTCCCTTGGCCACGTCGATCATGGCCTTGACGAAGGCCTGGTTGTCCCGGTTGTTGGGCAGGTCTCGGATGAACATGCCGTCGATCTTGAGGATCTGCACGCCGAGGTATTTCAGGTAGGCAAAGGTGGAGAAGCCTGAGCCGAAGTCGTCGAGACCGATCAGGCAGCCGGCCTGGTGCAGGGCCTCGATGAAGCGCTGGGCGTCCTGCATCTCGGAGACAGCAGCGGTCTCGGTCAGTTCCACGATCAGGCGCCTGGGCTCCACGTCGTGGCGCTTGAGCAGGTCCTGGATGTACTGGGGCAGGCCGGGCTCGTCGAAGCTGCGCCCGGAGACGTTAACGGCCAGGGCGGGCAGGTCGGGGTGGCCAGCCAGGATCTCGATGCTCTGGCGCAGCACCCAGCGGTCGATCTCCAGGATCTGGCCGGTCTTCTCCGCCACGGGGATGAACTGACCGGGCATGATGAGGCGCTCGCCGTCGGCGGGGTCGCGCATGCGCACCAGGGTCTCCAGGTGACTCAGTGCGCCATCGGCGGTGGTGTAGATGCCCTGGAAGTGCAGTTCCAGGGTTTCCTGCTGCAGGGCCTGGTCGATGCGTCCGCGCCAGGTCATGCGCGCCATCATGGCCTCGGAATGGTTGCGGCTCGCGTCGTACAGGGACCAGGTGTTCTTGCCGTTGCCCTTGGCCTGGTACATGGCGGTGTCCGCATGGGCCACCAGGTCCTCCACGTTGTCGCCATGCTCGGGGAACAGGGCGATGCCGATGCTGGCGGTCAGGCGCAGGTTGCTGCCCCGGAACCGGAACGGGATGGCGGAGATGGCGTGGGCGATCCGCTCGGCCAGTTGCAGGGAATCGCTTGGCCCCTGGATTTCCGCGAGCAGGGCGAACTCGTCGCCGCCCAGGCGCGCGAACACCTCGCCCGAGCGGACCAGGCTCGAGACCTCGCCGGCGGCGCGCACCAGCACGGTGTCGCCGGCCCGGTGGCCGAAGCTGTCATTGATGTACTTGAACTCGTCCAGGTCGAAGTACAGCAGGGCAAAGCGGCCGTTGTTGCGCTGGGCGCTGCTGATCATGCGTTCCAGGTGTTCCTGGAAGCGATGGCGGTTGTACAGGCCGGTGAGGGCGTCGTGCTGGGCCAGGTAGATGAGCTGCTGGGCGGTCTGGCGTTCGTGTGTGATGTCCTCGTAGATCCACAGCCGGCCGATGACGCGGCCGTCAGGGTCGGCCACCGGGTAGGAGAGCTGGGTCAGCACACGGCCGTCGTAGAGGTCCACCTCGAAGCGCTCGCTGATCTCGTGGGTGTCGAGGACGTGCAGGATGTGCCTGGAGGCATGATCGGGCCGGGCGAAGCGGTGAGTGGAGTGCTCCAGGACCTCGCGGCTGGGTCGACCGATGAGTTCCACCTGCTCGCCGATGGCCCACATGCGCCGGAAGGCCGGGTTGACGTACTCCACCTGGCCGTCACTGTCCTCGAACAGGATGCCGATGCTCATGCCCGAGAGCAGGGCCGCCATGCGGCTCTGCTCTCGCCGGGTGATGGCCAGCAGTTCCTTCTGGCGCTTTTCCGATGCCTGCAGGTCGGCGAGGGCCTTGAGCAGTGATTTTTCCTGTTCCTTGCGCTGGGTGATGTCCCGGGTGATGGCCACGTAGCGGGGGCGTTCGTCGGGGAGGGCAATGTGCTGCAGAGAGACCTCCACCTGCACGTCCCTGCCATCCCGGGTGCGGTGCAGGGTCTCGAATATCAGCCGTTCACGCTCGCCGGTGTGCAGTGCCTCGATGAAACGACGGAATCGTGGTTCGGGGTACTCCGGCTTGATGTCATAGGGATGCAGGGTGAGCAGTTCTTCCGGGCTGTGACCCATCTGCTGTGCCGCGCCCTGGTTGACGTAGATGAACTCCAGGGTCTCGGCGTCGAACATGAATACGGCGTCCTGGGTCAGGTCCAGAGTGCGCTTGAAGGCCTCCAGGGCCGTGCGCTGACGCCGCAGGTCTTCGCTGACCTCCACCAGCTTGCTGGCGTCGATCACGTGTCCCTGCAGGAACAGCAGGTTGCCCTGCTCGTCATAGATGCCCTGGCCGCGCTCCTGGACCCAGCGCGGTGTGCCGCTGCGTGTGATGATGCGGTAGGACAGCAGGAAGGGGCGTTTCTCGCTGAGCGCCTGCTGCACCTGTTGCCAGACCGGTCCCCTGTCCTCGGGGTGGGTCATTGAGCCCAGGGTGATCACGTCGGGCTTCTGAAAGTCCTCGACCCGGTAGCCGCTCAGCTCCTCGACATTGCCGGCCAGGTAGACCAGGGACCAGTCCGGGTCGTTCTTGCAGCGGTAGATAAGGCCGTCGATGGTGCCGAGCACCTTGAGCAGGTCCTCGTTGCTGCTGGCGCCGGCCTGCCGCACCAGGGCCATCAGTGCGATGGCCGCGGTAATGGCGCACAGGGTACGCAGCGATTGCACGGGCAGGCCGGTGGCGGACAGGAAGTCCCACTGGGTGGGCAGCCATTGGGGCAGGCCCTGGGGCGAGACGGAGAGAAAGGGCGTCAGCAGACCATAGGCCAGCAGGGCCCCCGCCAGCGCGCCGATCCAGTAGGGTCGGTTGCGCTGGCGGCTGCTCTCGTCGATCCGCCCGGGGACGGGCTTGTGGTGCCTCAGCAGGGCGACACCCGCCAGCAGCGCGCCGGGGAAGCCGATGAAATAGCGTGCGCCGGCGGCCATGGCCTCGAGCCGCTGCTCCGCAACGAGGGTCAGGGCCAGCATGGCCAGCACGGCTGCACCGTGTACCAGGCGCGGATCCAGCCAGGGGGTGGGGTGCCGGTCCGCCATGCAGCGACGGCCGAATTCCAGCAGCGGGACGTAGGAGACGATCAGCAGCAGTTGGGCGAATTGCTGCAGCCCGAGCGAGGCGCCCTCCTGCAGCCGGGCCCACTCCACGAACTCCAGGGTGCCGTGCAGGATGCCGAAGGCCGCCAGCCAGGGCAGGTGGCGGGCAAATCCCAGGCGGGTGTCCTGGCGGGGCAGGAGGTAGGCGGTGACACCGAGGACAAAGAAGGACAGGCCGTAGACCTGGTAGATCACGCCGAGGTGGGACTCCACCCAGCCGTTCACACGGGACTCCTTGATGACACGCAGATGCCGCCCATGGGAATGGCGGGGCCTGCAAGGCACCGAAGATGCTTAGTCAAGGGCGTTGCGGGGCGGCGTATTGGCTTGAGGCAGTGCATAGGTGTCTCGGTCTTTGTAGGTCGAGGTTATGCCATCGCCGCAGTGAACACCAGTGCGAACTAGCCTCCGTAGTCCAGCATCTCGGCGATGCGCGCGGCCCTGTCCGGGTCGATGCCATCCACCTGTGCCAGGGCGTCGGCGTCGGCGGCCAGCACCGCACGGGCGCTGCCGAAGTGCCGAAGCAGCGCCTCGGCGCGGTCCGCATCCACGCCGGGCAGGCTGCCTAGCAGGTAGAGCTGGGCGTCGCGCCGGATGGCGGGCTTGCCCAGGCGCTCGCCAGATGCGGCGTCCTGGGCAGAGGCGAGCCCCATCAGGTAAATGAGCATGCCGCTGTTGTCCGCGTCCGGGCGATGTGTGTCCGAGCACGGATTAAACCGGGTTCGCAACGCCTATAATGATTCCAATGAACCCGCAAACACTGATGCACAAGGAGACATGCATGTCCTGTTTTCGCACTTTGGCTGCCGCCCTCGCGCTGACCCTGGCCGCCGTGCCTGTCGCCTCCGCGGACTCCGTGGAAGAGGTCACCTACCGGGAACACATCCGTCCCCTCTGGGAGAACAACTGCGCCGCCTGCCACGGCGCGGCCTCCCCCTATCTGGGGGACTTTGACGAGGACAAGGAGCGTTTTGAACTGGCGTACTGAGCCATAAACCCCATGGTTTCTCTCACGGAGGCGCGGAGACGCGGGGAAAGCATTTATGTCTTAACACCCTGCGTCTCTGCGTCTCCGCGAGAGCATCATGCCTTTTGGTTTTCCCGTCTGAAAAGAACCAGTTCTCTCGCAGAGGCGCGGAGAAGGGCTTTTGATCCAAATACCCCGTGTCTCCGTGGCCCCGTGAGAGGGAAAGGGTTTTAGGCGGGGCACTCCCGGCGCAGGTAACTGACCTGCATCAATGGGCAACCCGGGAGGGATGTCTATACTCATTCCCAAGCCTCCCTATTCCACTGTCCCATTGACCCGCCAGGCAGCCGGCGGGCAGGAGTCAATGTCATGAATGCAGCGCGTGTCCCCCTGGTGGAAATAGCCTTCCGTAACATGGATCCGTCGGCCGCCGTGGAGGACAAGGTGCGCGACCAGATCGAAAAACTCGGCCAGTTCCATGACCACATCATGGCCTGCCGGGTGGTGGTCGAGACCGGACACCGGCATCACCACAAGGGCAACCTCTACCACGTGCGTATCGACCTGACGATTCCGGGCCACGAACTGGTGGTCAACCGCGCCCCGAAGGAGCACCAGGCCCACGAGGATGTCTACGTGGCGATCCGGGACGCCTTCGATGCCATGCGCCGGCAGCTCCAGGACACGGTGCGCAAGCAGCGCGGCAAGGTGAAACAGCACGAGACGCCGCCCCATGGCGTCGTCAAGGAAATCGCCCCCATGGCCGATTACGGCCTGATCGAGACCACGGATGGCCGGGAGATCCGTTTCACCAGCAAGAGCGTGGTGGATTATGACTTCAGCAAGCTGGAGGTGGGCGACCGGGTCTGGTTCACGGAGGTGGCCAGCGAGGACGGTCCTGCGGCCAGCACGGTGCACGTGGAAGGCAAGCATCACATCGTCGGCTGAGCCGGCCTCTGGAGGTTAGGGATCATGAAAGTCGGAGAGTTCTGCAATCGGGACGTGGTGGTGATGCGTGGCGACGAGTCCGCGCAGGCGGCCGCGGCGCTCATGCGTGAGCACCACGTGGGAGATGTGGTACTGGTGGAGGACAGGGGTGGCGTCACCACACCGCTGGGCATCGTCACGGACCGGGACCTGGTGCTGGAGGTGATGGTGCCGGGTCTGGATGCCGCGTCGCTCGCGGTCCGTGATCTGGTCACCGCGCCGCTGGTCACGGTACGGGAGGATCAGGGCCTGTTCGATGCCCTGGAGCTGATGCGCGCCAGGGGCGTGCGCCGCCTGCCGGTGGTGAACGAGAAGGGCGCGCTGCTCGGCATCCTGGCCGTGGACGACCTGGTGGGCCTCATGGGGGAGATGCTGTCGCGGCTCTCCTCGGTGGTGACCCGGCAGATCGTGCGGGAAGAAATGCGCAGACCCTGAAGCGCGCGGCGCCTCTCAACAGCTTGGTGGCCCTGGGGCTGCCATCCATCTCTCCCAGCCTCCGCAGTTCGGGGTTACATCCCGGACCCGGTGTTTTCATGACCATGTCACAGTCGGCTCCTATGGTTTCTCCTTCCGCACGGTTCAGCACGGGAGATCTCCATGAATGCCGTTCCAGCGCCCCACCCTCGTACGGGTGAACGGGTCCCCGAGTTCCTGTTGCCGCCGGTGGGCGGCGTGCCGACCACATTCTACGAACGCTACTGCGGACGCCCCGCCGTGCTGCTGCTAGGCGCGGATGCCCAGGCGCTGGCCCCCTTCGCGCCCCTGGCGCAGCGGGTCGATGTGATGGGCCTTGTGCCGGGCCCGGGTGGCAAGGCGGTGGAGGCGCCCGTCCCGGCCATGGGTGACGACGGACGCCTGGCCAGAGCCCTGGATGAGCAGTACCCGAGCCAGGGGGCGGTGGCCTGGCTCCTGGATGGCACCCTGCGGCGGGTGGCCCGTGTGCCGGCGTCGCGGGCGGAGGATGTCTGCTCGCTGCTCGATGAGTTTCCGGAGTCGGTTGTTCAGGAGGCGGTGATTCGCCAGGCAACGGCGCCGGTGCTCATGCTGCCAGGGGTGCTGACACCGACGCTGTGCGAGTCGTTGATCCGGCGCCATGATGCCGATCACTTCGACAGTGGCATGGTGCGCATGGTGGACGGACAGCCGGCCCTGGTACCCGATCATTCAGTGAAGCGGCGGCTGGATCACCGGCTCGAGGACGAGGAACTGGTGAGCCGGGTCAGTGAGCACCTGTCCCGACGTGTGTTGCCGGGCATAGCCACCGCCTTCAATTACCGGGTGACGCGCTTCGAGCCCTTCAAGGTGGTTTGCTATGAATCGGGCACTGGCGGATATTTTCGTCGACATCGGGACAACGTTACGCCGGACGCGCGGCATCGCCGCTTCGCCCTGTCCATCAATCTCAATGAGGACTACCAGGGCGGTAGCCTGGTATTTCCGGAGTTCGGCCCCGAAGGCTATCGTCCGCCCATGGGCGGCGCCATCGTGTTCTCGGGCGGCCTGTTGCACGAGGCCACGGATGTGGTGGCCGGCCGGCGTTATGTGCTGCTGAGTTTCCTGTGGGGAGATGAGGGCGCCTCCGTTTGACATCAGTCTCTCCCGTCGGCGGGATGCTACCACTCGTTCCCATGTCATGGTCGTGTCACATGGGCGTCATAACGTGTGCAGCCTTTGTAGACGCCCGTTGCCCCTGTCAGGAGTCCTTGCTTGTCGTTCACGCCTAGTCTTGATTTCATCCTGCGCGAAGGTCTTCTGACAGCGGTCTTCCAGCCGATCACCTCCCTGCGCCAGTCCAGAATCCTTGGGTATGAAGGTCTGATCCGGGGCCCGTCCGATAGCCCGTTGCATGTGCCCGAACGTCTGCTTGGCGAGGCGGCCGCTGCCGGCCGATTGTTCGAGCTGGATGTGCTCTGCCGGCGGGTCATCATCCGCCGCTTCGGCGAACTGGGCCTTGAGGGCCTGCTGTTTCTCAATGTGAGTCCCGCCGCCTTGGTGGATCCCCAGGCGGTGCAGGGTAGCACCCTGGCCATGGCCCGTGACGCGGGCATCGCACCCCAGCAGGTGGTCATCGAGTTGACCGAACAGCAGCCCATCGCCGATTTCGGTCTGATGTGCAAGGCGGTGGAGCATTACCGTCGCATGGGCTTCAGCATCGCCCTCGATGACCTGGGTGCGGGCTACAACAGTCTCAGGCACTGGTCCGAACTGCGCCCGGATTACGTTAAGATTGACAAGCATTTCGTGCAGAACGTGCACAATGACCCGGTCAAGCGACAGTTCATCCAGTCCATTCGCGAGATCGCTCATGGCCTGGGCACCCGAGTGATCGCCGAAGGCATCGAGACCCGCGCGGAACTAGAGACCCTGCGGGGTATGGAGATCGGCTCCGGTCAGGGGTATTACTTCGCTCGTCCGCAGGCGGATCCGCCCCGCGTGCTGGGGCAGCAGGACCTCGCATACGAGGGGCAAGCCGGTGGTCGCAGACGGCTTCCCGGGCAGACGGCGGGCGTGTTGTGCCGTCCGAATCCTTCCGTAGGCCCGGAACTGGAACTGGGTCGAGTCGTGGAGAGGTTTCAGCGGGATGCGGCTCTCAAGGCACTGACGGTGGTGGAAGCTGAGCGGCCGGTCGGACTGGTGCGACGCCAGGACATCCTGGCGCTTTATTCCCAGCGCTTCACCCGGGAACTGCATGACCGTAGCCCGGTGCGCTACTTCATGCAGAGAGACTTCCTGGTGGCCAGTGCGGACATGCCGCTGGAAGAGCTCAGTGCCATGGTCACATCCACCGAAGACGTCGAGGACGTGTTCATCATCGTCGATGAGGCGGGACACTACCTGGGGATGGCGCGGCTGCTCGATCTTCTCAAACGCATCACAGTCCTGCAGATCAGCTACGCGCGTTACGCCAATCCGTTGACCCAGCTGCCGGGTAACGTACCGCTCAATGAATACATGGACGGGCTGCTCAACGAGGGAGTCAATTTCGTGGTGGCCTATTGCGACCTGGATCACTTCAAGCCCTTCAACGACTACTACGGCTACGCGAGGGGGGATGAGGTCATTCGAGCATTGGGCTCCCTGCTGCTCGAAAACGTGGACCATGTGGGTGACTTCGTCGGTCACGTGGGCGGCGATGATTTTGTGCTGGTGCTTGCAGGCGGTGATTGGGAGCAGAGATGCCGCAGATTGTTGCAGGCCTTCGACGCCATGGCCCCAGGTTTCTACGAACCGGAGGATCTGGCCAGCGGTGGCATCCGCGCCAAGGATCGGCAAGGCCGGGAAACCTTCTATCCCATGTTGAGCCTATCGATTGGCGTGGTGCCCGTATCGCCGGATCGATTCCATTCCCATCTGGACATTGCCCACACGGCCTCCGAGGCGAAACACCAGGCCAAGGCGATGGAGGGCAGCAGCCTATTCGTGGACCGGCGCAGATCGATCCTCCCCCAGCAGTCCAGGGAGACGGCGAATAACAAACTGTCTAACGCCCCACCCGCTTGACCGCCGCGATGTGGGCGGAGAGGACATAGTCCTCGACACCGCGACCCGGGGCCCAGTCCCTGATGAATTCCCTGGACTCGTCCTTGGGCGTGATGCGGATGTCGGAAAAGCCCGCATCATCCAGCATGGCGTGCAGGTCCGCCAGCAGCGGCGCACCCGAGATGCAGCCGGCATGTAGCACTGGGTCGTTTCTCATCTCCTCGGGCAGTTCCGTGCTGGCCACCACGTCGGAGATGGCCAGGCGTCCGCCGGGCCTGAGGATGCGGAAGGCCTCCCGGAACACCTGGGGCTTGTCGGGGGAAAGGTTGATCACGCAGTTGGAGATGATCACGTCGGCGGTGTTGTCCGCTACCGGCAGGTGCTCGATCTCGCCCAGGCGGAACTCCACGTTATTGAAGCCGCCCTTTTCTGCATTGGCGCGCGCCTTGCTCACCATGGCGGGGGTCATGTCCACGCCGATCACCTTCCCGGTCTCGCCCACCTCGGCCGATGCCAGGAAGCAGTCGAAGCCGCCGCCGCTGCCCAGGTCCACCACCACCTCGCCGGGTTTGAGGCTCGCGATGGCACGGGGGTTGCCGCAGCCAAGCCCCATGTCGGCGCCTTCGGGCACCGTAGCCAGGTCCTGTGCTGAATAACCAAGGCGGGTGGAGATCAGGGTATTGATGGCGGCGTCATCGGATACACCGCAGCAACTGGATGCCTCGCCGCAACAGTCCCCGCTGTTGCTGGCCTCGGCGACCCTGGCATAGCTCTCGCGCACGTGCTGGCGCAGTTCGTCTGCCTTCTTCTGGCTCATGGCCTGATACCTGAGTGGCTGGGATAGGCCATTATTCTATGCCTGATTCACTTCTCCTGCAGTGACCGGCGGTGTCTAGCCCGCATATCACACCACCCTTCTACTGCGGCCGCCGATCTGCTCGCTGTGACGGGG
>NZ_KB898957.1 GCF_000377945.1 Thioalkalivibrio sulfidiphilus
CGCACAATCTCAACCGGGAAATGCAGATGCTGTGTCATGAACAGGTCCGCAACACGACTGAGAAGCGCGCGCCGCTGTGGTGTTTCGAACAACTCGGCACCCTGCGGCGCAAACTGATCCAGCGCGCCGGGCGCCTGACAAGACCCCAGGGCGCCTTGACGCTGACCATGAGCGCTAACCCCGCCGTGAAATCCGAGCTGTTGCATTACCTGAATACCTTGAAGCAAGCAGCCTGAAACCTGGTTGCGTCAAATTTATGCAATGATTGGGTAAATCCTGTCAGATCCATACTGTTCCTGATCATCCTGTCCATTCATCTTCTTCCGACGAAACCACTGCTTCGAGAAACGACCCGAATGTCCGACACCCTCGACCTCGCCCAGGAACTCATCCGCCGCCGCTCCGTGACCCCGGAGGATGCCGGCTGCCAGCAGCTCATCGCCGAGCGCCTGGCGCCGCTGGGCTTCGAGGCACACCACCTGCGCTTCGAGGACGTGGACAACCTGTGGCTGCGCCGGGGCAGCGAGGGGCCGGTGCTGGCCTTCGCGGGCCACACTGACGTGGTGCCCACCGGCCCCGTGGAGAAGTGGTCCTCGGATCCCTTCCAGCCGCAGATTCGCAACGGACAGCTCTACGGCCGCGGCGCCGCGGATATGAAGAGCTCCATCGCGGCGTTCGTCACCGCCTGCGAGGCCTTTCTCAAGGATCACCCGGATCACAAGGGCTCCATCGCCATGCTCATCACCTCCGACGAGGAAGGCCCGTCGGTGAACGGCACGGTGAAGGTGGTGGAATGGCTGGAGGCGCGGGGTGAGAAGATCACCTGGGCCCTGGTGGGCGAACCCTCCAGTACCGAGCGCCTGGGCGACGTGATCAAGAATGGCCGACGCGGCTCCCTGTCAGGCGTGCTGCGGGTGCGCGGCCAGCAGGGGCACGTGGCCTATCCGCATCTCGCCGACAACCCGGTGCACCGGGCCCTGCCGGCGCTCGCCGAACTGGCGGCCATTGAGTGGGATGAGGGCAATGAACACTTCCCGCCCACCTCCTTCCAGATCTCCAACATCCATGCCGGCACCGGCGCGGAAAACGTCATCCCCGGCGAGCTGGAGGTGATGTTCAACCTGCGCTTCTCCACCGAGCAGACCGATGAAGGCATCCGCACTCGCGTGCACGCGGTGCTCGATGCCCATGGCCTGGACTATGAACTCAGCTGGCGGCTCTCCGGCCATCCCTTCCTCACCGCCGAGGGGGAACTGGTGGAGGCGGCCAGCGCCGCCATCCGCGAGGTCATGGGGCTCGACACAGAGCTCTCCACCGCCGGCGGCACCTCCGACGGGCGCTTCATCGCCCCCACGGGCGCCCAGGTGGTGGAACTGGGTCCCTTGAACGCCAGCATTCACAAGATCGACGAGCACGTGCGCGTCGAGGACCTCGACGCCCTGTCACGCATCTACACCGGCATCCTCAAGCGCCTGCTGGCGGACTGAACCCGGCTATCGTGGCCATCTACCTGATCGCCATCGGCGTCATCGGCCTGCTCAACATCCGGATCTAGTGTCCTGAGTCAGAGATTCGTTACGTCTCAGCGGGCCTGTACGATGTCGTCCCCCGGTCTTGAGGACATCCGCGCCGCCGCCGCGCGCATCGCCCCCCATGCCCGGCGCACGCCGGTGCTGACCTGCGCGAGCCTGGACGACTGGCTGGGCGCGCGCATATTCCTCAAGTGCGAGCACCTGCAGCGGGCCGGGGCCTTCAAGTTCCGGGGCGCCTGCAATGCGGCGCTCTCGCTCTCCGATGAGGAGGCCGCCCGGGGCGTGGCCACCCACACCTCCGGCAACCACGGCCAGGCCCTGGCCCTGGCGGCCCGCCTGCGCGGCATCCCCGCCCACATCGTCATGCCCCACGACGTCCCCGGGGTGAAACAGGCGGCGGTGCGGGGTTATGGCGGCGTGATCCGTCACTGCGAACCGGGCACCCGCAACCGGGAACAGGCCCTGGAGGCCTGGGTGGCCGAGACCGGGGCCACGGTGGTCCACCCTTACAACGATGCGCGCATCATCGCCGGCCAGGGCACCGCCGCCCTGGAACTGCTGGAAGAGATCCCGGACCTGGACGTGGTCATGGCCCCGGTGAGCGGCGGTGGCCTGCTGAGCGGCACCGCGCTGGCCGCCCGGGGCATGAAGCCGGGCATCCGTGTCATCGGCGCCGAACCCGCCGGCGCCGATGATGCCATCCGCTCCCTGGCGGCTGGCCGGATCATCCCGGGCGAACATCCTCAAACCATCGCCGATGGCCTGCGCGGCAACCTGGGCGATCTCACCTTCCCCCTCCTGCGCGAGCACGTGGAGCGCATCCTGCCCGCCTCCGAGGCGGGCATCATCGAGGCCATGCGCTTTGTCTGGGAACGGGCCAAGCAGGTGATCGAGCCCTCCGCCGCCGTGCCCCTGGCCGCCCTGCGGGAACAGGGCGAGGCCCTGCGGGGCCTGCGCATCGGCGTCATTCTCTCCGGCAGCAACGTGGACCTGGACCACCTGCCCTGGCGACAAGCCTCCCCCCGCTGACGGTTCAGGGTGTGTTCAGCCACGGGGCGTAGGCTGACACCCTGTCCCGGTGCGCCTGATGCCGGGCAGTGTCGTCACAGGTCCCGGGTGGACATGCACATCCGGGTGAACGGACCCGGCATGAGGGGGTCCGAACAAACATGGGGCCTCGCCGCCCCGGTCCCGCCCACGAGGAGGACCTGATCATGAACACCCATCGCCGATCCCCGGCTGCCTGGCTTTCGGCATGCCTGCTGGCCCTGCTCCTGGGCCTCTCCCCCGCCCACGCCCAGGGCCAGGAGACCTACAGCGAGGCCGAGCTGGCCTCCCTGCTCGCGCCCATCGCCCTGTACCCCGATGCCCTGCTGTCCCAGATCCTGATGGCCTCCACCTATCCCCTGGAGGTGGTGGAGGCGGCGCGCTGGTCGCGGCGCAACCCGGGGCTAGAGGGCAGCGCCGCCGTGGACGCCGTGGCGGACATGGACTGGGATCCCAGCGTCAAGGCCCTGGTGGCCTTCCCCCGGGTGATCCAGCAGATGAGCGATGACCTCACCTGGACCCGGCAGGTGGGCGACGCCTTCCTGCTCCAGGAGGAGGACGTGGCCGACATGGTCCAGGAACTGCGCCAGAGAGCCTACGACGCCGGCCACCTGGAGGATCGGGAACATGTCCGGGTGGTGCGCGAGCGGGAGATCATCTACATCGAACCGGCCAGCCCGCGGGTCGTGTACGTGCCCTACTACCAGCCCACCATCGTCTACGGCGGCTGGTGGTGGCCCGCCTACGCCCCGGTCTACTGGGGACCGCCCTACGGTTATTCCGTGAGCATCGGCATCACCTGGGTCAGCGGCGTGCCCGTGTCCCGCAGCTTCTTCTACAGCGGCTTCAACTGGACCCATCGCCACGTGGTGATCATCCACCACTACGACTACCGCACCCGCCACTACGTGCCCGCCGGCCACCGCTGGCGCCACGACCCCTGGCACCGCCGCGGCGTGGCCTACCGGCATCACACGGTGCACCAGCGACGCAGTGGCGATGCCACCGCCCAGGCACAACGGGAGCGGACCCGCACGGGTCCGGTCACCGACGACACCCGGCGCAGCATCAACAGCCGGGATCTCCATCAAGGCCACAGCGACCGGATCCGCGAGGGCTGGAGCCGGGAGGGCCAGAACCGTCCCCGGCAGGAGAGCCAGAGCCGACCTCGGCAGGAGGCGCAGCAGCCATCCCGTCCGGCCTGGAACGCCGCCGGGGAAACCGGCCGCGGCCAGGCCTCCGGCAACCCGCACGGGGGGCGAGACGGCGGCTGGCGCGGCCAGGTCGAGCGCCAGTCCGGCTGGCAGGCAGGCCGCGGGGACGGTAATCTCGGCCGGGGCGAGCCCTCCGCGCACCCCAGATTCCGATCCGGACAGTCCCGCGGCGAGGGCCGCCACAGCTTCGCCCGCTAGCCTGGCCGGGATTTCTCACCGGGCTGCGGACCCATGAACCCCAAATGACGGGAATGTGATTCGTGCCCCGACGACCGAGCCTGTGCCTCGCGCTGCTCCTGCTCTTCAGCCTGCCCCACGCCGTTCTCGCCGACTTCAACCTGGATCTGCCGGACGGCGAGCGCCTGGACGTGCGCGTCTGGGGCGGCGACAACACCGGCCCCCTGTTCGTCTGGCTCATCAACCAGTACGGCGAGACCGAGGGACCCCACAACCTGGCCCGGCGTCTGGCCGAGCGCAATGCCACGGTCTGGCAGGTGGACCTGCTGGACTCCCTGCTGCTTCAGCGCAGCAACGAGGTGGTGCGCAACCTGGACGGCGCGCCGGTGGCGGCGCTGTTGCAGAAGGCCGTTGAAAGCGGCCGCGGGCCCATCGTGGTGACCACCTGCGACCGCATGACCGTGCCCCTGCTGCGGGGCCTGCGGACCTGGCAGGAACAAGCCACCGACATGAACGCCGTGGCCGGCGGCATCCTGTTCTTCCCCAACCTCTACCGGGGCACCCCGGTGGCCGGCGAGGAGCCGGAACTGCTGGGCATCGTCTCCGCCACCAACATGCCGCTCGCCATCCTGCAGCCGGAGCTGGGCACCAACCGCCCGCGCCTGGAGGAGCTGCTGGCCACTCTGCACCGGGCCGGCAGCCCCGCCTACGGCTGGCTGGTGGACAGCGTGCGGGACTACTACCTGCTGCGCTCCGTCGAGCCCGAAGCGGTGGAACTGGAGGCCATGGGCGGCCCGATCCCCTTCGACGTGACCCGCGCCATCCTGGACACCCCCACCCAGCTGCTGGCGGCTACACGGCTGCTGGCCCAGACCCCGCGCTCGGACCGTCCCGCGCCCCTGGACGAGGAGGCTGAGGCGCCGGTGCTGCCGGCCTTTGGCCTGGTGGAACGGCCGGCCTACGACCCGCCCGGCTACGACCTGGTGGATGCCCGGGGCGTGCGCCATCAGCACACCGAGAGCCTGGGACGGGTCACCCTGGTGAACTTCTGGGCCACCTGGTGCCCGCCCTGCGTGCACGAGATCCCGTCCATGAACCGCCTGGCCGCCGCCTACCCGGAAGACGAGTTCGGCATCGTCTCCATCAACTTCCGGGAATCCCCGGCGCACATTCTGAACTTCATGGAAGACGTGAACGTGGACTTCCCCGTGCTCATGGACGAGGACGGCGCGGTCTCGGGCGAGTGGCGGGTGTTCGCCTTCCCCAGCTCCTTCCTGCTGGACCGCCAGGGTCGGGTGCGCTACTCGGTGAACACGGCCATCGAGTGGGATACGGAGGAGGTACGGGAGGTCATCGACCGGTTGAGGGTCGAGGATTCTTATTGACGACCAAGCTGATTCATCAGCTATATTCAGATCAAGTTAATGTGACAGAATACCGAATAACCATTCATCATCAACGGCTATAGAGGCCAGTGCCGGCGCGACCGAACACGGAGCACAGGGCCATGGTGAAGAACTGCGCGGTGCCCTCGCGGCACCCGCCGATCGCGAGGTCTAGCATGGTCGATAGCCCATCCTCCCCCGACGTGAGTTTGCGCCAGCAACGCCTGCTGGAGTCCACGCGCCTCATTCCCTGGGAATTCGATCTGCGGGAGCAGCGTTTCACCTACATCGGTCCCCAGATCGAACCCCTGCTCGGCTATCCCGTCGAGGCCTGGTATGAACCCGGATTCTGGCCCCGGCACATACACCCCGATGACCAGTCCTGGGCGCCGGACTTCTGCCTGCAGGCCGCCCGGGGTGGTCTGGACCACGAATTCGAATACCGCATGCTCGACAGCCAGGGGCGCTGCATCTGGCTCAGGGACCTGGTCAACGTGGTCAGCGATGCCTCCGGCCCTGTCATCCTGCAGGGCTATCTGCTGGACATCACCGAGGAAAAGCGCGCCCAGAATGTGATGGAGTCCCTGGCACGCGCGAGCAGCGTGCTGGATACGGAGGACTTCCTGCACAACTGTGTACGCGACCTGGCCCGGGCCTATGACGCCCGCTAAGCCTTCATCGGCCTGCTCAAACCCGGCCAGGCCGAAGTCAGCACCCTGGCCGTGTGGGCCGGCGACCGACTGGCTAAAAATTTCGAATATGACCTGGAAGGCACCCCCTGCAAGGACGTCGTGGATCTGAAGAAAGAACTCATCCCGAGGGATGCGAGCCGTCTCTACCCCAGAGACACCCTGCTCGCGGACATGGGCGTGGAAAGCTATTTCGGTGCGCCCCTGATCGCCTCCTCGGGCAAGATGCTGGGCTTGGTGTCGGTGATGGACACCCGTCCCATGGAACTGACCCGCTGGACTGCCCCCATGCTGGGGGTGTTCGCCACCCGCATCAGCGTGGAACTGGAACGCAAGTTCGCCACCGAACGCCTGCAGGAACTGAACCAGCGCCTGGAGGAGCGGGTACGCCAGCGCACCGACGATCTGGAGGCCTTCACCTATTCCGTCTCCCATGATCTGCGCGCACCTCTGCGATCCATCAAGGGCTTTGCCCTGGCCCTGCACGAGGACCTGGCGGGTCAATTGAACGACCAGGCCCAGGACTATCTCGGTCGCATCCACCAGGGCGCGGTGCGCATGAACGAACTGATCGACGACCTGCTGGAGCTGTCCCGGCTCACGCGCACCACCATGCACACGGAGCGCCTGTTGCTCGACACCCTGGCCCAGGAAGTGGCAGAGGAGCTTTTGAACCGGCACCAGGGTCCTGCCCCTGAACTGCACATCGCCACCCGTGCCACCGTTCTGGCGGACCCGGGCCTGCTGCGCATCGCGCTCACCAACCTGCTGGAAAACGCCCTCAAGTACAGCCGGGACAGGGAATCGCCACGCATCGAACTCAATGCCAGCGAACACGCCGACGGACGGGTCTTCTGCGTGAGCGACAACGGCATCGGCTTCGACATGGCCCGTGCCGAAAAGCTGTTCCAACCCTTTCAGCGCCTGGACAACGCCCGTGGCTACCCGGGCAGCGGCGTGGGCCTGGCCACCGTGGCCCGGGTCATACACCGCCACGGCGGACGTATCTGGGCCGACGCGACCCCGGGCGAGGGAGCCCGCTTCTATTTCACCCTCGGCGAACCGGACGACGCATGGATTCCGTAGCCGCCAACCCCCTGCGCCTGTTGCTGGTGGAGGATTCCGAGAACGACGCTGTGCTGGTGTTGCGCGCGCTGCAGCGGGGAGGTTTTCCCCGGACTGCACCCGGGTGGACAGCATCGAGCAACTGCAGACAGCCCTGGAGAGCGGGCACGCCTGGGACCTGATCATCACCGATCACAATCTGCCCGGCTTCGATTCCGGCCACTGCCTGCGCCTGGTCCGGGAACGGGACCAGGACATCCCGGTGATCATCGTCTCCGGCAGCATCGGCGAGGAGATCGCCGTCAGCGCCATGCGCAACGGTGCCCAGGACTACATCCTCAAGGACAACCTGTCCCGGCTAGCCCCGGCCATCGACCGGGAACTGCGCGACCACGAGGTGCGCCGCCAAAACCGGCAGGCCCAGGAAGCCATCAACCACCTGGCCCTGCACGACTCGCTGACCGGCCTGATCAATCGCCATGGCTTCGAGACCCGGCTCAAGGAGGCGCTGGCCAAGGCCCGGCGGCAGCGTCCCAGCGCACTGCTCTACATCGACCTGGACCAGTTCAAGCTGGTCAATGACACCTGCGGACACCAGGCCGGCGATGATCTGCTCCGACAGCTGGCCAGCCTGCTGCAGATCCCGGTGCGGGAACATGACACCCTGGCCCGTCTGGGGGGTGATGAGTTCGGCGTGCTGCTGGACGAATGTACCCTCGAGCAGGCCGAACAGGTGGCCAGGCGCATGCTCACCATCGTCAACGATTTTCGCTACACCTGGGGTGAGCACAACTTCCGCATCGGTGCCAGCATCGGGCTGACCCTGCTCGACGACCCTGATCTGTCGCTCTCCGATGTCATGCGCCATGCTGACATGGCCTGCTACGCGGCCAAGGACAAGGGACGAAACCGCGTCCACCTGTTCCGGCAGGACGATCGCACGCTCATGGCCAGGCACAGCGAGATGCAATGGACCGCGCGCATCAACGAGGCCCTGGAGCAGGATCGTTTCCTGCTCTACTACCAGGAAATCCATCCGCTCAAACCGGACACCGCCGGCCATTGCGAGATCCTGTTGCGCATGCTCGACCCGAGCGGTGAGGTGATCTCACCCTGGGCCTTCATCCCGGCGGCGGAACGCTACAACCTCATGCCCACCGTGGACCGCAAGGTACTGGAACTGACGCTGCCGCGCATACGCCAGCTGCTGAGGGAAGGACAGGTGCCGAAGGGTTACCGCTGGTTCATCAACCTGTCCGGCCTGACCGTGGGCGACGATGCGTTCCTGGCTCACGTCACCGAGCGCCTCAGAGAACATGCCATCCCACCCGAGGCGCTGGGTTTCGAGATCACGGAGACGGCCGTGATCGCCAACCTGGGCAACGCCGTTCGTTTCATCCAGCGGATGCGGGATCTTGGCTGCCACGTGGCCCTGGACGACTTCGGCACCGGCCTGAGTTCCTTTTCCTACCTGTCCAACATCCCTGCGGACTACATCAAGATCGACGGCGGATTCGTGCGCGACATGCACGAGAACGAGATGCACCAGGCCATCGTGGAGGCGATCAACCGCATCGGCCACGTGGCGGGACTGAGGACCATCGCGGAGTTCGTGGAGACGGAAGGGGTACGCCAGCGTCTGGCGCAACTGGGGGTGGATTATGCCCAGGGATACGGCATCGCCCGGCCCAGACCATTGCCGCACATCGCCCGGCAACCCTGAGCACTTGAACTTCACGACCCGGAGAAGATCTGCGGGCGACAGCCGCCCGGGATCAGAAACCCCCGCGCTTCTGCTCACCATTTGATGGCGGGCGGTTCGGGTACGGCCAGCGGGGGCTGACCACGCCCAGGGACATGACGAACTTCAAACCGTCCTCCACGGACATGTCCAGTTCCACCACCTCGTCCCGGGGCACCATGATGATGAAACCGGAGGTGGGGTTCGGGGTGGTGGGCACGAACACCGTCACCACCTCCTTGCTGGTGCGCGCCTGCACCTCGCCCACCCCCACGCCGGTCTGGAAACCCAGCGTCCAGATGCCCTTGCGGGGATACTCGATCATCAACACCTTGCGGAAGGAATCTCCGCCAGCCCCCAGCAGGGTCTCCATCACCTGCTTGACCGCCGAGTAGATGCTGCGCACCAGGGGAATGCGGTGCACCACGCTCTCCCACAGATCCACCAGCTTGCGGCCCAGCAGGTTGGCGGTGACCAAGCCGGTGACCAGCAGGATCAGCGCCGCCAGCACCACCCCCAGACCCGGTATCTTGAAGCCGAACAGGGCCTCGGGACGCCAGGCCGGGGGCAGCAGCAGCAGGCTGTTGTCCATCAGGTCCACCAGGAACTTCACCACGAAGAAGGTGATCACCAGCGGTACCCAGACCACCAGGCCGGTGATCAGGTACTTGCGCAGGGTGTGAAGCATCGGCTGGGGGACCCGGGCGGATCAGCTGGAGCTCGTACCGCAGGCCGTGCCGCAGCCGCCGCTGCCGCAGGCCGGTGCCGAGGCCTTGCTTTCCCCGCCGCTCTCCTTGAGGTTGCGCTGGTTCTTGCTCTTGAAGTCGGTCTCGTACCAGCCGCCGCCGCCGAGGCGGAAACCCGCCGCCGAGATCAGCTTGGACAGTTCCGGCTTGCCGCACTCGGGGCATTCCTTGAGCGGCTCATCGCTGAACTTCTGGATGGCTTCGAGCCGATGACCACAGACACCGCAGGCATATTCGTAGATGGGCATTTTCAATCCCTCATCAAATCGGTCAATATTAACGACCGATTATATGGGTGCACCCCCCGGAAATTCCAATAGTCCCGACGCACCAAATTCACCAGCACACCAGGGAGTCCCGCCATGGCGGACAAGATCGTCATCATGCTGCTCAACCTCAACCCGGACGTGCCCGGCACCCTGGGCGCCCCCTTCTTCCAGGCCACGGTGGCCGCCGCCATGGACCTGGAGGTGGAGATCTACTTCGCCGCCCGCACCACCCGGCTGCTGATCAAGGGCTATGCCGAGCAGATCCACCCCGGCGAGGCCAAGGAGAAGTCCGTGTACAGCTTCATGCAGGACGCCCACGAGGCGGGGGTGAAGTTCTACGCCTGCGCCGGCGCCATGGCGGAGCACGACCTGACCCAGGAGAACGCCATCCCGGAACTGGACGGCATCCGCGGCGGCGGCGCCTTCGTGGGCGAGATCGTCGAGGATAACGTGGTCACGCTTACGTACTGAACGAGAGGGGTGAGGCGATAGGCGGGAGGGGTGAAAAACTCAACCCAAAGCCTGGATGTCTTGCCCTTCACGCCTCTCCCCTAACCCCTCACGCATGAAACCCATCCTCATCACCGGCTGCTCCAGCGGCATCGGCCATTGCGTCGCCCGGGGTCTCAAGGACCGGGGTTACCGGGTGTTCGCCACCGCCCGCAAGGCGGAGGACGTGGAACGCCTGGCGGCCGAGGGCTTCGAGGCCCTGCGACTGGACCTGGACGACAGCGCGAGCATCGCCACCGCCGTTGACACCGTGCTGGAACGCACCGGCGGCCGGCTCTATGGCCTGTTCAACAACGGCGCCTACGGCCAGCCGGGGGCGGTGGAGGACCTGACCCGGGCAGTGCTGCGGGCGCAGCTGGAGACCAACCTGCTGGGCTGGCTGGAGCTGACCAACCGGGTGCTGCCGGTGATGCGCGCGGCCGGCGAGGGCCGCATCATCCAGAACAGCTCCGTGCTGGGCCTGGTGGCCCTGCCGTTTCGCGGCGCCTACAACTGCTCCAAGTTCGCCCTGGAGGGACTCACCGACACCCTGCGCCTGGAACTGAAGGGCTCCGGCGTGCACGTGAGCCTGGTGGAGCCCGGCCCCATCGAGAGCCGCTTCCGGGCCAATGCGCATGCGGCATTCCTGAAAAACATCGACCGGGAACACAGCGTGTTCCGGGAACGCTACGCCGCCGCCGAACGGCGCCTCACCAAGGAAGGCCCCGCCGCGCCCTTCACCCTGCCCCCGGAGGCGGTGCTGAAGAAGGTCATCCACGCCCTGGAAAGCCCCCGCCCTAGGGCCCGCTACTACGTCACCTTCCCCACCTACCTGTTCGGCACCCTGCGCCGCCTGCTGCCCGCCGCCTGGCTGGACCGGGTGCTGTTGGCGGTTTCGCGGCGGGAGAATCGGTGAACGGCCGGGGAAGAGTTGCCGCAGAGGCGCGGAGGCGCAGAGAAATGCAATGGACAGGATGAACAGGATTTTTCAGGATTGAAAGAATAATGGCTTGGGCTTGAGCACCCTTATTTGAGGCGCTGCAAACCCTCTTCCAATCCTGTAAATCATGTAAATCCTGTCCAATTATTTTTCCCTCTGCGCCTCCGCGCCTCCGCGGCAGATGTCCAGCTCCTTGCAGATCGCCCAGGCCACCGTCGTCACCGCATCCGCGACGGCAGGCGAGAGGCCGGTGCCGTCATCGGTGGATTGGGGTTCGATGCCGTAGATGACGAGGCCAGGCGGCAACTCGCCCAAGGCGCGGGCCAGCTCCACGGCCTCGGCCAAGCCCAGGCCGTGGGAGGAATGGCGGGGGGTGCTAGGCAGAGGCTGATCCACCGTCAACCGCAGGATCGCGCCGGGTGTTCCCCCCGTGACCACGGCATCCACCAGGATCACCCGGTCGAAGCCCGCCCAGCACTGCATCAGTTCCGCCGGTTCTCCGCCGCACTCGGCCACCTGGATACCCGGCGTGCCCGCCAGGACCCGCACCACCGCCGCACCCACCCCGTCATCACCCCGCCAGGGGTTGCCGATGCCGATCACCAGGGCGTCGCTCATCCCCGTTCTACGGTGAGATCGAGAAAGTGGGTGGCGCAGGAGATGCAGGGGTCGTAGTTGCGGATCGCCTGTTCGCAGCGATGGCGCAGCTGGTCGTCGGGCAGGTCCAGGTGGGCCTGGACGAAGCCGTGCAGGTCCGCCTCGATGCTCGGCTGGTTCACCGAGGTGGGGGCGACGATCTTGGCGTCCCGGATGATGCCCGCCTCGTCCAGGGTGTAGCGGTGGTAGCAGATGCCCCGGGGCGCCTCGGTGGCACCGTAGCCGGTGCCCGCGCGGGGCGTCATGTCCACCGCCGGCCGGGACGGGGCCTGGTAGGCGTCCACCAGGCGCAGGGCCTCCTCGAAGGCGAAGGCGATCTCCACCATGCGCACCAGGATGCTCTTGAAGGGGTTGCGGCACACGGCCCCGAGTCCGGCCTTCTCCGCCAGGGCCGCGGCACGGGGGGTGAGCCGATCCCGGTTGAGGGCGAAGCGGGCCATGGGGCCCAGGCAGGCGGGGCGCCCGGAATCGCTCAGGTGACTGTGCAGGGCGTTGGAATGGATCACGTGGGTCTCGGTGAAGATCCGGTCGTAGTCCTCCACCGGCGCATCGATGCCGCTGCTGGAACCGAGGCGGCCGTGCAGGATGGGGTACTCGTCCGGATGCACCAGGGACACGAATTCGTAGTCCATCTCGAAATCGGGAAACTCCAGTCCAGCGAGGAAGTCCAGGGCCTCGGCGCTGGCCTCGAGCCCCCAGGCCAGGTCCTCGCGCAGGGCAGCGACTTCGGCCTGCGTGGGCGCGCGGTAGAAGCCGCCCACCTTCAGGTTCACCGGATGCACCTCCCGGCCGCCCACCAGGCGCATGAGCGCGTTGCCGATCTTCTTGATGCGCAGGGCATTGCGCACCAGCTCCGGGTGATCCCGGGCCATGGTGATGCCGTCCGGGTAGCCGAGGAAATCCGGCAGGTGCAGCATGAACACGTGCAGGCCGTGGCTCTCGATCCACTCGCCGCAGTAGATCAGCCGGCGCAGGTCCTCCAGCGCCGGGTCCAGGGTCACCCCGCAGACCTGCTCCATGGCCTGGGAGGCGCCCATCTGGTAGGCCACCGGGCAGATGCCGCAGATGCGCGCGGTGATGTCCGGGGCCTCGCGGAAATCCCGGCCGATGAGAAAGCCTTCGAAGAAGCGCGGCGGCTCGTAGATCTTGAGCTTCACCTCCGCCACCTGCTCGCCCTCGGTGCGCACGTACAGGGCGCCCTCGCCCTCCACCCGGGCCAGGGCGTTGACCTCAATGGTCCGGGTCTGACTCATGGCGCAGGCTCTCCTCGCGGAAGGGATTGGCGTTGGCGTTGAAGGTACGATAGACACGCAGCAGCTGCCCCTGGTCCATGCCCAGCTGGGCGAGCTGGGCAGAGAGGGCCGGCGCGTTGGGGGTCTCCTTGGGACCGAAGCAGCCATAGCAGCCCCGATGACAACCGGGACACAGGGCGCCGCAGCCGGCCTGGGTCACCGGGCCCAGGCAGGGGGTGCCGTGGGCCACCATGACGCACACGTGCCCGGCCCGCTTGCACTCCTCGCACACGCTCGAAGCGGGGATCTGCGGGCGCCGGCCGTAGAGGAAGGCGTTGATCACCTCCAGCAACTGACCCTTGTCGATGGGACAGCCGCGCAGTTCGAAATCCACCGGCACGTGGGCGGCGATGGGGTCGGAGGTGGCCAGCGTCTGGATCCAGTCGGGGCGGGCATAGACCTGGCGGGTGAAGGCCTCCACATCGGCGAAGTTGCGCAGGGCCTGGATGCCTCCGGAGGTGGCGCAGGCGCCGATGGTGACCAGGTGCCTGGAGGCCCGGCGGATCTCGCGGATGCGTTCGGCGTCCTCCGGGGTGGTGATGGAACCCTCCACCAGGGACAGGTCCCAGGGGCCCTCCACCCGGGCGCTGCTGGCCTCGGGGAAATGGGCGATGCGGATGGTGTCGGCCAGGGCCAGCAGTGCGTCCTCGCAGTCCAGCAGGGTGAGCTGGCAGCCGTCGCAGGAGGCGAACTTCCAGACCGCGAGCGTGGGGCGTTGGACTCTCATAGCTCGTGCACCCGGAAGGCCGGCTCCATGACCGGGTAGGGAAACACCGGGCCGTCCCGGCACACGAAATGGGGGCCGATCTGGCAGTGGCCGCAGAAACCCAGGGCGCAGCGCATGCAGCGCTCCATGGAGACGAAGGTGCGCTCCGGGACCACGCCGCGCCGATGCAGGGACAGGGCCGAGAAGCGCATCATCACCTCCGGGCCGCAGACCATGGCCAGCGCATTGCGGCCGTCGAAGCCGCCCCGGTCGATGAGCTGGGTGACCACGCCCACGTCTCCCTTCCAGTCGGCGGTGCCCCGGTCCACGGTGACCCGCACATCCAGGTCGGCACGGGCCTGCCACTGGGCCAGTTCGTCGCGGAAGATCAGGTCCCGGGGCGAGCGGGCGCCGTAGCAGATCAGCACCCGGCCGAAGGCCTCGCGCCGGGCCAGCACCGCGTGAATCACCGGGCGCAGGGGTGCGAGCCCAATGCCACCCGCGGCCAGCACCAGGTCGCGCCCCTCGGCCGCTTCCACCGGCCAGGCGCTGCCGAAGGGGCCACGCACGCCCACCACGTCGCCGGCGCGAAGCCCCTGCATGGTGCGGGTGACGCTCCCGACGGCGCGGATGGTGTGCACCAGGCTGCCGTCCCCGTCCATAGCGCTGACGGAGATGGCCACCTCGCCCACGCCGAACAGGTAGAGCATGTTGAACTGTCCCGGACGGGCCTCGGGGGCCGCGCCGGACTCGGGCCGAAGCCGCCAGGTGAACACCTCGCCATCGGCCACCTCCCGGCGCACGTCCAGGATGCGCCAGGGCACCGGGGCCATGGGTTCAGGGATCTGCCGCTCAGCCGCCGAGACCGACATCGCCGCCTCCGTAGATATCCATGGCCTGCAGCCGCGCCGCCTGCAGGCGCTGCACGATCAGCGCCGCGAAGCGCTGGTACAGGGCATAGCCCAGCACCGGATCCCGGTCCATGCAGGCATGCAGGGCCGGGGCGTCGAAATGCACCGTGTGGGTCTCCTCAAGGGCGCGGGCGCTGTAGTGCCAGCGGTAGGGCGGCATCAGCCAGGACCAGCCCAGCACCTCGCCATGACCCAGGGTCATGAAGACCTCGGCGCGGCGACCGGGGAGCCGGCTTTCCAGGGCCACCCGCCCGCTGCGGATGAGATAGAAGGCGTCGGCCTCCTCGTGTTCCCGGAACAGGGTCTCGTCCGCCCGGAAGGTCCTCAGGGAGGCGCCGGCGGCGAGAAGCCTCAGGTCCGCCTCGCGCAGCCCCTCGAAAAAGTGCTGGCCCTTGAGGATCTCCAGGAGCTCGTTCATGTGCCCTGCCCTCCTGCCTTGCCCTGGCCCGTGGCGCGGATCGCGGCCACCTCCTCGGTGATGTCGATGCCCACGGGGCACCAGGTGATGCAGCGCCCGCAGCCCACGCAGCCGGAGCTGCCGAACTGCTCGTGCCAGGAGGAGAGCTTGTGGGTGAGCCACTGGCGATAGCGGGCCGCCACGGTGCTGCGATGCGGACCGCCGATCATGTAGGAGTGCTCGCCGTTGAAACAGGAATCCCAGAGGCGCACCCGCTCCGAGGACTTGCCCTCCAGGTCCGGCAGTTCCTCCATCTGGGCGCAGAAACAGGTGGGGCAGACCAGGGTGCAGTTGGCGCAGGAGAGGCAGCGCTCGGCGGTCTGCGCCCAGCGGGGGTGTTCCAGGGCCCGGGCAAGCACCTCCCGGGCATCGCCGGGCATGGTGCGGCCCATGTGCTTCGGGGCCTCCAGCCAGACCTGTTCGGCGGCCGCGCGCTCCGCCTCGCTGGCCTCCCGGGTATCCATCCTGGCGAGCATGGCCTCGCCGGCCTCGCTGCCCGCCTCGATCACCAGGAAGTGCGTGCCCTCGCCGATCACCTCGGTGAGACCCAGGTCGAAACCGGACCCGGCCCGCGGACCGGTGCCCATGGAGGTACAGAAACAGGTGCCGCCCGGCTCGGCGCAGTTGACCGCCACCAGGAACACCCCCTCGCGACGGGCCCCGTAGGCCCGGTCCCTGACAGACTGTTCCAGGAACACCCGGTCCTGGATGCCGATGGCCGCCAGTTCGCAGGGCCGCACGCCGATGAACGCGCGCCGGGGCGGCGCCGGCTCACCGGGCTGCGTTTCAAAACCCCCGTCCTCGCGACGCAACACCCGCACCAGGGTCTCCCGGGGCGGGAACAGGTATTTCTTCCAGGAATGGGGGCCGACCACGTAGCCGAACAGGGCCTGGTCGTCACGCTGGCGGAGTCGGTAATGGCCGGGGCCATGCTCGTCGCCCCAGCCGGCGGGCAGATCGCTCAGGCCCTGAAGACGGTCATAGACAATGGCGCCCTCGCGCCGGGTGGGACCGACCACCTCGTAGCCGTCATCGGACAGCAGTCGGATGAGCGCTTCCATCTCCTCGGGGGCCATTACGCGCAAGTCACACCTCCCGGGCGGGCGTGGGGTCGATGACGCATTTCAAGGAAACCATAGAGGATGGCTTCAGCAGGCGTCAACGCGGGGGCGGAGCATGCAGAACACAATCGAGTTCGCCCCGATTGAATCCGGGGCAGTCCTGAGCAGAAAAATCGAGGGAATCGGGCGTCCTGGAGATTCAGCGCTTCCAGTGCGCCACCAGTCCGCCCAGGCAGCGGCGGCTCAGTCGGCAGTCATCGCGTCTGCAGTCGTAGCGCGCATCGGTGCCGAAACAGGGCGTATCGCCATTGGCCACCTGCAGGCGACGGATCTCGGCACCACTCATCAGGTAGGGATTGAGAAAGCGGATATTGTGCGTCTCGACGGCGGGGGTCTCGGCGCTGGGGTTCTGGTTCAGGCGCATCGTGGGCGTCTCCTCATCCTTGTTTCAGGACAAGTATGGAGCAGCCCTGTGACGCTTCCTTGACCTCGATCAAGAAACGCCCGATGACATGGAATATTCACGGACGCTGCTGCATCGCAGCACGTCGCCGATACCCCGTGCCAGGGAAGGCCATTGCCGACTGCGAACCCCAAGGAAGCCGGTCGCCAGACCCTGTCCATCCGCCCCAGGGCAGATACCCGGTAGGGAAAGGCTGACGGCCTGCCAAGGGCCCGTGAGGCCCGTCACGGCGCCTCCATCACCAGCACGTCACAATAGGCACCATCTGACCACAGGACACAGGAGTGCCATCGGCAGAAGGTCCCGATCGTTAAACGACAAGGGCATACCCGACCGAAAGGCGGGGACGCAAAACCACCGGTCTACGGCAATCGCCACGACAGCGGAGTTACCGAAATGACGAAGTCACAGGCAAGGCGTGGCCATGCGGTCACGCGTGAATTTCAACACGCCCCAGATGCGCTCCAGGCGCATGATTCCATCCCCGGGGAATCCACCCAGTACGTCAGCCCATACGCCCCTCTCGCGGCCGTATCCCGCCGCCCGGGCATGAACCGCGCGCGGGTGCTGCATGCCAGTCTCGCGCTGCTGCTGACCGTGACCCTGGGCATGGCTGCGCAAACTCAGGCACAGACGGCCAGCGATGGCCAGACCCTCGAGCAGACCAGCAGCCCCGGTCGTGGCAACGGCAACGGCAACAACAAGACCGGCGACAGCGACGGCGGCAAGACCAACAACGGTCGTGGCAACAACCGTGGCGGCAACGAGCCCGCGCCGGAGCCCCAGCCCCAGCCCGAACCGGAGCCCCAGCCCGAACCGGAGCCCCAGCCCGAACCGGAGCCCCAGCCCGAACCGGAGCCTCAGCCTGAACCGGAACCCCAGCCTGAACCGGAGCCCCAGCCTGAACCGGAGCCCGAGCCTCAGCCCGAGCCGGAACCCGTGGTCGAGCTCAACACCTGGTATGTCGCTGTGCAGGCCATCGACGGCCGGGGACAGGAAAGCCCGGACTCCAACGAGGCCTACGGCGCTCTGGCCTCGGGTGCGCGGGTCACTCTGAGCTGGGAAGCACCAAACATGACCCTGGATGGCGCATGCACCACCGTGGACAGCTACCTGGTGAAACTCGGCACTTCGTCAGGTGACTACAGCTATTCCCTGAACGTGCAGAGCAATGCGCTGGGTCTGTACTGCCGTGCCACGGGCAGCAATGCCTGCGGCAGCACCTACACCTGCGAACTGCAGATGCAGGTACCCGCCATCTGAGGCCATCGGCATCGTCTCAAAGCGCCGGGCTCCATCCCTGGGACCCGGCGCTTTTTTTATGAACATCGACCCGCAGGATCAGCGCCTGATTCACTGCCGGCGCCGAGCACACCCGCCTCTCCGCACAAACATCGAACGCACGTCACAGTCCGTGCGTATGGCTTGAGACACGCACATCCCGGGCGCACATGTGAGCCCCGTCACCGTTCACGAAATTGGTCGATGAATGGCGTGCAAATCCGGATTCACGGCACGCGCCCCGTGAAGGGCATCACGGCTCTCGACCAGCACACTCCACATACTTCACGCCACGGGTCATCAGGGAATCGGATGACATCCATTCACGCCCTTCCCTCGGGGATGGCGAAACGACACAAGGACAGGCCCAACACGCGTTAAGAAAAAAAAGCTCATCGAAAGGGCATACCCGACCGAAAGGCGGGGACGCAAAACCACCGGTCTACGGCTTCGGCCATGACAGCGGAGTTACCGAAATGACGAAGACAATGTTTTCGGGCGGCCGTGATGCCGCCGCTTGCTTCAACACGCGATCGAATGACACCACCGTCACCGCGGGCGACTGCCACGGCATTGCGTCCCATCCCTTCGGAACGATCTCCACGACGCTCCTGCGCGCACTGGCCACCGGCTTTCTGGGCATCGCCCTGCTGTCGGGCTGTGTCGATGAAGAAGTCTCGAATCAGGTCAGCAACAGCGACCCGCAGACTGAAGAGGCGCCGTCGCAATCCAGCCCCGGGATGACGCCGGCACCACCGCCACCCTCCGAGCCGGTACCCGAACCATCGCCCGGGCCCTTGCCCGAGCCGATCACGGACCCCGAACCCGATCCCGTCAGTGAACCGGAACCGGAGCCCGCACCGCCGCCGCCACCGCCACCGCCACCTGCACCCCAGCCTGATCCGGAGCCCGTGGTGCAGTTGAACACCTGGTATGTGGCCGTGCAGGCCATCGATGACCGGGGACAGGAAAGCCCGGATTCCAACGAGGCCTCAGGCAATCTGGCCTCCGGCTCGGTGGTGACGCTGGCCTGGACCGCACCGAACATGACCCTGGATGGCGCCTGCACCTTCGTGGACAGCTACCGGATCAAGCTGGGCACCGCCTCAGGCAGCTACAGCCACTCGGTCTCGGTGAACATGCCTTCACAGGGCTTGACCTGCACCGGCACGGGCAGCAACAGCTGCGGCAGCGTGGAAACTTGCGAGACGCAGCTGATGATTCCTTGATTAGACTGGGGGAGTGGTTGTGAGGTGTGGGGATCGACCCCACACCTCATTGCCTTACTGGCGCTTGTAGGCCGAGAAGTCGAACTTGCCGCTGGTCATGTCATCCCAGAGATCCGACTGCACCACCGCCAGCAGCTTGAACAGGCGACGCAGTTCCTCGTCTTCCATGAAGCCCTGCTTCGGGGACGCCTTGAGCGCCTCCACCAGCAGCGCCGCCTGGTCCCGGGACATGTCCAGGATGTTCAGTCCCTCTTCACCCATTTCCACTTTCATGACGCTTCTCGCTGTTGATTTATGACTGTTTAGCCTTAACCCGCATATCTCACCACCCTTCTACTGCGGCCGCCGATCTGCTCGCTGTGACGGGGCGTGCTCACTTCAGCCGACTTGACGTAGTGTCGGCTACGCCGGCGCCGTCTTCCGCTCCGCGCGCCCCGTCACAGCGGCATCTCGACGTCCTCGCTACGAACGGTGGTGAGATATGCGGGTTAAAGCCCGCGACCTCGCGCGGCTGGAAGGTACCTGCGTCGCATTCGCTGTCATAGGAGGGGCCATGCCCGCCTCACGCCTCACGCCTCACGCCTCACGCCTCACGCCTCACGCCTCACGCCTCACGCCTCACGCCTCACCCCTCACACCTCACACCTCACACCTCACACCTCACACCTCACACCTCACGTCTGACGATTACGCCTCACGCACCAGATGCTGACGGTTGCGGATGTAGCTGTAGTAGAGCACCGGGATCACCACCAGGGTCAGCACCGTGGACACCAGGATGCCGAAGATCAGCGAGATGGCCAGACCGCTGAAGATCGGGTCATCGATGATGAAGCCCGCACCCACCATGGCGGCCAGACCCGTGAGCACGATGGGCTTGGCGCGCACGGCGGCGGCACGGATCACCGCGTCCTCGCAGGCAGTGCCACGGCGCAGCTCGTCGTTGATGAAGTCCACCAGCAGGATGGAGTTGCGCACGATGATGCCCGCCAGCGCGATCATGCCGATCATGGAGGTGGCCGTGAACTTGGCATCCATGAACAGGGCATCCATGAGTGCATGTCCCGGCATCACGCCGATCACCGTGAGCGGGATGGGCGCCATGATGATCAGCGGCACCATGTAGGAACGGAACTGGGCGACCACCAGCAGGTAGATGAGCACCAGGCCCACGGAGTAGGCGATGCCCATGTCCCGGAAGGTCTCGTAGGTCACCTGCCACTCGCCGTCCCACTTGAGGCTGTAGAAGTAGGGGTCGTCTGGCTGGGAGATGAAGAACTGCTCGATGGTCTGACCGAAGGCCAGGGGCATCTCCCGGATCTGGAAGAACATGTCGAACATGCCGTACAGCGGGCTGTCCAGATCGCCCGCCATGTCGCCCATCACGTAGACCACCGGCAGCAGGTCCTTGTGGTGAATGGAATGCTCCCGGGTGGTCTCGACCACGTTCACCAGTTCCGAGATGGGCACCAGGGCGCCGGACTGGGAACGCACCTTGAGCGAGAGCACCGACTCGATGTGCGCCTTGTCGGCCACATCGAATTCCAGGCGCACGGGCACGGCGTATTTCACATTCACACCGTAGAGATAACTCACATCCTCACCGCCCAGCACCGTGTCCACGGCGCTGACCACGGCTTGCTGGGAGACACCCAGCAGCGCCGCCTTCTGGCGGTCCACCTCCAGGATCAGGCGCGGACCGGGATACTCGACGCTGTCGTCCACGTCGACGATGCCCTCGGTGGACTCGAACACCTCACGGATACGCCTGGCCACCTCGATCTGGCCGTCGTAGTCCAGGCCGTAGATCTCGGCCACGATGGGTGAGAGCACCGGCGGACCCGGGGGCACCTCCACCACCTTCACCGAGGCGTTGTAGCGGGCGGCGATCTCGCGCAGCGGGTCGCGCACGGACAGGGCCACGTCATGGCTCTTGCGATCCCGCTGCTTGGCGTCCACCAGGTTCACCTGGATATCGCCCATGTGGGCACCCTCGCGCAGGTAGTACTGACGCACCAGGCCGTTGAAGTTGATGGGCGAGGCGGTGCCGGCGTAGATCTGGTAGTCAGTCACCTCGGGCACGGTGGCGAGAAACGCACCCATCTCGTGCAGCACGCGGCTGGTCTGCTCGAGACTCGTCCCCTCGGGCATGTCCAGCACCACCTGGAACTCGGACTTGTCGTCAAAGGGCAGCATCTTGAGCACCACTGCCTGGAAGTAGGCCAGCGACACGGAGGCCAGGATCAGGACCACCATGGCCCCGTACAGGCCCCAGCGACGCGTGCGCGCCTTCTCGCCGCGCACGAACGGACCCATGCTGCGCTCCGCGAGGCGCATCAGCCAGCCGTTGCCCTCTTCACCGTGGCCCTGCCCGCCGCTCGCCGGTCCATGGGCCTCGGCCTGGCGGCGCAGGAACTTGTAGGTCATCCACGGGGTGACCACGTAGGCCACGGCCAGGGAGATGATCATGCCCATGCTGGCATTGATGGGGATGGGGCTCATGTAGGGACCCATGAGGCCGGTCACGAAGGCCATGGGCAGCAGGGCCGCGATCACCGTGAAGGTGGCCAGGATGGTGGGACCGCCCACCTCGTCCACCGCCAGGGGGATGGCCTCCAGCAGCTTCTTCTTGCCCATCTGCATGTGCCGGTGGATGTTCTCCACCACCACGATGGCGTCGTCCACCAGGATGCCGATGGAGAAGATCAGCGCAAACAGGGAGACACGGTTGAGGGTGAAACCGTAGGCCCAGGAGGCGAACAGGGTGATGGCCAGCGTGATCACCACCGCGGCACCGACGATGATCGCCTCGCGCCAGCCCAGTGCCAGCCATACCAGGATCACCACCGAGGCGGTGGCGAAGATGAGCTTCTGGATCAGGGTCTTGGCCTTGTCATCGGCGGTCTGGCCGTAGTTACGGGTGATGGTGGTGTGCACGCCCTCGGGGATGTAGGTGCCGCGCAACTGTTCCAGGCGCTCCATCAGCTTGTCGGCGATGTCCACGGCGTTGGTGCCGGGCTTCTTGGCGATGGCCAGGGTGACCGCCGGGTGGGTCAGACCCGGCACACCGTCGCCGGCCGCGCCCGCGCCGAAGCGCACGTAGTTGTCCGGCGGCGCCGGCCCATGGCGGATGTCGGCCACATCGGAGAGGTACACGGGCCGGCCGTCGCGCACGCCCACCACCAGGCCGGCGATCTCGTCTGCGCTGGTGAGGAAGGTGCCCGCCTGCACGGGGATCTCCAGGTTGTCGCGCACCAGGGCGCCGGCATCCCGGGAGAAATTGCTGGCCTGCAGGGCCATGCGCAGCTCGTCGAGACCGATGCCGTAGCCGGAGATGCGCTGGGGGTCCAGCACCACGTGCACCACGTGGTCGGGTCCGCCGATGGCATAGATGTCCCGGGTGCCGGGCACGCGCTTGAGCTCCGCCTCGATGGCATGGGCCACCCGCAGCAGTTCATGACCGCCGCGATCCTCGTCCTCGGTCCACAGGGTCACCGCCACGATGGGCACGTCGTCGATGCCCATGGGCTTGATGATGGGCTGGCCCACGCCCAGGCCCTGGGGCAGCCAGTCCTGGTTGGAGAAGATCTGGTTGTAGAGGCGCACGATGGCCGCGGTGCGGTCCTCGCCCACCTTGAACTGCACTGTGAGCACGGACATGCCCGGTCGGGACACCGAGTAGATATGCTCCAGGCCCTCGATCTCCGAGAGCACCTGCTCGGCGGGAGAACTGACCAGCTGCGCCACTTCCCGGGCAGTGGCACCGGGGAAGGGTATGAACACGTTGGCGAAGGTGACGTTGATCTGGGGCTCTTCCTCACGGGGCGTGACCATGATGGCGAACAGCCCCAGCAGCAGGCCCACCAGGGCCAGCAGCGGCGTGATCTCGGAGGTGAGGAATTTTTTCGCGATGCGGCCCGAGACGCCCATGTTCTCGTCGCTCATCGGGCCGCCTCCTGCTGGCGTTTCAGATGCAGGGTGGCGTGCACCGGATCCAGGGCCAGCTGTTCACCGGGCTCCAGTCCCGCCAGCACCTCGATCTGGTCATTGTCCACCCGTCCCACACGCACCTGGCGCAGGCTGACGCGCCCGGCCTCGTCCACCACGTAGACGCCCACCATCTCACCCCGGTAGACCACCGCGCTGACCGGTATCATCAGACGCTCGCGCTCTCCCACGGCGAAGGCCACCTTGACGAACATGCCTGGAAACAGGCCCTCGATGCCGGACGGCAACTGCACCCGGACCCGGAAGGTGTTGGTGGCCGGATCGGCATAGGGGAAGAAGGTCAGCTGCTCGGCCTCCACGGCGGCCGTACCGTCATAGAGCACCCGGGCGCGGCCCAGCTCGCGCACGGTCTGGATGTGACGCTGGGGCACATCGGCGGTGACCCGCAGGAATTCCAGCGAGATGCCGGCGATCAGCGGCTGGCCGGGACTCACGCTCTCGCCCACCTCCACGAAGCGCTCGGTGACGATGCCCGCATAGGGGGCGCGGATGCGGGTGTACTCCACCTGTTCCTCGGCCTCCGCCACGGCGGCGCGTGCCGCCTCCAGCCTGGCCCGGGCGGCCTCCAGGGACGCGGTGGCCCGGTCCATCTCGGCGCGGGCCACCAGCTGGCGTTCGAAGATCCCCCGGATGCGCTCGAACTCGGTCTCGGCCTCGTTGAAACGGGCCTGGGCCTCGCGCAGGGAGGCCGTGGCCTGGTTCAGGCGCGCCCGTTGCTCGGTGTCACGCAGGCGGGCGATCACGGCACCCGCCTCGACGAAATCGTCCACGTCGTAGAGCAGTTCCACGATGCGTCCGGAGGTCTGGGCCGTGATGGTGGCCTGCTGCACGGCCTCGATGCGCCCGTCCACCACCTTCTCCTGCACGGTCGGCTGATAGTCGACCCGGAGGGTCTCGAACGGCACCGACGCGTTCGCCTGGACGAGCACACCCAGCGTCCAGCCTGCCACCACCATCAGGCCCGTGCTGAACACGGTCCGGTTTCCCTGCTTGCTCATTGGCCTCTCGCTCCTGTAGCTGCGGATCGACCGGCCCGAAGACCGGCACCCTGAATATTAGATTTTTCTAATATATAGTCTTCATACCCTGCAAACAACCGCCTGGCAGGAAACCGGACCGGGTTCATGGACGCCGGGACCCATCCGAGTATACAAAACACAGGCTGGTCCGCCCGCAGCGGTCGGCCGCGAAATTCTGATAAGCTTGAGCCAGTTAGCCGAGAAGGAGTCCGTCCCCCATGATCTTCCGCCCTGCGATGCGCCTTGCACTCCTGTCCCTGACGCTCATGCTGCTGATGCCGGCGCTCATCCATGCCCAGGGCATGTACCGCTGGGTGGACGATCAGGGCGGCGTGCACTACGGACAGACCCCGCCCGCCAATGTACAGGCCGAGCCCGTGCGCCGGGCCAGCCCGCCCCCCGACCGTGCCGCCCAGGAACGCCTCGAGCGCGCCCTGCAGGGCAGCGAGGAGGCGCGCGCCCAGCAGCGCAGCGCCGCCGAGGAACGGGAACGTCAGGCGGAATCCGAGCGCATCCGCCGGGAGAACTGCGAAAAGGCCCGTCGCAACCTGGCCACGCTCACGGAGCGCGGCGGGCGTGTGACCGTGCGTGAGAATGACCAGTACCGGGTTCTGGAGGAAGAGGAGCGCCAGCGCATGCTGGAGGAGACCCGGGAACAGATCCGCGAATTCTGCGGCGACAACGCCAACTGATTCCTGCCCGGGAACCCCCATGCCCCTGCTCAGCATCGAGACCAACCAGCGCGCCGACGACGCCAGCATCGCGCAGCTGCTCAAGCTCACCTCCCGCGCCCTGGCCGAGCAGCTCGGCAAGCCGGAGCGCTACGTGATGGTGCGATTCCAGCACAACCCCGACATGCTGTTCGCCGGCGAGGACACCCCGCTCGCCTACCTGGAGATGAAGAGCATCGGCCTGTCGGAGTCCGAGACCGGCGATCTCTCCGCCCTGCTCTGCCGCCTGGTGGAGGAGGAACTCAAGGTCCCCCGCGACCGCATCTACATTGAATTCGCCAGCGCACCCCGTAAGCTATGGGGCTGGAACGGCGGCACCTTCTGACTGATCTGTGAGACGTGAGGAGTGAGGCGTCAGGCGTGGGAGATCCCTCTCGCCTGACGCCTCACTCCTCACGTGGCCTGTTCTCTGTGACCTCTGTGGCAAACGAATCTTTCGCTCCCTAATCCCATTCACCAGAAACCAAGAACGACAACCATGCGCGCAACCCGATTCCCCCTGGCCACCCTCAAGGAAACCCCCGCCGACGCCGAAGTCATCAGCCACCAGCTGATGCTGCGTGCCGGCATGATCCGGCGCCTGGCCTCGGGTCTGTACAGCTGGACGCCACTCGGACTGCGGGTGCTGCGCAAGGTGGAAGGCCTGGTGCGCGATGAGATGGACCGGGCCGGGGCCCTGGAACTGCTCATGCCCGCGGTGCAGCCGGCGGAGCTGTGGCAGGAGTCCGGGCGCTGGGAACAGTACGGCCCCGAGCTGCTGCGCCTCAAGGACCGGCACATGCGCGAGTTCTGCTTCGGCCCCACCCACGAGGAGGTGATCACCGACTACGTGCGCCGGGAGGTGAAAAGCTACCGCCAGCTGCCGGTGAATTACTACCAGATCCAGACCAAGTTCCGCGATGAGATCCGCCCCCGCTTCGGCGTGATGCGTGCCCGCGAGTTCCTCATGAAGGACGCCTACTCCTTCCACGTGGACGAGGACAGCCTGAGGGAGACCTACGCGTGCATGCACGAGGCCTACACCCGCATCTTCAGCCGCTGCGGCCTGGACTTCCGCGCCGTGCTGGCCGACACCGGCTCCATCGGCGGCAATGCCTCCCATGAATTCCACGTGCTGGCCGATTCCGGCGAGGACGCCATCGCCTTCTCCGATAGCAGCGACTACGCCGCCAACGTGGAACTGGCCGAGGCGGTGGCGCCCGCCACCGAACGCGCGGCGCCCGGCGAGGCCATGCGCCTGGTGGACACCCCGAACGCGCGCACCATCGCCGACCTGGTGGAACAGCACGGCCTGGCCATCGAGAAGACCGTGAAGACCCTGGTGGTGGCCGCCGCCGAGGGCACCGACGCGCCGCTGATCGCGCTGCTGGTGCGCGGTGATCACGAACTCAACGCCATCAAGGCGGAGAAACTGCCCCAGGTGGCGAGCCCCCTGCGCATGGCCACGGAAGATGAGATCCGCGCCGCCATCGGCGCCGGCCCCGGCTCACTGGGCCCCGTGAAGCTGCCCATCCCCTGCGTGGTGGACCGGGCCGTGGCGGTGATGAGCGACTTCGGCGCCGGCGCCAACATCGACGGCAAGCACTACTTCGGCATCAACTGGGCGCGGGACCTGCCCCTGCCCCCGGTGGCCGACCTGCGTAACGTGGTGGCCGGTGACCCGAGCCCCGACGGCCAGGGCAGCCTGCAGATCCGGCGCGGCATCGAGGTGGGCCACATCTTCCAGCTGGGGCGCAAGTACAGCGAGGCCATGGGTGCCACGGTGCTGGACGAACAGGGTCGTTCCCTGGTGGTCACCATGGGTTGCTACGGCATCGGCGTCTCCCGGGTGGTGGCCGCCGCCATCGAGCAGAACCACGACGCCCAGGGCATCATCTGGCCCGAGGCCCTGGCGCCGTTCACCGTGGCCCTGTGCCCCATCAACGCCCAGAAGTCCCAGCGCCTGCGCGAGGCCGCCGACGCGCTGTACGAACGGCTTCTGGATGCAGGCTTCGAGGTGTTCTACGACGACCGCGGCCTGCGCCCGGGCGCCATGTTCGCGGACATGGAGCTGATCGGCATCCCCCATCGCCTGGTGCTGGGCGAACGGGGCCTGGACGCCGGCGAGATCGAGTACAAGGGTCGGCGCGACGCGGACAGCACCCAGGTGCCGCTGGACGGCGTGCTGGACTTCCTGCGCCAGCGCATGAGTCCCGCTCGCTGATCGGCCCGGCAGGGAACGCCCGAGCATGGAGAATCTCAAACAGGCCATCGAGGCCCAGCGCCGGCGGCTAGAAAGCCTGCTGCACGAGCCCCTGCAGGCCATCGCCGCCGCACTGCCCAGAGTGTGGCCCAATCGCGAGGCGCTCGACGCCCTGCTGCAGCAGGGCATGGCGCAGATCCCCGAGGCCACGTTCATGTATGCCCTGAACACCGAGGGCATACAGCTCACCGACAACGTGGCCCGCAGCGGCCTGCTGCCCGAGCATTTCGGCCGAGACCGCTCCCACCGGCCCTACATGAAGCAGGTGGTGCCCGCCGACGGCTTCCTGCTCTCCGAGGCCTACATCAGCCTGCTGGGACGCAGGCCCTCACTCACCGCCCTGCAGCTGGTGCGCGATGCCGACGGCAAGGCCCTGGGCTTCCTGGGCGCCGACTTCGACCTGCGCAACCTGCCCGACAGCGCCGCCCTCTACGAGGAGACCACCGAGTGGCGCCAGATCAAGGGCGATCCCTCCATCCGCGGCACCCTGTTCCTGCAGAGCCGGGTGGAAAGCCTCATGGACCGGGACATGGACGCGGTGCTCTCCATCCTGGAGGAACTGTTCACCGAACGGGGCGTGTTCCAGCTGGTGCTGCATTTCTCCAGTAGCCGGGCCACGGTCTGGACCCTGGACGACCCCTACCGGTATCGCATCCTCACCCACGAGGCCTTGAGCGATCCGGACACCTGCCTGGCCTTCCCGCACCGGGACTACCCGCCCGACGCCCAGATCCCCAGCGACGCCATGGGCGAGATCCTCGCGAACCTCAAGGCCCTGCGCTTCGCGGACGAGACCATCTACCTGCGCTCCTCGTCCATCAACCTGTTCAACGGCATGGTGAGCCTGACCTTCTCCTGCGACGGCTCCCACTACATGACCTGGAAGGAGTTCCTGGATCGTTCCATGGACTTCTGGATCGGCAGCGCCGGCTAGTGCCCTGAATGAGCCAATCGTAGGTCGGGCTTCAGCCCGACAGCGGTGCCTGACGAAGCATCGGTTGTCGGGCTGAAGCCCGACCTACGCCCCTCAGCCGCAATCCGGTTCATTCATCCGCCAGGCCGGCGAGACGCTCAATGCCCTCGCGCAACTCCGGCAATGCGAAGGTCTCGATCGCTGCCACGCCCCGCGCCGCCAGGTCCAGGGCCTGGCGCGCATCATCCACCTCGTAGACCGCCAGCCGGGCCGTCTCGAAGGCGAGCCCACCCTCCGGTGGCAGACCGGCCACGTCGCAGAACAGCCATTCAAGCCCGAGCCCCGCCAGGGCATGCCGGTCCTCCCATCGATCCACCACGCCACCCAGGGCACGCCAGCCGCGTACCCCGGTGACGCTGGCCGCCCGTGTCAGCAGCGGCAGAGAAAAGGAGATCAGCACACACTGCGCCGCCACGGGCGCCAGGGTCCTGGCGATGGCTTCGAGCACCGCCGGCACACCGAAGCGTTCCACCGCCTCGGTCTTGGCCTCGATGAAGGCGGTGACCTGCGGCTCGCGACGCAGCAGCTCCGAGAGCTGCGCGAGCGTCGCCACGGGATTGTCCGCGAAGCGATCACCGAAGCGTCCGGGCTCGGCGGCGTGCAGTCTCAGCAGCTGGGCGACATCCCGTTCATGGACCGCGCCGCTCACGCCGCACACCCGTTGCAGATCCTGATCATGAAACAGCACCGGCACCTGGTCCGCGGACAACTGCACGTCCACCTCCACATACCGGGCACCGGCCGCCACGGCCGCCTCGATCCCCGGCAGGGAGTTCTCCGGGTAGCGCGCGGCATAGCCACGGTGGGCGATGAGTTCAGGCATTGGCATGAGAGAAGCACCCTGTCGGCAGGCAACAGACGCCCATTCAACCTAGAAACGGCAGTTGAACGCGCCCGAGTGTGCGGTTTTCGTGTTGTCTGGCAAGGCGCGACGACGAGGAATGGTCGTTCCATTCCGAGGAGTCGCAACGCCGCCAGGCGACACGAAAACCGTGCAATCGGGTGCGTAGCGGGGCTCACCCGATGGGTGAGCGTCATCGAAGGAAATCGAGCGGTCAACTGCCGTTTCTAGGTTCAATGATCCGGATCACGTCGGCGCGTCTGCACATGAACTATACATTCGGCAATCGGCCACATGGTGTGGCCATTGCCGGAGAGATTGTCATGATACGTAAAACCCTCTTCTCCCTGATGCTTGCGGGCACCGTTGGCCTGGCCGGTTGCGCCACCTACCAGGGACCCCAGGAGCAGGCAGGCATGGTCATCGGTGGCGTGCTCGGCGGCGTGCTCGGTTCCCAGGTGGGCGCCGGCAGCGGCCGCACCGCCGCCATCATCGCGGGCACCCTGGCGGGTGCCGCCATCGGCGGCGCCATCGGTCAGTCCATGGACCAAGTGGACCGGCTCAAGACCGCCCAGACCCTGGAGACCGTGCGCACCGGGGTGCCCTCCGTATGGGTCAATCCCGACACTGGCAACCAGTACAGCGTGACGCCCACACGCACCTACGAGACCACCGCCGGCCCCTGCCGTGAATACACCATCGACGCCATCATCGGCGGCAAGCGGGAGAAGGTCTATGGCACGGCCTGCCGGCAGCCGGATGGGAGTTGGCGGGTGGTCAGTTGAGGGCGGTGGTTTTGGGGGGAGGTTCTATACTTTGGGATAGGTTCTGTTCTTTTCCGGTCGTGTTGTCGGAGTGATGCGACCGAAACAGTCAAAGGCTTCCGATCCCCGTTGCACGGGGCTCGGGTTACTTTTCTTGCTTGTCCAAGAAAAGTAACCAAAAGAAGGACACCCTGATGCCGCACCCGCTGATCGCGGGTGCCCTGCGTTGCTCGGCTTCGAGGGGGTCGCCTGACAGGCCTTTCTGTCTACGCAATCCTGCTTCGACAGAAAGTCCAGGGCGCACGTCCATGTGCGCCCGCTCGGCGGGGCGGAAGTTCTTCCGCCTGATCCGCCTCGCCCCTGGCCTGGCAGGCGACGCGCCGCGTCCCTGCGGCGCCCCTTCGGGCTTTTTCCCTCGAAGCCTG
>NZ_KB898958.1 GCF_000377945.1 Thioalkalivibrio sulfidiphilus
ACCAAAAAACATCATGCTCTCGCAGAGGCGCAGGGGCGGGGAGAAAAACACTTGATCAAAAAACCCCGTGACTCCGTGGCTCCGTGAGAGGACAGCTTTAGTTATTCGGCCACGGGGCTTCGATGCCAAAACCCTGATCTCTCGCAAAGCCGCGAAGCCGCAAAGAAGTTCTTGATAAGATTTTCTTCGCGTCTTTGCGTCTTGGCGAGAACATGGATTTTTTAGTTGGAGCGGCGATCCCGCCGCGAACATCGGGGCCCGGGCAGGCCGCGCTGTTCGGCCCGTGGTCGGGCCTCCTACAGGATCACCTCAGAAGCCTGCGCGTCTTCAGATCCTCCTCGATGGCCTTGAGGGCCTTGTCGCGCACCGCGTCGCGGATCTTGCTGGAGGCGAAGCTGCGCACCAGGCGGCCCAGCAGGCGCTTGTCGCTCAGGCCGATCATGCCCAGGCCACGGCGCACCAGGGCCGGGGTGATGGCCTCGGCGCGCTTCTCGATGCCGGCCTTCAGCCGCTTCTCGATCACCGGCCAGCGCAACTGGGGCCAGGGGCGTGATGGCACCTGGGCACGGGCATCGCCCACCAGCGGGATCAGCTGCACGAAGTCCCGGTCCACGATCTCCTGGCCGCCGGCGGCGCGGATCCTCGGCTGGAAGTCCTGGAGCTTGCCGCTCGCCTCCATGCGCTTGACCCAGTCCGCCACGATGGGATTGTCCCGGTGCACCACCAGGTGATCGCGCAGGAACTTCTGGGCATTGCGCCGGCCCAGCTGGAAGTCGTGCATGCGCAGTTCCGCATCCACGAAGCCGGCGAAACCGCCGAGGCCCGCCGAGGCGATGTCGGTCTCGCCCTCGTGACGCCCGCCCCTGCGAGGCACGATCAGGAAGCGGCTGTAGACGTCCTCGTGGAGGGCGAGCATCACCTCCTCCGGCTTGAAGCGCGCCTGGTTCTTGAGGGTCGGCAGCAGGGCGAAGGCGGCACCGAGCATGTCGGGGATCTCGCCATGCTCGGGGGCGCTGTAGCCGGTGTCATCCGGGAACGGATCGATCATCAGCACGGCCCGGTCGGCCTTGGTGGGATCCCGTTCGTTGCGGGCATCGGGCGCGCCGGCCAGGGCAATACGCGCCGTCTCCAGGGGCTCGTTGTTGATCAGGCCCCCGTCCACGCTCCAGAACTGGTAGGGCTGCATCAGGTGGGGCGGGCAGTCCGGCGCGATGCGCGGCGGCTCCTCGGACAGCGGCACGCCGGCGGGCCGCGACCAGGGCCGCGACTCGTAGCTGCGCAGGTGGTTGTCCAGTGCACGGGCGGGCAGGCCCACCGGGAAGGCAGAGGTGGCCAGCGCCGCGTCCCGCACCCGTTCCCAGCCGTCGTCGGGCGTGCCCAGGGTGCCCGGCCAGTTCACCGCCGTGGCGCCCAGGGGCAGACCCTCCGGCTGGCTCGCGCTGGTGCCGTAGACGGCGAAGTGGGCATGGTCGGCATGACTCATCACCCGGTGTCCGCGCACGCCTTCATCGGTGACCATGTTGATGAGATAGGGCACGCCGCGCAGGTTGGTGACCTGCAGGTAGAGTTGCAACGGATTGGAGAACCAGCGCATCCATCCCGAAGGTGGACTCTGGCGCACGGTGGTGATGGCGTCGTTGGCGATACGGCTCACGGGATCGCCGCTCAGCAGCGAGGGGATGTGGTCGCCCTTGATGTCCGCGGTGTCCAGCATGTCACCCAGGTCCACGTCCCTGACCCAGCAGCGGTAAAGCAGGTTGCGGTTGGCGTTGACCGGCTTGCCCGGTCCGTCCACCAGGTGCAGGTCCTGGACCGGATGATGGCGGGTGAAGGGCAGCATGGCGGTGATGGCCGAGGCGATGCCGCCCGCCGAGGTGCCGGTCACCACGCGGATCTGTATGCGGTGGCTGGGGACCTCGTCCGGCGTGGCCGCCTTGGCGTTCTCCCAGGCCTCCAGGGCCTCGAACAGATAATCCAGCACGCCGGCGGTATAGGCGCCGGCGGAGACCGCACCGGCCATGACCAGGCCAAGTTCAAAGGTGCCGGGTTCGGGTTTGCGCATGGGGATCCTCCTTGAAAGTGCGAATTGAGAATTGGGAAGTGGGAAGTGGGGAGTGGGAATGCAGGTTGGAAGTGTGAATTGGGAAGTGCGAATGAATAAAACACTCGACTGTGACAGAGCATAGCACCGGATTCAGGCAGGTTCGGGTCGAAAAGTCTTTCTTGCATACTTCGCACTTCCCAATTCACACTTCTGACTTCCGATCACCCTTCCCAATTCACACTTCGCACTTCAAACAGGTGCGCCCCGCACCCCGCCGTGCAATCACTGGCGCCGAAGCCCGGCACCGGTATCGTGCCTGTAATGTACTGGTTAACCTCGCACTCCGGCTGATCGAGGATCTGCACATCTACCACCGTGACGTGTGGATTCGCCAGCAGATAATCGATATGCCAGCGCAGTCGTTTGTCCCTCGCGAGATGGCGTTTCAATCGTGCCTTCATCCCGCGCCGCGCACTGCCGGTATACACGTAATACCCCGGCGCGAAGGCGAACTCACCCAGCTGCCCGACCCGAACACTAACCGCCTCATCGACTACGATCAGCAGCTGATAAGTTGCATTCTCCTTGCCACTAGCCACTAGCCACTTGCTACTTGCCACTGTCCTTCGCCCAGCTCCGCTGGGCGAGGACGCCAAGCGCCATGTCGTCCGGATCGCCGCCGCCCACCAGGCGCAGCTGATCCAGGGCCATCCTCATCCACTGCGCGCGCGTCTCCTGTGAAAGCACTTCTTCTGAGACACGGGCCTCACTCGCCGGCCCGATAAGCAGCCAGGCCAGGGCACCGTGGGTACGGGACTCGGTCCAGGGAGCCATGTCAACGCCCAGGCGTTCCGCAAAGCCGCCGAGTTCAGGATCCACATGCGCGCCGATGCGCTGCAACAACTCCGCGCCCCGGCGCGCGGCCGCCTCATCCCCCGTGGCCTCGTAATAGGTCCACCAGGCCGCGGCCGGCCACACCTGGGACGGCAGGTATCCGGAGAGTTGCGCCTCGCCGCCCTCGACGCGGAAGTGGTAATAGCCCCCATCGGGATCGGCGAGGCGCTCGTCCAGACCGCCCAGGGCGCGGGCGGCCCAGGCCAGGTAGGCCGGCTCGTTCAAGGCTTGTGCGGACCGCACCAGGGCGACGATCATCTGCCCGCTCACGTCCGCGTACTGCACCCGCTCCACCACCGGCGGCGTGGCCGCGCGGCGCTCGGCCGGAGGCAGCCGGTAGTAATCCGAATCCGAATACTGGCTGCCCCAGAAGGCCATCAGCGCGTCATCCCACAGGAAACGCTCCACGTAGGCCAGGGCCTCGCGCACCACCCGCGCATCACGCTCGCGTCCCAGCAGCCCATGGGCCTCGGCAAACAGCCACACCATCTGGGCGTTGAGCCCCAGCACCTTGGAGGTCTCTACCGCGGTCAGGGGGTTGGGCTGATCGGGATCGAAGAAAAAGAAGAACCCGCCGTCCACGGGGTCGCTCAGATCATCGCGCAGCACATCCAGCATGTACGGGATGCGCGCGCGCCAGTGATCTTCATGGAGCAGCAGGCGGTAGGTCATGGGCTGTGGCCGCTTGCTCAAGGTGCCGACCACCGCGGCGCGGCTCAGCCGGTGCTGACCCGGGTCATAGGTCTCATCCAGAAAGGCGAGAAACTGCTCCGGGTCACCGCCCAGCAGGGCATCCAGTCCCGCCGGCACCGCCTGGGCCGTGGCGATGCGTACGGAGGCCTCGCGCAGCAGGCCCTGCAGATCGCCGGCGCCCACGTGTCCCGTGAACCGGCCCAGCACATCACCCTGCGCATCCATGATTACCGTGAACGGCAGGCCCCGACCTCCCAGGTGGGTGAACAGGTCCCGGCGTTGATCCACGTTCACCAGCACCGGCACGAAGCCCTGCCCGATCACGGCGACGGTCTCGGGATGCTCCAGGCTGTCGCGCTGGTACTCCCGGCACCAGGTGCACCACTGCCCGTGGAAATACACGAACAGCCCCTTGCCTTCCCGGGACGCCCGCGACTGCGCGGCATCACCCCAGGGCTGCCAGGGGATGGCCGAGCCCCGTGGATAGTCGTCCAGCTGGCCGACCGACTCGACCGGTGTCTCGGGCGCCTCCTGGTCACCGGTCATCCACGGCCAGAGCGCGAACACCAGGGCCACGAGGATCGCAATCAGCACGACGATGAAGTGATGGCGTCTCATGATATGGAGTCTAGCGCGTAACGCCTAACCTGGCCGATCCACGAGCCGAAAGGCATTTCTCTCACGGAGCCACGGGGGCACGGAGTTCCTTGATCAAAACACGATTCTCTCGCAGAGACGCGGAGGCGCAGGGGGATTGAATCAAAAGGCCTTTCCTCCGTGGCTCCGTGTCCCCGTGAGAGGACAATGTTTTCGTTAGCTATCCCACACAAAACCCATCCTCTCGCGAAGCCGCCAAGCCGCAAAGAAACCCTTTTCATTATCGTCTTTTCTTCGCGCCTTCGCGGCTTTGCGAGAGATACGGTTATTTTTGCGGTATCCAATACAAACCCATTCCTCTCACTGAGCCACGGAGACACGGGGGTTTTTTAATCAAAAGCCTTTCTCCGCGCCCCCGCGCCTCTGCGAGAGAACCGCCTTTCAGGTTTTTTTCGGACAAGTTGCGAGGGAGAAAACACGCAACCCACAAACGCCGGAATTCTTTACAGTTTGCAGGTCCCAGCTGAAATCACCCTGTCACGATCACGCCGGATGATTCCACTCCCAAATCCAATAACAAGGGAGTCTCGCCATGTCATCCAGCACCCTGCGCAAGCGCCTCAATCCCTATGTCCTGGCCCTAGGCCTGGCCGTCGCCACACCCGCCGCGCTGGCCGCCACGCCGTTTTCCCTGAGCATCCAGCCCATCGGTACCTATGCCAGCGGCATCTTCGACCGGTCCGCTGCCGAGATTGTGGCTCACGACCCGAAGACCCAGCGCCTGTTCGTGGTCAACGCCTTCAGCGGCCAGCTGGACGTGCTGGACATCCGTGAGCCTTCCATGCCCACCCTGCTGTTCAACATCGACCTGTCCGCGTACGGTTCCGTAGTCAACAGCGTGGACGTGCACAAGGGCCTGGTGGTGGCGGTGATCGAGGACGCCGTGCGCACCAATCCGGGCCGCGCCGTATTCCTGGACACCGACGGAAACGTGCTGGCCGACGTGGAAGTGGGCGCCCTGCCCGACATGGTCACCTTCACCCCCGATGGCAAGCGCGTGCTGGTGGCCAACGAGGGCGAGCCCAGCGATGACTACAGCATCGATCCCGAGGGTTCGGTGAGCATCATCGACCTACCCAACGACATCACCACGCTCACCCAGGCCCACGTGCGCACCGCCGACTTCCGCAAGTTCAACGACGCGGAACTGGACCCCTCCATCCGCATCTTTGGCCCCGGCGCCACCGTGGCCCAGGACCTGGAGCCCGAGTACATCACCGTCTCCAAGGACTCCAAGACCGCCTGGGTGGCCCTGCAGGAGAACAACGCCATCGCCGTGCTGGACATCGAGGCGGGTGAGTTCATCTCCATTCACGGCCTGGGCTTCAAGGATCACCTGCTGCCCGGCAACGAACTGGACGTGAGCGATCGCGACGGACGCATCAACATCACCAACTGGCCCGTGCTCGGCATCTACCAGCCGGATTCGATCGCCAGCTACGAGTACCGGGGCAAGACCTACATCGTCACCGCCAATGAGGGCGATGCCCGCGACTACCCCGGTTACAGCGAGGTCTCCCGCTTCCGCGCGCTCACCGGTGGCATCCCCGTCTGCCCGGACTCCGAGCGCTTCAATGCCTTCTACGCCAATAACGAGATGGGCATCACCAACCTCGCCCAGCTGCGCGACAACACCAACATGGGCCGGCTCAACGTGACCACCGCCACGGGCCTGCGTGAAGACGGCAGCTGCTACGAGGACATCTACGCCTTCGGCGCCCGTTCCTTCTCCATCTGGAACAGCGAGCTGGAAATGGTCTATGACAGCGGCTCCGACTACGAGCGCATCACCGCCGAGATGTTCCCGGAGAACTTCAACTCCAACCACCGGGAAAACAGCTTCGAGACCCGCAGCGACGACAAGGGCCCCGAGCCCGAGGGCGTGACCGTGGCCAAGCTCTGGGGCCGCACCTACGCCTTCGTGGGCCTGGAGCGCATCGGTGGCGTGATGATCCACGACATCACGGATCCCTATGCCCCGAGCTTTGTGCAATACTTCAACAACCGCAACTTCAGCGCCGCCCCCGGCACCCCCGAGGCGGGCGACCTGGGCGCAGAGGGCCTGATCGTGATTGACGCTGAGAAGAGCCCCATCCCCGGCGTGCCCCTGCTGGTGGTGGCCAATGAGGTGAGCGGCACCACCACCGTGTTCCGCATCGAGCGCGAGCGCCTGGTGGGTCGGCGGTAAATCTCAGTCGTCAGAAGATGAAAAGCCCCGCGCGATGCGCGGGGCTTTTTTGTGTCTGGAAAGGCAAAACCGATTCTCTCGCAGAGACGCGGAGGCGCAGGGGTTTTGACATGAAAGGCATTTCCTCCGTGGTTCCGCGTCCCCGTGAGAGGACGATGTTTTCAGTAGCTCCCACACAAAACCCATTCCTCTCACGGAGCCACTGAGACACGGGGTTTTTATTCAAAAGCCTTTCTCCGCGCCCCTGCGCCTCCGCGAGAGAACCGCCTTTCAGGTTTTTAACCCAGCCGCCTTCCCCCTGGCTCCGTGCCCCCGCGAGAGGAACGCCTTCAGGTCCCCCCCCTATCCCCTCACCCCTCACGCTTCACAAAAAACTCACATCTCCAGCGCATCCACATCCAGCACCCAGCGCACCTTCCTCGCGCCAGGCAACTGCGCGAGCCCCGGCGTCCAAGCGCGCAGGGCACGTTGCAGGGCGGGACGCGATGCTGACTGGATCATGAGCTGCGCCCGGTAACGCCCGGCGCGGCGTTCCATCAGCGCGGGCGCCGGGCCCCAGATCTGCACCGAGTCCGGCCGCAGGGCCTCCAGGCTGCGGCGGGCCGCCTCCAGGAAATCGTTGGGCGCCTGCTGGCCCGTGGCCTCGGCACGCAGCAGCGCCAGGCTCGTGTAGGGCGGCAGGCCGGCCAGCTGGCGTTCGGCAAGGGCCGCCTCGGCGAAGGCCTCATAGCCTTGGTGCACCAGGGTGAGCAGCAAGGGGTGGTCCGGGTGATGGGTCTGGATCACCACCTCGCCGGCCCGGCCCGCGCGTCCGGCGCGCCCGGCCACCTGCACCATCAACTGGGCCATGCGCTCGGCGGCGCGGAAATCGGCGCTGAACAGCCCCTGGTCCGCATCCAGGATTCCCACCAGTGTCACGTCCGGGAAGTGATGCCCTTTGGCGAGCATCTGGGTACCCACCAGGATGCGGTGCTTGCCGGAACGCACGTCTTCCAGCACCGCCTCCAGGGCCCCCTTGCGCCGGGTGCTGTCCCGGTCCAGGCGGGCCACGGAATGCCCGGGGAAATGCCGCTCCAGGGCCGCCTCCACCCGCTCGGTGCCCTGGCCCAGACCACCAAGACTTACGCTGCCGCAGGCAGGGCAGTGGCGCGGACGGTTGCGCTCGTGGCCGCAGTGATGGCAGCGGATGCGTCCGTCGCCCTGGTGCCAGGTCATGCGCGCATCGCAACGGGGGCACTCCGCCACCCAGCCGCAGTCGTGACACAGGAGCGTCGGCGCGAAACCCCGGCGGTTGAGAAACAGCAGCACCTGCCCCTCGGCCTCCAGGTGGCGCTGCATGCGGTCCATCAGACCCAGGGACAGGCCCTCGTCCAGGGTCTGACGGCGCAGGTCCAGCAGTTCCACCCGGGGCGGCGCCGCGCCGCCCGCCCGCTCCCGCAGGCGCAGCCGGGTGTACTGCCCCCGGGTCACGTTGGCCAGGCTCTCGAAGGAGGGCGTGGCCGAACCCAGCAGCACGGGCACGGATTCGAGATGCGCCCGCTTCACGGCCACGTCCCGGGCGTGATAGCGGAAACCCTCGTGCTGCTTGAACGAGGCGTCGTGCTCCTCGTCCACGATGATGAGCCCCGGTTTGGCCCAGGGCACGAACACCGCCGAGCGGGTACCGATGATCACCCCGGCCGCGCCGCTTCGGGCCGCCAGCCAGCCCTCCAGCCGCTCCCGCTCGCCGAGCCCGGAATGCAGCACCGCCACCGGGCAGGCCAGCCGGCTGCGGAAGCGGCGCACCAGCTGGGGCGTGAGCGCGATCTCCGGCACCAGCACCAGGGTCTGGCGCCCCTCGGCCAGGGCGGCCTCGATCAGCTGCAGATACACCTCGGTCTTGCCGCTGCCCGTGACCCCCTGAAGGAGATGGGGTGCGAACTGCCCGAAACGGCCCCGCACGGCCGCCACCGCCGCCGCCTGGGCCTCGTTGAGCGCGGGGCCTGCCCGGGCAGGACTCGGAACGTCAATCGCGTCCAGCGCCCGTTCAACCCGCTCCACCCAGCCGCGCTCGACCACGGCCCGCAGGACGCCGCCCCAGTTCCCCGGCGGCTCATCCTCAAGCTCCCCGGCGGAAAGCCCGCCAGGCGCTTCCCTGAGCAGTCCCAGCAGCACCGCCTGGCGCGGTGCCCGGGTCAGGGTTGCCGGATCGACCTGCGCGCCTTCCCCCGTCAGCCGGTAGACGCTGCGGGTAGCCGCCTGGGCCTCCCGCCCCTGGCGCAGCAGCACCGGCAGGGCCTGGTTCAGCACCTCGCCCACCGGATGGTGGTAGTAATCCGCCGCCCAGGTGAGCAGGCCCATCAGGGTGGCATCCAGCAGGGGCTCCGGGTCCAGCACCTCGCGCACCGGCCGCAGCCGGTTGCGAGGAATCTCGCTCGTGGCCGCCAGTGCCGTGACCACGCCCACCACCTGCCGGCGCCCCAGATCCACCCGCACCCGTGCGCCGGGCACGGGCGGCTCGCCCCGCTCGGGCACCCGGTAGTCCAGGGCCTCCGGCAAGGGCCCCGGCACGGCGACCCGGCAGATGGCAATGGGGGATTCGGATTTCATCCAAGTTAGGCGTGTTTGTTTATGTGATTTCCCGCAAAGAACGCTAACTCATTCTTTCACCGGGGGATAACATGCTTTTCCACAAAACCTGTGGATAACTATGTGGATAGAATGTCACAAAACTGGCGCAAAGCCCGTGATCATTGGCCGGCTGTTAACTTGAACAAAAAATGACCAATGATATTTATTCATGTAAAACAATAGGTTGTAAATTTTTTACGCCCGGCACACATAAGTCTTGACATCTTCGGGCAGAGGCATTCCAGCCCGTGAATTCCTGTGCATAACCCTCGGCAAAGGGCTTGACACGGCAGGTGATGTTACCCCATGCACACGTCATGAACCCGAAAGACTGTCCTCTCACGGAGACACGGGGGCACGGGGGTTTCTTGATCATAAGGCCTCTCTCTGCGTCCCTGCGCCTCCGCGAGAACATCGATTTATTGTTTCCTCCCCGGACAAAACCCATTCTCTCGCAGAGGCGCGGAGGCGCGGGGGTTTTTGACATGAAATGCCTTTACTCCGTGTCCCCGTGGCTCCGTGAGAGGACCCGCCTTTTGGTTTGTTACAAGGACAAACCAGGTCCTCTCGCCAAGCCGCGAAGCCGCAAAGAACCCATTTTTTCATGACTTTCTTCGCGCCTTGGCGGCTTCGCGAGAGATCGGGTTTTGACCTTGAAGCCCCCCGGACCGAACCCAAAACCCATCCTCTCACGGGGACACGGGGGCACGGGGATTTCTTGATCAAGAGGCCTTCGCCAACGCCTCCGCCTGTAGGAGTGGCGACCCCGCCGCGAACAGCCCGTGCTTCAGACAGAAAACCCCAAAACCTATTCTCTCGCAGAGACGCAGAGGCGCGGGGGTTTTGAAATGAAAAGCCTTTCCTCTGTGACCCCGCAGATCCGCGAGAGGACCCCGTTTTTAGGTCCTTGATGAGCCGTAGGATGGGTGAAGCGCAGCGCACCCATCAAACCCCGTCTGCATGGGCACGCGTTGCTTTGCCCATCCTACAGATCTTTCTTCGCGCCTTGGCGGCTTTGCGAGAGACCGGGTTTTCATATCGAAGCCACATGCCCAAACCCCACAAACCATCCTCTCACGGAGACACGGAGGCACAGGGTTTTCTGATCAAAATGCCTCTATCCGCGCCCCCGCGCCTCCGCGAGAGAACCGCCTTTGAACTTTAGCGCCTTTCCTCCGTGGCCCCGTGCCCCCGTGAGAGGATCATGTTTTCTTTCCCGGCACACGCAAAAAAGCCCGGCTCAGCCGGGCTTTTTTGTTGGCCAGGTCTCAATGACCGACCTCAACCGATTTCCTTGATGCTGGAGATCAGCTCGGCGGCCACCTTCTGGCCATCGCCGTAGAGCATGCGGGTGTTGTCGGCGAAGAACAGGTGGTTCTCCACGCCGGAGAAACCGGCACCCTGGCCACGCTTGATGACGATGACGTTCTTGGCCTGATCGGCATTGAGGATCGGCATGCCGTAGATCGGGCTGTTCGGATCGGTGCGGGCGACGGGGTTGACCACGTCGTTGGCGCCGATCACCACGGCCACATCAGCAGTCTTGAACTCGCTGTTGATCTCGTCCAGGTCGTAGATGATGTCGTAGGGCACGCCGGCCTCGGCGAGCAGCACGTTCATGTGACCGGGCATGCGGCCCGCCACCGGGTGGATGGCGAACTTCACGGTCACGCCGCGCTCCTGCAGGAGCTGGGTCAGTTCCCAGATCTTGTGCTGGGCCTGGGCCACGGCCATGCCGTAACCGGGAACGATGATCACCTTGTCGGCGAAGGCCATCATCACGCCGGCATCACTGGCCTCGATGGACTTCATGGTGCCTGTAACCTCGGCGGCCTCGGCGCCGCCTGCGGAACCGAAGTGGCTGAACAGCACGTTGCTGATGGGCCGGTTCATGGCCTTGGCCATGAGCTGGGTCAGCAGGGTACCGGCGGCACCCACCACGATGCCGGCGATCATCAGCGCCGGGTTGTCCAGCACCAGGCCCTTGAAGCCCACGGCCAGACCGGTCAGCGCGTTGTAGAGCGAGATCACCACGGGCATGTCGGCGCCGCCGATGGGCAGGGTCATGAGCACGCCGAACACCAGCGCCAGCACGAAGAACACCAGCAGCACGTTTCCGCTCACCTCGGCGCCGCTGAAGGCCAGGATCAGGCCGCTGATGACGGTGATGGCGAACACGGCCAGGTTGAGCCACTGCTGGCCGCCGAAGCGCAGGGTCTTCTTCATGATGCCCTGGAGCTTGGCGTAGGCGATGAGCGAGCCGGAGAAGGCCACGGAGCCGATCAGCACACCCAGCACGGCGATGAACTGGATGATGAACGACATCTCGTGCTTGTCGGCCTGCAGCAGGGCGATCAGACCGATGCCGGCGGCAGCACCGCCGCCCATGCCGTTGTACAGCGCGATCATCTGCGGCATGTCGGTCATGGGGACCTTCTTGCCGGTCCACCAGGCGAGCGCGCCACCGATGCCGATGCCGAGCACGATCAGCAGGTAGTTGACCAGCCCGGAGACTTCCGGGTGCACGAAGGTGACGAGGGTGGCGATGACCATGCCCACGCCGGCCCAGATGATGCCGCGCCGGGCGTTGACCGGCGAGGCCATCTGTTTGAGGCCGACGATGAACAGGACCGCCGCGATGAAGTAGGCAGCATTGATGATGAAGCTCATTTACTTGCCTCCCTTGCTGCTCTTGAACATCTCGAGCATGCGTTCGGTCACCACGTAGCCGCCCACGGCATTGCCCGCGCCCAGGATCACGGCGACGAAGCCGATCAGCTGCTCAAGCGGGGTGCTGGCGTGGCCCAGGGCCACCATGGTGCCCACCAGCACGATGCCGTGCACGAAGTTGGAGCCGGACATCAGCGGGGTGTGCAGGATGACCGGCACCTTGGAGATCACCTCGTAGCCGGTGAAGGCGGCGAGCATGAAGATATAGAGTGCGACGAAACCCTCGATCATGACTGACCTCCTTCCACCAGGCTGCGGGTCGCTTCGTGTTTGATCTCGCCGGCGTGTGTGAGGCAGCTCTTGGCGATGATCTCGTCTTCCCAGTCGGGGGTGAACTCACCTTCCTTGATGTGCGGCGACAGGAAGTTGAGCAGGTTCTTGGCGTACATCTCGCTGGCGTGCAGGGCCACCTGGGAGGGGATGTTCAGGGGGCCGTGGATGATGACGTTGCCATGCGTGATGGTCTCGCCGGGCTGGGTCAGCTCGCAGTTGCCGCCACCCTCGGCGGCCAGGTCCACGATCACCGCGCCGGGCTTCATGCCGGCCACCATGGAGGCGGGGATGAGCTTGGGCGACGGACGGCCGGGGATGGCGGCGGTGGTGATCAGCACGTCGGTCTGGCTGATGAACTTGGCCAGGGCCTCCTGCTGCTGCTGCTTCTCGTCCTCGGTCAGCTCGCGGGCGTAACCGCCCTCGCCTTCCGCCTTCACGCCCAGGTCCAGGAACTTGGCGCCCAGGGACTCCACCTGCTCCTTGGTGGCGGAACGCACGTCGTAGGCCTCGACGATGGCGCCCAGGCGCCGCGCGGTGGCGATGGCCTGCAGGCCCGCCACGCCGGCGCCGATCACCAGCACCTTGGCCGGGCGGATGGTGCCGGCGGCGGTGGTGAGCATGGGGAAGAAGCGGCAGGAGAGGTCCGCACCCATGATCGCGGCCTTGTAGCCGCCCACGGCCGCCTGGGAGGACAGGGCGTCCATGCTCTGGGCACGGGAGATACGGGGAATGAGTTCCATGGCGAAGCTGGTGATCTTCTTGGCCTGCATGGCCTTCACCAGTTCCGGGTTCTTGTGGGCATGGAAGAAGCCCACTAGGGTGGCGCCGTCCTTCATGCGCTTGACCTCGTCCACGCTGGGCGGGGCCACCTTGACCAGGACATCGGCCTCGGCCGCGGCGTCGTCCACCAGGCGGGCGTCGGCGTAGGCGGCGTCGGGGAAATGGGCGGATTCACCGGCCCCTTTCTGGACCAGGACTTCGATCCCCATCTTGGTCAGCTTGGCGACCACGCTGGGGTCCAGGGCGACCCGGCGCTCGCCGGGCGCGGTTTCTTTGGGCACGGCCAGTTTTATGGGCATAACTCACTCCGTCAGCCGGCGCGGGATCCGGGGTCGGGATGACCCTTTGCCGGACGCATGGCGGGAACAGGATGTCTGTGGAATCAGTGTCTTCTGGGCGCGGATTCTTGCCGATCCGCTCCGAAAAAGGGGGGTATGGTATCGGATTCTTCGCCCTGTTTGAATACAAACCGTCCGGGGCGACCCGGCGAAACCCTCTTTTTTCGCGGGTTTTGACCGTCATCCCCTTGTAACGGCCTGATAATTGCTTTGCGGGGCCGGTAACGATAAAGTCAGCGCAGCAGCCAACAAGCTCGCCGAGGGTCACCCGGTGTTCGAGTTGAATCAACAGGTGCTGCGTACCGACGCAGCCGGCATGCCGCTGGAGTGGATCAACTACCAGCAGGCGGTCCGCCTCTACCACGCCGAACAGGTGGCCTACACCTGCGGCACCCTGCTGTATCGCGTGCGCGGCGGCATCTGCGCCGCCACCGGGCGGCAAAGCGTGGTGGAGGTCAATTCTATCATCGCCACCTACGGCTCCAACCGCTCCATCCACGCCGGCTACGTGCCGCCGCTGAACAACCCCGCCCTGTTCAAGCGCGACGCCCACCTGTGCCTCTACTGCGGCCAGCACCACCCGTCCCACGAGTTGTCCCGGGACCACGTCACCCCCATCAGCCAGAATGGCGCCGACCACTGGCGCAACGTGGTGACCGCCTGCAAGCGCTGCAACAACCACAAGGCCGGGCGCACCCCCGAACAGGCCGGCATGCAGCTGCTGGCCGTGCCCTTCGTGCCCACCCATGCCGAATACATCTACCTCCAGGGCCGGCGTATCCTCGCCGACCAGATGGAGTTCCTGCAGTCCCATTTCCCGCGCACCAGCCCGCTACGCCGCCGCACCCTCGCGTAAGAGGCCCGACCCCGGGCCGAAAGCCCTGTTCTCTCGTGGGGCTCCGGAATCAAACCCGAAATCCATCCTCTCACGGAGCCACGGGGACACGGGGATTTCCTGATTAAAAAGCCCTTCTCCGCGCCTCCGCGAGAGAACGGCCTTTGAGGTTCTGACCCAAATATCTTTCCCCCGTGACTCCGTGCCCCCGTGAGAGGATCGCCTTTCGGGGTGCGGGAGGTTCGCGGCGGGGTCGCCGCTCCTACGGAACAGCTTTCGTAGGCCGGATAAGCAAAGCGCATCCGGCATTCCACCCTCGCCCCAGGCTTTGCGCCTTGGCGAGAGACATGGCTTTAGCTATCGAGGCTCCGGAATCAAACCCGAAACCCATCCTCTCACGGAGCCACGGGGACACAGGGTTTTCTGATCAAAGGCCTTTCTCCGCGCCCTGCGCCTCCGCGAGAACATCGACTTTGGGGTTTTGCCCCAAATATCTTTCCCCGTGCCTCCGTGCCCCCGTGAGAGGATCGCCTTTCGGGGTTCGGGAAGTTCGCGGCGGGGTCGCCGCTCCTACGGAACAGGGGCCTTGCAGCGCGTTTGTCTGTATCCTTCGATACATCCCCCCAAACCACGACATCTCCCATGCGCTTCGACGGTGAATCCGACTACCGCCACGGCAGCCCCGAGATCCTGGGCGTGCTGGTCACCAACCTGGGCACCCCCGACGCCCCCACGCCCAAGGCCCTGCGCCGCTATCTGAAGGAGTTCCTCTGGGACCCGCGGGTGGTGGAGATCCCGCGCCCTGCGTGGTGGCTAATCCTCAACGGCATCATCCTCAACGTGCGCCCCAGGCGCAGCGCGAAGCTCTACGAGCAGGTCTGGACCGAGGAGGGCTCGCCCCTGCTGGCCATCGGCCGGCGCCAGGCCGAGGGGCTGGCCACTCGCCTGAGCGAGCGCCTGCCCGGACCGGTGAAGGTGGAACTGGCTATGCGCTACGGGCAGCCCTCCATCGAGAGCGGCCTCATGCGCCTGCGCGAGGCCGGGGCCCGGCGCATCCTGGTGCTGCCCCTGTATCCCCAGTATTCCGGCTCCACCGGCGGCTCCACCTTTGACCAGGTCTCCAAGGTGCTGCGCCGCTGGCGCTGGGTGCCGGGCCTGCGCTTCGTGAGCGATTACCACAGTGACGCCGGTTACCTGGACGCCCTGGCCGAGAGCGTGCGCGCCTACTGGGCCGAGCACGGCCGGGGCGAGAAACTGCTCATGTCCTTCCACGGCGTGCCCAAGCGCTACCTGCTGGCCGGCGACCCCTACCACTGTCAGTGCCACGCCACCGGACGCCTGCTGGCCGAGCGCCTGGGCCTGAAGGACGGCGAGTGGGTGGTGACCTTCCAGTCCCGCTTCGGCAAGGCGGAATGGCTCAAGCCCTACACGGACATGACCGTGAAGGCCCTGGGGGAGGAGAAACTGGGCCGGCTGGACGTGGTCTGCCCCGGCTTCTCCGCCGATTGTCTCGAGACCATCGAGGAGATCGCCGGCGAGAACCGGGAGATCTTCCAGGATGCCGGCGGCGGTGAGTTCCACTACATCCCGGCACTCAACGACCGCCCGGACCACCTGGACGCCCTGGCGGACCTGGTGCTGCGCAACGTCCAGGGCTGGCCCGAGGCCGACCCCGGCTACGACGCCAGCGCCCGCCAGACCGCCGCCGAGGCCAGCCGCGCGCGGGCCCTGGCCATGGGGGCGAAGGATTAAACCTGTCCTCTCGCGGAGACGCGGAGTTATTAAAGCAAATCGTTTTCCCCGTGGCTCCGTGCCCCCGTGAGAGGACCGTCTTTTCGGTTTGCTTCGAGGGGAAAACCCTATGCTCTCACGGAGCCACAGGGACACGGGGTTTTCTGATCAAATACTTTTCTCCGCGCCCCTGCGCCTCCGCGAGAGAACCGCCTTTGCATGTTTTGAACAAAATGACTTTCCTCCGTGGCCCCGTGGCTCCGTGAGAGAACCGCCGTTCGCTTTCCAGAACAACACCGGCCTTTTGCGGTCTGTCCTCTGTAACCTCCGTGCCCTCTGTGGCTGACCGCCCTTCGAGACACCCGACATGCACATCGGCGCCCTGATCATCGGTGACGAGATCCTCTCCGGAAAACGCCGGGACAAGCACCAGGCCTTCCTCACCGGGGCCCTGGCCCAGCGGGGCATGGAGCTGGCCTGGGTGAGGATCGTGGGTGACGACCCGGAGCTGCTCACCCGGACCTTCCGCGAGACCCTGGCCGGCGGCGACCTGGTGCTCTCCTTCGGCGGCATCGGCGCCACCCCCGACGACCGTACCCGCCAGTGCCTGGCGGCCGCCGCCGGGCTGGAGATCACCCGCCACCCGGAGGCGGTGGCAATCCTGGAGGAACGCTTCGGCCCCGACGCCTACCCCAACCGCATCCGCATGGCGGAACTGCCCGAGGGCAGCCGGCTGATCCCCAACCCGGTCAACCAGATCCCCGGGTTCAGCCTGGGCCATCACCACTGCGTGCCCGGCTTCCCCAACATGGCCTGGCCCATGGTGGAGTGGGTTTTGGACACCCATTATCCGCACCTGCACGGCCGGGTGCCGCGCATCGAGCGCCTCTGGCTGCTCAAGGGGGCCCACGAGAGCGAGCTGATCCCCATGATGGAGGAACTGCTCGCCCGCTTCCCCGGCGTGCGCCTCGCCAGCCTGCCCAGCACCGAGCACCGTCAGCAGATCGAGCTGGGGCTGTCCGGGACCACAGAGCCCGTGGAGGCGGCGGCCCGCTGGTTGGAGGCGGCGCTCGAGGAGCGGGGGGTCAACCGGGAGCGCCTGAATTAACAGAACAGGGCCACCGACACCGTCGGGCTTCAGCCCGACGCCGGAGCCCACCGAAGCCACGCCTGTCGGGCTTCAGCCCGACCTACATAGTCCCCTGGCTTTGTTGTCGGTCACCGGGGCGGATGCGGTCTTGCCCTGGGCGCACTGCGACTTCTGAGAAAAGACCCATTCTCTCGCGGAGGCGCGGAGGCGCGGGGAAAGCATTTAGAAAAAACCTCAAAGGCAGTTCTCTCGCGAAGACGCAAAGTCGCAAAGAAATTCATCTATAAAGTGCCTTTCTTCGCGTCTTGGCGGCTTCGCGAGAGATCGGATTTTCGTATTCGGGGCCTCGGAACGAACCCAAAACCCATCCTCTCACGCAGCCACGGAGGCACGGGGTTTTCTGATCAAAGGCTTTTCTCCGCGCCCCCGCGCCTCCGCGAGAGCACCGCCTTTGGTTTTTTTGCCTTTTCTCCGTGGCCCCGTGCCCCCCGTGAGAGGACCGCCTTAGAGGTTTTACGCAGACCGGAGACTTGAAGCCCGCCGGGCGCCCCGGCACACTGCCCGCCACTTGAACAGACGGAGTACAGACCATGCCCCACGACATCCCCGACGACCAGGGCCCCGACCGCAGCCGCAAGGCGGAACGCATCGCCTGGGCCGGTTTCATGGTGTTCCTGGTGGTGGTGCTGTTCATCTACATGCTGCGCGGCGCCGGCCTGGAGAAGGACGTGGCCGCCGCCAACGAGGAGAACCTGCGCCTGCAGATGCATCTCGCCCGCTACCTCAACCGGGAGGTGCAGGTGCGCGCCGACGTGGGCCTGACCAACGAGCAGGTGCGCCGGCTGCACCGCCTGGGGATCACCAATCCCGCCGAGCGCCTGCGCGACGAGCTTCTGAACCAGCCGGAGCTGATCCCCCACGAGCCGGTCCTGGGCGGCACCATGCACTTCCTGCCCGACGGCATCCACGTGCTCAACGACCGCTGGGTGCTGGCCATCTTCGAGGACGGCCACATCCGCGGCCAGATGCTGCTCCAGTACGAGGTGGCGTACGGCAACATCACCTGGCAGGTGATGGACTCCTACCTCGAATGAAGTAAGAAGGGTGAATTGGGAAGTGCGAAGTGAACGGCCTTTTCTTCCCACTTCCCAATTCACCCTTCGTACTTCCAAGCGTCCCCTTGGGCGCCAGCCCCCAAACCGCTAGAATTGGCGTTTAGATCTCCCCATCCACCTCTGCCGGACCCTCCCACCTTGAAAGACCAGCTCCAGGCGCTCATTGAACAGGCCATCGATGCACTCCGTCAGGACGGCACCCTGCCCGGGGACGCCGCCGTGGACGTGCAGGTCACCCGCACCAAGGACAAGGCCCACGGCGATTTCGCCACCAACGTGGCCCTGCAGCTGGCCAAGCCGGCCAGGAAGAAGCCCCGGGACGTGGCCGAGGCCATCGTCGCCCGCCTGCCGGAATCCGGCCTGGTGGCGCGCACCGAGATCGCCGGGCCCGGGTTCATCAACCTGTTCCTGGGCGAGCAGGCGAAGCTGTCCGTGATCGCCACCATCCGCGAGCAGGGCGAGCGCTATGGCCGGAGCCAGCTGGGCGCGGGCAAGAAGGTCCAGGTGGAATTCGTCTCCGCCAACCCCACCGGCCCCCTGCACGTGGGCCACGGGCGCGGCGCCGCCTACGGCGCGGCGGTGGCGGACCTGCTGGAGGCGGTGGGCTTCGACGTGCACCGGGAGTACTACGTCAACGACGCCGGCCGGCAGATGGACATCCTCGCCACCAGCGTGTGGCTGCGCTACCTGGAACTGACGGGCGTGGAACTGCCCTTCCCCACCAACGCCTACCGGGGCGACTACGTCTACGACATCGCCGCCACCCTGCACCGGGAGCACGGCGACCATTACAAGCGCGAGGCGGCGGAGATCCTCGACGGCCTGCCCCCGGACGAACCGGACGGCGGCGACAAGGAGGCCTACATCGACGCCATGATCGCCCGGGCCAAGGAACTGCTGGGCGACAACCACTACCGGTTCGTGTTCGAGCTGGGCCTGAACGTGATCCTGGACGACATCCGGGACGACCTGGCCGAGTTCGGCGTCACCTACGACACCTGGTACTCTGAGCGCTCGCTCACCGACAAGGGCGCCGTGAACCTGGCCATCGAGCGCCTGCGCGAGGCCGGACACCTGTACGAGAAGGACGGCGCCCTGTGGTTCCGCTCCACCGACTTCGGCGACGAGAAGGACCGGGTGGTGCAGCGGGACAACGGCCAGACCACCTATTTCGCCTCGGACATCGCCTACCACATGGACAAGCTGGAGCGCGGCTACGCCCGGGTGGTGGACGTCTGGGGCGCCGACCACCACGGCTACGTGCCCCGGGTGAAGGCGGCGCTCAAGGCCCTGGGCGAGGACGAGACCCGCCTGGACGTGCTGCTGGTGCAGTTCGCCATCCTCTACCGGGGCGGCGAACGGGTGCAGATGTCCACCCGCTCCGGCTCCTTCGTGACCCTGCGGGAACTGCGCGAGGAGGTGGGCAAGGACGCGGCGCGCTTCTTCTACGTGATGCGCCGCTGCGAGCAGCACCTGGACTTCGACCTGGACCTGGCCAAGTCCCAGTCCGCCGACAACCCGGTCTACTACATCCAGTACGCCCACGCCCGGGTGTGCAGCGTGCTGCGCCAGATGGAGGCCAAGGGCCTGAAGCACGACCCGGCCCACGGCGAGGCCAAGCTGTCCCTGCTCACCGAGCCCCACGAGCAGGAGATCCTGGCGACGCTCGCCCGCTTCCCGGAGGTCATCGAGGCCGCCGCCCTGGTGGAGGAACCCCACCAGATCGCCAACTACCTGCGCGAGCTGGCCAACGACTTCCACACCTACTACAACGCCCACCAGTTCCTGGTGGACGAGCCGGCGATCCGTGACGCGCGCCTGAGCCTGATCCTGGCGGTGCGCCAGGTGATCGCCAACGGCCTGGGCCTGCTGGGGGTCTCCGCACCCCAGGAGATGTAATGGCCACCCGGGACTACAAGCATTCCACCAGCCGTAGTCGCAAGAAGAAGTCCAGCGGCGTGCCCGGCTGGGTGTGGGGCGTGGCGGGCCTGACCGTGGGCTTGTTCGCCGCCTTCCTGGTCTACCTGGACGGCCGCGACAGCGCCCCCGCAGAACCCCGGGTGGTCGCCACCCCGGCACCCGCCCCCGCCCCGCGGGAGACCCGGGACGTGCGCCGCCCGCAGGCCGAGGAGATCCCGGCCCCGCCCCGTCCGCGCTTCGACTTCTACACCATGCTGCCGGAGCTGGAAGTGGTGGTCCCCGAACCGGAGACCCGCCCCAGCCGCCCCGGCGAGCCCGCCCCCGCGCCCCAGCGGGTGGAGGAGCCCGGCGTGTACATGCTCCAGGCCGGCTCCTTCCGCCAGTTCCAGGAGGCCGACCGCATGAAGGCCAGCCTGGCCCTGCTCGGGGTGCAGGCGGACATCCAGCGGGTGCAGGTCAATTCCGACACCTGGCACCGGGTGCGCGTCGGCCCCTTCCGGGATACCGCCGAACTCAACAAGGTACGTGAGCGCCTGCACGCCAACCAGATCCAGACCCTGCTCATGAAGCTGCCCGAATCGGGCTGAATACAGGCAGTGGCAAGTGGCAAGTCTCAAGTGGCCAGGAAATTCTCCCTCGCCCTCGGGACAAATCCGCCGGGATCAGCCAGTAGGATGGGTGAAGCGCAGCGCACCCATCAAATCCTGTCGGCATGGGCACGCGTTGCTTTGCCCATCCTACGAAATCTGATCGTGCAGGAGCGGCGACCCCGCCGCGATTGCCCCCGAACTCAATGCAAAGGCAATAAACCTGTCCTCTCACGGAGACACGGGGACACAGGGTTTCCTGATCAAGCGCCTTTCTCTGCGTCCCTGCGCCTCCGCGAGCACATCGGCTTTTTTGGTTGTCTCCCCCGCATCAAAACCATCCTCTCGCAGAGGCGCGGAGGCGCAGGGGAATTCAACAAACTGCTTTTACTCCGTGTCTCCGTGCCCCCGTGAGAGGCCCTGTCTTTGGCTTTTTAAAACCCTATCCTCTCACGGAGCCACAGAGGCACGGGGTTTTCTGATCAAATGCCTTTCCCCGCGTCCCTGCGCCTCCGCGAGAGAATCGCATTTCAGGTTGTTTGAATAAGGAGCCTTTCCTCCGTGGCTCCGTGCCCCCGTGAGAGGATCAGGTTTTCCCTCCCATATCAGCACCGATCCCGCCCCGAAGCGCTACATTCAGAAGATGGAGACACGCGGGGCACCCCCATGCACGAACAACGCCGCAAATTCATCCAGGCCCTGATCGACACACTCAAGCGTGACTTCCGGGAGACCGCCGGCAGCACTGGTCTGGACGCCCCGGACCCGCGCATCCTGGAGGCCATTCGCCAGGTGCCCCGGGACCGCTTCGTGCCGGCGCGCAGCATGGATATGGCCTGGGAGAACACGGCGCTGTCCATCGGCTACGGGCAGACCATTTCCCAGCCCTACGTGGTGGCCCTGATGACCCAGCTCCTGGAACTCACGCCAGAGAGCCGCGTGCTGGAGATCGGCACCGGCTCCGGCTACCAGGCGGCCCTGCTGGGGGAGCTTGCCGTGGAGGTCTACAGCATCGAGGTGGTGCCGGAACTGGCGGCGCAGGCGAAGACCCGACTTGAAGAGATGGGCTACGGCAACGTCCACGTGCGCGCCGGCAATGGCCGGCTGGGCTGGCCCGAGGCGGCGCCCTTCGACGCCGTGATCGTCACCGCCGCCGCCGAGGACATTCCGCCGGCCCTGGTGGATCAGCTTCGCCCCGGCGGGCGCATGGTGATCCCGGTGAACACCGGCTGGTACGGCCAGGACCTGGTCCTGGGCATCAAGGGCGAGGACGGCGAACTCAAGACCCGCAGCATCCTGGCCGTGGTCTTCGTGCCGCTGGTGGGGAAAGAGGATGTCCCGTAGGTTGGGTTTTAAAACCTGTTCTCTCGCAGAGGCGCGGAGGCGCAGGGGTTTTGAAATGAAAAACCATTCCTCCGTGGCTCAGTGTCTCCGTGAGAGGGCCTGGCTTTTGTTTTGAACCTGAGCCTCGAAGCCAAACCCAAAGCCCACACTCTCACGGAGCCACAGAGACACGGGGTTTTCTGATCAAGGTTTTTTCTCCGCGCCTCTGCGCCTCTGCGAGAGAATGGATTTTCGATTTTTTGAACCCAGTGCCTTTCCTCCGTGGCTCCGTACCCCCGTGAGAGGACCCGGTTTTCGTTTCGAACCTAAGCCTCGAAGCCAAACCCAAAACCCATACTCTCACGGAGCCACAGAGACACGGAGAATTATGATCAATAGCCTTTCTCCGCGTCTCTGCGCCTCCGCGAGAGAACCGCATTTAAGGTTTTAACTGCCGGTTAATTCTCCGACCCCACCACCAGGACCGTGCATCCCAGGCGGGTCAGGAGCGGGCGCAGCGCGGCCGCGTGTTGGGCGAGGAAGGCCGCCGGAAGGATCAGGATACGCGGCCGCAGGGACTTGAGACGCGCGAGTATCCGCGTCGCTGAGGGTTCGTCTCCGGAGGTGGCACGCAACGGCATCGCCCGGCGGTCCAGGGCATCGGCCAGGGCCAGGGCGGCATGACCGGCGGGGCTGTCGTCGTAGAGGACACACACGCCGTCCTCGACGGGTCCGCCGGCGACAGGCAAGTGATGGCCGTCATGGCCGAGCACCAGCAGGCTGCCCTCCCCAAGTTCCAGCAGCAATTCCTCCCAGGCGGACTTGCCGGCCGGCGCCAGGGACCAGGGCACCCGTGCGGGCGCGGTCAGTTCCGTGATCATGGCGTTGAGCCGCGCGCTCAGGCCCTCCAGGCTGCGTTGCAGGCTGGCCGTGCTGAGGCGGCGTTCCATGCCGGCCAGCAGGCTGACCTCCGTGGCAAAGGGCAGCGCCGCGGCCCGCGCCAGCTGGGTCTGGGCAAGCACCAGGGCCTGGAACTCGGCCTCGAAGCGGGCGGCCAGGGTCACGGCGAGGGACAGGGTGGCGGGTATCGGCCCGGACACGTCCATGGCCAGCAGGATGCGCTTGAGTCGAAGCTCAGTGAGACGGGTTGTCACTATTGCGTCCCGAGAAGGCCTGGCGCAGTTGCGCCAGGGTGGTCAGCCGCGCCTGCACCCGTGCATTGAGGCTTTCCGGCGGCCATTGCCCGGCCTCGTCGGGCACGCCGGCCTGCAGCCCCGTGAGCAGGGAGGCGGCCTGGTCCACGTGGCTCACCGCATGGACGTGGAAGCGGCCCTCGCGCACCGCCTCCACCACGTCATGGCGCAGCATGAGATGCGGGCGGTTGCTGACCGGGATGATCACGCCCTGGCGGCCCGTGAGCCCCCGGGCGGCGCAGACATCGAAGAAGCCCTCGATCTTCTCGTTCACGCCGCCGATGGCCTGCACCTCGCCGTGCTGATTCACGGAGCCGGTCACCGCCAGGGACTGGCGGATGGGCGCGTCCGCGAGCACCGAGAGCAGGGCACACAGCTCCGCCACCGAGGCGCTGTCTCCCTCCACCATGCCATAAGACTGCTCGAAGGTGAGGCTCGCGGCGAGCGACAGGGGCAGGTCGGTGCTGTAACGCCAGGCCAGATAGCTGGAGAGGATCAGCACGCCCTTGGAATGGATGGCACCGCCCAGTTCCACCTCCCGCTCGATGTCCACCACCTCACCCTCGCCGAGCCGCGCGGTGGCGGTGATGCGCGAGGGGCGGCCAAAGCTGAACTCGCCCAGGCTGATCACCGACAGGCCGTTGACCTGGCCGATGCACTCGCCATCCACGTCCACCAACTGGATGCCGCGCGTAATCTCTTCGTATACCCGCTCACGGATGCGGCTGGCGCGGCGTATACCCGCCGCGACGGCCTGCTGCACATGCTCGGCCTCTACCCGCTCGGCGCCCGCCTTGCCGGCCCAGTAGTCGGCTTCGCGCAACAGGTCGTCCAGACTGCCCATGTGCAAGGACAGGCGCTCGCCGTCCTCGGCGCGCCGCGCGGCCTGCTCGATCACTCGGGCCACCGCATCTCGGCTCAAGGGACGCAGGTTCGCCGTTCTCTGCCGGGCGGCAATCAGGCGCGCATAGAGCCGGGTGGCTTCGTCGTCCCGGCGGATGTCCTCGGAGAAATCCGCAGCCACCTTGAACAGGCGGCCGAACTCCGGATCGTATTCCTGGAGCAGGTAGTAGAGCAGCCGGTCGCCCACCAGGACCACTTTCAGATCCAGCGGGATAGGCTCCGGCTCCAGGGTCGTGGTACTGGCGATGCTGAGCATCGCCTCCAGGGATTCGATGCGCACCTCACGAGCGCGCAGGGCGCGCTTCAAGGCCTGCCAGGAGAAGGGGTGGCTCAGCACCTTGTCCGCGTCGAGGATCAGGTAGCCGCCGTTGGCTCGGGCCAGGGCGCCGGACTTGATGAGGGTAAAATCGGTGACCAGGGTACCGAACTGCACCGTGTGTTCCACGCGACCCACCAGGTTTTGGTAGGTGGGGTTGTCCTCGTAGACCACCGGCGCACCCTCGGAGCGGGCATGGTCCACCAGCAGGTTGATCTTGTAGCGGTTGAGCTGGCGCGCGGCCTGCACGGCGGGGTTGGGACCGCCGCCTTCATCCTCGCCCAGGCTGCGGATCTGGTCGGCATTCTCCAGCAGGTCCTGGCGCAGGGCGTCGATGTAGGCCTGCACCTGGTCCAGATCCTGGTATTTCTTGCGCAGCTCATCCAGGTGCTGATCGAGGGTGAAGCTGGAAACGCTTAAGTTCAGTTCCTTGTGACGCTCGCGCATCTCCCGCTGCCAGCGGGGGATCTGGGCGATGAGCTGTTTGAGATCCTGCTTGAGTTCCTCCACTACCTTCTCGATGGCCTTCTGCTCATCTTCCGGCAGCTTGGCAAAATCGTCGGCGTCCAGGATCTCCCCATCACGGGTGGGTGCCAGGGTGTAGCCCCCCGGGGTGCGCAGCAACACAACTTGCTTGCGCTCGGCCTTCTCGCGCAGGGCGGCGAAGGCCTGCTCGTCGCGTTCCTTGAACTCGTCGTGGATCTCCTGGGCCTGGCTTCGGTAGGCCTCGCTCTGGAAGGCCGAGGCCAGGGCGGTGATGATATCCTCCATGGCCTGTTGCATGTCCCGGCGCAGGGCCTGGCCCATACCCGCGGGCAGGCGCAAGGCGCGGGGTCGGTGGGGGCTCTCGAAATCGTTGATGTAGCACCAGTCGCTGGGCACCAGCCGTTTCGCGGCAACCTCACCCAGCAGCCGGTTCACCAGGCTGCGCTTGCCAAGGCCGGTGGAGCCGAGCACGTAGAGGTTGTAGCCCTCGTGGGCCATCTCGATACCGAAGTCTAGGGCCTCCAGGGCGCGCTCCTGGCCCATGACATGGTCCGCATCGGGGAGATCGACCGTGGTCTCGAAATCCAGCAGGGCCGGATCGCAGGCGTGGAACAGGGCATCCGCAGAAAGCTCTGTGGCGGACGGCTCGTCTGGCGAAGACTTGTTCTTGTGAGATTCCGACATCCTGTGGGGCTCCGGGTTGGGCGCATGCTGGCGACCTTTACCCGGGAACATAGCTCACCACGCGTCCCGGATGCTACAGGGTGAACTCTATGGCCTCCACATCTTGCATATTGCGCAACACGCAACAAATGTACGCCTGGTTCATTCGAATCGGCCTCTCGCCACCTGCAGCCTCAAGGTATCTGCAGTATCCTGTTCATCCCAAATCATCCTGTTCATCCTGTCCATTCCTCTCTTGATCTGCCCCGACACCCTGTCCGCCCTGATCCCCGAGTGCCTGTCCCGGGACCGCGAGGCCCTGGCCCGCGATCTTGCGCGGCTTCAAAAGCGCATCGCCTCGGGCAAGCCCGCCGATCGCATGGCGGCGGACCTGGAAGGCCGCATCGAGGCCTCGCGCCAGGCCCGTGCGGCGCGTCTCGCCTCGTTACCCGAACCCCGCTTCCCCGAGGACCTACCCGTCTCGGCACACCGGGATGAGATCGCCAAGCTCATTTGCGAGCACCCTGTGGTGGTGATCTGCGGCGAGACCGGTTCCGGCAAGACCACCCAGCTGCCCAAGATCTGCCTGGCGCTGGGACGCGGTGTGGACGGACTCATCGGCCACACCCAGCCCCGGCGCATCGCCGCGCGCTCGGTGGCGAGCCGCATCGCCGAGGAGCTGGACTCGCGTATCGGCGAGGCGGTGGGTTTCAAGGTGCGCTTCTCGGACCACACCCGGCCAGAGAGCTATATCAAGCTCATGACCGACGGCATCCTGCTCGCTGAACTGCGCAGCGATCCGGACCTGCGGGCCTACGACACCTTGATCATCGACGAGGCCCACGAGCGCAGCCTGAACATCGACTTCCTGCTGGGCTACCTGAAACGTCTCTTGCCCAGACGCCCGGACCTGAAGCTCATCATCACCTCCGCCACCCTGGACCCGGAGCGCATCGCGACCCACTTCGATGAGGCCCCCATCTACCAAGTGCCGGGACGCACCTACCCGGTGGAGACCCGCTACCGTCCGGTGCAGTCGGAGGACGAGGACAACGAGCGGGACCTAAACACCGCGCTGCTCGAGGCGGTGGACGAGCTGGCCGCCGAGGGGCCGGGCGATGTGCTGGTGTTCCTGCCCGGCGAGCGGGAGATCCGCGAGGCGGCAGAGGCCCTGCGCAAGCATCATCCGAGGCACACGGAGATCCTGCCCCTGTATGCGCGCCTCTCGGCCGCCGAACAGAACAAGGTCTTCGCCCCCCACACGGGCCGGCGGGTGGTGCTGGCCACCAATGTGGCCGAGACCGCGCTCACGGTGCCGGGCATCCGTTACGTGGTGGACACGGGTTTGGTGCGCATTGCCCGCTATGCCTGGCGTTCCCGGGTGCAGCGCCTGTCGCTTGAGCCGGTGTCCCAGGCCTCCGCCAACCAGCGTGCGGGTCGCTGCGGCCGCCTGGGCCCGGGCGTGTGCATCCGGCTCTACGGCGAGGACGATTTCGCCCTGCGCCCCGCGTTCACCGACCCGGAGATCCTGCGCTCCAACCTGGCCTCGGTGATCCTGCAGATGGCCAACCTGGGTCTGGGCGACCCGGAACACTTCCCCTTCGTGGACCCTCCCGACCCGCGCCTGATCCGCGACGGCTTCAAGCTGCTTAGGGAACTGGGCGCGTTGGACGGCAGACACCGCATCACCGATACCGGCCGCAAGCTCGCCCGCCTGCCGGTGGACCCGCGACTGGGCGCCATGCTGCTGGCCGCCGGACGCGAAGGCGCGGTGGTGGAACTGCTGCGCATCGTCGCCTTCCTGGCGATCCAGGACCCCAGGGAGCGCCCCGCGGAGAAACGCCAGGCGGCGGACGAGGCCCACGCCCGCTACCGGGAGCCAGGTTCGGACTTTCTCGGCCTGTTGAAACTCTGGGACGACTGGCGCGAGCAGCAGCGCCACCTCACCAAGGCCAAGCTGCGCGCCTGGTGCCGGGAAAGGTTTCTCTCCTTCATCCGCATGCGTGAATGGCAGGACCTGCACGGGCAACTGCGCCAGGTAATCGGGGAACTGGGGCTAAAGGAAAACCAGCAGCCGGCGGATCCGGATGCCATCCACCGCGCCCTGCTCGCGGGCCTGGTGAGCCAAGTGGGACTGAAGACCGAACGGGGCGATTACCTGGGCGCGCGCAACCGCCGCTTTCACATCCACCCGGCCTCGGGCCTGTTCAAGAAGGCGCCCGCCTGGATCATGGCCGCGGAGATCGCCGAGACCACCAAGGTCTATGCCCGGGAGTGCGCCGCCATCCGTCCCGAGTGGCTGGAGGCGGTCGCACCCCACATGCTCAAGCATCACTACTTCGAACCCCACTTCGAGGAGCGTCGGGGCACCGTGGGCGCCTTCGACCGGGTGACCCTCTACGGGCTCACGGTGAACCCGAAGAAGCGCGTGAACTACGGGCGCATCGACCCCGCCGATGCGCGCCGGGTGTTCATCCGCGAGGGCCTGGTGGCCGGGCGCCTGCGCAGCAACGCAGCGGCGCTCAGGCACAACCTGGCCCTGATCCGGGAGATCGAAGATCTGGAGGCACGGGGCCGGCGCCGGGACCTGCTGGCGGACGAACAGGTGCTCTTCGACTTCTACGACGCCCGCATCCCCGCCGATGTGTACGACGCCGCCTCCTTCGAGCGCTGGCGCAAACAGGCAGAGCGGGAAGACCCGCAGATCCTTAAGCTCAGCCGCGAGGCCCTGCTGCAACAGGACACCGGCACCCTGGGCCCGGAACGCTTCCCCGACCACCTGGAGATCGACGGCCTACGCCTGCCGCTCTCCTATCGTTTCGAGCCCGGCGCCGAGGACGACGGCGTGACGCTCACCGTGCCCCTGGCCGCGCTCAACGGCCTGGATGCCCACGTGGGTGAATGGCTGGTGCCCGGCCTGCTGGAGGAAAAGATCACCGCGCTGATCAAGAGCCTGCCCAAGGGTTTGCGCCGCAACTTCGTGCCCGCGCCGGATTTCGCCCGTGCGAGTCTAGCCCGCATGTCTCACCACCCTTCTGCTGCGGCCGCCGATATGCGCGCTGTGACGGAGCGTGCTCCCTCCAGCCGGCTGGGCGCACCCGACGGCCCGCTGACCGTCGCCCTGTCCCGGGTGCTGCACGCGATCACCGGCGTCGAGATCCCCGCCGATGCCTGGCGCCCGGAGACCCTCGAACCGCACCTGCAACTGCGCTACCGTGTGGTGGACGAGAACGGCCAGACCCTGGCCACCGGCCGGGACCTTGCTGAGCTGCGTGACCGGCTCTCCGGCCGGGCCCGGGAAAGCTTCGCCGCCCAGCGACCCCGGGGATTCGAACGGGAGGGACTCACGGACTGGGACTTCGGAGAACTGCCGGAACACGTGAGTTTCGAACAGCACGGTGCGCAGCTGCGCGGCTACCCGGCCCTGGCCGATCGCATTGACCATGTGGATCTCGTCCTGGCCGATAGCCCCGCCAAGGCGCGCCAGATCCACCGGGCAGGGCTCAGGCGCCTGTTCATGCTACGCGCCCGAGAGCCAGTGAAATACCTCTACCGCAACCTCCCCGGCATCCAGACCCTATGCCTGCAGTACAACCCCGTGGACCGCTGCGACGCGCTCAAGGACGACCTGGTGTTCGCCAGCGTGGAACGGGTGTTCATGGCCGAGCCCTGGCCCCGGGACCGGGAAGACTTCGTGTCCCGACTCGAAGCGGGCCGCGGCGAGCTGGTGTCCGAGACCCAGGCCCTGTGCGAGCTGGCCGCGCGCATCCTCGGCCCCTACCAGCGCATCCGCGCGCGGCTCAAGGGCAGCCTGCCCCTGTCCTGGATAGAGGCGGCCGCCGACATCCGCGACCAGCTGGATCACTTGGTGCGGCCGCGCTTCGTGCTGGAGACACCGCGCCCGAGGCTGGAGCAGTTCCCCCGCTATCTCGCCGCCATCGAGAAACGCCTGGAGCGCCTGGATCATGCCCCCGACAAGGACCGGCGCATGCGCGTGGACGTGGAACCTTTATGGGAGGACTGCAAGGCGCGGCTCGCCGCTGCGGGTGATGCGCCGTCCGAGTCGCTGGTGCATTATCGCTGGCTCATCGAGGAACTGCGCGTGGGTCTGTTCGCCCAGGAATTGGGCACCATCGAGAAGGCCTCGGTGAAGCGGGTAGAGGAGGCGCGCAAGGCCTTGGAGAAGGGGTGAGATCGCTGAACCCGAAAGCCATCCTCTCGCGAAGACGCGAAGGCGCCAAGAAAGTCGATCTAAGGAATTTCTGTGCGTCTTGGCGGCTTTGCGAGAGATAAGGTTTTCTGTGAAGTTCCGAAGCCGGGCAACACCCTGTTCTCTCACGGCGACACGGGGGCACGGGGTTTCCTGATCAAGCGCCTTCCTCTGCGTCCCTGCGCCTCCGCGAGAGCATCTTGCCTTGGGTTTCCTGGCACTTAACCCGCATATCTCGCCGGTCGGACTATGCGCTCAGACTGATCCACGAAATCCTAGCCCGCATATCTCACCACCGTTCGTAGCGAGGGCGTCGAGATACCGCTGTGACGGGGCGCGCGGAGCACAAGACGGCGCCGGCGTAGCCGACACTACGTCAAGCCGGCTGAAG
>NZ_KB898959.1 GCF_000377945.1 Thioalkalivibrio sulfidiphilus
CGACACCCCGGAGACCGCCTTCGACAATGCCGACCGCGCCTTGTACGAGGCGAAGAATTCCGGGCGTAATCGCTGTGTGTTGCATTGAAGGTTGTTATTGGTCAGTGGTCAGTTGTCCGTTGTTGAAAAACCCTTGACGCGACGTCCGTGTGATTCAGTCTTTTGACAACTGACAACTGACAACTGACAACTGACAACTGACAACTGACAACTGACAACTGACAACTGACAAACCCCCTTTGCCCTTGCCGCCCTACCCCCGTAAGCTGTTGGCATGACTGCCAAGCGCACGCCTCCGGGCCCCGTCGTGTTCGGCGAGGTCCTGTTCGATTGTTTCCCTGACCGTCGCGTCCTGGGCGGTGCCCCCTTCAATGTTGCCTGGAACCTGCACGGTCTGGGACAGGCGCCGCTGTTCGTGGGTGCCGTGGGTGAGGATGACAACGGTGCCGAGGTGCGACGCACCCTGTCCGCGTGGGGCATGGATCTGTCCGGATTGCAGCAGGACCCACTGCATCCCACCGGCACCGTGCAGGTGCGCATCGAAAACGACGAGCCCAGCTACGAGATCGTTCCCGATCAGGCCTACGACCATATCGCCCGTGAACCGGCCCTCAAGGCCGTGGCGGGGCGTGAACAGGCCATCCTCTATCACGGCAGCCTGGCGCTGCGTCAGCGGCAATCCCGCGACACGTTGCTCGCTCTGCGCGAGCATCTTCGCGCAAGGGTGTTCCTGGACGTGAACCTGCGTGCGCCCTGGTGGGATGCGCGCGGTGTCCACGAACTCATGCAAGGCGCCACCTGGGTCAAGCTCAACGAGCAGGAACTGGATGCCCTGGTCAAAGACGATGGCGAGGGGCTGAAATCAAAGGCGTGGCACTGCCTGCAACGCTTCGATCTGGCTGCACTGATCGTCACCCGCGCAGCGGAGGGCGCCCTGGTGGTGAGCCGCGAGGGACGCATGTTGTCCCGAAGCGCGCCCCCCGTGGACGGTCTGGTGGACACCGTGGGCGCGGGCGACGCCTTCAGCGCCGTGACGCTCATGGGCCTGATGCACGGCTGGGATTGGGAGGAGATCCTGGATCGTGCCGCCGGATTCGCGGCGAAGGTGTGTACCTTGCGCGGGGCGACCAGTCAGGAGAAAGGGTTTTATCGATTGTGAGGCGTGAGGCGTGAGGCGTGAGGCGTCGGCAAGGCAACCTGTCCAACTACACACCTATCACCTCACGCCTATCCCCTTCCTTACCTGTTGTTGACGCTCAGTCTGCCCGGCCCCATGAACGCGATGGCCACGGCACCGAACAGGAACAGACCCTGCAGTTCCAGGGCCCAGCCGCCGTGGCGGGTCAGGTCGAACAGCTGGTGGGGATGGGCCAGGGCGATGGCCACCACCATGGTGAAGACGATCAGCGCTGCGCCGATGCGGGCGTGCCAGCCGAGGATCACCAGGATCGGCGCCAGCACCTCGCCCACGTACACGCCGTAGGCGATGAAACCGGGCAGGCCGACACCCTGGAGCATGCCCTCGATGCCGCTCACGCCGTTGAAGATCTTGTGGATGCCGTGCATCAGGAACAGCACGCCGAGGCTGACGCGCAGGATGAGTTTGCCCAGGTCTTCCGCCATGCCGTATGTCATCCCGTACCTCCACCGAGCCGGATTATTGTTATCAGGGGTTGAACCAAACCCCGCGAGTGTGGCCCAACCCATCCACGGCGTCAAAAGCCCCGGCAAACGGGCGCCGAACCCCCTATAATGTCCCCAGTCTTCCCATCATCGCGGCGCTTCCGCGCCCCCTGGATCACCTCAAATTGAATACCGACAATGACACCGTGGCCGGCTTTGACGCCCTTGGCCTGAACCCCGCCGTTCTGAAGGCCCTGACCGATACGGGCTATGAAGCGCCCACGCCCATCCAGGCCGAGGGCATCCCGCCGCTGCTGGCCGGACGCGACCTGCTGGGCCAGGCCCAGACCGGCACCGGCAAGACCGCCGCCTTCGCCCTGCCCGCCCTGTCGCGCCTGGATCTCAAGGACAACCGCACCCAGGTGCTGGTGCTGGCGCCCACCCGCGAACTGGCCATCCAGGTGGCGGAGGCCTTCCAGACCTACGCCCGGCACCTGCCCGGCTTCCACGTGCTGCCCATCTACGGCGGCCAGCCTTACGGCATCCAGCTCAAACAGCTGAGTCGGGGCGCCCAGGTGGTGGTGGGCACGCCGGGCCGCGTCATGGACCACATGCGCCGCGGCACCCTCAAGCTCGACGCCCTGCGCACCCTGGTGCTGGACGAGGCGGACGAGATGCTGCGCATGGGTTTTATCGACGACGTGGAGTGGATCCTGGAGCAGACCCCGGCCTCCCGCCAGGTGGCCCTGTTCTCGGCCACCATGCCCGAGGTGATCCGCCGGGTGGCCCACACCCACCTGAAAGAGCCGGCCGAGGTGCGCATCCGTTCCGCCACCACCACGGCCACCACCATCCGCCAGCGCTACTGGCGGGTCAGCGGGCTGCACAAGCTGGATGCGCTCACCCGGTTGCTGGAGACCGAGCCCTTCGACGCCATGCTCATCTTCGTGCGTACCAAGACCGAGACGGTGGAGCTGGCCGAGCGGCTCACCGCCCGGGGCCATGCCTGCGAGGCCCTGAACGGTGATGTCCCCCAGAACCAGCGTGAGCGAGTGGTGGAGCGTCTCAAGAAGGGCCAGCTGGACATCCTGGTGGCCACCGACGTGGTGGCCCGGGGCCTGGACGTGGAGCGCATCAGCCATGTGCTGAACTACGACATCCCCCACGACACCGAATCCTACGTGCATCGCATCGGACGCACCGGCCGCGCCGGGCGCACCGGCGAGGCGATCCTGTTCGTGGCGCCCCGGGAGCAACGCATGCTCAAGGCCATCGAACGGGCCACCCGCCAGCCCATCGAGCCCATGCACATGCCCACCGCCGGCGACGTCAACGCCCAGCGCATCGCCCGCTTCAAGGAACGCATCAACGAGGCACTGGGTTCCGACGACCTGGAGCCGTTCCTGGAACTGGTGACGGACTACCAGCAGGAGACCGGTGCAGAGCCCCTGGAGATCGCCGCCGCCCTGGCCCGGCTCGCCCAGGGCAAGGAGCCCCTACTGCTGGACGAACGCGCCCCGCCGCCGCCCCGCGCCGAGTTCACGCCCCGCCCGGAGCGCGACACCGGCCGCGCGGAGAAGCCCAGGCCGCGCAAGTCGGGCGCTCATTCGGAGGCGCCGCTGCCGCTCAAGGGCCAGCCCGACGTGGCCATGGAGCGCTTCGTGGTGGACGTGGGTCATGCCCACGGCCTGAAGCCCGGCAACCTGGTGGGTGCCATCGCCAACGAGGCGGGTCTGGACAGCCAGTACATCGGCCACATCGACATCGGCGACGAGACCACCACCGTGGACCTGCCCGCCGACATGCCCCGCCCCCTGCTCAAGCACCTGCAGGGGGTCTGGGTGTGCGGCCGCAAGCTGGGTCTGCGCCCCTTCGGCGAGCCATCCCCCGCCCAGGCGCACAAACGGGGTCCCAAGGGACCCAGGCGACCCGCCGGCTCCGCCGCGCGCAAGCCGGCGCCGAGAAAGACCCTGTCCAAGCCACGCAAGGGTTAAATCAGGGCCTGATCCGGGACGGTCCTATACTCAAAGGGCAGCGGGGGACACTCCGCTGCCCTTTTTGTTGGCGCTGAACGTGTCCGTCCCGGACCTGCCAGCGCGCCGCATCCGTCATCAGCGGGAGAGACCGGCATGAGCATCCACGGCCGCAGCTACCGGGTCATCACCCTCAACGAGGGCAATCACGTGCACTTTCCCGAGGGCGTGAAGGCCTACATCCGCCATTGCCAGAAGGACGATCCGGCCACCGGCCGTCCCTACACCTCCCGCTACATCGGCTCCCTGGTCTCCGATTTCCACCGCAACCTGCTCAAGGGCGGCATCTTCATCTACCCGCCCACCGGTGCGGCGCCCAAGGGCAAGCTGCGCCTGGTCTACGAGTGCAACCCCATCGCCTTCGTGGCGGAGCAGGCCGGCGGCCGGGCCAGCGATGGGGTTGGCCGCATCCTGGAGCGCAAGCCCGTGGACCTGCATGAGCGGGTGCCGTTCTTTGTGGGGTCCCGGGACATGGTGAGCGAGGCGGAGCGATTCCTCGCCGATCCGCCGCCGCGCTGATACCTGTCGTCATCTGGCCGCTCGACCGGCCGCAGCGACCATGCGTCGCCTGGGGGCGGCCCGGATCAGACAAAACATTCCATTCGATATGGTTTTTGGGCAAGATTGGAAAAAAACCCCCGAAATTCAGGGGGTCGGTAAATGGATTTCATGTGTCGGGACAGGTTCAGCCCGTCCCGGGCATGCCTGGGGAGACAACATGCCACCAAGCCTGAAGCCGGCCTTGTCGCTGGGCCCCTTCGCCCTGGGCCCCGCAGTGGCGTTGCTGATCCTTCTGTTGATCCCCATCCTGGTGTGGCTTACGGGCGCGGAACTGCCCCAGGTGATTCCTGCCAGGCACATGGTGGCCTTCCACACGGCGGTGGAGATGTTCGCCGTGGCAGTGGCGATCCTGGTGTTCGCCGTGGGCTATCACGTGCTCGACGAACACCGCGCCTGTGCCTCCCTGATGCTGGCCTGTGCCTTTCTGGCGGTGGGGCTGCTGGATTTCCTGCACCTGATGGCCTACCCGGGCATGCCGGACCTGGTCACGCCCAACACCTCCCACAAGACCCTGATCTTCTGGCTGGCGGCGCGCCTGGTGGCCGCCGTGGCCATCCTGCTGTACGTCATCCTACCGTCCAGCAGCCACGAGGAGCGGGTGCACCGGCGCCTGTTCCTGATCGGCGCGCTGGTGCTGGTGGCCGGCGTGGCCTACGTGGGCATCTGGCGGCCCCACTGGGTGCCGGCCCTGTTCCTGCCCGGCGAGGGTCTGACCGGCCTCAAGGTGTCCCTGGAGGCCCTGGTCATCGCCCTGCACGTCCTGACGTTGGGCATCATGGCCCTGCACCCGGAGATCCGGCGTCGCTCCGGCATGGGTCTGCTGGCGGGCGCCCTGGTGCTCATCATCGCCAGCGAACTGTATTTCATGATCTACCGGGATCTCACCGATACCCTGTTCGTGCTGGGACACGTCTACAAGGTCATGGCCTACCTGCTGATCTACCGGGGCATGTTCCTGGAGAGCGTGCACCGGCCGGTGGAACGGCTGGAGGCCGCCCGCCAGGTGATCGAGGCGCGGGAGCGCCGCTACCACCAGCTGGTGGACACCGCGCCGGACGGCGTGGTCGTCACTGACGCCCAGGGCCGGATCCTGCTGGCCAACCGCAACATGGAAGCCATGTTCGGCTACCCGGCGGAGGAACTGGTGGGCAGGCCGGTGGAGTGTCTGATGCCCGAGCGCTACCGGGCCCAGCACGAGGCGCACCGGGAGTCCCTGATGGAGAACTGGCGGCCCAGGGCCATGGGCAAGGTCGCGGACCTGGTGGGCATGCGACGGGACGGCAGCGAGTTTCCCCTGGACGTGAGCCTCAACACCTTCGAGGATGAAGCCGGCAAGCGTGTCACCGCGTTCATCCGGGACATCACCGAACGCAGGGACCACGAGGAGCGCATTCGGCACCAGGCCACTCACGATGAACTGACGGGCCTGCCTAACCGCCTCTTGCTGGCCGATCGCCTGGCCCAGGCCCTGGCCCACGCAGGGCGTCATGGGACCAAGGTGGCGGTTATGTTGCTGGACCTGGACAACTTCAAGCTGGTCAACGACAGCATGGGTCACCTGGAGGGTGATGCGGTGCTGCAGGAGGTGGCGCGCAGGCTCACCGGGTCGCTGCGCGGGGAAGACACCGTCGCCCGGTTCGGCGGTGATGAATTCATCATCCTGTTGTCCGACGTCTGCCGGGAGACCGATCTGGCCGCCGTGGCTGGCAATATCCTCAAGACCTTCGAGCGCCCCATCCAGATCCGCGAGGGGCATGTGATCAATGCCAGCGCGAGCCTGGGCATCGCTCTGTATCCCGACGACGGGACCGACGAAGAGACCCTGGTGCGCTATGCCGACATGGCCATGTACGAGGCCAAGCAGAGCGGGCGCAACACCTACGCCTTCTTCTCCGAGCGGCTTGATAGCCAGGTGCACGAGGAACAGCGTCTGGTGGAACGCCTCAAGTGTGCCTTGGCACAGGAGCGCTTCCAGCTGCATTACCAGCCCCTGGTGGACGTGGCCAGCGGCGAGATCATCGGGGCCGAGGCCCTGCTGCGCTGGCATGACGAGGAGCTGGGTCCGGTCTCGCCGGCGCGTTTTGTGCCCGCCGCCGAGGCCAACGGCCTGATCGTACCCCTGGGCGACTGGGTGCTGCGCGCGGCCTGCGAGCAGGCGGCACGTTTCGCGGCCCAGGGCCTGTCCCTGCGGGTGTCCATCAACCTGTCCGCCATGCAGTTCCGCCAGCAGGACCTGGTGGACAAGCTGCGCGCCGCCCTTAAGGCCAGTGGTGCGTCGCCCGATCGCCTGGATGTGGAGGTCACCGAGACCGTGGCCATGGCGGACGTGGGCCTGGCCAGCCAGCAGCTGCAAGGGCTCAAGGCCCTGGGCGTGAGCATCGCCCTGGATGACTTCGGCACGGGCTATTCTTCCCTGGCCTATCTGAAGGACCTGCCCATCGACCGGCTCAAGATCGACCGCTCCTTCGTGCAGGACATCGGCAGCGGCCGTCAGGCGGACATGATCCTGCGCGCCATCGTGCAACTGGGTCACAGCCTGGACCTGCGCGTGGTGGCCGAGGGCGTGGAGACCGAAGCGCAGCTCAGCTTCCTGGACGGCCTGGGTTGCGACGCCTACCAGGGCTGGCTCCACTCCCGCGCCATGCCGGCCAGCGATCTCTTGGGTTTTCTGGAGACCGGGCGCAGCCGGGTCAGGCAGCACTGAAGCACAGTGCAAGTCAGCCTGGGCCAGAACGCTGGCCGCCGTCTTCCAGAAGAAGCGTCACCATAGGGCGGGCCATGCCCGCCGTTACCCGCAGGTTTGTGGTCAGCAGGCGGGCACGGCCCGCCCTATGGCTCAGCGAGGCAGGTCGAGAGACGGCAGGCATCGCGCTAGGTGGCTGGTGTGTTATTCGGGCTAGAGCAAGCCCCGCTCGGCAAAGGACACCAGCGAATCCCCCACCACCACGTGATCCAGCACCCGGATGTCCACCAGGGCCAGGGCCTCGCGCAGGCGCCGGGTGATGGCCTCGTCTGAGCGCGAGGGCTCGGCCACGCCGGAGGGATGGTTGTGGGCCAGGATCAGCGCGGCGGCGTTGTGGGCCAGCGCCCGGCGTACCACCTCCCGGGGATGCACGCTGGCGCCGTCGATGGTGCCCCGGAAAAGCTCCTCGAAGGCGATCACCCGGTGGCGGTTGTCCAGGAACAGGCAGGCGAACACCTCGAAGGGGTAGTCCCGCAGGCGCGCCGCGAGGAAACGGCGGGTGTCGTCGGGGCTGGTGAGGGCATCGCCCCGGGCAAGGCTTTCAGAGAGGTGCCGGCGGCCCATCTCCAGCACGGCCTGGAGCTGGGCGTACTTGGCCGAGCCCAAGCCCCGGGCAGAAGAGAAGCTGACAAGGTCTGCCTGCAACAGCGGGCGCAGGCCGCCGAATCGCGACAGCAGTTCCCGGGCGAGATCCACGGCGGTCTTGCCGGCCACGCCAGTGCGCAGAAAGATGGCCAGCAGTTCGGCATCGGACAGGGCCGCCGCGCCGCGGCTCAGGAGCTTCTCCCGCGGACGCTCGTCGGCGGGCCAGTCGGTGATGGGCATGAACGCACCTCCATATGCGATATTCAATATTCAATATTCAAGATTCAAAGGGGCATGTCCAGCCCTTCTTTGAATCTTGAATCTGCAACTTTGAATCAGCCTTTGACGGTGATGTTCCGGCAGCGGGTCTCGGTGAAGAACAGGCTGGCGAGCACCGCCAGGCCGGCGAAGCCGAGCAGCAGCAGGAGGCCGTGTCGGTAGTCGGCCAGGCCGTAGACCGGCACGCCGGCGACCGTCTGCCCGTCCCAGCCCAGGTCCAGCACCCAGCCGAACAGGGGCTGGAACAGGGCGGCGCCGAGGAACAGGCCGGTGTTCACCAGGGCGATGGCCATGCCGGAGAGGGCGGGGGCGGTGACCTCCTTGGCCTGGGCGTAGGCCACCACGAAACAGCCGGCGGACAGGCCCAGGGCGGTGAACAGGAGGTAGCCGGAGGCGCCCGGGCCCCAGGGCAGGAACAGGAAGGCGGCGCAGACGGATGCATAGGCCAGTGCCCCGCCGGTGAGCACCGGACGGCGCCGGCCCAGGCGGTCGGAGAAGCTGCCCGCCACCAGGCAGCCCAGGGCGAAGGCGACCATGGCGGCGGTGGTGTAGCCGGAGGCATCGCCGCGGCTCAGGCCGTGCACGTCCCGCAGCAGGGGGATGGCCCACAGGCCCACGAAGCCGAACAGGGAGCCGGTCACCCCGAAATCGTAGACGAAGCCGGGCCAGAGGCGCCGGTGGGCGATCACATCCCTCAGATCCCGGAGCCAGTGCTGCTGGCGCGGCGCGTGGGCGGGCAGGCCTTCCATCTCGCGCACCGAGGGAAAGCCCAGATCCTCGGGGCGGTTGCGCACCTTCCACCAGGAGGCCAGGGCCAGCCCGATCGCCACCACGCCCAGGGCCACGAACACGCTGCGCCATTCGTAGTGCACCAGCACCAGGGCCAGGGGGCCGGTGGCGGCGATGGCCCCCAGGTTGCCCAGCAGCAGGGTGACGCCGCTGATGGTGCCGTAGTTGCGCTCGCTGAACCACACGCTGTTGCTCTTCATGAGCCCCACGAACACCACCGAGACCCCGAGCCCCACCAGGAAGCGGCCCGTGCTCGCCACCGCGAAGGTCTCCGCCAGGCCGAAGGTGATGGAGCCCACCCCGGCGACCAGGTTGCCCAGCATCACCGCGTAGCGGGCCCCCAGGGTGTCCGCCAGCACGCCGGCGGGGATCTGCATGGCGGTGTAGATGTAGTAATACATGGCCGCCAGGGAACCCAGCGCGGCGGCGCTGATGCCGAAGGCGGCGGACAGGTCCCCGGCCACCACGCCCGGCGCCATGCGGTGAAAGAACACCAGCATGTAGGCCAGGATGAGCAGGGAGTAGATGGTCCAGCGGGTCTGCTGGAAGCGGGGCGGGTAGGCGTAGCTCATGGGGGGCGCCGGATCGGATATGCGCGCAGCATACCTGATCGGGTGCCTGGGTTTAAAAGCCTGACAGCGAACCACGTGGCACGCGAAGGTTTTCGCGAACGGCGCCATGGTTTTTTCCATCTCAAGATTTTCCTTCGCGTCCTTTGCGAGACCTTTGCGCCCTTTGCGTTCCGGCTTTTGACTTTCAGGCCAACAAACCAAGGTTCCCAAACCCGCCGCCCGGCCATAGACTGGTGGGATGTCCACGCTTGCCCAGAAACGCATCCTGCTCGGGGTCACCGGCGGCATCGCGGCCTACAAGGCCTGCGAGCTGACCCGGCGGCTGCGCGATGCCGGGGCGGAGGTGCGGGTGGTGATGACCCGCTCCGCCACGGAGTTTGTCACGCCGCTCACCTTCCAGGCCCTGTCCGGGCAGCCGGTGCGTACCGCCCTGTTCGACCCGGAGGCGGAGGCAGGCATGGACCACATCGCGCTGGCCCGCTGGGCGGACGCCATCCTGGTGGCCCCGGCCACGGCGGATTTTCTGGCGCGCCTGGCCCAGGGTCAGGCCGATGAGCTGCTGTCCACCCTGTGCCTGGCCAGCCGCGCGCCCCTGTGCGTGGCACCGGCCATGAACCAGGCCATGTGGGCCAACCCCGCCACCCGGGCCAATGTGCAGACCCTGGCCGAGCGGGGTGTGCGCCTGCTGGGTCCGGGATCGGGCAGCCAGGCCTGCGGCGAGACCGGCGAGGGTCGCATGCTGGAGGTGCCGGAGCTGGTCGCGGGCCTGGAGGCGGTGTTCGCCACCGGCGCCCTGGCCGGCCTGCAGGTGCTGGTCACCGCCGGCCCCACCCGTGAGCCCCTGGACCCGGTGCGTTATCTCAGCAACCGCAGTTCCGGCAAGATGGGCTACGCGGTGGCCCGCGCCGCCCGTGAGGCGGGCGCCCGGGTGACCCTGGTCACCGGCCCGACGGCCCTGATTGTGCCCGAGGGGGTCGAGGCGGTGCGGGTGGAGACCGCTGCCCAGATGCTGGAGGCGGTCATGGCCCGGGCCGGTGCGGCCGACGTGTTCGTGGCCGCCGCAGCCGTGGCCGACTACCGCGCCGCCTCGGTGGAGACCCACAAGATCAAGAAGCAGGCCGAGCACCTGAGCCTCGCGCTTGAACGCAATCCCGACATCCTGGCCACGGTGGCCGCCCTGCCCGGGGGTCCGTTCACCGTCGGCTTTGCCGCCGAGACCCGGGACCTGGAGCGCCACGCCCGCACCAAGCTGATGAAGAAAGGCCTGGACCTGATCGCGGCCAACGATGTCTCCAACGGCCAGGGATTTGACGTGGACGAGAATGCCCTGACCCTGCTCTGGCCCGGCGGCGGCACGACACTGGAACGCCAGCCCAAGGAGCGGCTGGCGCGGCAGCTGGTGGCGGTGATCGCGGAGCGCATGGGAGAGGCGAATGAGGCGAATTCAAGATTCAATATTCAAGATTCAAAGGGTTGAGCGCTCGCTCGATGAATCTCATTGCATCCCCTGAACCCGTCTCCTTTGAATTTTGAATCTTAAATTTTGAATGGGACTTATGAAGATCGACGTCAAAATCCTCGACCCCCGCATCGGCAAGGAGATCCCCCTGCCCACCCACGCGACCCCCGGTTCCGCCGGCATGGACCTGCGCGCCTGCGTGGAAGGGCCGCTCACGCTGGCGCCGGGCGATACCCAGCTCATCCCCACGGGCATCGCCATCCATATCGCCGATCCGGGACTGGCGGCCATGATCCTGCCCCGTTCGGGCCTGGGCCATAAGCACGGCATCGTGCTGGGCAACCTGGTGGGCCTGATCGACTCCGACTACCAGGGCCAGCTGTTCGTCTCCTGCTGGAACCGGGGCCGCGAGCCCTTCGTGATCCAGGCCGGCGAGCGCATCGCCCAGCTGGTGATCGTGCCCGTGGTGCAGGCGGAGTTTCAGGTGGTGGAGTCCTTCGAGGAGAGCCACCGGGGGGAGGGGGGGTTCGGCTCCTCCGGGAGGCACTGAGCTGAAGTAGGAAGTAGGAAGTGTGAATTGGGAAGTGAGAAGTTGTGGTTTACTTCCGACTTCCCAATTCACACTTCGCACTTCTGTCCCTACTTCTCTTTTACAATGGCCGCCAAGCGTCGGCATCCCTCACAGGCTAACGAAGATTTATGAACCAGCAATCCGCCACCACCACCGCCCGCGTCCTCATCGAGGCGCTGCCCTACATCCAGCGCTTCTCCGGCAAGACCATCGTCATCAAGTACGGCGGCAACGCCATGGTGGACGAAAACCTCAAGCAGGGGTTTGCCCGGGATATCGTGCTGCTCAAGCAGGTGGGCCTCAATCCGGTGGTGGTGCACGGGGGCGGGCCGCAGATCGGCAAGCTGCTGGAACGGCTCGGCAAGGAATCGCGATTCGTGGACGGGCTGCGGGTGACCGACAGCGAGACCATGGACGTGGTGCAGATGGTGCTGGGCGGGCTGGTGAACAAGGAGATCGTCAATCTCATCAACCGCTACGGTGGCCGTGCCGTGGGGCTCACCGGCAAGGACGGCGGCCTGATCCATGCCCGGCGCCTGGCCCACGTTCGCGCCACCGAGAACGCCGACGCCCCGGAGATCATCGACCTGGGGCACGTGGGCGAGGTCTCGGGCATCGACCCGGCGGTGGTGCACATGCTGGATTCCGGGGACTTCATCCCGGTGATCGCCCCCATCGGCGTGGGCGAAGACGGCACCGCCTACAACATCAACGCGGACCTGGTGGCGGGCAAGATGGCCACGGTGTTGGGCGCGGAGAAACTCATCCTGCTCACCAACACCAGCGGCGTGCTGGATCCACAGGGCAAGCTGCTCACCGGGCTGACCGCCCGGCAGGTGGACGAACTGATCGCCGACGGCACCATCCACGGCGGCATGATCCCGAAGATCCGCTGCGCCCTGGATGCGGTGAATTCCGGCGTGAAGACCGCCCACATCATCGACGGGCGGGTGGAGCACGCGGTGCTGCTGGAGCTGTTCACGGACAAGGGCGTGGGCACGCTGATCCGGAGTTGAATGGGGAAATTCAAAATTCAAGATTCAAAGCTGGGGCAATTCCTTTGAATGTTGAATCTTGAACTTTAAATCGCAGTGATCACCTTCCCGCCGCCTTGAGTTCCCGCAGGCGCTTGAGATCGGCGTCGAACTGTTCCACCAGCCGCTCCCGTTCCAGCTGACGTTCTTCCAGGTGCCGTTGCTGTACCAGGATCTGGCGCTGGGTGGAGGCGATGTCCTGTTCCAGGCCTTCCGGAATCTCGCGCTCCTGGGCGGCAAGCCGGCGGCGCCGTTCTTCCAGGTTCGTCTGCTGCTGTTCCAGGGTGCGGATCTTCTCGCGGGTGATGCTGATCTGGCTGTCCACCATGGCCAGGCGGTCGTCCCGGGCGTTGAGGAGTTCACGCTCGGTGCCGAAGCTTTGCAGCAGCACGCGGTCTCGGCGTTCCTGTTCCTCACGGGCCTGGCGCTCCGCCTCGGCGCGTGCCTGTTCCTGGCGCTGCTGCTCCAGTTCTTCCTCGGTGCGCGCCCGCTCCAGGGTACGCACCGTGATGCCGCGATCGTCGATCACGCGGCGTTCCTGGCGCGCGGCCTCGGGCGGCGGTGAATCGGTGTAATGCACGACGCCATGCTCGTCGGTCCAGCGGTACATCTGGGCCTGGGCGGCGGTTGCCGCCATGAGGGCCGCTAGGCTCCCGACGATCAGCATGTTGCGTACAACGTTCATGGTTACCCCTGTGTTACGCTCTCTCGCGCCCTGCAGGATTGCGGGGCGCGAACTCCTGATTCCTAGCCTGGCGTCCCTGCACCTTGTCTATTCTGGACCAGACCCTGCTGTTCGTCATCGCCCTGATGGCCAACCTGCTCTCCGCCCTGTCCGGTGGCGGTGCGGGACTGGTGCAGTTGCCGGCACTGATCTTTCTCGGCCTGCCCTTTGGCGTGGCTTTGGCTACCCACAAGGTCGCCAGTGTCGCGCTGGGCCTGGGCGCAACCCTGCGCCACCTCAAGGAAAACACACTCGAGCGCCGCTTTACAGGCTTCATCCTGATCACCGGTCTGCCCGGGGTGATGATCGGCGCCAGTTTTATCCTGCAGGTGCCTGAAAGGGCAGCGGAAATCGCCCTGGGCCTGCTGACCATGGGGCTTGGGCTCTATTCGGTGCTGAGCCCCGGGCTGGGACAGGATTATCTGCCGCGAAATCGCAGCCGGCGGGGTTACCTGCTGGGCGGTGTCGGGCTGTTCCTGATCGGGGTGCTGAACGGCTCGCTCACCTCCGGTACCGGGCTGTTCTGCACCCTGTGGCTGGTGTACTGGTTCGGCCTGGACTACAAGCGCGCCGTGGCCTACACGCTGGTGCTGGTGGGCATCTTCTGGAACGGTACCGGTGCCCTGGTGCTGGGCGTGCTCGGGGAGATCCGCTGGAGCTGGCTGCCGGCCCTGATCGCGGGCTCGCTGATCGGCGGTTACCTGGGGGCGAGCCTGGGCATCCGCCACGGCAACCTTTGGATCAAGCGCGCCTTCGAGGCGGTGACCCTGCTGGTGGGCCTGAGCCTGATCCTGAAATAATGCCGCACCGAAACCTCGCCTACCGGCTGCTGTTCGACGCCTCTTGGACGGGGGTGCGCCGGCTCGTCTTCTGGAGTACGGTGCTGCTGCTGATCGCGGGCAGTCTCATGCCCGCCGCCCACATCCCCGACACGGGCCTGTCGGACAAGGCGGGCCACCTGCTGGGCTATGCCGTGCTGACCCTGGCGGGCCTGCTGGCCTATCCGCAACGGGTATGGCGGGTGTTGCCGGGGGTATTCGCCCTGGGCGTGGCCATCGAGCTGGCCCAGCACCTCACCCCGAGCCGCAGCTTCGAATGGCTGGACATGCTGGCCAACGGCGCCGGTGTGCTGCTGGGCTTCGCCCTGGTGTGGTGGCTGAGACGATTGCGCGGCGTTTGAAGGTCCTTTCTTGCCTCTAGCAACTCGCCTCTGGCGCCTTCCTAAACGCCGTACTGTGCCCTGTATGCCTCCACGGCCTTAAGGTGTTCGTCCAGGCCGCCCTGCTCGCGCATGAACTCGATGAGATCCCCCAGGGAGGCGATGTTGATCACCTTGAGGCCGTATTCCGCCTCCACTTCCTGGATGGCCGAGTGTTCGCCCTTGCCCCGTTCCTGGCGGTTGAGCGCGATGACCACGCCCACGGGCTCGGCGCCGGCGGCACGGATGATGTCCACGGATTCGCGGATGGCGGTGCCGGCGGTGATCACGTCATCCACGATCAGCACCCGGCCGGTGAGCGGCGCGCCCACCAGGGAACCGCCCTCGCCGTGGTCCTTGGCCTCCTTGCGGTTGAAGCACCAGGGCAGGTCGCGGTCGTGGTGCTCGGCCAGCGCGATGGCGGTGGCGGCGGCCAGCGGGATGCCCTTGTAAGCGGGGCCGAACAGCATGTCGAACTGCGCCCCAGACTCGCTGATGGCCTGGGCGTAGAAGCGCCCCAGCCGGGCCAGGTCGGAACCGGTGTTGAACAGGCCCGCATTGAAGAAATACGGGCTGACCCGGCCGGACTTGAGGGTGAATTCACCGAAGCGCAGCACGCCGCGCTCCAGGCAGAAGGCGAGAAATTCGGACTGGTAGGTTTTCATGGGGTGGAAGGTACAAGGTAGAAGGGCAAAGGTACAAGGGGGGCGTGGCGACTTTCCCTGCCGGCCCGGTGCCAGTAAGCTGCGCAGCCATGCGCATCATCACCCTCAATGCCAATGGCATCCGTTCCGCCGCCCGCAAGGGCTTCTTCAACTGGCTCAAGGATCAGGACGCGGACGTGGTCTGCATCCAGGAGACCAAGGCCCAGGAACACCAGCTGGGGGATCAGACCTTCTGGCCGGAGGGTTACAGCACCTACTACTACGATGCGGAAAAGAAGGGCTACAGCGGTGTGGCCCTGTACTGCCGCAGCAGGCCGGATCGCATCATCACCGGGCTCGGTTCCGAGGAGTTCGACCAGGAAGGGCGCTACATCGAGGCCCAGTTTGGCAATCTGTCGGTGATCTCCCTGTACCTGCCCTCCGGTTCCTCCAGCGAGGAACGCCAGTCCGCCAAGTTCCGCTTCATGGATCTGTTCCTCGGCCACATGAAGGCCCTGAGGCGCAAGCGCCGGGAATACATCGTGTGCGGCGACTGGAACATTGCCCACAAGCCCATCGACCTGAAGAACTGGAAGAGCAACCAGAAGAACTCCGGCTTCCTGCCCGAGGAGCGCGCCTGGTTGGACACCCTGTTCGACGAGCTGGGCTGGGTGGATGCCTTCCGGGTGGTCAACACGGAACCGGACCAGTACACCTGGTGGTCCAACCGGGGCCAGGCCTGGGCCAAGAACGTGGGCTGGCGCCTGGATTACCAGGTGGTCACGCCGGGTCTCAAGGACAAGATCCGTTCGGCGAGCATCTATACCGAGCAGCGTTTCTCCGACCACGCACCGCTGAGCATGGATTACGATCTGCCGTTTCCGCCGGATCTCTGAAGGATTTGCCGCAGAGCCGCGGAGGCGCAGAGAAAATCAATTGGACAGGATTAACAGGATTTACAGGATTTCAAACAAACTGAAAGACTTGGCTCAAATCCTGTTAATCATGTAAATCCTGTCCCGTCTTTTGCAGTCTCTGCACCTCGGCGTCTCTGGGGCGAATCCCTTGATAGGTAACAACATCGACCATGAACGCCTGGCTTGAGAGTCTCAGGGTCTACTACGACCGGCGCATGCTCACGTTGCTGGCGCTGGGGTTTTCCTCGGGCCTGCCGGCGCCACTGGTGTTCAGCAACCTGTCCATCTGGCTGCGGGACGAAGGCGTCAGCCGCACGGACATCGGCCTGTTCGCCCTGGCCACCACCCCCTATGCCATCAACTTCCTGTGGGCGCCGCTGGTGGACCGCATGCGTCTGCCCTGGCTCACGGCCCGTTTCGGGCGCCGGCGCGGCTGGGCCCTGTTCGCCCAGGGCTGGCTGATCCTGGCCATCGGCCTGATGGCGCTCACCAATCCCTCCGGCAACCTCATGGCCGTGGCCCTGGCAGCCCTGTTCGTGGCCTTCGTCTCCGCCACCCAGGACATCGTCATCGACGCCTACCGCATCGACGTGCTGGAGCCCCACCAGTACGGCGCCGGTTCGGCGGCCGCCATCTGGGGCTGGCACCTGGGCGGCACCCTGGTGGGTGGCGCGGGCGGCCTGTACCTGGCCGCGAGCCTGGGCTGGAACGTGGCCTACGGGGTACTGGCGTTGGCCATTGGCATCGGCGTGATCGCCATCCTGGTCTCACCAGAGCCCAGGGCCCGGCCCACCGAGGAGACCCTGGCCCGGGAACGGCGGGTCTCCGAGCGCCTGCACCACCTGCACTGGCTGCGCGGACGCCTGGCGGACCTGGCCGCCTGGCTCTACGGCGCGGTGGTGGCGCCGTTTGCCGACTTCATGCGCCGGGACGGCTGGGTGCTGATCCTGGTGTTCATCTTCGTGTTCAAGTTCGGCGATGCCATGCTGGGGCGCATGTCCGGGGTGTTCTACCGGGAGATGGGCTTCTCCCTCACGGACATCGCCAACGTCTCCAAGGTCTACGGCCTGGCCGCCAATGCCTTCGGCATCCTGGTGGGGGGTTACCTGGTCTACCGCCTGGGGGTGATGAAGTCCCTGTTCCTCGCCGGCTTCGCCGCCGCCAGCACCAACCTCACCTACTCCTGGCTGGCCATGTCCGGGCACGACATGACCGTGTTCAAGATCGCGGTGATGAGTGACAACTTCACAGGGGGGCTGGCCACCGTCGCCTTCGTGGCCTACCTCTCCAGCCTCACCAACGTGGTCTACACCGCCACCCAGTACGCCCTGCTGGCGTCCCTGGGCAACCTGGCGCGCATCTGGCTGTCCGCCTCCAGCGGCTGGATGGTGGACCAGCTGGACGGCGACTGGGTGGTGTTCTTCGCCATGACCGCAGGCCTGGCCCTGGTGGGCCTGCCGCTGCTGCTGATCCTGATGTGGCGCTTCCCCAGGCCCGAGCCTGAACGGCGCAGCAATAACGGCAGTGGCTAGTGGCTAGTCTCAAGTGGCAAGGGAAAACCCCCTCTCCCTCAGGGAGAGGGTCGGGGTGAGGGTGGTTTCCCTTGCCACTTGAGACTAGCCACTAGCCACTTACAACTAGCCACTGCCTTAATGCGTGCGATTCCCGCCGCCGCCCGCCAGGAAGTCCGGCGGTGCCTCCACGTGGGGTTCCCGGGGTCCGGGGGAGGCGTGGTGCTGCACCATGCGCCAGCCGTCCAGGGTGCGCTGGTAGACGTTGGTGACCCGGATGATGCCGCTCACCCCGGTGTCGCCCGAGCGGGTGATGTGCTCCTCGCCGCTGTGCACAGCCAGATCCGCGGTGACGGTGCGCACCACGTGCTTGAGCTCCAGCTTGATGTCCAGTTCCCGGGCGAACACGTGCAGCCAGCCCTCCAGCACCGCCGGGTAGCCGCGCAGCAGGTGTCCGCCGACGGGATGCATGCAGACGATGTCCGGGTGCTCCAGCCACACGTCCATCATGGCGTCCAGGTCCGCCGCCTGGAAGGCGGCGTAGTAGGCGGCTTCCGCCTCGTCCGGGGTGGCGTAGCGCTGGGGCATCAGTGGATCCCGCCGGGCGCGGGCGGTTCCACCTGTGGCGGGCTGGGGTCGGCGACGGCGTGGTGCAGGATCATGTGCCAGCCCGACTCGTCCCGGCGATAGACATTGGTGGCCAGGGCCACGCCCCGCAGGGCACCGTCCACGTAGAGGTTCTCCCGCAGGATGTGCACGGCCAGATCGCCACTCACCCGCGCCCGCCGGTCGCTGAGGCGAAAACGCAGCACCGGTCCGCCGGCGAGTATCGAGGCCCAGCTGTCCATCACCGCCGCCACCCCGTCCAGGCGCTCGCCGCCCGGGTGGATGCAGCAGATGCCCTTGTCGTCCGCCCAGACGGCACGCATGGCGTCCAGGTCGGCCCGTTCGAAGGCATCGTAGAAGGCCGCTTCGGCCAGTTCCGGGGTGTCAAAGTGGCTCATGGCTGGGATGGGCTTGAAGGGTGGCTACACGGATGAGAACTTCATGGTAGGTTAAGCCCCCGTTCCCCCGCCCACAACCACACGCCCCATGTCCCACATCCTCGCCATCGGCATCGCCACCCTGGATATCGTCAACACCGTGGACCAGTACCCGGCCGAGGACGAGGAGCTGCGTGCCAGCGCCCAGCGGGTGGTGCCCGGCGGCAACGCCGCCAACAGCGCCTGGGTGCTCTCGCAGCTGGGTCACCGGGTCGACCTGGCGGCGGTGCTGGCCCGGGAGCCCGACGGCGAGCGCCTGGCGGGTCTGCTCAGCGCACGGGGCATCGGTCTGGAGCACTGCGCCTGGCGCGAGGGGCGCACCCCCTGCTCCTACATCACCGTCAATGCCCGGAACGGTTCGCGCACTATCGTCCACTACCGGGATCTGCCGGAACTGGACGCCGCGCACCTGGCGGGGGTGCCCGTGGAGCGCATGGACTGGGTGCACCTGGAGGCCCGGGACGGCTTCATCACCGGTGCCATGCTGCGCACCCTGCGCGAACGCCTGGTGGATCAGCCGGTGTCCCTGGAGGTGGAGAAGGAACGCCCGGGGGTGGACCGGCTGTTCGGCCTGCCCGACGTGATCCTGTTCTCCCGGCCCTTTGCCCGGGGCCGGGGCTTCGAGTCCGCCGAGGCGTTTCTCAGGGACATGGGCGGGCGCTGCCGCAAGACCATCCTGGTGTGTACCTGGGGCGAGGCCGGGGCCTGGGCCCGGGACGGGGCGGGGCGGCTGCACCACGTCCCCGCTGTGGCCCCGCCCCGGGTGGTGGACACCCTGGGGGCCGGGGACACCTTCAACGCGGGTCTTATCCACGGCCTGGCCTCCGGGCGCACCGTGCCCGAGGCGCTGGACTTCGCCGTGCGCCTGGCCGGACGCAAGGTGGGCCAGGCGGGCCTGGACGGTCTGGGGGGTGCGTCGTGAAGCCCCTGTGCCATCTCAAGGACCTGGAGGCCACCGGCGCCCTGGGGCTGACCGTGGACCTGGGCGAGGGACCCGTGGGCATCTTCGTGGTGCGTCAGGGCAGGACCGTGCGCGCCTATCTCAACCGCTGTCCGCACAGGGGCACGCCCCTGGAGTGGCAGGACCACCAGTTCCTGGACGACGAGGGTGCGCTGATCGTCTGTGCCACCCACGGCGCCCTGTTCCGCATCGAGGACGGCCTGTGCGTGGCCGGGCCCTGCAAGCGCCAGTCCCTGTCGCCCGTGCCGGTGCGGGTGGAGGGGCAGGCGGTGCTGCTGCCGTGAGCCTGCTGCGCTACCTGGCCCTGCCGGAGCGCATCGACACCGCTGCCGTGCCCTACGACTGGTACCGGGACCTGATCGTTGCCGGTGCCCGGTTCCTTGACGTGCCCGAGGACTACGTGCGGGGCATCGAGGCCCATGGCTGTGTGCCGGATCCGGACCCGGCGCGGGCCTAGCTCAATCGCCTGTTGCTGGAGGAGGTTGTCCCGCTGGCGGTCTCCCTGATGAGGGGGAGACAGGAAGGTGCTGCGGCTATACCCTTGCCTGGGAGCGGGACAGACACAACCCACAGGCCAAGCATTGCCAGACATGTCAACGAGCAAGCCCCGTTGCTGGGCATCCACGCCGAAAAGAGAGACAAAACCCGATATGACAGAACAAGCCCGCATCGAACCCGTTATCGACTACCTCACCGGTCTGCAGGACCGCATCTGCCAGGGCATCGCCGGGGCCGATGGCGCGGCTGAGTTCAAGGAGGACAGCTGGACCCGGGAGGAGGGCGGCGGCGGGCGCAGTCGGGTGCTCACCGAGGGTGCGGTGTTCGAACAGGCGGGCATCAATTTCTCCCATGTGACCGGTGCCAGCCTGCCGCCCTCGGCCACCGCCCATCGCCCGGAACTGGCGGGCCGGCGTTTCCAGGCCACCGGCGTGTCCCTGGTGATCCATCCGCGCAACCCCTACGTGCCCACTTCCCACGCCAACGTGCGCTTCTTCATCGCCGAGAAGGAGGGTGCCGAGCCCATCTGGTGGTTCGGCGGCGGCTTCGACCTGACCCCCTACTACGGCGAGGACGAGGACTGCGTGCACTGGCACCGGGTGGCGAAGTCAGCCTGCGAGCCCTTCGGCCCGGAGGTCTACCCCCGCTACAAGCAGTGGTGCGACGAGTACTTCTTCCTCAAGCACCGCAACGAGCCCCGGGGCGTGGGCGGTCTGTTCTTCGACGACCTCAACGAGTGGGGCTTCGAGAAGAGCTTCGCCTTCATGCGAAGCATCGGAGATCACTACCTGGATGCCTACCTGCCCATCGTGGCGCGGCACAAGGACACCCCCTACGGGGAGCGGGAGCGGGACTTCCAGCTCTACCGACGGGGCCGCTATGTGGAGTTCAACCTGGTCTACGACCGGGGCACCCTGTTTGGCCTGCAGTCCGGCGGGCGCACCGAGTCCATCCTCATGTCCCTGCCGCCCCTGGTGCGCTGGCGCTACAACTGGCAGCCGGAACCGGGCACGCCGGAGGCGCGGCTGTATGAGCATTTCCTCAAGCCGAGGGAATGGGTGGAGTAGGAGGATTCAAAATTCAAGATTCAAAATTCAAAGGTAGGGGCACGCGTCTTTTGCGCCTTCCCTTTGAATTTTGAATCTTGAATTTTGAATCGCCCCATCAGTGCAACGGGCGTTTCGGCGCCGCAATGACCCGGCCGGGAGCCGCCCCGGGCTGCATCTCCACACCCCTGGCGGGCGGCACAGGCGTCTGCGCGGGCTCGCCCAGGTAGAAGCCCTGGGCATAATCCACGCCCATGGCCTGCAGGCAGGCCAGCACCTCGGGGCCTTCCACGTATTCGGCCACGCTCTTCAGGCCCATGGCATGCACGATGTCGTTCATGGCCGCGACCATGGCCCGGTCGGTGGCATCCAGGTGCAGTTCGCGGACGAACTGGCCGTCGAACTTGACCACGTCCACGGGCAACTGCTTCAGGTGCGACATGGAGCAGAAGCCGGTGCCGAAGTCGTCCAGGGCGAAGCGCACCCCGTGTGCCCGCAGCCGGTCGATGAAGGCGCGCGCCGCCGCCAGGTTGAGGATGGCGCAGGTCTCGGTGATCTCGAACACCAGGCAGGTGAGATCGACGCCTGAGCCGAGCACCTGATCGCGGATGCGCTCCAGGGTGGGGATGTCGCTCAGGGTGCGGCCCGAGAGATTGAGGTTGAACACCACTTCGCGGCCCTGGCCGTGCAGGTCGCGCAGTACAGCCAGGGCCCGGTCCAGGGCCCAGGCGTCGATCTCCGGCATCAGGCCGAAGCGCTCCGCCACCGGGATGAAGTCGCCGGGCAGGGTGAGCACCTCCGGGGCGATCTCCAGGCGCAGCAGCACCTCGTAGTGTTCCCGGCTGGTCGTCTGGGGCATGACCGGCAGGATGGGCTGGTAATGGAGCTGGAACTGGCTCTGCTGCAGGGCCTCCCGCAGCCGGTCGGCCCAGGCCAGGTCCCGGCCCATGAAGGCGCGCTCGTCCCGGTTCGGATCGTAGACATGGAACTGATTGCGCCCGGCGCGCTTGGCGGCATGGCAGGCGATGTCGGCACTGGCCAGCACGTCGGCCGCGGTCTCCCGGGCGTTGCCCAGCCAGGCGGCGCCGATGCTCAGGTTGAGCCGGTAGTTGCGCTCCCCCACCCGGAAGGTGCTCTCGTGCAGCAGCCGCCGCAGGCCGCCGCTCAGCTTCTCCAGCGCCTGCGGGTCGGTCTGGGGCAGGATCACGGCGAACTCGTCGCCGCCCAGGCGCGCCAGCACCGGGCCTTCGCCCAGGTGGGCCCGCAGCCGGTGGGAGACCTCCACCAGCAGGCTGTCGCCCACCGGGTGGCCGGCGGTGTCGTTGATGTACTTGAAGCGGTCCAGGTCCAGCAGCAGCAGGGCGCTGCGATGGCCGGTGGCCTGGCAGCGGGCCTGCTCCGCCTCCAGGGCCCGTTCCAGGTAGCGACGGTTGTAAAGGCCCGTGAGCTCGTCGTGCTCCGCCTGCCAGTGCAGCTGGGCCTCCATGGCGTTGCGCTCGGAGACGTCCTGGAAGGCCACCACTGAGCCCGCTTCACTGAAATTCTCGCTCAGGGGATGGATGCTGCCGGCCACGGGGATCAGTCGCCCGGAGCGGTGCCGGAACACCGTCTCCCAGCCCCCCATCACCTCGCCGCTGGCGTAGGCCTGGCTCAACGGGCAGCGTTCCGGCGGTACCGGGCGCCCGTCCCGGTTGATGCCATGGAACAGCACATGGGCCGACTGGCCCAACACCTCGTCCGGGTCCCGTATGCCCAGGATCCGGCAGGCGGCGGGGTTGATGAAGGTGATGCGGCCTTCCCGGTCCACACCGTAGATGCCGTCACCCGCCGATTCCAGGATGGCGGCCTGGCGCTGGTGGCTCAGGGCCACCGCCTTGTGGGCGCGGATGGAGCGCCACAGGGCGCCGATGCGGGCCAGGAAGAGGTTTTCCGCCTCGTTCTTGAACAGGCACTCCACGGCGCCGGCATTGAGGCAGTTGCGGATCACCTCGTCGTTGTAGATGCCGGTGAGCACCGCCAGCTCCATGTGGCGGGAGCGCGGGTCTGACTTGAGCCGGCTACACAACCGGTCGCCGTTCTCCCCGGGCATGAAATAATCCACCACCGCCAGGTCGAAATGTTCCCGGCAGGCCAGCTCGAAGGCGCTGGCCGGGTCGGCGCAGGTCTTCACCTCGTAGCCATCCCGGTGGAGCAGGCGCTGGTAGAAGAATCGCACGCTGGGGGAGTCGTCCACCAGCAGGATGCGGATGTTACGGGCGGGAGATTCGCGGGCCTCATCGGCGGGCCTGAGCAGCACGGCCAGGGTGCCGACCGCCTCGCCATGGGTGTCCCAGGGCACCACGGCGGAGAGGCGTCGCCCCTGGGCCCAGGCCATCAACTGCGGCTGCATCTCGGGTGCCAGCAGCACCACGGCCAGGTGGCTGTAGTCGGGGGTATTCAGGCGAGTGAGGAGTTCATGGTCCCGGTCCCCGGGGACGCCGGGCCAGCCCAGCAGGATGCCCGCGAGGCCGTCCAGGCAGTGGCTGTCATCCAGGCACGACAAGGCCGCCTGCGTGTGTTCGCAGGCGACCGGTTCCAGTCCATGGCGCTCCAGGCCACGGCACAGGATGTAGCGAAGCGTGGAAGACTCCTCTACCACGAGGACGCGATGGGTCATCGCTCCTCCCCCTGGTTGATCCGTGCCTGTCTGTCGCAGGTGGCAGTGCCCCGCCCGGGCCCCGATGGGGAGCGCCGGTGCGGCGGATCGATGGTTGTGTGCGTGAGATGCTTTATACCCTGGACGCCCGAGCTGCCATGAATCAGGCCGTCGAGCCGACCAACGGTATGTTTTTGCAGCTTTTACAGCAGTGTGACAGTCCATACAAGCACATTCAGTGCATGCGAATATTCCGCGAGCCGGATGAGCGCCCCGTCACAGCGAGCAGATCGGCGGCCGCAGTAGAAGGGTGGTGAGACATACGGGCTAGATCCGCTATCCTGTGCGGGCCCAAGCACTCGGAGTTGGAGTCCCATGCATCCCTATCCCGGTTATTTCTCCATGGCGCGGCCGCGGCGCATGCGCCGCGACGATTTCTCCCGGCGCCTGATGCGCGAGCATCAGCTGAGCTGCGATGACCTGATCCAGCCGGTGTTCGTGCTCGAGGGCAAGGAGCGCCGTGAGCCGGTGCCGTCCATGCCCGGTGTGGAGCGCCTGTCCATCGACCTGCTGCTGCGCGAGGCGGAGGTCTGCGCCCGGCTCGGCGTGCCGGCCATGGCCCTGTTCCCGGTCACGCCACCCGAGGCCAAGAGCGAGGATGCCGCCGAGGCCTTCAACCCCGAGGGCCTGGCCCAGCGGGCGGTGCGGGCGTTGAAGCAGGCGGTGCCGGAACTGGGGGTGATCACCGACGTGGCCCTGGACCCCTTCACCACCCACGGCCAGGACGGGCTGATCGACGAGACCGGCTACGTCATGAACGACGAGACCGTGGAGGTCCTGGTCCAGCAGGCCCTGTCCCATGCCGAGGCCGGCGCCGAAGTGGTGGCCCCCTCGGACATGATGGACGGGCGCATCGGCGCCATCCGCGAGGCCCTGGAAGAGGCGGGCCACATCCATACCCGCATCCTGGCCTACTCCGCCAAGTACGCCTCCAGCTTCTACGGCCCGTTCCGGGATGCGGTGGGCTCGGCCGCGAATCTGGGCGCCGGCAACAAGTACACCTACCAGATGGACCCGGCCAACAGCGACGAGGCCCTGCGCGAGGTGGCCCTGGACCTGGAGGAGGGCGCCGACATGGTCATGATCAAGCCGGGCCTGCCCTACCTGGACATCGTGCGCCGGGTGAAGGAGTCCTTCGGCGCGCCCACCTTCGTCTATCAGGTGAGCGGCGAGTACGCCATGCTCAAGGCCGCCGCCCAGAACGGCTGGCTGGACGAGCGCACCTGCGTGCTGGAGGCGCTTACCTCCATGAAGCGCGCCGGTGCCGACGGCATTCTCACCTACTATGCCCGCCAGGTGGCGGAGTGGTTGAAGGCCAGTGGCTAGTGGCAAGTCTCAAGTGGCAAGGGAACATATGTCCTGCCGTAGGCAGGACAGAACGCTTTCCTTGCCACTAGCCACTTGAGACTTGCCACTATGGATAAGTATGCCGTCATCGGCCACCCCATCGGCCACAGCAAGTCGCCGCGCATCCATGCCCTGTTTGCCGAGCAGACCGGGCAGGACATGGCCTACGAGGCCGTGCTCGCGCCCCTGGACGGCTTTGCCGACACGGTGTGCCGCCTGGTGGGCGAAGGCTACCGGGGCTTCAACGTGACCGTGCCCTTCAAGGGCGAGGCCTTCGAACTGGCCGATGCGCTCACCGACCGGGCGCGGCGCGCTGGCGCGGTGAATACCCTCAAGGTACAGGCCGACGGCGCGCTGCTGGGCGAGAACACCGATGGCGTGGGGCTTGTGACGGACCTGGTGAACAACCTGGGCGTGGCGATCGCCGGCCGTGATCTGGTGGTGCTGGGCGCGGGCGGTGCGGTGCGCGGCGTGCTGGCGCCGCTGCTGGCGCTCGGGCCCGCCTCACTGCATATCGCCAACCGCACCGGTGCGCGGGCCGAACAGCTAGCGCAAGACTTCGCCGACCTGGGGCCGGTCACCGGCGGTGACCTGGACAGTCTCAAGGGACGCCAGGCCCATGTGCTGATCAACGGCACCTCCGCCGGGTTGGATGACGAGGTGCCTGCCCTGCCCGATGACCTGCTCCACGTCGATGGTGGTTGTTATGACATGATGTATGGAGACCGGCCCACCGCCTTTCTGCGCTGGGCCGCTGCGCACGACGCCGCCTGGACGGCTGATGGTCTGGGCATGCTGGTGGAGCAGGCGGCGGAATCCTTCGCCCTGTGGCGTGGCGTGCGACCGCAGACCGGGCCGGTGATCCGAACCCTGCGACCCGTTCAGCCCTGATTCAGACAAACCGCGGTTTCATAAACAACATTCAAACAACATTCAAGATTCAAGATTCAAAATTCAAAGGGTTTGGAGTATCACCTTGAATCCTGAATCCGTCACCATGAATCGTTCTTTCCGGAGAGTGTTATGAAAAAGTCCCTGCTCGTACTTGCCCTGGCCGGCGTGGTCGGCTTCACCGGCTGCACCACGATCGATCCCTACACTGGTGAGCAGCGCACCAGCCGCGCCACCCAGGGTGCCCTGATCGGCGCCGCCGCCGGCGCGGTGATCGGCAACGTCACCGGCAGCCGCGACCGCACCAAGCGGGCCATGATCGGCGCCGGCATCGGCGCACTGGCCGGCGCCGCCGTGGGCAACTACATGGACCAGCAGGAGGCGGAGCTGCGCCGCGAGCTGGAAGGCACCGGCGTGAGCGTGACCCGCGACGGTGACAACCTGATCCTCAACATGCCCGGCAACATCACCTTCGACGTCAACCGCGACGAGGTGAAGTCCGAGTTCTACCCGGTGCTCAACTCCGTGGCCAAGGTGCTCAAGAAGTACGACAAGACCGCCATCGAGGTGGCCGGTCACACCGACAGCACGGGCACCGTGGAGCACAACATGGCCCTGTCCCTGCGCCGTGCCGACAGCGTGGCCGGCTACCTCCTGGGCCAGGGCATCCAGAACGTGCGCATCGCCACCATCGGCTTCGGCCCCCACCGCCCCATCGCCGACAACAACACCGCCCAGGGCCGCAGCCTGAACCGGCGCGTGGAGCTGACGCTGATTCCGCTCACCTGATGGGTCGTAAGGCGTAAGGGGTGAGGGGTGAGGAGTAAGGCGGTGAAGTTTTCCTCCTCACCCCTCACCCCTCACCCCTCACCCCTCACCCTTCATCCTTCATCCTTCATCCACACCCCACATCCTCGTCTATCCTCCTATCGAGGATCTGCCATCGACGAGGAGACGCCGGCCCATGACTGCAAGGACCATGCACGGGGTCATCATCGAATGCGTCAGCGGCGACATTGCCCACCAGTCGGACATGGATGCCGTGGTCAATGCCGCCAATGCCTGGCTGCGCACCGGCGGCGGTGTGGCCGGGGCCATTCACCGGGCAGCCGGACCGGGGCTCGAGGCCGAGTGCGCGCCACTCGCGCCCATCGAACCGGGACAGGCGGTCATCACCAGCGGGCACGACCTGCCTAACCGCTTCGTGATCCATTGCCTCGGGCCGGTCTACGGCCATGACGAGCCGGCGGACGCGCTGCTCGCGTCCTGCTATCGCAATGCCCTGAAGCTGGCCGACCAGGCAGGCATCGGGAGCATCGCCTTCCCGGCCCTGTCCACCGGCGCCTTCGGCTATCCCATGGAAGAGGCGGCCCGGGTGGCGTTGCAGACCGTGATCGACACCCTCAAAACCCGATCCTCCGTGCGCCACCTGCGCTTCGTGCTGCACACCCAGGCCGACCGGGATCTGCATGTGCGCGTGCTCGACGAACTGATTCACTGAGCGTTACGGAGTTGCCCCATGGATGAGATGGCGACACCAGGGACCCCCTGTGACCAGGGCCTGGCCCTGTTCACGGATCTCTATGAACTCACCATGCTGCAGGCCTACCTGGAGGAGGGCATGCATGGGGAGGCGGTGTTCACCCTGTTCGTGCGCCGCCTGCCGGCGCGGCGCAACTACCTGCTTGCCTGCGGGCTGGACACGGTGCTGGGTCAGCTGGAAGACCTGCGTTTCACCCGCGCGGACCTGGACTACCTGGGCGGTCTTGGACCGTTCAAGGACAGATTCCTGCGCTGGCTGGAGGACTTCCGGTTCACCGGTGCGGTGCACGCCGTGCCCGAAGGCACGCCGGTATTCGCCAACGAGCCCATCCTGGAGGTGGTCGCGCCCCTGCCCGAGGCGCAGCTGATCGAGACCCTGGTGATGAACCAGGTCCATCTTCAGACCGTGATCGCCAGCAAGGCCGCGCGCCTGGTGGAGGCGGCCGGCGGGCGGCCAGTGGTGGATTTCGGTGCCCGGCGCATGCACGGCCTGGATGCCGCCATCAAGGGCGCCCGGGCGTTTCACATCGCCGGCGTGGCCGCCACCTCCAATGTGCTTGCGGGCCGGCTCTACGGCCTGCCGGTGCGGGGCACCATGGCCCACAGTTACATCCAGGCCCACGTGGACGAGGCCGCTGCATTTATCGCCTTCGCACGGCTCTACCCGGAGACCGTGCTGCTGGTGGATACCTACGACACGCTCGCAGGCATCGACCGTGTGATCGCGCTGGCAAAGGAGATGGGCGATGCGTTTCATGTCAGTGCCGTGCGCCTGGATTCCGGCGACCTGGCGAGCCTCGCCCTTGAGGGACGCGCGCGCCTGGACGAGGCCGGGCTCTCGCAGGTGGGGATCTTCGCCAGCGGCGGCCTGAACGAGGACGTGATCGCCGAACTGCTGCAGCACGGCGCACCCATCGACGGTTTCGGCGTGGGCACCAGCATGGGCATCTCCAGCGACGTGCCGGACCTGGACATCGCCTACAAGCTGGCCGAGTACGCCGGTGAAGGCCGGCTCAAGCTCTCCAGCGGCAAGCCCATCCTGCCCGGGCGCAAGCAGATCTTCCGGGAACAGCGGGACGGGCTCTACGCGGGTGACGTGATCGGCCGTCTGGATGAGGATCTGCCGGGGGAACCCTTGCTGGTGAAGGTGATGGAACACGGACAGCGACTGAACAGCCACCAGCGGGACCTGAAGTGCCTGCGTGACCATGCCGCGGACTGTCTCAAGCGCCTGCCCGCGGACATCCGTGCCATCACCCCGGCAGACGAACCCTACCCCGTGCGGATCAGCGCGGCGCTCGCCGATCACCAGCGAGCGGTGCGCGAGGTGATCGAAACGCGTCACCGTTCGAGCGAGAGGGGGGGATGTGAGGAGTGAGGGGTGAGGGGTGAGGGGTGAGGAGTGAGGAGTGAGGGGCTTGCATCTATAGCCGGAGGGACTACCCTCCCCGCCTAACGCCTAACGCCTAACGCCTAACGCCTAACGCCTAACGCCTAACGCCTAACGCCTAACGCCTAACGCCTAACGCCTAACGCCTAACGCC
>NZ_KB898960.1 GCF_000377945.1 Thioalkalivibrio sulfidiphilus
CGCCTAGGAGCCTGTCGGACTTAGGTGCCCGTAGCGAGCCGAGTGGGAGAGTGAGGCCATTTTTTCGATCGTTTGAGGAGAATAGCCGTCGCTATTTGACGAAAAGGATCGGAAAAATGGACCGCTCTCCCACCGGCGCAGTAGGTGCAGCCTAAGTCCGACAGGCTCCTAGGGGGTGAGCTAAGTTCCCCATGCCAATGATTTTTCTCGGGTTGAAAGCGCAGGGGGCAATCACCAATCTCTAGGGTAGTCACTCCAGACGAATCATCGGAGGGGTCTCATGGCGGGCTGGCTGGAAGGCACGGTGGTGGAACGCAAGCGCTGGACCGAGCGCCTGCACTCCCTGCGTCTGGAAGCGCCGGTGGAGCCTTTCCAGGCCGGGCAGTTCAATCGTCTCGCCCTGGACATCGACGGCGAGCGGGTGGGTCGGCCCTATTCCTACGTGAACGCCCCGGGGCAGTCGCCCCTGGATTTCTATTTCATCACCGTGCCCGGCGGCCCCCTGAGCAATCGGCTGGCCACGCTCGAGCCCGGCGACACGGTGCAGCTCATGTCCCGTGCCCAGGGTTTCTTCACCCTCTCCGAGTTGCCCGATGCCCACATCCTCTGGCTCATGGCCACCGGCACCGCCATCGGTCCCTACCTGTCCATGCTGCGCACGGAAACCCCCTGGCAGCGCTTCGAGCGCATCGTGCTGATCCACGCGGTGCGCCAGGCCGAGGAGCTGACCTACCGGGACGTGATCGACAGCTTCCGGGACTACGGCCGCCAGTTCCAGTTCGTGCCCTTCGTGAGCCGGGAGCGGCACCCCGGCGCCATGCCCGGTCGCGTGCCGGCGGCCATCAGCGACGGCTCCCTGGAACGCCGCGTGGACCTGCCCCTGTCCGCCGATGCCGCCCAGGTGATGCTGTGCGGCAACCCCGACATGGTGCGCGATACCACGGAGGTGCTGAAGGCGAGGGGCATGAAGAAGAATCGGCGCAGGGAGCCGGGGCATATCACCACCGAGCACTATTGGTAGTGCTCGGTGGTGAGTGGCTAGTCTCAAGTGGCTAGTGGCAAGGAAGGCGAGAAACCCCCCTCTCCCTCAGGGAGAGGGTTGGGGTGAGGGCGGTTTCCTTGCCACTTGAGACTTGCCACTAACCACTCAGATATCTCGACGACCAGGCATCGATTACGCCCGCCACATAGTCCGCATCTGCCGCATCCGTCAGCAAATGATCCATGTCATCCAGGGACACGAAGCTCTTGGGGTGGCGGGCGATCTGGAACAGATGACGGGCGTGGTGGATCTCCACCACCGGGTCTCCGGGGGCGTGCATGACCAGCAGGGCGCACCGCAGGGTGCGCACCTTATCATCCAGTTTCGCGGCCTCGATGTCGGTGAGGAAGTCCCGGGTGATGCACAACTGCGAGGGGCCGATCTGTACCCGGGCCGCACCGTCCCTGCGGATCTCGTCCACCTGTTCAGAGAAGTGGTGGCGGATGTGGGCCGGTTCGCTGGGAGCGGCGATGGTGACTGCGGCGCGCACCGAGTCGATCTCGCCGGCGGCGGCCAGGACGGCAGCGCCTCCCAGGCTGTGGCCGATGAGCAGGGCCGGCGCCCGGTTGCGGGAGGCCATCCAGCCGCAGGCGCTCAGGATGTCCGCCACGTTGGCGCTGAAATGACTCTTCTCGAACTCCCCGCCGCTCTCGCCGATGCCGGTGAAGTCGAAGCGCAGCACGCCGATGCCCCGTTCCGCCAGTCCGCGGCTGACGCGCACCGCGGCCAGGCTGTCCTTGGAACAGGTGAAACAGTGGGCGTAGACGGCCCAGGCGCGGGGGGTGACAGAGGGAATCTCCAGCTTGCCCGCCAGTTCGATGCCCTGGGCGTTCTCGAAGCGAACGTTTTCCGTGGCCATCAGTTGGCCTTGTCTATGGTCTGGCAGCGGGCGCACAGCCCGCGCACCTCGACGATGCGCTCCTCCACCAGAAAGCCCTGACGTTCCGCCTCCCGGTCCAGTGCCCGGCTGACGCTGTCGTCGCCGCACTCGCTCACTTGTCCGCAGACCCTGCAGATGAACAGCTGGGACTGGTGGCGCTTGTGGGGGCGGTCGCAGCCCACGAAGCCGTTGAGGCTCTCGATGCGGTGGATGAGCCCCTGTTCCAGCAGGAAGTCCAGGGCCCGGTAGACCGTGGGTGGTTTGACCGTGTGATCCGCGGAGCTGAGCTGACGGATCAGGTCGTAGGCCTTGACCGCCTCGTGGCTCTGCCAGATCTCCTCCAGTACCTGGCGGCGCAGGGGCGTGAGCTTGACGCCGCGCTTGGCGCAGATCTGGTCCGCCCGGGTCAGGGCCTCGTCGATGCAGGCATCGTGGTTGTGTTCGTGTTCCATGGCCAACCTTCGTACCGGTTGCGCCCGGTCCTGTCAATGTCGACTGTCTAGAGCGTGTTCCACTGGTGTCTGTACGGCTGATTTGTGATGATTACGAGGAGATCACCTGCCGAGACCCCTTTGTGCACCAGGAAGACATCGAAGCGATCAGACAGCGTCTCACCGAACTGCGGGTGGAGCACCGTGATCTGGACGAGGCCATCGCCCGTCTGGCGGAGGGGGTGTTCGTGGACCAGTTGCAGCTCAGCCGCCTGAAGAAGCGCAAGCTGCTGATCAAGGACATGATCGCGCGGCTGGAGAGCAAATTGATCCCGGATTTGAATGCATGAAGCCGCTAGAGACAAGTGGCTAGAGGCAAGAGACAAGAATAAAAAACGGCGCCCTGGGGCGCCGTTTTTTATTGCTACCCGGGGATCAGCCCCAGATGTCGGTGGTGATGCTGTCGTACCAGCCGCGGGTGTAGTTGGCCTCCATGCGGCGGAAGTTGCGGTCCGCATCGGCGGGGCTTACGCCACCGGAACCCGGCACGCCCTTGATGGAATCGTCCAGGAACTGGTAGACGGCTGCAACACTGATGCCCCAGTCGGGGGTGACCAGGCTGTAGCAGGTGTTCACCATGGACGGCGCGATGGGGTCACGGCCCCTCAGCGCATTGACGATGGCCGCGGCCACCAGCTTGCCCTGGCTGTTGGCGGAATGCCCGGACTTGGGCATGGCGCCGGCGATGCTGGAGTCGCCGATCACGTGGATGTCCGTGTGAATCGAGGATTGGAAGGTCACCTGATTCACCGGGCACCAGCCGGTGTCGTTCACCAGGGAGGCGCTGTGGGCGATCTCGCCGGCCCGCTGGGGCGGGATGTAGTTGAGAACATCCGCCTTGAAGCGGTTCAGGCCACCGTCGGAGATGGCCGTCTTGCTGGCCACGTCGATGCGCTCCACCTGGCCACCACGGCTGCTGGGCACCCACTCGATCATGTTGCCGTAGTTCGCTTCCCAGCCGGCCAGGAACAGACCCTGCTTGGAGAAGTTTTCCTTGTTGTCCAGGATCAGGATCTTGGAACGCGGCTTGTGGGTCTTGAAGTAGTGGGCCACCATGCTGGCGCGCTCGTAGGGTCCGGGCGGGCAACGGAACGGGTTGCCCGGGGCCACCATCACGAATACGCCGCCGTCGGGCATGGCCTCCAGCTGACGGCGCAGGATCTCCGTCTGGGGACCGGCCTTCCAGGCGTGGGGGATCTGATTGGTGGTGGCTTCACTGGTGCCCTCGGCGGCGGTGGCCCAGTTGAAGCTGATGCCGGGCGCGACCACCAGTTTGTCGTAGTTCAGCACCTGGCCGCCGGCCAGGGTCACCCGGTTGGTCTCGGGGTCGATGGCGGTGACCGTATCCTGGATGACGTTGACGCCATGCCTGTCCCTGAGGTTGCCGTAGGTCTGCGCGATGTCGTTCATCTGGCGCAGGCCGCCCAGCACCCAGTTGCTGCCGTAGCAGGTGTGGTAGGTGGCGTTGGGTTCCACCAGGGTGACGCGGATGTCCGAGTCGAAGTGGCGCAGGTACTTGGCGGCCGTGGCGCCGCCGGAGCCGCCGCCCACCACCACCACGTGTGCGCCCCTGGCCTTCTCGCCGCCGGGCATCTGGGCGCAGGCCGCCAGCGCGGTGGCGGCACCACCGGCACCCAGGGCCTTGAGGAAATGTCTGCGTGAAATGCTCATGATCGTGCCCCCCTTAGCGTCGCGTGGTGTCGAAGTAGTCGGCGAGGAGTGCGATCTCCTCGTCGGTGTAGCCAAGGGCATGACGGTTCATGACCGTGGCGGCACGGGTGCCATCACGGAAGGCCTTCATGTTCTGGATCATGAGCTGGCGCGGGTAGCCGTTGACCAGCGAGGGGATGGTGGCGTCGGGACCACCGGCCACGGAGCCGTGGCAGGCCAGGCAGGTCTTGGCCATGAGCTGGCCTCGTGTGACTTCCGCCAGCGCGGATTGGGAGACGGCGAGTCCTCCCAGGGACACGGCCAGGGCAACGGCCGCAAGTTTTGCGTGTTTCATGGTGTCGATCTCCTCCAGGAACAGTTGTCTGTCTTTATTGGTTTTGATCGACGGGTGCGCAAGCCCGCCTTTTCGTGTGGTGCCCGGCGCGTGAGTCCGGGACCGTGTTTCTCAACGCATTGACCTTCCGGACTGGCTTGGCGTCGATGGCACTGATTTTTTATAGCACAGGGGCATCGCGCCGCAAAACAAGCAAATGCTGATATAGGCCTTGATTTGATAGGCCGCGCTTGTCATAAAGGTGCTGTTATCCGGGCTGAGAAAATCCATGAATACCGACAGACGCAGACATCCGCGCATCCCCATGGAAGTCGAGGTGGAACTGCATGTGCCCGGCGAGGTACTGCGGGTGGTGCGTACTCGGGATCTCAGCGGCAGCGGATTGCTTCTGCTGATGGACGCTGAAGGGCGTCCGGCCATAGGCACCCGCGTGCAGGTGCGCGTGGTGGGCGCACTGGGGGACGGCGAGGCGCCGCCTCTGGTGCCGGCCACCGTGGTGCGCGATCTTCCCGGGGGTGTGGCGGTGGCCTTCGAGGGTTTCTAAGAGACCCGCACCCCCATAAAAGAGAGGGCCAGTGGCCCTCTCTTTTATGGGTTGTTTCACGCCTTTAGGCAATCACTTCCCGGTCCACCAGTTCCCGGTAGGCGTGCCAGCTGGCATGCCCAAGCAGCGGCAGGATGAAGATCATGCCCACCAGGAAGGTGGCGAAGCCGATGCCGATCAGCACCACCAGCATCAGGGCCCAGAGGATCATGGGTGCGGGGTTGTGCTGCACCACCCGGATGCTGGTCATGACGCAGGTGATCACGTCCTGGCGGCGCTCCTTCATCATGGGCAGGGTGACCACGCCGGTGATGAACACCAGCAGGGCCGCCGCCGCACCGCTCAGGGTGAAGACGAGCAGGAAACCGAAGCCCTGTTCCGTGGTGATCAGCGCCATCCAGCCTTCCTGGAGTTTGTCGGGCACCCCCTCGAAGAACAGCGCGATCATCAGGCTGGTGAAGCGGATCCAGGCGATCATGATGATGCCCAGAAACACCGTGTACAGGGAGATGCCCAGGGGGTTGCGCCGCCAGGAGGTGAGGGTGTCCATGAGCGTGATCGGCTCGCCGCGCTCCTGGCGCCGGCTGATCTCGTAGAGGCCGAGGGCGGTAAGCGGCCCCACCAGCAGGAAACCTGCCATGAAGGTCATCACCAGCCAGGGGTCGTTCCAGGCCCCGGTCAGCAGCATCACCCCGATCAAGCTGAAGAACAGGCCATAGCCGAGACTCAGGCCGGGCGTGCGCTTGATGTCCTTGAGGCCCGCAGCCAGCCAGTGGTAGGGGCGGTCCGGGGCGACCCGGTGTAGCGTGGGGATGTGAATGCTGGGTGAGGTATTGATGACCTTGTCCATGTACTCCCTCCTGTAGAAATGTGGCTGGGCAGGACCAAGCCAGGTTCGGCACTCTCGGCGGGCCTGTTACAAGATGTATAGTTCGGATTGTTGTCCTCTTCCACGTCCGGCCTGCCGAAATGCGGGCCATTAGCAATCGGCATACAGGGTCGCTTCATGGGCGGGTCAGTCAGGTCGTTCAATCTGGAGCCGGGTCAGCGCCTGCTGGACAAGTACCTGGTGATGGATCGCCTCGGTGCCGGCTGGGAGGGTGAGGTCTACCGGGTGCGCGAACTGGCCACGGGCATCGAGCGCACCGCCAAGTTCTTCTTCCCCCAGCGTAATCCCCGCGACCGGGCCGCCATCTTCTACGCCCGCAAGCTGCACAAGCTGCGCCAGTGTCCCATCGTGATCCAGTACTACACCCGTGAGCGCATGGTGCTCGACGGCGTGACGGTGAGCTTCCTGGTGTCCGAGTTCGTGGAGGGGGAGCTGCTGTCCGCCTTCATCCGGCGCCAGAAGGGCGGGCGGCTCTCCCCCTTCCCGGCCCTGCACCTGCTGCATGCCCTGGCCCGGGGCATCGAGTGTATCCACCAGATGGGCGACTATCATGGCGATCTGCACTCGGACAACGTGATCGTTAGCCGTTACGGCCTGGGTTTCGAACTGCGCCTGCTGGACCTGTTCCACTGGGGTCGACCCCGGGCGGAGAACATCCACGATGACGTGGTCAACCTGATCCACATCTTCCACGAGGCCCTGGGCGGCAAGGCCCACTACGCCCGCCTGCCGCCGGAGATCAAGGCCATCTGCTGCGGGCTCAAGCGCAGCCTGATCCTGAAGAAATTCCGCACCGCCGGTCAGTTGCGGGAGTACCTGGAAACCATGGAGTGGGGCCGGTAGCGGGTCAGAACGGGGAATTTCAAAAGGTTGCCTTGCATCATTATGGTCGAGGTATCGCGGCGGAGAGATCCGCGGTCTGACGGGCCTTCCCAATCCCGCAAGTGATGAATGGTCTTACTGGTGTGACGGGCGTACGCTCTGTTATTCAAGGCGGCCTGGGTCACCCGTGTATACTGAGAGATCAGAAGCACAACAGCGAGTTGCTGCAGCGATCCAGCCCATGAACCCGGCCCAGACTCTAGCCCAGCATCCAGACCCCGGCGTGCGCGTGCGCCAGCTGCAGTCCCTGGCGCCGCTGCCGGTGGTGGCCCAGCGCCTGCTGGCGGACCTGGACCGTAAGGACCTGAGCCTCGGCCAGCTCTCCGAGGTCATCGAGATGGACCCGGCCCTGACGGCACGGATCGTGGGCCTGGCCAATTCCGCCTATTTCGCCAACCGCCAGCCGGTCTACAGCGTCGGCGATGCTGTGGGCCGGGTGCTGGGCCTGGACATGGTGCGCAACCTGGCCCTGGGCATCGTGCTGAGCGGTCCTTTCGACACCCAGGCCTGCCGGGCCTTCGACGCGGAACGGTTCTGGTTCACGGCCATGGCCACCGCCACCCTCTCTGTTCCGCTCTTGGGTTTGGTCAGGGACAGAGAGCCCGTGGCCGGCGAGTGGGCCTACCTGGCTGGGCTGCTCCACGAGCTGGGGTTGCTAGCCCTGTGTGCCCTGTTCCCCGCCGAGATGTCCAAGGTGCTGTCCCAGACGGATGCCGCTAAACCCCTTGCCGTGCGAACCCGTCAGGCCCTGGGTATCGATGCGATGGAGGCCGGTGCGGTATTGGCCCGCCGTTGGAAGCTGCCCGAGGGGGTCGCCGTGGTGATGGCCCATTACGATGCCCCCGGCTACCAGGGCCCCCACAGCCAGCTCTCGGCGTTGGTGGGTCTGGCCGCCTGTCTCGCCGTGAGCCTCCACCAGGGGCGGGACGATCCTGAACTGCGCAGGCCCTGGCTCTTGACCCTGGGGCTTGGCGAGGAAGACATCACCCCCTTGTTGCAGAGAAACCAGCCCAGGGTCGAGGCCCTGCGGGCACTCGCGCGCCAACTGGCGCATCCCTGAAAGCCCCCATTGCCACGACCATGATCGGGTCCCGCGTCGCAACCCAGGACGATCGCCATGGATAACGCCACCCTGGTGGAGGCCTACCGGGACACCCAGCAACGCCTGCTGGGTCTCATGGAATGCCTCTCCGCGCTGCAGGATCTCTCCAGCCTCGATCTCAACACCCCCGACCTGGGTGAACTGCTCAAGGCTGCCCTCAGGGCCTTGCTGGAGAACCAGGGCATGGAGCGTTGTTCCGTGTTTCTGAATGAGGGGGGCGTGCTGATCAACGCCGCCGGCATGGACTGGTCCGACCTCATGGGTGCGGACGTCGGTTCCCGGGAGTCTTCGATTGCCTGCCTGCGGGTAGGCGAGGGCCTCATGGGGCTGGCCGTTGCCAGCGGAGAGATCCAGCGCTGTGACGACTGCGCTGGAGATGCCCGTTTCGCCGATCTGGGCAACAAGGTTCCCGTGGGCAGCCTGGTGTGCCTGCCCATCCGCCAGAGTGACGAGGTGCTAGGTGTGCTCAATGTCTCTCACCCGGAACCCCATTTCTTCAGCCAGGACCGGGAACGCCTGTTGCGCCTGTTCAGCGTCTACCTCGGTCAGTCCGTGACCTACTGGCGCCACGCGCACCAGATGGAGGCGGTCATTCGGGAGCGCACCGCGGAACTGCGCCAGGCACTCGATCAGGCCCAGGAAATGCGCGAGCGCTATGAGGCCCTGGCGGTGGTGGATGACCTCACCGGCCTGAACAACCGGCGCTTCTTCTTCCCCGAGGCCCAGGCGGCCCTGTCCCGCACCCGCCGCCATGGCCAGCCCTTCGCGGTGCTGGCCCTGGACCTGGATCACTTCAAGCGGGTCAACGACGACCACGGCCACGCCTGGGGAGACCGGGTGCTGCAGGACGTGGGCGCCGCGCTCAAGTCCATGCTGCGCGAGGGCGACATCCTGGCGCGCTTCGGCGGCGAGGAATTCATGTTCGCCCTGCCCGGCACCGACCTGGAAGGCGCCATGTCCTTGGCGCAGCGCATCCGCGCGCGTCTGGCGGAACTGTCCTGGAACGTGGGCGACCGCAGCCTGATGGTCACCGCCAGCATGGGCGTTTCAGGTCTGGGTGCAGATGAAGAGGCGGAAGGCGGCAGCCACGAGATCCTGGACCGCCTGGTGGCCCAGGCCGACGAGGCCCTGTACGGCAGCAAGCACGCGGGACGTGATCGGGTGACGGTGGGCTCATCCTGAAACCAGCCCGGCGACCTTGAGGTCGCCGGGCGATGTCAATTACCAGCTGCGGTAGGGCAGGAACTTCCCGTTCATGGTGACCTTGACCCGGTCACCCTTCGGGTCCTCGACCTTCTCCACGTGCATGCTGAAGTCGATGGCGCTCATGATGCCGTCGCCGAACTTCTCCTGGATCACCTCCTTCAGGGTGTCGCCGTAGACGCCCACGATCTCGTAGAAGCGGTAGATCAGCGGGTCGGTGGGTACGGTCTGGTCCCACACCTTTGTGGGGAAGGCCTGCAGGGCCTTGGAGACCTCCTCGCCCAGCTTCAAGTAGCTGCACAGCCCGTCGGCGGCCTGTTTGTTCAGGTGGTTCATGCCCAGGCAGGCGGAGGTGACATACACGGGCGCGAGCTCGGCGGCCTCGGCGATGCCTTCCCAGGTGGCGCCCATGGCCTCCTTGGCTTCGATGATCGCCTGAGTCATGTCTTTCTTGCTCATCATGGTCTTATTCTCCGGTCTCGTTGTCGGGGGGGGGGTTGGCTGTCGATGGATCAGGCCGAGGCAGGCACGGCACGGGGGCCCAGCGGCCGGCCGCCTGACTCGGCCACGGGGTTGACCTCCCGGGGCTGGACGGGCGCGTCGCTGCGCGGGGACTCGATCTTCGCGCCCTGCAGTTCGCGGCTGCGGTTGACGAGGAAATCCACCAGGTGATTGCGGATGGCGTAATAGCCGGGATGCTGATGCAGGGTGGCCCGGTCGCGAGGGCGGTCAATGTCCACCTTCACCGACTCGGCGATGCGCGCCTCGGGACCGTTGGTCATGAGCAGGATGCGGTCCGAGAGCAGGATGGCCTCGTCCACATCATGGGTGATCATGAACACCGTCTGCTGGGTGCGACTCCAGATCTTGAGCAACTCGTCCTGGATCACGCCACGGGTGAGCGCGTCCAGCGCGCCGAAGGGCTCGTCCATCAGCAGCAGTTTGGGCTCGATGGCGAAGGCCCGGGCGATACCGACGCGCTGGCGCATGCCACCGGAAAGCTGCGAGGGTTTTTTGTGTTCGGCACCCTTGAGGCCGACCATCTCCAGGTAACGGGCGGCGTGTTCTCGGACCTTGCTCCTGGACCAGCCGGGCCAGCGGGAGCGTACCGCCATGCACACGTTGTCTAGAGCGGAGAGCCAGGGCAGGAGACTGTGATTCTGGAAGATCACGCCCCGGTCCAGGCTCGGACCCTTCACCTCCTTGCCGTCCATGATCACCGTGCCGTCGCTGGCCTCGTCGAGACCTGCGAGCACGTTGAGGATGGTGGACTTGCCGCAGCCGGAATGACCGATGATGCAGACGAACTCGCCCCTATCCATCTGGAAGTTCACCTGATCGAAGACGGTGATGTCCGCCTGACGGCCTGGCTGCGGATAACGCTTGGCCAGGGACTCGATCTGCAGGAAATGCTTGTTCATGTGGTCTCCTTCAATCCTGATAGCGGACCAGTCGGCTGGCCTGGGCCAGCATGCCGTCCAGCAGCATGCCGATCACGCCGATCATGATGATGGCGAAGATCACGCTGGCCAGATCCAGGTTGTTCCATTCGTTCCAGACGTAGTAACCGATGCCGGTGCCGCCCACGAGCATCTCGGCTGCCACGATCACCAGCCAGGAGATGCCGATGGAGATGCGCATGCCAGTGAGGATGGTGGGCGCAGCCGCCGGCAGGATCACCGTGAAGGCGGTGCGCAGCTTGGACATCTCCAGGGTGCGGGCCACGTTAAGCCAGTCGCGCTTGACGCTCGCCACGCCGAAGGCGGTGTTGATGAGCATGGGCCAGATGGAACAGATGAAGATCACGAAGATGGCCGATGTGCCGGAATCCTTGATGACGAACAGGGCCAGCGGCATCCACGCCAGCGGCGAGATGGGCTTGAGCACCTGGATGTAGGGATTCATGGCCTTGTTGAGCACCGGCGACATGCCGATCACGAAACCGAGCGGTACCGCCACCAGCACGGCGAGGGAGAAGCCGGCCATCACTCGGGCGATGGAATACATCAGCTGCAGGCCGATGCCCTTGTCGTTGGGTCCACCGTCATAGAAGGGCCGGCTCAGTTCCTCGACGGCATGAGAGAAGATCACCGAGGGCGGGGGAACCCCCGTGCCGGAACCGCTGATGCCCATCAGCATCTCGTACTCGGTGAGCTCCCCGCTGGAGCCTCCCTGGGAGCTGATGGACAGCTCCCACAGGCCCAGGGCGACGATGAGGAAAGCCAGCGACAGCAGGGCTGCGCGCAGGTTCTGGCTGGCGATCATGGCCTCAACTCCTGCGGATCGCGAAGCTGTTGACGTAGCCTTCGGGATCGTTGTAATCGAATGCCTTGCCCATCACCGTGAAGCCCTTGTAGGTCTCCTTGGGCGGCTCGTAACCCAGCTCGCGCATGATCTCGGCGCATTCGCTGGCGAGGAATACCTGCTCGGCAACAGCGTGGTAATCGATGTCGCGGCGCAGGTAGCCCCAGCGCTTCATCTGGGTAAGGATCCACACGCCCATGGAGTGCCAGGGGAAGGGGTCGAAGTCCACGCGGCGCGGGTTGTCCACGATGTTGCCCAGGCCATCCGCGAAACGACCGGTGAGGACCTGTTCCACCACTGGCACCGGCTGGTTCAGATAAGCGGTGGGCGAGATGGCCTCGGCGATCTCCTTGCGGTTTTCCTGCTTGGAGGCGTAGTGGGTTGCATCCACGATGGCGCGGAACAGGGCACCGTAGGTGTTGGGCATGGACTCGGCGAATTCCCGCGAGCAGGAGAAGGCGCAGCAGGGATGGCCGTCCCAGAGCTCCTCGGTGAGCAGGTGGATGAAACCCACGCGCTCCCACACGGCGCGCTGGTTGAAGGGGTCTGGGCCGAGGAAGCCGTCCAGGTTCTCGGCGCGCAGGTTGGCCACCATCTCGGGCGGCGGCACTACGCGGATCTGGATGTCCTGGTCCGGGTCCAGGCCGTGCTCGGCCACGTAGTAGCGCAACAGGAAGTTGTGGATGGAATACTCGAAGGGCACGCCGAAGCGGAAGCCCTTCCACTGTTTCGGGTCACGCTTGTCGGCGTGCTTGTTGTGCAGGGTGATGGCCTGGCCGTTGATGTTCTCGATGGCCGGCACCGTGAAGGACTGTGCCGTGGAGCCCAGTCCCAGGCTCATCGCGAGCGGCATCGGCGAGAGCAGGTGCGAGGCGTCATATTCCTTGTTCAGGGACATGTCGCGGGCCACCGCCCAGCCGGCGGTCTTGATCACGTCCACATCCAGACCGTACTTGCTGTAGAAGCCCATGGGGTGAGCCATGATGATGGGCGTGGCACAGGTGATGGGCACGAAGCCTACGCGCAGTTTTTTCTTCTCCAGAGGACCCAGGCTGTCCTTGACCGCGGCCTTGAGAGCATCCATGGGAAACACGCTTGCGAGCACCGCGGCAAAGGCGCTGCCGCCGATGAGCTTCATGAAGCGCCGGCGGTTCATCTCATCATGTTCGAAGACCGAGCGAACCACCGCGCTTTCAACGGCGCGGTCGATGATGGCCTCGTCGTCCAGGGTCTCGGCCTCGGCTGCGTGGTGATGGCCGTGATGACAGATGCCTCGCGCATGATCGCAGCGCGAGTGGCTCAGGTCTGATTCCGGATCATAGGGGTTGCCAAGGCTCTTGATGCTCATGGGCAGTGCTCTCCGTTGGGTGTTGTGCTGCCCAAGGAGTCATCAACATTCGTGCCAATGTGTCGAAACCTGCAGTTGGCGGGTACTTCGATGGGCCAAAGACGACGCTTTGTCGTCAATGTCGGCTTTGTCTGCGGTGCTTCATAATTCCAGCTTCTGGATGCGGTAACGCAGTTGCCGCGGGGTCAGACCGAGGCTCAGGGCGGCCCGGGTCTTGTTGCCCGCGCATCGTTTCAGTGCCTCGAGGATGCGGTCTGCCTCATTTTCGTGCACAGGCAGATAGGGACGGACCGACTGTGCGCGTGGCCCGGTGTCGGAGCGGGCCGGCTCATGGGTGGGCTCGAAGGCGCTGCGCACGACGCGTGACTCGCTGTTCAGGATGGTATCCATGACAGCACCGTCGATGACGCCATCCATGCAGGTGAGCACGGCGCGCTCGATGACGTTTTCCAGTTGCCGGACGTTGCCGGGCCAGTCGAAGGCCTCGATGCGCTCCAGGGCGCCGTCACCGAAGACCACGCTGCAGCCGTGGCGATGATTGAATCGGGACAGGAAGTAGCGCGCCAGCAGCCGCGCATCGCCGGCCCGGTCGCGCAGCGCAGGCAGGTGCAGGGGGATCACGTTGAGCCGGTAGAAGAGATCCAGGCGGAAGCGACCCTGGTTCACGGCATCCTGCAGGTTCTGGTGGGTGGCAGTGATGATGCGCACGTCCACGGGGATTTCCTTCATGCCGCCGATGGGCTGGATGGTGCGTTCCTGCAGTACGCGCAGCAGCTTGGATTGCAGTTCCAGCGGCATGTCGCCGATCTCGTCCAGGAACAGGGTGCCGCCATCCGCCTGAGCGATCTTGCCGGGCTTGGCGTGGCTCGCGCCGGTGAAGGCGCCCTTCTCGTGGCCGAACAGCTCCGATTCCAGCAGGCTTTCCGGGATTGCCGCGCAGTTGATGCACACGAAGGGCATGTCGCGGCGCTGACTGGCCATGTGCACCATGCGCGCCAGCTTCTCCTTGCCGGTGCCCGATTCGCCGGTGATCAGCACCGTGGCCTGGGTGTCCGCGACGCGGTGCGCCTGCTTGAGTACGTGCCGAATGGCGCTGCTCTCGCCCAGCACGCCGTAGACACTGCCCTGGGTGTCGAGCACGTTTTTGAGATAGCGGTTCTCGGTGACCAGTTCGGCGGTGCGTTCCGCCACCAGGGTATTGATGTGCAGGATCTGGCCGATGGTGGCGGCCACGACCCTGAGCACGTCAAGATCCGCGTGGAAGCTGCGCTGACGGCGACGCAGGCGATGCACGGCGAGCACGCCCACCACCTGCCGGTCCCGCTGGATGGGCACGGCGATGTAGGCCACGGTCTCCTGGGGCAGGGTGCTGCGGTCCACGGCCCGGGCCAGGTATTCGGGCTCGTTGTCGATGTCCTGGATCAGGGCCACCTGACCAGTCTTGAACACGCGCCCGGTCACACCCTCGCCCAGGTTGTAATGCCCCCGGGCTATCTCGGACTCGGTCAGACCGTAGGCATGGCGGATGATCAGCTTGCCGCTGACCGGATCGGGCAGGAGCACCCGGCCCCGGTTGAGCCCCAGCAATTGCGACAGCAGGCCCAGGATGCGATGGATGGCGTTCTCCGTGTCGAGGGACCGCCCGATGAGTTTCGCCATCTCCAGGAATACGGTGATTTCCTGGTCGCGCTGGGGGTCCTCGCTGGCGGCTGCCGGTGTGTTCCCGGCCTCGGTGATGGCATGCATGGCGGATACGTCCTCTGGGTTGCCATCATTGCCCATACAAGAATCCTGCCATTGCATGGAACGTCCGGGCAGGTGGAGCCTGCCCGGAGGCAGTGCCTCAGTCCGCCTGGCGCCAGCTGGTGCGCTTGATGAGCTTCACGCACACCGCGTCCAGCAGATAGCCGATCATGCCGATCACCAGCACGATGGCGGCCAGCTTGTCGTACTCGAGGGTGTCGCGGGCATCGTTGATGGCATAGCCCAGGCCCGAGGTCACGCCCAGGTACTCGGCGGGCACGAGGACGATCCAGGCCACGCCCACCGCCAGCCGGATGCCGGCGAAGATGTCCTGGGAGACCGCCGGCAGCACGATCCGGCGCAGCATCTGCGGGCTGTCGGCGCCCAGGTTGCGCGCCACCTTGAACCACAGCGGGTCGATCTTCTGCACCCCGTGGGCGGTGGCGTAGGTGATGGGCCAGACCGCCGCCACGGCGATCAGGAAGATGATGGCCGCATCCCAGGTGGCGAAGGCGAGCACCGCGATGGGCATCCAGGCCAGCGGGCTGATCATGCGCAGAAACTGGAACGGCACGTGGGTGATCTGCCGCGCCACCGCCCAGTAGCCGATGCCGATGCCGAGCGGCACGCCGATGAGGATCGCCCAGAGCAGGCCGAAGCCCACCCGTGACAGGCTCGATGCGATCGGGTCCCAGACGGCGCCGCTCGCCACCATCTGGTACAGAGCGGCGAAGGTGGGCCCCGGGGCGAAGTCGGCGAAGGCGTAGAGGTCATCATTGTTGGCGATGATCCAGCCGCCGTACCACCACACGGCCAGCAGGCCACCGATGCCCAGGGCCGGGTATATCAGGCCCTGGCGCAGCGGCTCCATCCATCCGGCCGGCCAGGATTTTCGCCTGGCGGTGGGCAGCGGGCGGATGCCCGCCGCGTTGACAGTGTCGGTGCTCATAGGCGGATCACCTCCTCGCGCACGAAGGGGTTCTCCAGGTCGATGCCGGGCGCGTTCTGCCAGGCGGGATAGGTGGCCATGGCCTTCTTCACGAACTCGTAGTTCACCAGGTCCTCGGCGACGAACTCGGGGTTGAGGCCCGACAGGAAGGTGGTGTCACCGCCCACGAGGGTTTCGTTCATGGCGCCCACCAGGAACTTGGTGGCCGAGGGGTAGGGGTAGGGGGAGAAATCGATGCGTCCCACGCCCCAGTCTGCATGGCGCAACGAACCCTGGGCCCGGTAGTCGGGGGTGTCATAGTGGGTCATGGCGCGCACCACCACGTCGGCGGGCATGGGCAGGTACTGCTTGCCGTCCCGGGACAACATCACGGCCACCTCTTCCTTGTTTTCCTGGATGTAGCCCTGGGCGCGCACGATGGCGTTCATCACCTTCTGGGTCCACTCCGGCTGTGTGGTGACCACCCGCTCGTTCATGCACACTACGCAGCAGGGGTGGTTCTTCCAGATGTCGCCGGTGAAGCGCAGCAGCTTGCCCTGGGCACGCAGCTCGCCGGCGGCGTTGAAGGGTTCGGCGACGATGTAGGCGTCGATGGAACGGGCCGCCAGTGCCGGCGGCATGTCCGGCGGCGGCATGATCATCAGGTTCACCTCGTTGGGGGCGAGCGCCGCGCGCTGGTCGCGGATCACGGGGGTGAGACCCGCATCGCGCAGCGCCATCTGCAGCACCACGTTGTGCATGGAATACCAGTAGGGCACGGCCACGTGCTTGCCGCCCAGGTCGGCGAAGCTGTCCGCCTGCACATGCCGGCCCACCACCACGCCGGAGCCGTTCACGTGGGCCCAGGACATGATCTTCACCGGGAAGCCGTTCTGGTAGCGCATCCATATGGGGATGGGCTTGAGCAGGTGCACCAGGTTGAATCGTCCAGCAGTGAATGCCTCCACCAGGGGTGACCAACCGCGGATCAGGGTGGGCTGTTCCACCCTCAGTCCTTCCTCCTCGTAGTAGCCCATGGCATGGGCTGTGAGCAGGGCGGCGGCATCGGTGATGGGGATGTAGCCGATACGCAGCACTCCGTCGAACTCGCCGGCGGACTGCGCAAACAGGCTGGCCGGGCCGAGCAGCCCGCTGCCGGCGATGCCGCCGGCGGCCAGGGCGCGCATGAAGCTGCGCCGGGAGAGCGGCTTGGACAGCAGCTCGTCCACTTCGGCGTCATGGTGGTGATGATCGCAATTGCACATGGTCGTTATCCCCGTGATGAATGATGGTGGTCTGGCGTGAGTGGCATTCAGGCCGCCTTGATGCGCGGCTCGGTCTTGGAATTGCGTTGCGGCAGTTCGACGGTCTCGCCGAAGTGCTTCATGAGCTGCTCGCGCAGGGCGACGAATTCCGGCGCGCTACGGTTTCTCGGGTAGGTCAGGTCGACGGACATCTCGTTTTCGATGCGTCCCGGGTTGGCGCTCATGATCAGCACCCGGTCCGCCATGGCCACCGCCTCCTCGATGTCATGGGTGACCATCACCATGGTCAGGCCCTTGTCCTTGACGATGCCGGTGACCTGGTCCTGCAGGGCGGTGCGGGTGAATGCGTCCAGCGCGGAGAACGGTTCGTCGAGCAGAAGGAGTTCGGGCTGGGTGGCGAGGCTACGGGCCAGGGCAACCCGCTGCTGTTGTCCGCCGGAGAGCCGCTGCACGTTGGTGTCCGCCAGTTCCCTGAGCCCCACGGTCTCCAGCAATGGATCCACCCGCTCGGCGATGAGTTGCTTCTGGCCCTGGAACAGCAGACCCAGCGCGGTGTTCTCCCGCACGCTCATCCAGGGATACAGCGAGGGCTTCTGGAACATCATGTTCCACTTGGGGGAGGGCCTGGTGATCTGGCGTCCGTTGATGCGCACGCAACCCTCGCTGGGCTGCAGCAGGCCAGCGAGCATGTGCAGCAGCGTCGACTTGCCGCAACCACTGCGCCCGATCAGTGCCACGGTCTGGCCTGCTTCGATGGTGGCCTCGACCGCTTCCAGGGTCGGTTTGCTCTGACCCTTGTAGTGATGGGTGATGTAATCGATGGAGATGAATGCGGGCATGAAAGGGGTCCCCTCGCCGATGGCTTTGCTGGAATCCCTTTCAATCCCCATGCCAAGCGGTGGCGGCGAGTCGATGCGCAAGCCTCAAAAAGAGACTCCGCAGGCCGGCAGCCCGCGCCGTGCATGGATTCGCAACCGCTTGTGATCCAAAGGTCGGCAGTCAGAAGTCGGTATGTAGGGCTGGATGACGACGCTCGCCTGGCCGGACAATTCGTCTGATTTGTCCATCTTGTCATGTGACAAAGTGTCGGTAGCCATCGGACAAATCAGGTAAAAACCGCATTCCAGCGTCGTCTGCACCACTTGGCATGCTCTCTGCACTGGCTCAGGGCACGGGCAATTGCCCGTTGACCGAATCCAACAGCGGGGCACAAGGCCCCAAGCCCAAGGAGTCAGACATCATGTCCGCAACCGAGAAGACCGTCACCGCCACCCTGTCCCCCCTGCGCCCCATCGACAAGCAGGGCCTCATGGCCCTGTCCGGAAAGGGCAAGGCCAATCCGGGCAGCGTGGTGACCCTCAAGGCCACCACCGTGTGCGAGGGGCAGTTCCGCAACCTCACCTATGTGCGCAATCTGCCCGCCCATGTGATCGACGAGCCGCCCCACTTGCTGGGTGAGGACACCGCGCCCAACCCCTCCGAGGCCACGCTCGCCTCTCTGGGCGCCTGCCTGTCCGTGGGCATGCATGCCAATGCGGTGGCGCGAGGCATCACCCTCACCAAGCTCGAGCTGGAACTGGAAGGGGACATCAACGTGACCGCCGTGTGGGGCGTGGGAGATCTCGATCCCGCCAAGCCCCTGGGTTTCACCGATGTGCGCGTCAAGGTGACCCTGGAAGGCGATGCCAGCCGCGAGGAACTGGAAGACCTGGTGGCCCATGCCAACCACTGGTCGCCGGTGGCCAACACCCTGCGCAACCCGGTCAAGGTCGACGTTTCCCTGGCCTGATACGGAGGACGTTTTCATGTCGAGTCCCCAGCCAATCATGGAGGGCCGCCCCGGGTTGACCGGGGCGGCTGATGCCGCCAGCACCGTTCACGTCCGGGACCTGGAGTCCCTGGCGCGGATCGATCTGGCGCCGCTGGCCCCGCGCATCGACCGCGAGGGTCTCTACCCCGAGGCAGTGCTGCGCGCAGCCGGTGCCGCCGGTGCCTTTCGTTATCACCTGGCGAGTCAGAATCCCGCGGGCACGACCGATATCGCCGCCGCAGTGGACGCCATGGCGGTGCTCTCCGCCGAGTGCATGTCCACGGGTTTCTGCGCCTGGTGCCAGGATGCCTGCGCCTGGTATGTGGAGAACTCCGCCAACGAGGCTCTCAAGCGCGAGGTGTTGCCCGGCCTGTCCCGGGGCGAGTTGCTGGGAGGCACCGGCCTGTCCAACCCCATGAAGCATTTTTCCGGCATCGAGAACCTCAAGCTCTCGGCACGCCCGGTCTCGGGCGGCTTCGTGGTCAACGGCATGCTGCCCTGGGTCTCCAACCTGGGCGAGGATCATTACTTCGCTGCCATCTTCCAGGTGGAAGGTGGTGACGGCCGCGCCGTGATGGCCCTGATCCACTGCTCTGACGAGGGCTTCAGCCTGGAGCCCTGCAAGGAGTTCACGGCCCTGGAAGGCACGCGCACCTTCGGCTGCCGCTTCAAGGACGTGTTCGTGCCTGAAGATCGTGTGCTGGCGGACCCGGTGGCGCCCTTCATCCGCCGCATCCGCTCCGGTTTCATCCTGCTGCAAATGGGCATGGGCCTGGGCGTGGTGGAAGGCTGCATCCGCGACATCCGAGAATCGGGCCAGAGCCTGTCCCATGTGAACTGTTATCTGGATGTGCAGGCGGAGGACCTGGAGACCAGCGTGCAGGATGCCCGTGCCGCGCTGCGGGTGCTCGCCGAGACACCCTTCGACGAGAGCCGGGACTATTTCCGCGAGGTGCTGCAGTTGCGTCTAGCGGGCTCCGAACTGGCGCTCAAGGCCTCCCAGGCGGCCATGCTCCACGCCGGTGCCCGGGGCTACCTGGCCCATGCGCCGGCCCAGCGCCGGCTTCGCGAGTCCTATTTCGTGGCCATCGTGACCCCGGCCATCAAGCACATCCGCAAGGAGCTGGCCAAGCTCGAAGCGGCCTAGAGGATCTCAATCATGCTGAAACGAACCACCCCCCTCGACGTGGATGAAACGGTCGCCTGCCTCAAGCAGGGCATCGAGGCCCAGGGCATGCGCCTGGTCAGCCACATCAACGGCCAGGCCAATGCCGCGCGCATCGGCAAACAGGTGCCCGGCGACCAGGTGCTGGAGGTGTTCCGGCCCGATTTCGCCATCCGCGTCTGGGAGGCCTGCAAGCCCGCCGGTATCGAGATCCCGGTGCGTATCCACGTCTATGAAGACGGCGAGGGCATGACCCGGGTGGCCTGTCGCCCACCCAGTGCCCTGTTCGCCCGCTATGAGAGCACCCCGCTCAACGCCATCGGTCTGGAACTGGACGTGATCTTCGAGGCGATTCTCGACTCGGTGCCGGAGGTGGTCCATGCCTGAAGCCTGGCGCCGCTACGTCTGCGTGGTCTGCGGCTACGTCTACGACGAGGAAAAGGGCGATCCGGAACACGGCCTGGCCCCGGGTACCCGTTACGAGGCCATCCCCGACGACTGGGCCTGTCCCGATTGCGGCGTCACCAAGGCGGAGTTCACGCTGATACGCGAGGCGCAGCCGGTGGCCGGTGCGGCGCGTCCGACTTCGTCGACCGTGGCCAGCCTCGATCCCCGCGCCGTGGTGATTCTGGGTGCGGGCATGGCGGGCTGGGCGGTGGCGGAGCGTCTGCGCGCCCTGGACAGCCGTCGTTCGATCATCATGATCACCCGGGACGCAGGCGATGTGTATCACAAGCCCCAGCTCTCCAATGCCTTCGCTCGCAAGCAGGGTCACAGTGACCTGATCCACACGTCCGGCGCGGAGAAGGCGCAGGCACTGGGCATCACGCTCATGGCCCATACCCGGGTACTGGCCCTGGATCTGGAGCGCCGTCGAGTGATCACCGCGAGCAAGGGCGTCCCCTTCGCGGACCTGGTGTTGGCCACCGGTGCCCGCCCCCTGCCGCTGCCGGTGCCCGGCGGTGAGCTGGCGCTCGCGGTGAACCATCTCATGGATCACCGGATCCTGAGGGAACGCCTGGCGGAGCTGCCGGGTGCCACGGTCGCCGTGATCGGTGCTGGCCTGGTGGGTTGCGAGTTGGCCAATGATCTCGCCCTGTCCGGTCACGCCGTGGAATTGCTGGAGCGTGAGTCCCGGCCGCTTGCACAGATCATGCCCGCCGAAATGACCGGGCAGCTCGAGGCGTCGCTCTCCGCCCGCGGCGTGCGCTTCCATGGCAACGCCTCGGTGACCAACATCGAAGTCGCAGAGGGCGGTGGCTTCCAGGTCCACTGTATGTCAGGGGAGACCATCAGGGCGGACCTGGTGATCCGCGCCCTGGGCCTTGCCCCCGACACCAGCCTCGCCCGGGGCGCGGGCCTCGCCACGGGCCGAGGCATACGGGTAGACGAGCGCCTGCTCACCTCCGTCCCGGGGGTCTATGCCCTGGGTGACGGCATCGAACTGGACGGGCGGTTGCGCCCCTACGTGCGTCCGTTGCTGGAGCAGGCCGCCGTGATCGCCGCGAGGCTTGCTGGTGATGATGCGCGCTATCGTCCGTCACGGGATCAGGTCAACGTGAAGACCACCAGTCTGCCATTGCTGGTAGTCCCTCCGACTGGGAGTGAAACTGGGGTGTGGCTTGTGGTCCGCCGGGATGAGGCCGGCTGGGAGATGCACTGTCGGGACGGGGAGGCCCTGATCGGCTACGCCCTGAGCGGCGACAAGATTGCCCACGCTGCCGTACTAAATGCGTTAATGAAAGACCAAGCCACGGCCAAGGCCTCGGCCGCCTGATGCTAAGACCCCTAGGGAGGCCGGTTTGGGCCCCGCTCAGCCCGCCTGCCGGAGCGTTGATGTACCCGTCTGGTTCTGAGCGTCTTGATTGCCTCCGCCCAGTCGCGAACCTCCTGTAAGCAGCACGCAGGCCAGTTCCGACTGGCGCCGGGCGCCCGTCTTGCGGAAACACTGTTTCAACTGGGTGCGGATGGTGTTGGCGCTGGTGCCGACCAGGGTGGCGATCTCCGGCACGTCCTGACCCTGGGCCACCAGGGCCGCGGTACGGGCCTCGGCGGCGGTCAGTCCGTACATCTCCATGAGCAGTTCCCGATCCAGCTCCGGCGTGCGCAGGGGGTCGTGGATGAACATGGCCAGGTGGCTGGGCACCGGCACCAGTTGCAGCGCGGGCATGTCCGGGTGCAGCGGGCTCAGGATCAGCTGAAGATCCGGCAACCCGGCCCGCGGGATGCGCAGGCAGGAGGGCCGTGCGCTGCCCTGTGAGATGTGCGACAGCTGGCGCAGGATACGCCGCCTCAGACTGCGGTCCGCCGGCTGCCCTGCGATGTGCAGGCGGTTCTCCGCAAGGCGTAATTGATCGCAGTGTTCGATGAGGTGCCTGGCCGCCTCGCTCACGAAATTCACCTCTCCGTTCTCGCCGAGCAGCAGGAAGGGCAGACCCTGCTGGTCTGCCACGTCACGCACGGCAGCCACTTCCTGGCGCATCGCCTGCAGCTGGCGGGACAGGTGCAGGCCGCGCTGGATGTGAGGAATGAGCCGATTGATCGCCTCGGTTTCGGCGGCGGTGAAGTGCCCCTGGTCCCGGGTGCGCTGGACCAGCAGCTGCACGGTGAGTCCCGTTTCCTGGAACACCGTGCCGCAGATGCCGTGGTGGATGTCGATGCCCCGGGCCCAGTCGTTGAAGAACTCGGTCCGGTAGTACTCGGGCTGCCGGCAGGAGAAATCGAGGAAGGTGGAATAGAGCCGGCCGGGGCGCTTCTGCGCCAGTTCGGGGCGCCAGGGACAGGTGTTGACGAAGTGACACACGTAGGCCTGGTGGGCATCGTCGTCGATGTTCACCTTGTGGCTGGTGTTGACCTGATCGGCCCGGTCGTTGAGAAACAGCAGGCGGGCCGAGCGCCCGTGGCTGGCCTCCACCAGCTCATCCAGAAAACGCTGCCAGACCTCGGGGTGGTCCACGGTCTCGTAGAGGGTGTCCAGCAGAAGGGGTGTCCGGCGATCGAGATGGATAAGCGTCTGTCGCTCGTTCATGAGTCTTGACGGTCCCTGCAGCGCCTTTCCTGAGCGCTACTGTTTTGCGTATTGGTTCACATTTCGCTGCCTGTTATTGTAATCATAGGTCAGCGGTAATATGCGAAATATGAATGTAGATAAATGGGGGCAAGTTCGGGATGAATGGCCAAAAACGGCCAGACATGCCCGGCATGACGTCCGCCGCCTTCAGGGAGAACGCAAATGACATACCAGAAAATGACTTTCCCCGGCATTGCCGGCCAACAGCTGGTGAAGGATCTGGGCGGCGAGGGCAGTCAACCCATCCTGTTCATCCACGGCTGGACCTGCCGCCGGGACTACTGGGCGCCGCAAATGGCAGACCTGGCTCGGGATTACCGGGTGGCGGCTCTGGACCTGAGCGGTCATGGAGAATCGGAAAGCGAGGGTCGCACCGACTGGAGCGTGACGGGCCTGGCGGAGGACGTCACTGCGGCCCTGGAGGCCCTGGGCGCGGAGGATGCCGTGCTGGTGGGCCATTCCATGGGCGGCACGGTGGCCCTGGAGGCGGCGCGCACCGATACAGTGCGCGCCGTGGTGCTGGTGGATACCTTCGTGCTTCCCTATGGGGATCTCTCCGAGGCGGACGCCCAGGGCATCGAGACCCCGTTCCATGAGGATTTCGCCGCCGCCATGGCCGGCCTGGTGGACAACACCACGGGCCCCGCCATGGACGAGGCCACTCGAGCCCGCCTCAAGCATGAGATGGCCGCCGCCGACACTGCCTGGGCCCTGCCCCTGTGGCGCGACCTGCTGCGCTGGAGTCCCGAGCCGGCGTTCGGTGCGCTTGAGATTCCCATCCATGCCATCAATGGCGACCTGATCCCCGAGCCCGCCAGGCAGCGTTGTGCCGGCCGGGTCACCGAGTGGCACATGCCCGGCACCGGGCATTTCCCCCAGATGGAGATGCCGGAGGCCTTCAACCGGAAGCTGCGGGAAGTACTCGCCGCCCTGTAGGAGGCCTGACCTCGGGCCGAACAACACCGCCGGGTGCCCGGCGGTGTGCCCCCATGGATCGTTACGCGCGGGTGTTGACCCAATGATGGTGTTGAAAGTGGTACGACAACCGGCTCCCGTGGCGATCGATCAAGGTCAGTTGCTGGCTGCCGCCAAAGAGCTTGACCCGCTCTTCGTAATGCACCCGCTTCCCGTCGATCACCGCCACCATGCCTTTGATGTTGCCATGGTTAAGCGAATAGCTTGATCCCACTGCGGGCAGTGCCGACTCGGATGCTGTGGTGCCGGGTCGGTTGAGCCGCAGGCTAACGTGGCTCAACAATGAGAAATCAGAGAACAGCGTGGTGGGGAGCATGCGGTTATCCTTGAGGTTAACTGATGAGGGATATCCAACGGTATCGGCAGACGACGGCAGAACTTAAGTTTTTGGCAGTGGGTAGTGGGGTCGGACCAAGACAAGCGCATGTTTTTATGGGTATTTCTGCTCAAAAACTTCTCGATTAGCGCCTTAGAGCACCAATTGTTGGTACAAAGCCGGCCCTGTAAACAGGAGAGACCTCGCGCACGCAGGCCCTGTCGTCCACGACCTCGATCGCACCCTTACGCTGATTGAATGCTTGCCCAACCCGACCCGCGATCAGCTGCATCGCCGGGGTGATCTCGCCACGCCCTTGATCGCGCACAGGCCCTAGGCCGCATATCTCACCGGTCGGACACCGGCTGGCGCGCAACAGATTGATACTGACGTGGAATACCTTGAAATGGTCGCCAAGCTCAGCATCACAGGCTGTTCCCGCCGGTGTCCTATCGCGGTTCAGGCTCGTCTTCGCGCCCGTAGGCTTGCTCTTCACTCAACCCATAGCTACAGCTATGGGTTTCGCTCCAGAGCGGCGCCTACAGACACGAATCCTTCGCCTGCTCCCGCGATACCGGTGAGATATGCGGGCCAGCGTCTGCGGGCCTCATACAGCCAGTAGCGCCAAAGCATTCGGTCGCGGACAAACGCCAGCAGAAACTCCCGCTTATGGCAGCGATGGGTGATATGCCAGACATGACCCGGCGGGAAGTGGCGATTCGCGCGCGTCATGGGTTCCCTCCTTGGAACGTCCGTTTGGGCGCAGAAATTGCGGCTTTAAGGCCGTATTTCAGCCGATTTTCCGGCACTTTATCAAACGAATCAGACGGTTGCCGTGGTCCGACCCGGCGATTTCACCGATTTCCATGACCAATCTATCCTTCTGCTGTTTCCACTTGTCCTCAATTTTGCGGCGCTCATCGTGCTTCACCGAAACGAGCTCCGTCGAAAATTTCTGAAAAGTTCAAGTATTGCGGTGGGTTGCTTGTGCAACCATTGCCGCCTTGACGTCGCGCGCATGTTCATCACCCATTTGGGTGATGAACATCCACGCCCAGTTTGTTTCCCTGTTGGAGCGAGAGAAGTCGCAGGCTTCTCGATCAGCCATTGTTCAATGACGAAAGGGGAACTCAAGATGAATTTTGCAAAATGGGGTGTGGGGGCCGCGTCAACCGCCCTCGTGTTTGGAGGTCTGGTGACAGGTTGCGGAGGCGGCAGCAGTGATGGCCCATCGGGAACGGAGCTTTCCACCGGTGTGTTTGTGGATGCCCCCGTCATCGGTCTGGATTATTCCCAAGATGGCCGGTCCGGCTCAACCGATGACGATGGGCAGTTTTTCTTCGATCCTGCAGCCGGAGACATCACCTTCTCTGTGGGCGACATAAACATCGGCGCGGTCCCTGGTGCTTCGCGGGTGACTCCCTACGACTTTGGTGATGAGACGGTTGCCGTAAATATCGCGCAGTTCCTCCAGAGTCTCGATGAGGATGGTGAGCCCGGTAACGGTATTGATGTCTCTGGAGCGGCAGCCATGTTGACCGACCTGTCGCTTGAATTCACATTGTCGGCTGAAGACTTCGAGGTTGCGTTGCAAAGTGTGATGGAAAATTCAGGTCTTTTGGCGACTGGCTATTCGGTTGTGGACAGGGAGTCTGCGCAGCATGCCCTTGAATTGGGCACCGAGGACAAATTTAATTTCGCCGAGATCGACAACCGCGTCTTCTACTACCAGATTGGCGACAGCACGTCATTAGATGACCGGGGCATCATCATTTTTCAATTGGATGGTGCAGAACGATTCGGTGGCCTCGATAGCCTGTCCGACTTCGAGGAAAACGGTGGCGACGGTTACGGCGTCGAGTTCACTTGGGACATCAATGGTGACGGTCAGATTGAACTCTTTATCGACGGTGTTGATGAAGACCGCGACATCATCACGCGTCTTTCTGCTGTGAGTGTACCCGACAGTTGCATAAATCCGGCACGGTTTTACAAGAAAACGGCTTATATACGGTACGACCTGCCTGTTGCACGGCTGTTGCTGGACCTCACCAAATGTGAAGTCCAGAAAACGGCCTAAATCGGTGCGAGAAGATGGCTTGCACGCATAAAAAAACGGTCTCGAAGTTGGTAGAATTGGTGGCACCACACCGTCCAACAAAACCAACGGAGACCGTCTGGATGAAGTGTAGCAGAGCCGCCGTTCATCGCAAGACCCATCGCATTCCCG
>NZ_KB898961.1 GCF_000377945.1 Thioalkalivibrio sulfidiphilus
TTCTTCGAGCGCTGGCAAGACGCCCTCAAGTGGCAGCGGCTGGAACCCTACCGCAAGTTCGCGCGCATGATCGAACGTCATTGGGACGGCATCGCCTCTTACTGTCATCCGAACAACAAGGTTAGCCTCGGATTGGTCGAGGGGTTGAATAACAAGATCCGCGTCCTGCAACGCAGGGCCTACGGCTATCGCGACGAAGAGTATCTCAAGCTCAAGATCATCGCCGCCTTCCTGCCGCCTCTGCCTAAATATGCAGAAAATGACCCACACTAATCCGCGAAGACCCATTCATTGCAGGGCCTCTATGAGTGTAGAAGCCCGGAGCCAGAGAGTGCACGCGGTGGAACAATTCAAAATTCAAGATTCAAAATTCAAAGGTTGTCGGTGCCACTGCATGTGCTAGCTCCCCCTTTGAATTTTGAATTTTGAATTTTGAATTTTGAATCTTGAATTTGGATCCGCTTCAAATCAGCACCAGCAACCAGACCACCGCCGCGTTGATGAGCGCGAACAGCACCGCCGCCGAGCCCATGTCCTTGGCCCGGGCGGAGAGCTTGTGCTGTTCGCCGCCGAAGCGGTCGATGGCCGCCTCGATGCCGGAGTTGAGCAGTTCCACGATGAGGATGAGCATCAGGCTGCCCACCAGCAGGGCCCGCTCCACCCCGGTCTCCCCCAGCCACAGGGCCAGGGGCAGGGCGAGCAACACCAGCAGCAGTTCCTGGCGGAACGCCTCCTCGTGCTTGAAGGCGGCGCGCAGCCCCGCCCAGGAGTAGCCCGCGGCCTTGACGATGCGGGTCAGGCCGCGGTTGCCGCTGTAGGCCATCAGTCCGCCCGCCCCTGTTCGGCAGCCTCATCAAGTGCGGCACCTGGATGCCAGGCCACGTCCAGTTCCCGTGCCGCACGCACCTCGTCGAAGCGCCGGTTGGGCTGGGTGTAGGGGGCGCCCTTGACCTTGTCGGGGCTGGTACGCGCCTCTTCCAGGATCTCGGCCATGGCCTCCACGAAGCCGTCCAGGGTCTCCTTGCTCTCGGTCTCGGTGGGCTCGATGAGCAGGCACTCGGGCACCAGCAGCGGGAAATAGGTGGTGGGGGCGTGGTAGTTGAAGTCCAGCAGGCGCTTGGCCACGTCCATGGCGGTCACCTCGGTCTCCTTGGCGAGCCGCTTGAGAGTGACGATGAACTCGTGGGTGGCGCGGCGCCCGGGGAAGGCCAGTTCGAAACCCTTCTCCTTGAGGCGCGCCATCACGTAGTTGGCGTTCAGCGTCGAGAACTCCGCCACCCGGGGCATGCCCGCGCGGCCCAGCATGCGCATGTACACGTAGGCACGCAGCAGCACGCCGGCATTGCCGGCAAAGGCCGAGAGCCGGCCGATGGACTGGGGCAGGTCCTTCTCGGTCATGAAGCGATAGCGCTCGCCCTCCTTCGCCACCACCGGGATGGGCATGAAGGGGCGCAGGCGCTCGCTCACGCCCACCGCGCCGGCACCGGGACCGCCGCCGCCATGGGGGGTGGAGAAGGTCTTGTGCAGGTTCATGTGGATCACGTCGAAACCCATGTCCCCGGGGCGCACCTTGCCCAGGATGGCGTTGAGGTTGGCGCCGTCGTAGTACAGCAGGCCGCCGGCCTGATGCACCAGGTCCGCGATCTCCTTGATGCGCCGCTCGAACACGCCGAGCGTCGAGGGGTTGGTGAGCATGATGCCGGCGGTGTGCGGGCCCAGGGCGGCCTTCAGGGCCTCCATGTCCACGTCACCGGAATCGTCGGTGGGGATCTCCTTCACCGTGTAGCCGCACATGGTGGCGGTGGCCGGGTTGGTGCCGTGGGCCGCATCGGGCACCAGGATCTCGGTGCGCGCGGTGTCCTTGCGGGCGTCGTGGTAGGCGCGGATCATGGCCACGCCAGCGAACTCGCCCTGGGCACCGGCCATGGGTGTGAGTGACACGCCGCCCTTCATGCCGGTCACATCCCGCAGCATCTCCTGCAGCTCGTACATGCAGGCCAGGAAACCCTGGCTGTGGGTCTCCGGCGCGTGGGGATGGCGGTTCAGGAAACCGGGCAGCATGGCCAGGCTGTTGCAGGCCCGGGGATTGTACTTCATGGTGCAGGAACCCAGCGGGTAGAACTGGGTATCGATGGAGAAGTTCTTCTGGGACAGCCGGGTGTAGTGGCGCACCACGTCCAGCTCGGAGAGCTCCGGCAGCGGCGCGCGCGTGCCGCGCCGGAAACGCTCGGGCAGCGCACTCACATCGGCCACGCGCAGCGGCGCCTGGGCCGTGGCCCGACGCCCGGAACGGGAACGCTCAAAGATCAGCATGTCTGGTAACTCCTCAAGTATCGAGATTCAATCCAATCCACATCCGCTGCAGAGACGCGGAGTCGCAGGGATAAAGAATGAATGGACAGGATTTACAGGATTATTTCTGGATTGACAGGATAAAGACTTGAGCTTGAAAACCCTTAATTCTTTCGATCCTGTTCATCCTTGGAAATCCTGTTCATCCTGTCCATTGCATTTCTCTGCGTCTTTGCGCCTCTGCGGCAATCCTTCTCAGGCAAGAGCCCCGAAGGCCTTGTCGTAATCCGGCTCCTGGGCAATCTCCGGCACCATTTCCGTGTGCAGGACCTTGTCGTTCTCATCCAGCACCACGATCGCCCGGGCGGTGATGCCGGCCAGGGGGCCGTCGGTGATGAGCACGCCGTAATCCTTGGCGAAGTTGCGCGAACGCATCATGGACAGGGCCTTGACCTGCTCGATCTTCTCCGCACCGCAGAAACGGCTCTGGGCGAACGGCAGATCGGCGGACACCACCAGCACCACCACGTCATCACGACCGGCGAGCATCTCCTCGAACTTCTTGGTGGACAGGGCGCACACCGGGGTGTCCAGGCTCGGCACGATGGAGATGACCTTCTTCATGCCGGCGTAGGTGGCCAGGCTCACGTCGTTCAGGTCCTTGTCCACCAGGTGGAAATCCGGGGCCTGGGAACCCACGGCAGGCAGGTCGCCGTTGGTGTGGATGGGATTGCCTTTCAGGGTGATCTTGGCCATGGTTTGGTTTCCTCTCTCATCTTTCGGTTGCACATTACAGGCGGTGAGAGGCGTGAGGGGGAAGGCGTTAGGCGCCACATCACTGCTTACGCCCAACGCCTAACCCCTCACCCCTCTCCCTTCACGCCGATCCAGCCGCCAGCGCTGCCTTCATCACCTCGGCATAACGATCCAGGTCAGCCTCGGTCTTGGTCTCGGTGGCGCACACCAGCAGCAGGTCGCCGAGATCGCTGTAGTCATCACCCAGGGCGTAACCACCCAGCACGCCCTGCTGCGCCATGGCATCCAGCACCGGACGCACCGGCCTGGGCAGACGCAGGGCGACCTCGTGGAAGATCTCGCCGGTAAACGCCTGGGTCACGCCCAGGGGCTTCAAGCGATCGATCAGGGCATGGGTGTTGGCGTGGCAGGCGGCCGCGACCCGTTCCAGGCCCTCGGGACCCAACAGCGCCATGTGGATGGTGGCGGCGGTGACCACCAGGCCCTGGTTGGTGCAGATGTTGGAGGTGGCCTTGGAGCGACGGATGTGCTGCTCGCGGGCCTGCAGGGTCAGCACGAAACCGGTGCGCCCGTCGGCGTCCAGGGTGCGGCCCACGATGCGGCCCGGCATCTGGCGCACGTGCTCCTTGCGGCAGCACATGAAACCGAAATACGGGCCGCCGGAGGACAGGGGCGCGCCCAGGGGCTGGCCTTCGCCGCACACGATGTCCGCACCCTTCCCGCCCCACTCACCCGGGGGTTTGAGCAGCGCGAGGCTGACCGGATTCACCACGCCGATGACTTGGGCATCCTGGGCGTGGGCCCAGTCGGTGAGCGCATCCGCCTCTTCCAGCACGCCGAAGAAGTTGGGCTGTGGAATGACCAGGGCGGTGATGTCCTGGCCTTCGAAGGCGGCCAGGGACTTGGGATCGACACGGCCGGTGGCGGGGTCGAAGGGCACCTCCACCAGCTCGATGCCCTGGCCGTGCACGATGGCGCGGGTCACCGAACGGTACACCGGGTTCACCGTGGCGGGCATGAGCACGCGGTGGCTCTTGGACTTGCGGTTGGCGCGCACGCTCATGAGCACCGCCTCCGCCAGCGCCGAGGCGCCGTCGTAGAGAGAGGCGTTGGAGACATCCATGCCGGTCAGGCCGGTCATCATGGTCTGGTATTCGTAGACCAGCTGCAGGGTGCCCTGACTGGCCTCGGCCTGGTAGGGCGTGTAGGCGCTGTAGAACTCCCCACGCGTCGCGATCTGCCAGACCGCCGCCGGGATGTGGTGCTCGTAGGCGCCGGCGCCGATGAAGTTGAGATCCACGTGGTCCTGGGCCGCGCGCCGGTGCATCAGGCGCGTGATCTCCATCTCGCTCATGGCCTCGGGCACCAGGTTCAGCGGACCCGTGCGCAGCGCACTGGGGATCTCGTCGAACAGCTGCTCGATGTCGTTGACGCCGATGGCGGCCAGCATGTCCTGGATATCGGTCTCGGTGTGCGGAATAAACGGCATAACTTAACCCGGTCTGTGTGAAGGCTTGATGTCCGTCCCTGGACCGATTGTGCGGATCGGCTGGGCTCAGCCTTCCGCGTCCACCATGGCCTGGTAGGCGTCGGCGTCCATCAGGCCGCCGGCGGCACCCGCATCGGCGGGCTTGAGGCGGAACAGCCAGCCCTCGCCGTAGGGATCGCTGTTGACCAGCTCGGGGCTGTCGGCGAGCTGCTCGTTGACCGCCACCACCTCGCCGGCCACGGGCGCATAGACGTCGGAGGCGGCCTTCACCGACTCCACCACGGCGCAGGCGGCACCGGCGTCCTGGCTGCTGCCCACCTCGGGGGTCTCCACGAACACCAGGTCGCCGAGCAGCTCCTGGGCGTGATCGGAGATGCCCACGGTGACGGTGCCGTCGGATTCACTGCGCACCCACTCGTGGCTCTTGGTATAGCGAAGATCAGCAGGGGTATTGCTCATGTCGGACTCCTGGGTTTTTGTTTCGTAATCAATTCAATTCAAAAGCATTCAACGCAAAGGCGCAAAGACGCAAAGTGATTTGTTTAAACACCAATCAGGTTTTATGCGTCCCTTTGCGTCTTTGCGTCTTTGCGTCTCTGCGTTGGGTGTGTCGTCTCTTTCAGATCTCCACGCAGGCCTGGCCGTTGCGCACGAAGGGGGGCTTGACCAGCCTGGCCGGCTGGGGCTTGCCGCGCACGTCCACCTCCACGCGCTCGCCAGTGCCCGCGGGCACCCGGGCCAGAGCGATGGAAACACCCAGGGTAGGCGAGAAGCCGCCGCTGGTGATCTCGCCCTCGCCGGCCGCACCGCAGAGCACGCGCATGTGGCCGCGCAGCACGCCGCGGCCCTCCAGCACCAGGCCCACGAAGCGTCGCAGGCCGCCGGCGGCCTTCTGTTTTTCCAGGGCCGCGCGGCCGACGAAGTCACGCACGGCGGGCTCGAAGGCCACGGTCCAGGCGAGACCCGATTCCAGGGGCGAGACCTGCTCGTCCATGTCCTGGCCGTAGAGATTCATGCCCGCCTCCAGGCGCAATGTGTCCCGGGCGCCGAGGCCGGCGGGCTGCACACCGGCGGCCTTGAGGCGGTCCCAGAAGGCGGGCGTCTCGGCGGCGGGCAGCATGATCTCGAAGCCGTCCTCGCCGGTGTAACCGGTGCGACCCACGAACCAGTCGCCGGCCTGCCCGCCCACGAAGGGGGACAGGGCATCGGCGACCCGCGCGACCTCGCCATCCAGGACCGACAGGGCCTTGTCACGGGCATGGGGACCCTGCACCGCCACCATGGCGAGATCGTCCCGCTCCTGGAGCAGCACGTCGAAACCGGTGGCCCGGCCTCGCATCCAGGCCAGGTCCTTGTCCCGGGTGGCCGCGTTGACCACCAGGCGATAGAAGGTATCGGAGAGATAGTAGGTGATCAGGTCGTCCACCACCCCGCCCTCGGGGGTTAGCATGCAGCTGTACAGGGCCTTGCCGGGCACCTTGAGTTTCGCCACGTCGTTGGCCAGCAGGAAGCGCAGGTAGTCGCGGGCACCGTTGCCCTGCACGTCCACCACGGTCATGTGGGAGACGTCGAACATGCCGGCATCACGGCGCACGGCGTGGTGTTCCTCGATCTGGGAGCCGTAATGCAGGGGCATGGACCAGCCGCCGAAGTTCACCATGCGGGCGCCGGCTTCCAGATGTTTCTGATACAGCGGGGTCTGCTTGCTCATGGTTCAGGTTCCTTGGAAAACGAAAAAGGGGTGGCCGATGCCTTTCACATCGACCACCCCTCTGTCCTGAAACCTGAGAGATTAAACCGCGCGGCGGTTCTCCCCTTCGGTGGGTCGCTCGCGGCGACCGCTCTCCAGAGCCGGTACGGGTAACCACACGGTCCTTTTGCCTGAGCGTTTCCGGGCGGAAGTTGCGCCTTCGGCGCCTCTCGATTCCGGGGAACGGAGAGGGCTCTCCCATGTGGACCGGACGCGCCTGACAGGGCGCCCTGACCGAAGCCGCACTATAACGCACTCCAGGGTGAGGCGTAAGGGGAAAGACGTGTGAATCGTGGGTCGGCCTTCAGGCCGACGATGACCGCCGGCATGTCGGGCTGAAGCCCGACCTACGGGAGGTGCAAGCCCCTCACGGCCGCCGCACCAGCGCCCGGGTCACCGCTGCCGGGCCCTGGTGGTACGGTCCCTCGTCCAGGGTGGTGAGGGTCTCGGCGATCTCTTCGATGTCGCCGTCCACGAAGTCCTCGCGCAGCATGACCGCCGAGTAGAGCATGGCGGGGTCCCGGGGGCCACCGCTCTGGTAGTCCAGCTGTTCCGGGCTGAAGGCCTCCAGGAGCAGGAGACCGCCGGGCTTCAGCGCGCGCAGCATGGCCCGGTGGATCTGTTGACGGATGTCCGGGGGGAAGTGGGCAAAAATCGCCACGACGTGATCGAAGGCCGCCTCAGGCCAGTCCCATTCGGCCAGGTCCACGCAGCGGGTCTCCAGGGCCACGCCCCGGGACGCGGCCAGCAGTTCGGCCTTGTCGAGCCCCACACGGGAACGATCCACCGAGAGCACCTGAAGCCCACGACTGGCCAGCCAGACCCCGTTGCGCCCCTCGCCATCGGCCACGGCCAGGGCCCGCTGTCCCGGTAGGTAGAGCCGTTCGTGGCTTACCAGGAAGGCATTGGGGGCCTCGCCGTAGGCGAAACCGGACTCACGGTAGCGCTCGTCCCAGAATTCCTTCATCGTGAAACTCCCCGTAAATCGTGGCAAAATCTTGAAAGTGGTCTGTCCGACAACCAGACTGTGATTCTGAACCAAGCCGGGTGACGAGGTGGTGGCCAAGGTACCGCCCCCGCCCCGAGGGCGTCCTTCGCTACGGCGCGGACGTCCCACCGAAGTCCAAAGGAGGTTCCATGCCTGTTCGTAGCATATTGTCCGCCCTGCTGCTCGTCCTGTTCCTGAGCGCCCCGGCCCTGGCCGATACCCCTGCCGAAAGCCAGGAGATCACCGGCCCCGTCATCAACCAGGATTTCTGCCCGGGCTGATCTCACCCCTCCAGCGCCCGGCGCAGGAAAGCGTTCTTGATGGCGGGCAGGCGATCCGCCAGGCTCAGGCCCAGCCCACGCGCCATCTCCACCGGCGCAAGCCGGCTGCCGAACAGGCCGCTGAATCCCTCCATGGCCCGCATCATCACCCAGTTCTCACCGCGCCGGGCGCGTTCGTAGGCACGCAGGCCGCGCAGGTCACCGGGATCCCGGCCGGAAGCGCCGGCCAATACCCGGGCCAGTTCCGCCACATCCGCCAGACCCAGGTTGGCCCCCTGACCCGCCAGGGGATGGATGGTGTGCGCCGCATCCCCCACCAAGGCGATGCGGCTGCGCACGTAGTGCTTCGCCTGGCTGCCCGCCAGGGGGAAGGCGGCCCGGGCGCTGGTGGCGGTCACCTCGCCGAGACGCCGCTCGAAGGCGGCACCCAGCTCCCGGCAGAAGCTCGACGCGTCCAGGGCCAGCAGCGCCTCGGCGGACTCGGTGTCCGTGGACCAGACGATGGAAGATCGGCCATCGGCCAGCGGCAGGAAGGCCAGCGGCCCGCTGGGCAGGAAACGCTGCCAGGCGGTGGCGGGATTGGGCCGTTCGGTGCTGACGTTGGCCACCACCGCCTTCTGGCCGTAGCGGGTGACATCCACGCCGATGCCGCACAGGCTGCGCACCCGGGAACGGGCGCCGTCGGCACCCACCACCAGGCGCGCCTCGAACACCCGCCCGTCATCCAGGCTGGCCCGCACCCGCTCACCCGATACATCCAGGTGGGCCAGGCTGGCCGGACACAGGCGCAGCACATCCGCTCCTTCGAGTGCCTCCCAGAGCACCGACTGGATGACCCTGTTCTCGATGATGTGCCCCAGGTCCGCCTCACCCACCTCGGCGGCCTCGAAGCGAATGCGCCCCGGGCTACGGGCATCCCAGACCTCCATGGCCTCGTAGGGGCTCACCCCCCGGGACACCATGGCCTCCCAGGCACCCAGCGACTGGAACAGGCGCTGGCTGGCGTGATTGATGGCGAACACCCTGAGGTCCGTGTCCGCCTCGGCATCGAAGGGCGCCGGTTCATCCCGCTCCAGCAGGCCCACCTTGAAACCCTGCCGACCTAGGGCCAGGGCCAGGGCGGTGCCCACCACGCCGGCACCCACCACCAGGACATCCAGCGCCTGGGCATCCCTTATATATGTATTGCTCACAGGGCGCGCCCTCTGGCCAGACGCGGCAGACGGCCCGCCAGGCCCATGCTCTGGCGCGCCAGGCGGTGACGCAGGGGTGGACAGAGATCCAGCGCGGCGAGCGCCGCGCCGCGGGCATGGGCCAGGGGCGGCCAGGGATTGGTGAACAGACGCACCAGCCCATCGGTGTAGGTCTGCACCGTGTCGAGATCCTCGCGGCGCCACGCCGAGTAGGCATCCAGCAGCGCCGGCGCACCCGGGTCGCTGCCGTCACGGGCGGCGCCGGTGAGCAGGTCCGCCAGCACCGCCACGTCCCGCAGGGCTAGATTGAAGCCCTGCCCCGCCACCGGGTGCAGGGTGTGAGAGGCATTGCCCACCAGCACCAGGCGTGCGGCGGTGTCGCGCACGGCCCGCACCAGTTTCAGGGGATAGGCGGCGCGGCGGCCCACCTTGCGCAGGCGGCCCAGGCGATGGCCGAAGCGCTCCTGCAGGGCAGCGAGAAAATCGGCATCGTTCAAGGCCAGGGTGGCATCCACCCGATCCGCGGGCCGGGTCCAGACCAGGGCGCAGCGCCCCTCGCTCATGGGTAGCAGGGCGATGGGGCCCTCGTCGGTGAAGCGCTCGTAGGCCACGCCACCGTGATCCCGGCCCGGGGTGAGATTGGCGATGACGGCGGTCTGCCCGTAATCCCGCTCATGCACCCCGATGCCCGCCAGCTGGCGCAGCACCGAATGGGTGCCGTCGGCGGCCACCAGCAGGCGTGCCCGTAATTCCCGCGGCGAGTCGTCGTGCCCCCGGATCTGGACCGACACGCCGTCGGCCTGCACCCGGTAGGCCTGCACGGTGGCGGGGGTGATCAGTTCCACGGATGAATCCTTGAGCGCCGCCAGCCAGGCGGCGCCGATGGCGCGGTTGGCCACCACGTAGCCCAGGGCGGGCACATTTTCGTCGGCGGCCGAGAGGCGCGTGACGCCGAAGCGTCCCCGCTCGGAGACATGGATGTGCTCGATGGGCGTGGCCTGATCCGCGACCCCCTGCCACAGACCCAGTGCCTCCAGGATGCGCCGGGAACCATAGGCCAGGGCGGTGCTGCGATCGTCGTAGCTGGGCTGCCCGGGCTCTCCCGGCGGACGGGCCTCCAGCACCCCCACCCGATAACCGCTGCGCGCCACCGCCAGGGCCAGGGTGGCCCCGACCATGCCGCCGCCGGCGATGAGAATATCGAATGGTTCAGCCACGGGTTCCAACCTCAGCATTGATGATCAATTCAAAATTTAAAATTCAAAATTCAAAGGAAGACTGCACATAACCTTTGAATTTTGAATCTCGATTCGCCATTCAGGCGCTTCCGACCAGTCGTAGGCCGGACATAGCGTAGCGGTGTCCGGCATAAGCTGCCCGATACCGCTTGCGCTCTATCGGGCCTACGGAGCTGCACACCCCTTTGAATCTTGAATCTTGAATTTTGAATGAGTTATGGCCCGCTCCCCACCAGCGCCTCGATCTCGTCCGGCGCCTTGGGGCAGTCCCGGGTGAGCACGTCATAACCGTCAGCGGTCACCAGCACGTCGTCCTCGATGCGGATGCCGATGTCGTGGAAACGCTTGGGCACGCCCTTGGTGCCCGCCGGGATGTACAGGCCCGGCTCCACGGTCATCACCATGCCCGGTTCCAGCAGGCGCCAGGTCTCGTCCAGCTTGTAGTCGCCCACATCGTGTACGTCGAGACCCAGCCAGTGTCCGGTGCGGTGCATGTAGAACCGCCGGTAGGCGCCGTCCTTGATGAGCTGCGCGGGCCGCCCCTTGAGCAGGCCCAGGGACACCAGCCCCTTGGTGAGCACCTTCACCGCCGCCATGTGCGGGTCATTCCAGTGGTTGCCCGGCACCGCCTGTTCGATGGCCGCATACTGGGCCTCCAGCACCACCTCATAGAGTTCGCGTTGAGCGGGACTGAAGCGTCCGTTGACCGGGAAGGTGCGGGTGATATCGCTGGCATAGCCCTGCAGCTCGCAGCCGGCGTCGATGAGCAGCAGGTCGCCGTCATTCAGACGCGTGTTGTTCTCGGTGTAGTGCAGGATGCAGCCGTTGGCGCCGCCGCCCACGATGGAGGGATAGGCGGGCTCGGTGCCGGCGCGGCGGAATTCGTACAGCAGCTCCGCCTCGATCTCGTATTCCATCATGCCCGGGCGGCAGGCCTTCATGGCGCGCACGTGGGCACGGGTGGAGATGGCGCCCGCCTCGCGCATGAGCCTGATCTCGGCGCGGGACTTGAACAGGCGCATGTCGTGGAGCAGGTACTCCAGGGACACGAACTCGTGGGGTGGGTGCACGCCGCTGCGCGCCTGTTCCTTGAGCCGGTTCACCCAGCCCATGAGCTTCTGATCGAAGTCCTGATCACGGCCCAGGGTGGCGTAGACCCGCACCCGGTCCTCCAGCAGGCCGGGCAGGATGTCGTCCACGTCGGAGATGGGGAAGGAGTCGTCGGCGCCGAAGCGCTCCACCGCCCCCTCCTGGCCGGCGCGGCGGCCGTGCCAGGTCTCCATCACCGGGTCCCGCTCCCGGCAGAACAGCACATACTCCCCCTGGGGCCGGCCGGGCACCAGCACCGCCACGGCGCCGGGCTCGGTGAAGCCGGTGAGGTAGAGGAAATCGCTGTCCTGGCGGTAGGGGTACTCCACGTCATGGTTGCGCACCCGCACCGGCGCCGAGGGGATCACGGCGATGCTGCCCTGCCCCATGGCGCGCATCAGCTGGCGGCGTCGGCGCGCCAGTTCCTTGGCCATGGCGGGGGTGAAGGCATCGGCGGACGGGCGGCGTGCGTTGCGGGTGGTGGCGTTCATGGCGTCGTGTGTCTCACTGAAGTCTCGGCGGGGCCTTGATGGGCTGCAACTCCTCGTTGATCAGCAGCACCCCGACCCTCACGTATTCGACAATCTCGCTGTAGGCAGTTTCATTGGTCTCGTCGATTTCCACGTCGAAACCCGTGCCGGCGATCTCCGCGAAGTCCCGCACCAGCTCGGCGGTATCCTCGGGGAGGTTGGCGCCCTCGCGCACGCCGCACACCGCCATGCCGTAGAGATAGCCCTGGCACCAGTGCCCCAGGGCCTCGACCCGGCGCTCCAGGCCTTCATCATCGCCGGGCAGCAGCAGGTGGAAATCGAGCCCCGTGTCGTGCAGTTCCATGCGGGCCTCCTTGAACACCTCGCCCAGCTGGCGGCGGGCCTCCTGGGCCAGCAGGTCGCCCGGCTCGGGATCGGGCAGCAGCTCCCGGAACCAGTCCTCGCTGCTGATGGCGTTGTTGACGCTCAGCATGCCGCACAGGGTGCCATGCCCCTCCGCCGCGTCGGTGTCGGCACCGGCGCGGGCCAGGGCCGCATCCACCGTGTCGTAATCGGACGCCATGATCAGAACGCCTCCAGGCGCGCCTCGTAGGGGAACAGGATCAGGCGGTAGAGGTTCTCGCCCATCTGTATATGTGTAAATTCCGGCTCACCCAGGCGGATGGTGCTGCCGCCGGTGGCGGACAGGCCCGAGAGACCGAAGCGGCGCGCCTCGATCAACTCGTCCAGCAGCGCGGCCAGATCGCCACGATCCAGGGTGCCAGTGTTGTCCACCACGCGGCAGGGCTTGCCGTTGTGGGCCGTGCCTTCGACCACGATGGCCTGTTCGCTGAGCGGCGGGGTGGAGGTGTGCTGGGACATGGGGCTTGAGGGGTCTCGGGCAGACTGCCCATTCTAGCATCCGCACCCACCCCCGGCCACGCATCACAGCTTTGTTGACGCCCCCGGGGACGAGTCCTAGACTAGCTTCCATGGACACGATCAATACACAGGACATCGCCGAACAGGAGCTCAGGAAACTTGAGGTCCGTGTGGGCGAGCTCATCCGCACCTGCGAGCGGCTCAAAGAGGAAAACCGCCTCCTGCGCGAGCAGCAGGCCAACCTCGCCGCCGAGCGTTCCTCCCTGGTGGAAGGACAGGAAGCGGCGCGCCTGAAGGTGGAGGCGATGATCGCCCGCCTGAAGTCCATGGAGCAGTCCGCGTGAGCAATCCCGCTGAGCCGGTTGCGGTTCAGATCCTGGGCAAGGAATATAAGGTTGCCTGTCCCCAGGATGAACGCAGTGCCCTGATTGCCTCCGCCAGCCTGCTGGACCGGCGCATGCAGGAGATCCGCGACAGCGGACGCATCATCGGGGGCGACCGGATCGCCGTGATGGCGGCCCTGAACATCACCCACGAGATGCTGGTGACCCGCAATCAGCGGGAGAGCCTGAGCCAGAACCTGAGCGCGAGGATTCGCGCCCTGCAAGACAAGATCGACCACGCCCTGGAAAACGGGCAACAGATGGACCTGTAAGGACTTTTCACCGAGACTGGCGACCCGGAAACGGTCGCCCGCGAGATTCGCGGAACAGCCTCCCGGGCCACAGGCCCCGCCCAGACGGATCTCTAGCAACGATTTCAGTTTGGGCACCTCTGCGGTGTACGTGAGCGGCTGGGTAGTATCCTTGAGCCTAATTTCTCACCCCGGGAGCCTTGCTGATGATGTGGTTGTGCATGTCCGCCCCGTAGCGGAAAGCCTCTAAGCATCGCGCAGGCACCCACTTGAACCCCTGGTTCAAGGTCGAAAGCCGGCCACGGCATATGCGGAGTGTGCCCTCTTAATTCAGTGGCGAGTGGCAAGGAAAACCTTGCCACTTCGCACTGGCCACTTGTAACTTCCATCCCATGTCTATCCGTGACCAACTGCGCAAGCGGCTGCGTGCCGAGCGCGCCGCCCTGTCCGAGGACGCGCGCACGCGCCTCTCCAACCAGATCGCGCGCCACATCATCCATTCCCCGCTGTTCAACCGCGCCCGGCGCATCGCCGTCTACATGCCCAACCGGGGCGAGGTGGATCCGGGTCTGGTGATCGCCGCGGCACGGGCACGGCGCAAGCAGCTCTACCTGCCCGTGCTCGATCCGGGTCATCCGCACCGCCTCTGGTTCCTGCCTTGGGAACCGCGTACGCGCCTGCAGGCCAACCGCTTCGGCATCCCCGAACCGGTCATGACCCGGGGCCGGCGCCTCAGCCCGCGCCACCTGGACCTGGTGCTCACGCCGCTGGTGGGTTTCGATCGCGACGGCAACCGCCTGGGCATGGGCGGCGGCTACTACGATACCACCTTCGAGTTCCTCGCCGGGCGCAGCCACTGGCACAAACCCCGCCTGCTGGGGCTGGCCTACGGCTTCCAGGAAGTGGACGCCCTGCCCCACGAACCCTGGGACGTGCCATTGACCGCCATTGTCACGGAGGCGGGCCTGATACGGCCCCACACACACCCATCGTAGGTCGGCCTTCAGGCCGACCTACGGGGAGCGGATACGGCCAAAGGCGGCGATGAAGTAAGAAGTGTGAATTGAGAAGTGCGAAAAGGCCTTTCTTCCAACTTCCCAATTCACACTTCTGCCTTCCTGCAATGCCCCTCCTCCCTACCCCCCAATTCACCCTCCCCCGCTCCACTACTTATACTGTCGGCCGAATCCACAACCGATCGACAGGACCATGGCTTACTGGCTGATGAAATCCGAACCGGACGTGTTCGGGATCGACGATCTCAAGCGGGTGAAGGTGGAGCCCTGGGACGGGGTGCGCAACTATCAGGCCCGCAACATGATGCGCGATGAGATGAAGAAGGGTGACGAGGTCTTCTTCTATCACTCCAACTGCGAGGTGCCAGGCATCGTCGGCATCATGACCGTGGAGCGGGAGGGCTACCCGGACGACACCGCCTTCAACCCCGAGGCCAAGTACTACGATCCCAAGAGCGATCCCGACAAGCCCCGCTGGTACCGGGTGGACGTGCGTTTCAAGCGTAAGTTCAAGGAGACCATCCCGCTCTCGGATCTCAAGACCTACCCCGAACTGGCGGACATGGCCCTGGTGCGCAAGGGCAACCGGCTGTCCATCATGCCGGTGAGCCCCCAGGAATGGGACTTCATCATGGGCCTGGTCAAAGAGTGACGGCGCTCTACCACTTCCATTCCTCGCCCCAGTCCCAGCGGGTGCGCCTGGCGCTCTCGTATAAAGGTGTGCCCTGGCAGGACCGACCGCTCACCTGGGACGACGACGAGACCTTCTTCGAGTTGGGTCTCGCCCGCAGGGTGCCGGTACTGCAGTTGGACGACGGCCGCCTGCTCACCGACTCGCTCGCGATCCTGCGGGACATCGACACCCTGTTTCCGGACACCCCGCCACTGGTCAACGGGCGCATCGACGAGGCCGCCTGGCAGGCGCTGGTGGACTGGCGCAACGGCTGCGATGCCGTGCTCGAACGCCTCTACGCCCCCGTGCGTCCCGCCTGGCGCGGGATCGGCAGCGATGCGGAGACCCTGGCCGCCTACAAGCAGGAGGTCAAACACCGCTTCGGCATGAGCCTGGAGGAGCTGGCCAACGACCGCTACGACGGCTTCGCCCAGTTCTCACGCCTGTCGCGGCTGACGGACCTGTCCCGGCACCTGGCGAAAAACCGCTTCTACATGGGCGAACCCAGCATCGCCGACATGCTGCTGTGCGCCGACATCTACCCCATCCAGATCCACGACGGCATCGCTCTGCCGGTGGATCTCATGTACTACCTCAAGCGGGTCGAGGACCTGTGCGGTCTGTCCCCGGGCGAAGACCTGCTAACCCGATAACCCCTAAAGGAGACGCACCATGACACTCAATGAACTGCTCGACTACCTGCAGGAGAACACCGGCTTCGAACTGCTCGACGGCAGCCCGGAGGAATCCATTCGCAAGGCCGCCGAAGGCACACACCCCCACGAGATTGCGGCAGAGATCATCCGCGCACTGGATGAAAAGGCTGGTCACGCAGGGGGCGAAGCCAGCCTGGAACGCATCGACGCGGTGAAGTCCCTGAGCCCGCTGCGCCTGAAATACATGGCGGACAACGCACCCGTGGAAGGTTTCCGCATGGTGGAGAAGATCATCACCACCATCGATGCCGCCTACAACGAAGAGGCACTTCGACTCCGCGGCGCGTAATTCACATGCGATACATGAGCACGTTCAAGGGATGTATGAGTCATCGTATCGAAGATGAATGTACGCATAAGGCAGATACTCGGTAAAATTTTCATCATCAAATCTCTAGTATTTTGAAAGTAGTTGTTTATACTCAATTCCGGGTATCTGCTTATCTCTTGGAGGGAGCATAATGGCCGTCAAAAAAGCCGCCGCTCAGAAAAAAGTCAGCACGAAGTCTCGCGTCAAGAAATCCAACACCAAGGCTGCCGTGAAGAAGGCCGCCACCAAGAAAAAAGTGGCCGTCAAGAAGAAGGTCGCTGCCAAGAAGAAGACTGTGAAGAAGGCCGCCGTCAAGAAGAAGGCTGCCGTGAAGAAGAAAGCGGTGAAAAAGGCGGTGAAGAAGGCCGTCAAGAAGGCCGCCACCAAGAAAAAGGCTGTCAAGAAGAAGGTCGCTGCCAAGAAGAAAGCCGTGAAAAAGGCCGTAAAGAAGGCAGCAACCAAGAAGAAGGCCGCCCCCAAGAAAAAGGCGACCACCAAGAAGAAGGCCGCGGCGCCTGGCGCCTAAGTACTTCGGCTGAAACGGAAAGGCCCGCCAATGGCGGGCCTTTCTGCATCTGCTCCTGGATTGCGGCACCATCCTGGACCGCAACATCCCTCCCTGACTCACTCTACAATGCGGCCCGATCTATCACCAGCCGCTTTCCAGCGTTGCATGTCGGGCCTCCTCCGCCTCACCTGAGGCGTTGCCGAGGATCCACCCCCGGCTCAGAGGGCGCCGAGGAATATCCGGTACACCGGGTTGTCCGTTTCCTCCCAGCAGGGATAACCCAGTTCATCCACGAAGGCCTGGAAGCGCTTGGCGTCACCGGACGGCACCTGCATGCCCACCAGCACCCGACCGTAGGCTGCACCGTGGTTGCGGTAGTGAAACAGGCTGATGTTCCAGTCCTGTCCCATGCGGGTCAGGAAGCGCAGCAAGGCCCCGGGGCGCTCGGGAAACTCGAAGCGGTAGACCCGCTCGTCGCCCACGTCGCCCACATGGCCACCCACCATGTGCCGCAGGTGACTCTTGGCCATCTCGTTGTCGGTCAGATCCAGCATCGCGTAGCCCTGGCGCCGCAGGCTGTCCAGGATGGCCAGGCGCTCCTCGTCACCGCCGGAGAGCTTGACGCCCACGAACACATGGGCCTCCCGGTCATCGGCATAGCGGTAGTTGAATTCGGTGATGCCCCGCTTGCCGATGGCGCGGCAGAAGGCCCGGAAGCTGCCCGGGCGCTCGGGGATGGTGGCGGCGAACAGGGCCTCGCGGCGCTCGCCCAGTTCCGCGCGCTCGGCCACGTAGCGCAGCCGGTCGAAATTCATGTTGGCGCCGCTGAGCACCGCCACCAGGTTCTGCCCTGACACGCCGCGGGTCTCCACGTATTTCTTGATGCCCGCCACCGCCAGCGCACCGGCAGGCTCGGCCATCACCCGGGTATCGTCGAAGATGTCCTTGATGGCGGCGCAGATCTCGTCGGTGCTCACCAGCAGCATCTCGTCCACGTGCTTGCGCGCCAGCCGGTAGGTCTCCTCGCCCACCTGGCGCACCGCCACACCGTCGGCAAAGATGCCCACCTGATCCAGGATGATGCGGCGCTTGCGCTTCAGGGCCTCGGTCATGGAGGGCGCATCGTCCGGCTCCACGCCGATCACGCGGATCTCAGGCCGCAGCGCCTTGATGTAGCTGGCCATGCCCGCCAACAGTCCGCCGCCGCCGGTGCAGATGAAGACCGCATCGATGGGGTCCGGGTGCTGGCGCAGCAGCTCCATGGCCACGGTGCCCTGTCCGGCAATCACGTAGGGGTCGTCGAAGGGGTGGATGAAGGTGTAGCCGTGCTTGTCCACCAGACCCATGGCATGGGCGTAGGCGTCGTCGTAGGAATCCCCGTGCAGCACCGCCTTGCCGCCCAGGCTGCGTACCGCGTCCACCTTGATGCTGGGGGTGGTCTGGGGCATGACGATGATGGCGCGGATACCCAGTTGCCGGGCACCCAGGGCCACGCCCTGGGCGTGGTTGCCCGCGGAAGCGGCGATCACCCCCCGCGCCCTCTCCTCCTCGGTGAGGTGGAACATGCGGTTGTAGGCTCCGCGCAGCTTGAAGGAAAACACCGGCTGCAGGTCCTCGCGCTTGAGCAGCACGCGGTTGTCCAGGCGGCCCGAGAGGGTCGGCATCGAATCGAGGGGGGTCTCCCGGGCCACGTCGTAGACGCGCGCGGTGAGGATTTTTTCCAGGTAGGGGAATGGCATCGAGGGAAGATACAAGAGACAAGCGGCAAGATACAAGAAAAGTCAGTGACTTGAGTCGTCTTGTATCTTGCCTCTTGTATCTTGTATCTTGCGTCGGCTGAATGAGCTGCAATCAAAGACTTGCGCGGAACGCGCCCAAGGAATTCCTATGAATCAGGACCAGATGAAAAAGGCCGCGGCGGAAGCCGCCATCGAATACGTGGAATCCGGCATGATCGTCGGCGTGGGCACCGGCTCCACCGCCAACCACTTCATCGATCTGCTGGCGGCCATCAAGGACCGCATCGACGGCACCGTCGCCTCCTCCGAGGCCAGCGCCCAGCGCCTGCGCGGTCATGGCATCCAGGTCATGGACCTGAACACCGCCGGCCAGCTCCCTCTGTACGTGGACGGCGCCGACGAATCCAACGCCGAGCTGCACCTGATCAAGGGTGGCGGCGGCGCCCTGACCCGGGAAAAGATCGTGGCCGCCGCCAGCGACAAGTTCGTGTGCATCGCCGACGAGAGCAAGCTGGTGGACGTGCTGGGCGCCTTCCCCCTGCCCGTGGAAGTGATCCCCATGGCCCGCGCCTACGTGGCCCGGGAACTGACCAAGCTGGGCGGCCAGCCGGTGCTGCGCGAGGGCTTCACCACCGACAACGGCAACGTGATCCTGGACGTGCACAACCTGCAGATCAGCGACCCGGTGGCCATGGAAGACCATATCAACCAGCTGCCCGGCGTGGTCACCGTGGGCATCTTCGCCCAGCGCCCTGCGGACGTGCTGATCCTGGGCAGCGCCAGCGGCGTGAAGACACTCCCGTAATCCCGTCAATGGTCCGTTGCTCATGGCTTCCCAACTGACAACGGACCACTGACAACTGACCGGCCATGTCTCGAATCCTGATCACCCTCGGCATCGTGCTGGTCGTGATCGGCCTGCTCTGGCCCTGGATCAGCAAGCTGGGCCTGGGCCGCCTGCCCGGCGACATCGTCATCGAGCGGGAGAACTTCCGCTTCTACTTTCCCGTGACCACCATGATCCTCATCAGCATCGTGCTGACGGTGATCCTATGGCTGTTTCGCAAATAGGCTGGGCTAGAGCAAGAAGCTCCGTAGGCCCGATGGAGCACAAGCGGTATCGGGCAGCCCATGCCGGACACCGCTGCGCTTTGTCCGGCCTACGATCTACCCCTCACGCCTCACGCCTCACACCCAATCACAACAACACCTTCTCGATCCCGCCGCTGCGCGCCCGCTCCACAAAGCGCTCCTGCCAGCCCTCGCCCAGCATGCGGTTGGCCATCTCCACCACGATGTAGTCGGTCTCGAGCCCCGTGTCCTCCCGGTAACGGGACAGACCCTGCTGACAGGCGGGACAGGCGGTGAGCAGCTTCACGTTGCCCTGTTCGGCGCGATCCTGGCCGGTGAGGCTGCGGATACCGGCGCGCAGTTCCTCTTCCTTGCGGAAACGCACCTGGGTGGCGATGTCCGGGCGGCTCACGGCGAAGGTGCCGGCCTCGCCGCAACAGCGGTCGGACAGCTGCACGTCCTGGCCGATGAGCTTGCTCGCCACCTGCACGGGGGCGTGGGTCTTCATGGGCGAGTGGCAGGGGTTGTGGTAGAGGTACTGCACCCCTTCCACACCGTCCAGGCTCAGGCCCTTCTCCATCAGGTACTCATGGATATCCAGCAGGCGACAGCCGGGGAAGATCTGCTCGAATTCGTACTTGAGCAGCTGGTCCATGCAGGTGCCGCAGGAGACGATCACCGTGCGGATGTCGAGATAGTTCAGGGTGTTGGCCACCCGGTGGAACAGCACCCGGTTCTCGGTGGTGATGGCCTTGCCCTTGTCCACGTCGCCCGCCGAGGTCTGGGGATAACCGCAGCACAGGTAGCCGGGTGGCAGCACCGTCTGAGCACCGGCCTCGTAGAGCATGGCCATCGTGGCCAAGCCGATCTGGCTGAACAGGCGCTCGGAGCCGCAGCCAGGGAAATAGAACACCGCATCGCTGTGCTCTCCCACCTTCGACGGATCGCGGATCACGGGCACCTGGGTAGCATCCTCCAGGCCCAGCAGGGCACGGGTGGTGCGTGCCGGCAGGCCTGCGGGCATGGGCTTTTTCACGAAATGCACCACCTGGGCCGGCAGTGATGGCTTGCCGGTGGTGGAGGCCGGGAGCTTCTTGGCACTCAGCAGGCCCAGTCGCTTGAACAGGCCATGACCGAAGCGCTGGCTGGCGTAGCCCCATTGCACCAGGCCCTTGCGCATCAGCTTGATGGTGGCCGGGTCCTTGATGTTGAGGAAGGCCATGGAGGCGGCGGTGGCGGGCCTGACGCGCCGCTGACCGCGCGCCTTGAGGATGCTGCGCATGCGGATGGTCACATCGCCGAAGTCGATGTTCACCGGGCAGGGGTTGGCGCACTTATGGCAAACGGTGCAGTGGTCCGCCACGTCGTTCATCTCGTCGAAGTGGCGCAGGGACAGACCGCGTCGGGTCTGCTCCTCGTACAGGAAGGCCTCGATGATCAGGCCCGTGCCGAGGATCTTGTTGCGCGGCGAGTAGAGCAGGTTCGCCCGGGGCACGTGGGTATTGCACACCGGCTTGCACTTGCCGCAGCGCAGGCAGTCCTTGATGTCGTCATTGAGCGCGCCCAGCTCGCTCTGCTCCAGGATCAGGGCCTCCTGCTGCAACAGGCGCAGGCTGGGGGTGTAGGCGTTGGCGAGCCCGGAGCCGGGCATGAGCTTGCCCTTGTTGAAACGCCCCTTGGGATCCACCTTCAGCTTGTAGGCGACGAAGGCCTCGACCTGCTCCGGCTCCAGGTACTGCATCTTGGTGATGCCGATGCCGTGCTCGCCGGAGATCACGCCGCCCAGGCGCCGGGCCAGCTCCATGATCTGGTCCACGATGCGCTCGGCCTCGTGCATCATGGCGTAGTCGTTGGAGTTGACCGGGATGTTGGTGTGCACGTTGCCGTCGCCGGCGTGCATGTGCAGGGCCACGAACAGGCGGCTGGTCAGCACCCGGTCATGGATGGACTCCAAGCGCTTGCGCACCGGCTCCAGTTCCAGACCGTCGAAGATGTCCCACAGGGGGCGGCGCACCTCGCGCTTGTAGGAGATGCGCAGGCTGCGGCGCAGCAGCAGGTTGACGAGCCGGTCCCCGGGACGCAGGTCGGCGCGGGACTTCTCATCCAGCAGACTGTCGTGGGCGACGGCGTCCCCGTCCAGGTTGTTGAGGATCAGGCGCCAGCGGTCGCGCACCCCTTCCAGGTGCTGGGTGGCGGCGGAGCGCTTGCCTTCGAACCAGCGCCGGCCCTCCTCGTTCTCGATGGCCAGCAGCTCGCGCAGTTCCGGATGGTCGCCCTTCAGGCATTCGAGCATCTCGTCGATCATGCGCAGCTTGTTGCCCATGGACTGGACCACGTTGATGCGCTCGATGCCCTCGCTGTACTCGGCCAGGCGATCCAGCGGGATGACCACGTCCTCGTTGATCTTGAAGGCGTTGGTGTGGGCGGCGATTGCCGCGGTGCGCGCGCGTTCCGACCAGAAGCGCTTGCGCGCCTCGGGGCTCACGGCGATGAAGCCCTCGCCGTTGCGGGCATTGGCCAGGCGCACCACCTCGGAAGCGGCGCGGCCCAGGGCGTCCTCGTTGTCCGAGGAGATGTCCGCGATGAGCACCATCTTGGGCCGCTCGCCCCGGGCGCCCTTGGGGGTGTAACGCACGGCGCGCACGTAGCGCTCATCCAGGTGTTCCAGGCCCGAGAGCATCACCTGCGGGTCGCCGTCCAGACGGTTCTTGATCTCCACGATGGCGGGCACCGCCTCGTGCAGATCGTCGCCGTAGAACTCCAGGCACACGGTGCGAATGTGCTTGGGCATGCGGTGCAGGATGAACACCCCGGAGGTGATCAGGCCATCGCAGCCCTCTTTCTGCACACCCGGCAGACCGGCGAGGAACTTGTCGGTCACGTCCTTGCCGAGACCCAGCCTGCGAAAGACCCGGCCCGGGCAGCTGATCACCTCGGGTTCGCCCTCGGGGGTCTTGCCGTCGGCCTTATAGCGGGTGATGCGGAAATGCACCGTTTCCTGGTCGTGGATCTTGCCCAGGTTGTGGCCGATGCGCTCCACCTCCAGCCACTTGGCATCGGGGGTGACCATGCGCCAGGACACCAGGTTGTCCAGGGTCGTGCCCCAGAGCACCGCCTTCTTGCCGCCGGCGTTCATGGCGATGTTGCCGCCGATGGTGGAGGCGTCCTGGGAGGTGGGGTCCACGGCGAACACGAAGCCCTCGCGGCCGGCGAGATCCGAGACCCGGCGGGTGACCACGCCCGCCTCGGCACGCACCGTGGGCACAGGCTGGTCCACGCCCGGGATGCGGCGCATCTCCACCGCCCCCAGGCCCTCCAGCTTCTCGGTGTTGATCACCGCGCTCTTTTCATCAAGGGGCACCGCTGCGCCGGTGTAGCCGGTGCCGCCGCCCCTGGGGATCACGGTCAGCCCGAGTTCGATACAGGCGGCCACCACCCCGGCCATCTCCCCCTCGGTATCCGGGGTGACCACCACGAAGGGCAGTTCCACGCGCCAGTCGGTGGCGTCGGTGACATGGGAGACCCGGGCCAGGCCGTCGAAATGGATGTTGTCCTTGCGGGTGTACCGGGAGAGCTTGCGCAATGTCCGCCTGCGCAGGGCCCGCTGCTCCGGGAACCAGGCCTCGAAGCGGCGCACTGCCGCCCGGGCCCGGCTGGCCAGTTCCAGGGCCTTTTCGTTGCCGTCCGCCCGCGCCACGATCTGGTCCACCCGGTGGTCCATGGCCTCAATGAGCGCAGTCAGGCGCTTACGGTTGTCCAGCAGGTCGTCCTGGATATAGGGATTGCGGGTCACCACCCACATGTCGCCCAGCACCTCGAACAGCATGCGCGCCGAGACCCCGGTACGCCGCTCGCCGCGCAGCTCCCCGAGCACCTGCCACATCTCTACCCCGAGGAAACGGATCACGATCTCGCGGTCGGAGAAGGAGGTGTAGTTGTAGGGGATTTCGCGGATGCGCGGGGTGACCTGGACAGGCATGGGCGCGGTGTCGGGCATCGGGAAGCAAACCTCCGGGAAGCAGGCCCGCGTCTCGGGTCCAGCGCGGGTGACAAGCGGCAAATCATAACACCGGCCCGTGGTGCGGCGCACACAACCACCGGCGTCGCGGGGGATAGTGGGCGTAGGGACAGACTCGCCGGAGAGTGAAGGTATCGAGATCGGGGACAGGGGTGTCAGATCAAGTCTGAACTACTGATATGGATTGACCTGTCAATAGTTGGCTGCAATGTTCGATTGAGACCTCCTTCTTTCAATGTCTTCGGGTCAGGGCACGAGAAGCGAGCTGCGACGGTGGATCACTCTGATATACGTGGGTTGGTTACCGACCGGACTTCACTTCGTCGCGGAGCTGCCCTTCTCTACAGTCGAGGGTTAGCCCTTCCGGGGAAGGGCGCCTCATAGGAGCGCCAGGGGTTCTCCTCACCGGCCTCTCATGCCCTGGCCCGAAGACACTGATCAAGGGTTTGTGCAACGATCTTGGCTTAATCGGCTTTGCAATGTCCTCTCTCTCTGTGCGCTCAGGCCGTGGCCCGACTGCCGTGGTCCTTGCCCATCACCTCGCAGGCAATGGCCCAGATAAAGCCGGCCAGCTCACGGCCCACCGCCGTGACCACCTGCTGCTTGATCTTGCCAGCCCTGAGCAGGTGCTGGTAGCGCCCGCATAAGCGCTTTTGCGCCTCCCAGGCGATGGCTTGGACCGCCTCCGAGGTCTTCTCGGCCCGCTTCTCGATATCGCGGGTCTTGCGCGCCGGGAAGCGGTAGTTCCAGCTCGCCTCAGCCAGAATGCGCCGCACATGAGCGTTGCCGGCCTTGGTGATGCCCCCCTGGCGACGGCGCGGGCCGCTGGAGTGTTCACTGGGTACCAGTCCGAGATAGGCCATCAACTGGCGCGGGGAATCGAACCGGCTGATGTCGCCCAGTTCCGCCAGCACCGTCATGGCGCTGATCAGGCTGATGCCCCGCAGGGCCATCAGGCCCTCCACCACCGGGGCCAGCGACCACTGTGGCAGCGCCGCGCGCATCTGCTGCTCCAGACCACCCACCTGGCGCTGGGCCGCCTTGACCGCCTCGATGTACTCCTGCAACACGATCTGCTGGACGGGCGAGTCGAAGCTCACCGTCTCCAGCCAACGAAAGTGCGCCTGCGTCCAGCGGCTCTTGCCCGTGTACACCCGGCCGTGACGAAGCAGAAACGCCCCGAGCGTCTGGCGCGCCTTGAGCTCAAGCTTCTTCATGTCCTCGCGCGCCCGGGTCAGGTCCCGCATGGCCTCCTGCTCCGGGGCCGGGACCCACACGCCGGTCAGCTCCCCGGCCCGCGACAGGCGCGCCAGACCCAGCGCGTCGCGCCGGTCGCTCTTGCGCCGCTCGCCGGCCTTTTGCGGGATCAGCGAGGGGGCCACCACCTCACAATCATGGCCGCTGGCCACGATTTGGCGGTACAGCCCATACCCGCACGGACCCGCCTCGTACACCCACAGCAGCCGCTCACCCCCAAACCGGGCACTCAGCCGCTCGATCAGCCTGGCCACCTTCTTGGGCGTATTGGCGATCTCCCCGTAATACTCCGGCGCGTCGCGACCGCACTCGGCCACCGCCACCGCGATCGTCTCCTTGTGCACGTCCAGCCCGATGTAGGCGCCATAGACGTTGCCGGCGCCCTCAAGCGCTTGCATCACCCCGACCAGCCCCGTCACCGGCTCTGCACCCTTTACCCCATTCGCGATAAACTCATTCATGACCTGCCCCCTCGATAATGGCTCTGTGTTAAAGGTGGTTTTCCCAGCCCCGAGAACATAACCCACGCTCTCGAGGTCGGGCAGGTCAATCCATGATGTCTAC
>NZ_KB898962.1 GCF_000377945.1 Thioalkalivibrio sulfidiphilus
TGTAAAACCCATTCTCTCGCGGAGGCGCAGGGGCGCGGAGGAAGGCTTTTGGAGAAAACCTGAAAGGCGGTCTCTCGCCAAGACGCGAAGGCGCAAAGAAGATCATTGAATCGATTTTCTTCGCGTCTTGGCGGCTTTGCGAGAGATCATGGTTTTGATATCAAAGCCCCGTGGCCGAATAACAAAGCTGTCCACTCACGGAGCCACGGAGACACGGGGTTTCTTGATCAAGTGTTTATTCTCCGCGCCCCTGCGCCTCCGCGAGAGAATCGCCTTTAGTTTTTCATCACCCGTCGCCTTTCCCCCGTGGCCCCGTGTCTCCGTGAGAGGACAGCTTTTTGGGTTCGCAACGGTTGGGCTTCGCTGCGCCCAGCCCAAGCTACGGAAATCTCGACGCAACAAAACAAAAGCCCGGCAGAGCCGGGCTTTTGTTTTACAGCGGTGAGGCAGGTTCAGTCGTTGTGGTAGCTGGTGACCCGATCCACTTCGTTCTTGGAGCCGAGCACCACCGGCACGCGCTGGTGGATGTGCTCAGGCTTCATCTCCATGATGCGCTCGCGGCCCGTGGTGCTGGCGCCGCCGGCCTGCTCGATGAGGAAACTCATCGGGTTGGCCTCGTACATGAGGCGCAGCTTGCCGGCCTGGCCCTTGGACTTGAGCTTCTCGTCCAGGGGGTACATGAAGATGCCGCCACGGGTCAGGATGCGGTGCACCTCGGCCACCATGGAGGCCACCCAGCGCATGTTGAAGTCCTTGCCGCGGGGGCCTTCCTTGCCCTGCAGGCACTCATCGATATAGCGCTTCACCGGCGCCTCCCAGAAGCGCATGTTGGAGGCGTTGATGGCGAACTCCTGGGTGTCCTCGGGGATGGTGATGTTCTCGTGGGTGAGCAGGAACTCGCCGAAGTGGCGGTCCAGGGTGAACATGTTCACGCCCTGGCCCGTGGTCAGCACCATCATGGTGGAGGGACCGTACAGGCAGTAGCCGGCGGCCACCTGCTCCACGCCGGGGCGCAGGAAGTCCTCGGTGCTGGGGTCGCCCGGGTGGACCGGGGCCTTGAGGATGGAGAAGATGGTGCCCACGGAGACGTTCACGTCGATGTTGGAGGAGCCGTCCAGGGGGTCGAACAGCACCAGGTAATGACCCCGGGGGGCGTCCTTGGGCAGCTGGCAGATCTCGTCCATCTCCTCGGAGGCGAGGCCGGCCACGTGGCCGTTGTGCTGCAGGGCCTCCATGAAGATCTCGTTGGAGATCACGTCCATCTTCTTCTGGGTCTCGCCCTGCACGTTCTCCGACTCGGCGGAGCCCAGGATGTCCACCAGGTCACCCTTGTTCACCAGGTCGGAGATCTTCTTGCAGGCCACGGCGATGTCGTTCAGCAGGCCGGTGAATTCGCCCGTGGCGCCCTTGAAGTTGCGCTGGGTCTCGATGATGTAGTTGGTAAGCGTTGTTCCGATATGCATGGTTGCGAATTTCCTAATGTTTAAGGGGAAACCGGTCCCGGGCGGGCGATCGTGGTGCGGGCCGCACGCTCGCGGGGCAGACGGCGTGGCGCGCTCCCCCGGCTTGTCCCGGGGGCTCAAGCTGTTAACCTGAGGGAGTGCGCTGCCACGAAGCCGTCAAATCAGGGGGCGTATCATAGCAAAACGCCCGGAGCGATGCGCATATCCCCATGGCGGCCCGGATTTTGCGTGCCTCAAGGGGAGGCGGGCCGCCTCCTTCACGCCACACACAGGAAACCCGGAATCCCATGCCCAACAACGTCCTCTATGCCCAGTCCGGCGGGGTGACCGCCGTCATCAATGCCAGTGCCTGCGGGGTGATCCAGACCGCCCGTGCCCTCCCGGAGACCTTCGGCAAGGTCTATGCGGGCAAGGATGGCATCCTCGGCGTGCTGCGCGAGGAACTGATCGACCTGGACCGGGAGTCCGAGGAGACCATCGCCGGCCTGCGCCACACCCCCGGCGGCGCCTTCGGTTCCTGCCGCTTCGACCTGGGCGATCCGGACACGCACCCGGAGCAGTACCGGCGCCTGGTGGAGGTGTTCCGCGCCCACGACATCGGTTACTTCTTCTATAACGGCGGCGGCGGCTCCATGGACACGGCGCTCAAGGTGGCGCGCATCGCCGACGAGATGGGCTATCCCATCGTCAGCGTGGGTGTGCCCAAGACCATCGACAACGATCTGGCCTGCACCGACACCAGCCCCGGCTTCGGCTCCGCCGCCAAGTTCATCGCCACCGTGGTGCGCGAGGCCAGCATGGACGTGGAGTCCATGGCCAGTTCCAGCACCAAGGTGTTCATCATGGAGGTGATGGGCCGCCATGCGGGCTGGCTGGCCGCCGCCGCGGCCCTGGCCCAGCAGTCCAAGGACAGCCCGCCCATGCTGATCCTCTTCGCCGAGATCCCCTTCGACCAGGCGGACTTCCTGCGCCGGCTCAACGACGTGATCGCCACCCACGGCTATTGCGTGGTGGTGGCCTCGGAAGGGCTCAAGGGCCCCGACGGAAAACTGCTCACCGTGGCCCAGTCCCACGATGTCTACGCCTATACCCAGCTGGGCGGGGTGGCCCCCATGCTGGCGGGCATGATCAAGGAGAAGACCGGCCACAAGATCCACTGGGCGGTGGCCGACTACATCCAGCGATCGGCCCGGCATATCGCCGCCCGGGTGGACGTGGAGCAGGCCTATGCCACCGGCGCCATGGCGGTGCGCTTCGCCGCCGAGGGCCACACCGGCTTCATGCCGGTGATCAAGCGTCTGTGCGACGCCCCCTACCTGTGGACCGTGGACCGGGTACCCCTGGAGCAGGTGGCCAACATCGAGCAGGGTATGCCGAGGGATTTCATCAGCGAGGGCGGCTACGGCATCACCGAGGCCTGCCGGCGCTACCTGCGCCCGCTCATCGAGGGCGAGGCCTACCCGCCCTACGAGGGCGGCCTGCCCCGCTACGTGCGCATCCGCGGCGAATTGCTGGAAAAGAAGCTGCCGGCGTTTGAGTTGAAGAAATGATTGAAAAGCCTTCGACGCAAAGACGCGAAGACGCAAAGGTTCGCAAAGAAATCTGGATGGAAAAACCCACGCGAATTTGACGCGAGCATATGGAGCTTGAGCATTTGGCATATCGGTCTTGGTAATTGGTCTGTTGTTTCTTTGCGTCTTCGCGTCTTTGCGTCAAGGCTTTTGACTTTCGTCGTCAAGAGGACAACGGAATGAAAGCGATCCGTGGCGTCCTGCTGGATCTGAGTGGCGTGCTTTACGTGGGTGATGCGCCCCTGCCCGGTGCGCTGGAGGCCCTGGCGCGGCTGCAGGCATCGGGCCTGCCGGTGCGCTACATCACCAACACCACCCGCAGCCCCCGGCGCGAGATCCATCGCATGCTCACAGCCATGGGCTTTCGCATCCCCGAGCAAGAGATCTTCACCGCCCCGGGCGCCGTGCGCGCGGCGCTTGAACGCGACGGGCTCAGGCCGCTCCTGCTCATCCATCCCGGGCTTGCCCCGGAGTTCCAGGACCTGGTGACGGACACCCCCGATGCGGTGGTGCTGGGCGATGCCGGCGAGGCCTTCAGCTATGACAATCTCAACCGCGCCTTCCGTCTGCTCATGGACGGCGCGCCCCTGCTGGCCATGGGCAGCAACCGCTACTTCAGGGAACAGGACGGCCTCAGCCTGGACATCGGTCCCTTCCTCAGGGCCCTAGAATATGCCGCCGGCGTGCAGGGCACGGTGCTCGGCAAGCCCTCGGCAGATTTCTTTCACGCCGCCGTGGCGGACATGGGCCTGGAGCCGGGCGAGGTGCTCATGGTGGGGGACGATGCGGAGGTCGACGCACAGGGCGCCCTGGACGCCGGTCTGCAGGCCTGCCTGGTCAGGACCGGCAAGTATCGCCCCGGAGACGAGGGCCGTATCGATACACACCGTGCCCGGATCGCTGACGATCTCGCGGCCCTGGTTGCCGATCTGATGCGCTGACGGGGGAGTCAAAAGACTTCAACGCAGAGGCGCAAAGACGCAAAGGTCGCAAAGGTTTTTTCAGACGAGATTCTTTGCGTCCTTCGCGCCTTTGCGCCTCTGCGTTGGATTTTTTTCCAGAGTGTTACTCACAGCAGCAACCGATACCCCGCGCCGATGGCCGCGCACACGACGAGCAGCGGGATGATGCCGACCTTGTACCGGAACAGGGCGATAAAGGCGGCAATCCCGAGCAGCGCCGAGAACCACTCGAAGTCACCCTCGAAACCCTGTGGCCACAGCACGTGCCACGCGAAGAACACGGCGAGGTTGAGGATCACACCCACCACGGCGGCGGTGATGCCGGTGAGTGGCGCGGTGAAATGCAGCTCGTGGCGGCTGGCCTCGACGGCCGGCGCGCCCACCAGGATGAACAGGAACGAGGGCAGGAAGGTGAAGAAGGTGGCCACCACCGCACCGAGGATGCCGGCCATCACCAGGGCATCCGGACCCAGGAATCCATGGGTCCAGCCGCCCACGAAGCCCACGAAGGCCACGATCATGATCAGGGGGCCCGGTGTGGACTCGCCGAGGGCCAGGCCGTCGATCATCTGGTGCGCGGTGAGCCACTGGTAGGTCTCCACGCCACCCTGGTAGACGTAGGGCAGCACCGCGTAGGCGCCGCCGAAGGTGACCAGGGCCGCCTGGGTGAAGAACACGCCCATGCGCGTGAGGGTGCCGTCCCAGCCGTACAGGCTGAACAGCAGGCCCAGCACCCCCGCCCAGAGCAGCAGGCCGATGGCGACGAAGCGCACTGCCCGGGACCAGCGAAAGCGCATCCAGTCCGCGACCGGCGTGTCGTCGTCAATGAGCGCCGGGCCGTAGCTGTTCTTTCCGCTGCCCCCATGTCCGCCGCCGAGCTGAAAGCGTGCAGGCGAGAGCCGCCCCCCGATCCAGCCGATGACGCCCGCCCCGATCACGATATAGGGGAAGGGCACGTTGAGGGCGAAGATGGCGACAAAGGCGGCAGCCGCCATGGCCCAGAGAGCGCCGTTCTTCAGTGCCCGGCTGCCGATGCGCCAGGCGGCGTGCACCACGATGGCCGTGACCGCCGGTTTGATGCCGTAGAGGATCGCCTGAACGATCGGCACGTCGCCGAAGGCCAGGTAGATCCAGGTGAGCAGGATCAGGATCAGCAGCGAGGGCAGCACGAACAGGGTGCCGGCGATGATGCCACCCAGGCTGCCGTGCATGAGCCAGCCGATGTAGGTGGCCAGCTGCTGGGCCTCGGGGCCGGGCAGGACCATGGTGTAGTTGAGCGCGTGCAGGAAGCGGTGTTCGGAGATCCAGCGCCGGCGCTCCACCAGCTCCTGGTGCATCATGCTGATCTGCCCGGCGGGGCCGCCGAAGCTCACGAAGCCCAGCTTGAGCCAGTACAGAAAGGCCTCGAACAGGCCGACGGGTGCGGGTTTATCGGTGGGCGTGGTCATGGTTGTGGCGGGCGATATTTATCACCGGCGTTGAAAACACAAAGCCTTCAACGCGAAGGCGCAAAGACGCAGAGGACGCAAAGTTAGTTAATCAAAAAGCCCTTTTGCGTCCTTCGCGTCTTTGCGCCTTCGCGTTGGATTTTACGGGGACAAGACCTACCGTTCCGGCAGGGGGATGAACTCCACCTCGTCCCCCGGCACCTTGGGGAAGGCGCCGTTCTTCCAGTTCGTCTTGGCCTGCTCGATGCGCTCCTTGCGGCTGGAGACGAAGTTCCACCAGATGTGGCGCTGGCCCAGCGCCTCGCCGCCGATCAGGGCCAGCTGGGTGTCTTCCATCGCATCGACAGTCACCGTATGGCCTTTGTGCAGCACGGCCATGCTGTGTTGATCGATCACACTGTCCATGGCCTTGAGTCTGCCCTGGACCACGTAAAGCGCCCGCTCGTCCGCGCCGTCCGGCAGCGTCAGGCGCTGGCCTGCCTTCAGGGCAGCTTCAACATAGAGCGTCTGCGCGAAGGTTCTGACGGGGGACTGCACCCCGTAGGCGGAACCGATCAGGACGCGCACAGGCACCCCGTCCACGTCCACCGAGGGGATCTGCTCGCGACCATAGTGGTGGAAGGCAGGGTCGGTCTCCTCGTCGGCCTCCGGCAGGGCTAGCCAGAGCTGCAGGCCGTCCAGGACGTTGTTGGCGGCCTTGATCTCTTCGCGCTGGCGCTCGGAATGCACGATGCCTTTGCCCGCCACCATCAGGTTGATCGCGCCGGGGGTGATGGTCAGTTCATTGCCCAGGGAGTCCCGGTGCAGCATCTCGCCCTCGAACAGGTAGGTCACTGTGGCCAGGTTGATGTGGGGGTGGGGCCTCACGTCGACCCCCTGGCCCGGTTCGAACACAGCCGGTCCCATGTGATCGAAGAAGATCCACGGCCCCACCATGCGGCGCTTGGCCGACGGCAGGGCGCGGCGCACGGTGAAACCGCCGAGGTCGTGTTCCTTGGGGACGATCATCAGGTCGATGCCGGTGCAGGGGTTTGCCTGCTCGATCGTGTCATCTTCAATGTCGGTTTCGATGCTCATGAGGGTTCCCTGTCAGGTCCTGCGGATGGGTCCATGATACATGCCGTGCGGGTCACGACGCCTTGATGAACTGATCCCGGTCTGGTTCGTTGCCGAACCGCCGCACCAGGAACTCCACGAATGTCCTGACCTTGGCCGACAGGTGGCGACGGGAGGGGTACACGGCATGGATGGAGATGTCGGCGGGGCAGTAGGCGTGCAGCACCTGCTACAGGCGTCCCGAGGCGAGGTCCGGGCCGACGATGAAGGTGGGCAGGGCGGAAAGGAAGGGTCCGCGAATGAACGCGAATGGACGCAAATACTGAAGTTCGAAAAGCTCACCGCGAAGGACGCGAAGTCCATTTTGTTTAGAACCCCTTGGCATCCTTTGCGGTCAGGCTCTTGTCTTTACCCCATTTGCGTTGATTCGCGTTCATTTGCGGACCCAGGCTTTTCATGAATGCGCCGCCACCTGGCGCCACTTGAGGAAGGCCTTCTCCAGTTCCACCAGCACGAACAGGATGACGCCGAAGGCCAGGATGCGGCCCCAGTCCTCCAGCCCCAGGGCGGCGGTGCCGAACAGGAACTGAAGTGGCGGCGCATAGGTGAACAACCCCTGCAGCACGATCAGCACGCCAACGGCGATGAGCACGGCGCGGCTGCCCAGCATGCCCTCCCGGTTGAACACCGGCTCCAGGATGTAGCGGCTGTTGAAGAGATAGAAGAGCTGGCCCATGACCAGGGTGTTGATGGCCGCGGTGCGCGCCAGCTCCAGGGCCATGCCCTGTTGTTGCATCCACAGGAAGTGACCGAAGGTGCCCGCCACCAGCAGGGCCGAGACGAACGCCACCCGCCACATGAGAAAACGCGACAGGATCGGGGTGTTGGGCGGTCGCGGCGGTCGCTTCATCACCCCGGGCTCGGTGGGCTCGAAGGCGAGCGCCAGGGCCAGGGTCACGGCGGTGACCATGTTCACCCACAGCACCTGCACCGGCGTGAGCGGCAGGGTCAGACCCAGCAGGATGGCGGCGACGATGGTGAAGGCCTGGCCGCCGTTGGTGGGCAGCAGGAACAGGATGGCCTTGCGCAGGTTGTCGTAGACGGTGCGGCCTTCTTCGACCGCATGGGCGATGGAGGCGAAGTTGTCGTCGGCCAGCACCATCTCGGCGGCTTCCTTGGCCGCCTCGGTGCCCTTGATGCCCATGGCCACGCCCACGTCGGCGCGTTTCAATGCCGGGGCGTCGTTCACGCCGTCGCCGGTCATGGCCACCACGTGGCCATGGGCCTGGATGGCGCGCACCAGGCGCAGCTTGTGCTCGGGGGTGGCGCGGGCGAACACGTCCACCTTCTGCACCACGTGCTGCATCTCCTCGTCGGAGATCTTCTCCAGTTCGTGGCCGGTCATCACGCCGCCCTCGGTGTGGATGCCTAGCTCCCGGGCAATGGCCTCGGCCGTGACGGCATGGTCACCGGTGATCATTTTCACCCGGATGCCCGCCTCCTGGCATTCCTTCACCGCTTCAATGGCCTCGTCCCGGGGCGGGTCGATGATGCCGCACAGGGCCAGCATGGTGAGCCCCCCGTCCTCGATGTCGGGGAACGCCAGGCTGCGCTTGTCCGCGTCCACGGTCTTGACCGCGAGCGCCAGCAGGCGCTGGCCCTTTGCTGCGATCTCGTCCATCTGCCGTTGCCAGCGATCGGCGTCGATCTCCCGGTCGCCGTCCGCGGTGCGTTCCTTGGCGCACACCGCCAGCACCCGCTCCGGCGCACCCTTGAGGAAGATGAAGCTTTGCTTGCCCTCGTGGTGGTGATGCAGGGTGGCCATGAACTTGTAGGAGGACTCGAAGGGGATCACGTCATCCCGTGGATGGAGTTCGTTGGTCTCCTTGTGGTCGAGTCCCGCCTTGAGGGCGGCGGTGACCAGCGAGCCCTCGGTGGGGTCCCCCTCCAGGACCCACTGGCCGTCGCGGTGGTGCAGTTCGGCGTCGTTGCACAGCAGGATGCCGCGCAGGCCCTCGGCGAGGACGGCATGGTCTTGGGGATCGATGTCCTGGCCGTCCAGTGAGAAGCCGCCATGGGGTTCGTAGCCAACCCCGCCCACCTCGAAGATCGCCTCTGCGGTGACGATGGATTTGACGGTCATCTCGTTGCGGGTCAGCGTGCCGGTCTTGTCGGAACAGATGGTGGTCACGGAGCCCAGGGTCTCCACGGCCGGAAGGCGCCGGATGATGGCGTTGCGCGCCGCCATGCGCTGCACGCCGATGGCGAGCGTGATGGTCATGATGGCGGGCAGGCCCTCGGGGATCGCGGCCACCGCGAGGCTCACCGCCGCCAGGAAGGTCTCCAGGATGTCGTAGTCCCGGAACCAGTAGCCGAAGGCAAAGGTAAAGGCGGCGAGTAGCACGATGGCCACCGACAGCCAGCGGCCGAACACCGCGATGTCACGCAGCAGCGGCGTGGTGAGCGTCTCCACCTCGCCGAGCAGGGTGGAGATGCGGCCGATCTGCGTATTCGCGCCCGTGCCCACCACCACGCCCTTGCCCTGTCCGAAGGCCACCAGGGTGCCGGAGAAGGCCATGCAGGCGCGGTCGCCCAGGTCCGCCTGCGCGTCCACGGGATCGGTCCGCTTGTCCACCGCCACCGATTCGCCGGTGAGCACCGCCTCGTCGATGCGCATGTTGTGGGTGCGCAGCAGGCGCAGATCCGCGGGGACCTTGTCGCCCGCCTGCAGGAACACGATGTCACCGGGCACCAGTTCCTCGGCGGGCACGGTGCGGCGCTGGCCGTCGCGCAGCACCAGGGCCTTGGGCGAGAGCATGTTGCGGATGGCGTCCAGCGCCTCCTCCGCCTTGCCCTCCTGGATGAAGCCGATGATGGCGTTGATCAGCACCACGCCGAGGATCACGCCGGTATCCACCCAGTGCTGCAGCAACGCCGTGCCCACCGCGGCCGCGATGAGGATGTAGATGAGCACGTTGTGGAACTGCAGCAGGAAGCGCTTGAGCGGTCCGGTGCGCTCCGGCGGCGGCAGGCGGTTGTAGCCGAAGCGTTCCAGGCGCTCGCGCGCCTGATCGGCCGTGAGACCGTTCTCGGAGACCTCCAGACGCTTCAGAGTTTCCGAGGTCTCCAGCTGATGCCAGGGGGTGTCCTGACGCGAGTGATCATTCACAGGAAGAATCTCCGGATGATGGCCTTTTCGATCTCGACGATGATGAACACGGCGGCGCCGAACAGCAGGATACGTCCCCAGTCCTGCAGGCTGAGGTTCACGGTGCCGAACAGGGCCTGCATCACGGGGGCATAGGTGAAGGCCAGCTGCAGCAGCACCAGCACGCCGATGGCGATCCACATGGCGCCGGAACGGAACAGTTCGCCGCCCAGGAGCACCGGCTGGTAGATCAGGCGCAGGTTGAGCAGGTAGAAGGCCTGTCCGGCCACCAGGGTGTTGATGGCCACGGTGCGGGCCATTTCATCGGAGACCCCCAGCACCTCTTCCATGTACACGAAATGGCCGAAGGTACCGGCCCACAGCAGGATGGCCACGAAGGGGATGCGCCAGAGCAGGAAGCCGGACAGCAGGGGCGCGTCGGGCCGGCGCGGCGGGCGTTTCATGACCCCGGGTTCGGCGGGCTGAAAGGCCAGCGCCATGGCCAGCGTCACCGAGGTGACCATGTTCACCCACAGCACCTGCACCGGCGTGAGCGGCAGGGCCAGGCCCATGAGGATGGCCATCATGATGGTGAGCGACTGCCCGGCGTTGGTGGGCAGCATGTGCAGGATGGACTTGCGGATGTTGTCGTAGACGGTGCGGCCTTCCTCCACCGCGTGGGCGATGGAGGCGAAGTTGTCGTCCGCCAGCACCATCTCGGCGGCCTGCTTGGCGGCCTCGGTGCCTTTCCTGCCCATGGCCACGCCCACGTCGGCGCGCTTGAGCGCCGGGGCGTCGTTGACCCCGTCGCCGGTCATGGCGGTGACATGGCCCTGGGCCTGCAGGGCCTGCACCAGGCGCAGCTTGTGTTCCGGGGTGGTGCGGGCGAACACGTCCGCCTCGCGCACGGCCTGCTGCAGGGCCGCGTCGTCCAGGGTCTCCAGCTCATGGCCGGCGATGGCCCGGCAGCCGTTGCCCATGCCCAGCTGTTCGCCGATGGCCCGGGCGGTCACCAGGTGATCGCCGGTGATCATCTTCACCCGGATGCCCGCCTCCTGGCATTCCTTCACCGCCGCGATGGCCTCTTCCCGGGGCGGGTCGATGATCCCGCACAGGGCCAGGAGGGTGAAGCCGCCGGCCTCCACGTCCTGGTAGGCGAGGGTGCGCTGTTCGGCGTCCGTCTCGCGCAGGGCGACTGCAAGCAGGCGCTGGCCCTGCGCTGCGATGGTCTCCATGTGCCGGTGCCAGGCGTCCCGGTCCAGGGGCGCGTCGCCGTCGGGGCGGCGTTCCTGCGTGCACAACTCCAGGACCCGTTCCGGTGCGCCCTTGAGCAGGATGCGCCCGTGGCCCTCGTGGTCGTGGTGCAGGGTGGCCATGTACTTGTGATCCGACTCGAAAGGGATCACGTCGGTGCGTGGCAGGCGCTCCTGCTGCAGGCGCATGTCCAGGCCCGCCTTGAGGGCGGCGGTGAGCAGGGCGCCCTCGGTGGGGTCACCCTCCATGAGCCACTGGCCGTCGCGCTCATGCAGTGCCGCGTCGTTGCACAGCAGGCCCGTGCGCAGGGCCTCCATGAGTGCCGGGTGCTCCTCCGGGTCGACCTCGCGCCCGTCCAGGGCGAAGCCGCCGTGGGGCGCGTAGCCCACGCCGCTCACCTGGAAGCTGTGTGCGGAGGTGACCAGGGTCTCCAGGGTCATCTCGTTACGGGTCAGGGTGCCGGTCTTGTCGGAGCAGATGGTGGTGACCGAGCCCAGGGTCTCCACCGCCGGCAGGCGGCGGATGATGGCGTTGCGCCGGGCCATCTTCTGCACGCCGATGGCCAGGGCGATGGTCATGATGGCCGGCAGACCCTCGGGGATGGTGGAGACCGCGAGGCTCACCGCCGCCAGGAACATCTCGTTGAGGGGGTAGTCCCGCACCCAGTAGCCGAAGGCGAAGGTGGCGGCGGAGATGAGCACGATCACCACCGCCAGCCAGTGGCCGAATTGCTCCACCTGGCGTACCAGGGGCGTCTCCAGGCTGTGCACCTCGCCCAGCAGGGTGGAGATGCGGCCGATCTCCGTGTGCTTGCCGGTGCCCACCACCAGGCCCACGCCCCGGCCGAAGGCCACCATGGTGCCGGAGAAGGCCATGCAGCTGCGGTCGCCCAGGGGTGCGTCCTCGGCCACGGGGTCGAGGGATTTCTCCACCGGCACGGACTCGCCGGTGAGCACCGCCTCCTCGATGCGCAGATTGCGGGCCTCCACCAGGCGCAGGTCCGCGGGCACCTGGTCACCCCCCTGCAGCAGCACCAGGTCACCCGGCACCACCTGGTCCGCGGCGATCTCCCGCCGGTGGCCGTTGCGGATCACCGTCGCCTTTGGGGAGAGCATGTTGCGGATGGCGTCCAGGGCCTTTTCCGCCTTGCCCTCCTGGATGAAGCCGATGAGGGTGTTGATGAGCACCACGGCGAGGATCACGCCGGTGTCCACCCAGTGTCCCAGCAGCGCCGTGCCCAGGGCGGCGAACAGCAGGATGTAGATGAGGATGTTGTGGAAGTGGCGCAGGAAGCGCACCAGGGCATTGGCCCGGGGCGGCGCGGGCAGGGCGTTGGGTCCGTAATGGGTCAGCCGTTTTTCCGCCTCATCATCGGTGAGACCGTCACGTCCGGTGCGCCAGAACGCCCTGGCTTCGTCCGCCGTGCGGGTGTGCCAGGCCGGGTTCTCGGGGGTTTTGTCGCCGGGGCTGTCCATGACGCGTCTCCGTGAAGTGCCAGGGACATGGTCAGGAATCCGACTGCGCTTCGCAAGGGCGACACGGGTCGGACTTGAGCGGGATCAGTCAAGCAGCGCTTGCAGCCTGATCAAGGCGGTGCCGCCCGGGGCAGGGATCCCGAGCGGCACCGGGTGGCGCTCAGAAATGGGTGCCGAACTTGGCCATCACGCGCATGTTGTCTGCATCACGGCTCACGCCTTCGAAGCGGGCGCTCTCGGTGAACTGGTAGCGGGCCTCGACGCCGATGAACAGGTTGCTGGGCATGCGGTAGTGCATGCTGCCGCCCACCTGGAAGGCCCACAGGCCGTTCTCGTCGCTGCCGATCTCGGTGCGGGCGTAGCCGATGCCCGGGCCGATGCCCAGGGACAGTTCCGGGCTCATGGTCATCATGTAATGGGTGTTGAGCTCCGCGCTGGTCATGGTGAGCGGATTGTCCTTGTAGCGGGTCACGCTCAGGTGGTGGCGCAGGTGGCCGTGGGCGGGCTGGATGAACTGGCAGTTGCCGGACAGCTCGACGCCGTAGACGAAGTCATCGCCGGCGCGGGGCACGTCCGGGAACAGCACGCCGCCGAGCACGGCGATGGCGGGATCCAGCGGGGTGCGGTCGGCCATCGCGGGGCCGGCGCCCAGCAGGGCGGTGGCGGTGGCCAGCGGGATCAGGGTGTGACGCAGGGACATGGGGAGCCTCCTGTGATTGGGTGGTGGGTGAACGGGGCACAGTGTGCGCAAGGCGCGGGTGGGTTTCTGTGATCAGGTCACGGAATGTTGCGAAGCGTGAGGGGTGAGGCGTGAGGCGAAAGGCGGGTTTGCCACAGAAACCAAGGGGTCAGAGTCGTTGAAAAGCAAGCTTCAAGTTCTAACGACTTGACCAGTTGGTTTTTTCAACGACTTTGACCCCTTGGTTCAAGCCCGACCCACAACGGATCTCTTTGAATCATTTCTCTGTGACCTCTGTGTCCTCTGTGGCTGAAAGCAATCCCATGCGAACCACCAGGCCCGCTTAGCGGAACGGTGCAGTCTGTGAATCGAAGGGGCAAATCAGGGGCGCACAGGTCTGTGTCACTTCCGCGTCATCCATGGTGACCAGTGTCTGCCGGTACTGGGCGTTGTCGGGCGCGAGCGCCACGGCGCAGCGGGCGGCCTGGCGGGCCTGCTCGCCGCAACCCTGCGCCTTGAGCACGTGGGCCAGGTTGTTCCAGCCGGCGTGGGCCTCGGGCTGATGTTCGATGAGGGCGCGGAAGGCGGCCTCGGAGGCCGCGAGCTCCCCCTGTGCATAGCGCAGGTTGCCCAGGGCGATCCAGCTGATGGGCTGCTCCGGCCATTGCCGGGTGGCGGTCTCGTAGGCCGCTGCGGCCGCCTCGGTGCGGCCGATCTGTTCCAGGTTGTTGGCGGCGCGCAGCCAGGGCAGGGCCTCGCCCGTGGCGGGCACCTGCTCCGGGGGCAGGGTGATGAAGGCCCAGCGATCACCCCGTCGCCAGGTGCGCTCGAAGCGGCTGAAGCTGTTCACGTGGCGCTCGATGGTGCCGGAGCGCAACACGATCTCCCGGGCCGGCAGGTCGTAGCCGATCACCACCGCGTAGTGCCAGTAGGGGGCAAAGTTCACGCCGAGGTTCTGGAACACCAGCACCGGGTGGCCGGCGGCCACCTCCCGCAGCACGTCTTCCAGGCGGGGATTCAGCGGATAGGCCACCAGTCCCCGGGCGCGGGCGGCGGCGAGCATCTCCGTCCGCAGGCTGCCCTGGCGTTCCGGGATGTAGACCTCGGAGACCAGGGCGTCCGGATGGGTGTCGACCCCCAGGTCCACCAGCAGGGTGGCCAGGGCCGCCGGGCCGCACTGGTAATCCTCCTGGGGGAAGAAGGGCACGTGCGTGAGTTCCACCCGCTCGGGCAGGTCCGGCGGTGCGTCCCGGGCGAGTTGCTTGCTCTGGGGGGCGGTGGCGCAGCCTGAGCCCAGCAGGGCAACGAGCAGCAGGGAAAAGAAGACGCCCGCCAGGTGGCGGGCGTCGCGGGCACTGCGGGTCATCAACGGATGGGACGGATGAAGGAGAAGATGTCCGTCACGCCCAGGGCATCGAGCAGCACCAGGATCAGGAAGATGATGAGCACCGTCTCCACCACGCCGGCGCCTGCGGGCAGTTCGGCCAGGCGCTGGTTGAGCTCGGCCACTTCCGCGTCGGTCATGCGCGAGACCCGTTCCTGGGCCGCTTCGGGGGAGACGCCCATGCGCTCCATCTGTTCGCGGATGTCATCCCGTGACAGGGTCTGCATCAGGGTGGCGCGGTCCACGTGCGCCTGTTCGCTGGCCAGCAGTTCCCCGGTGCCCACCATGGAGGCGTGCAGGGGGGAAGTCACGATGGCGAACAGCAGCAGCGTGGCGGCCAGGGTGACGAGGGTGCGAAGTTCGGATTTCATCATGATCGTGACTCCTTAATCCGGCCGCGCCTCAGCGCGCCGGACGGATGAACGGGAAGATGTCCGTGGCGCCGATCACGTCGGTGATCACGAACACGATGAACAGCAGCAGCACCACGCCCAGCACGCTGGCGCTGCCCACCGGCAGTTCGTCGAGGCGCTCGTTGAGGGCGACCACTTCCGCGTCGGTCATGCGCGCCACACGCTCGGCGGCCTGGGCGGGATCCACACCCATGGTGGCGAGCTGCTCGCGCACGTCGTCGCGGGACAGGGTGGCCATGAGGCGCTCACGATCGGCCAGGGACTGTTCGGTGGCGAGCAGTTCGCCGGTGCCGATCATGCCGGCAAAGGCGGGGCTCAGGGTGCCGCCCAGCAGGGCGAAGATACAGAGCAGGACGAGTACACGTCGAATGTAGTTGTTCTTGATCATGACGTACGGCCTCCGGGGATCCATGGATGGATAAACCGAGTACATTCTGTGCGGGTGTTTGTACGGGCGTCAATCGCTGACGCCGGGCGGTTCCCGATTTTGTGGTCTCTGTCAGGCTTGATCCGCGTGTTACGCTAGCCCGGTTCGTCTTCTCCACCGGCTCACGATCGGAACCCCTGCATGCAGCGCGCGTCGCGGAAAGAGATCTTCGGCTGGGCGATGTTCGACTTCGCCAACCAGGCCTACACCCTGCTGATCATCACCGTGGTGTTCGGCGATCTGTTCACCCGGGTGATCGTGGGCGATGCGGATCAGGGCTACCGGCTGGGCAACCTGTTGTGGAGCGTGGCGCTGGCGGTGAGTTATCTCGCGGTGGTGATCGCAGGCCCGGTGTGCGGTGCGATCATGGACTACTCCGCCGCCCGCAAGCGCTTCCTGTTCGCCAGCTACCTGATGACCGTGGTCACCACGGCGCTGTTGTACTTCGTCGCCCCGGGCTACATCTGGCTGGGCATGCTGCTCATTATCCTGTCCAACTTCGCCTACGCCATCGGCGAATCCTTCATCGCCAGTTTCCTGCCCGACCTGGGCCCGCCGGAGACCCTGGGCTGGATCTCCGGCTTCGGCTGGGCCCTTGGCTACGTGGGCGGTCTGGTGTCCACCGCCTTCGCGCTGCTGTTCCTGGGCGAGGTGAGCCTGGAGAACTTCGACAACGTGCGCTGGGTGGGGCCCTTCGCCGCAGGCTTCTTCCTGGTGACCGCCATTCCCACCTTCCTCTGGCTCCAGGAACGGGGTCGCCGTCGGCGCCTGACGCGGGGTGCCAGTTATCTCTGGCTGGGGGTGCGGCGAGTGCAGGCCACCCTGGCCACCGTGGGCAGTCACCGGGACCTGGCCTGGCTGCTGGTGTCGGTGTTCTTCGCCATGGCGGGCATCTACATCATCATCTCCTTCACCTTCATCTACGGCGCCCAGGTGGTGCGCTGGGACGAGCAGACCCGGGTGATCATGTTCGTGGTGGTGCAGCTCACCGCTGCCGCCGGCGCCCTGGGCTTCGGCTATCTGCAGGACCACATCGGCGCCAAGCTCACCTACGGGATCAGCCTGTCGCTCTGGCTGCTGGCGGTGCTGCTCATCTTCGGCACGCCGCAGATCGCCCACTGGCTCACGGCTGTGACCGGCAGCAGCGTCGCGCCCCAGCAGGTGTTCCTGGTGGTGGGATCGGTGGCGGGCGTGTGCCTGGGTTCAGTGCAGTCCGCAGGCCGCGCCCTGGTGGGCCAGTTCGCGCCCCGGCTCAAGGCGGCGGAGTTCTTCGGCTTCTGGGGGTTGTCCAGCAAGCTGGCGGCCATCGTCGGCCTGCTGGGCATCGGCGTGCTGCAGGCCTGGGTGGGTCTGCAGGCGGCGATCCTGCTGTGTCTGCTACTCTTTGCCCTGGCCCTGGTGGCCATTCTGCCCATCAACGAGGCCCGCGGGCGGGCCGCCGCCCTCGCCAGGCCGCGGCCGGCCTGAGGCAACGAACGGGGAGTCCTGTCATGCACGTCACTGCCGTCTATCCCGGTACCTTCGATCCCATCACCAACGGACACACGGACATCGTGCGTCGGGCGACCCGCCTGTTCGATCGGGTGGTGGTGGCGGTGGCGGCCAGCCCCGCCAAGCAGCCCTTCTTCAACCTGGACGAGCGGGTGAGGTTGGCCCGGGATGCCCTGTCCGGCCTGGGCAACGTGGAGGTGACGGGCTTTAGCGGTCTGCTGGCGAAGTTCATGCGGGCGCAGCAGGCCCAGGTGATCCTGCGCGGCCTGCGCGCGGTCTCCGACTTCGAGCATGAGTTCCAGTTGGCCGGCATGAACCGCCACCTGGCCCCGGAGCTGGAGACCCTGTTCCTCACCCCCGCCGAGGAGTTCGCCTACGTCTCCTCAAGCCTGGTGCGGGAAATTGCCGCGCTGGGCGGCGATGTCTCACACTTCGTCTCTGGACCTGTCGAGGCTGCGCTCAGGGCGCGCATGGGATAAAATACGCCCCTTTGCGCCTGCGCCGAGACGCTGGCATGTGACGGAATTGCAAGAGGAAATCCCCATGGCCCTGATGATCACCGACGAATGCATCAACTGCGATGTGTGCGAGCCCGAGTGCCCCAACGGCGCCATTTCTGCCGGTGACGAGATCTACGTCATCGACCCGGCCCTGTGCACCGAGTGCGTGGGCCACTACGACACCCCCCAGTGCGTGGAGGTCTGCCCCGTGGACTGCATCCCCAAGGATCCGGACATGGTGGAGAGCAAGGAGGCACTGATGGCCAAGTACGAACAGCTTATGGCCCTGAAGGCCTGATGTTCGGGGTGGCGGAATCGATACATGCAAGGGGCCCCATGGGCCCCTTGTCACGTCTGGCGCGCCGCGTCGCTCTGACCGTAGGTCGGCCTTCAGGCCGACGGCGCAGTGTCCGTCCCACAGCGTGTTGTCGGCCTGAAGGCCGACCTGCGATCCTGCTCGTACTCACCCTGCTGCTGTTCGCGGGTGTCGCGTCGGCCACCGAGCGCCCCGGCGTCCACGCCATCGCCTCGGCCCACCCGCTGGCCACGGCGGCGGGCCACGAGGTGCTGGAACGGGGCGGCAATGCCTTCGACGCCGCCATCGCCGTCACCGCCGCCCTGGGGGTGGTGGAACCCTATGGTTCCGGCATCGGCGGCGGCGGCTTTTTCCTGCTGCACCGCGCCGAAGACGGTTTCCAGACCATGCTGGATGGGCGCGAGACCGCCCCCGGCGCCGCCCACCGGGACATGTACCTGGATGCGCAGGGCGAAGTGATCCCGAACCTCTCCGTGGACGGGCCCCTGTCCGCCGGTATCCCCGGCACGCCCGCGGCCCTGGTGCACCTGGCCGAGCGCTACGGCGCCCTGCCGCTCGCGGATTCCCTGGCCCCCGCCGTGCGCCTGGCCCGGGACGGCTTCCCCGTGGATGCCGTGTACCGGCGCATGGCCACCTTCCGCCTGCCGGCCCTGAACGCCCATCCCGAGGTGGCCCGGGTGCTGCTGGACAACGGGCGCGTGCCCGCGGAAGGCACGATCATCCGCCAGCCGGACCTGGCCGATACCCTGGAACGTCTGGGCCGGGAGGGCTTCGAGGGATTCTATGGCGGCGAACTGGCGCAGCGCCTGGTGCAGGGCGTGCGCGAGGCCGGCGGCATCTGGACCCTGGAGGACCTGGCGAACTACCGGGTGGTGGAGCGCGAACCGGTGCGCGGCGAGTACCGGGGCTACCGCATCACCGCCGCCTCTCCGCCGTCCTCCGGCGGCGTGGCCCTGATCAGCATCCTCAACCAGCTGTCCCACTACGACCTGGCCGCACTGGACCGCGTTACCCGCACCCACCTGATGGTGGAGGCCATGCGCCGCGCCTACCGGGACCGGGCCGAGTACCTGGGTGATCCCGACTTCGTGGACATGCCCCTGGCCCGTCTGCTGAGCCCCGACTACGCGGCCGGCCTGCGCGCCACCATCCACCCGGAGCGCGCCACCCCCAGCGAGCTGCTGCCCGTGGTGCTGGAACCCGCGCTGGAGAGCGAGCAGACCAGCCATTTCTCCGTGCTGGATGCCGAGGGCAACCGGGTGGCGGCCACCATCACCATCAACTACCCCTTCGGCTCCGGCTTCATGCCGCCAGGCACCGGCGTGCTGCTCAACGACGAGATGGACGACTTCTCCGCCAAGCCCGGCGTGCCCAACGTCTACGGCCTGGTGGGCGCCGAGGCCAACGCCATCGCGCCGAACAAGCGCATGCTCTCAAGCATGACGCCGGCCTTCGTGGAAAACGACGCGCGCCTCGCCATCCTCGGCACCCCCGGCGGCAGCCGCATCATCACCATGGTGCTGCTGGGCGCGATGGAGTTCATGGAAGGCGGCGATGCCGGGACCATCGTGTCGCTGCCCCGTTTCCATCACCAGTACCTGCCCGACGAGATCCAGTTCGAAGTGGACGCCTTCGATGCCCCAACCCTGCAGGGTCTCCAATCACGCGGTCACAGCCTCGCCCCCCAGGCGCGGCGCTTCGGCAACATGCAGGCCATCGTGTGGGATCGGAGCAGTGGAGAAGTCAGTGCCGCCTCCGATCCGCGCGGGATCGGTGAGGCGGTGGTGAAGTAGTTTGGAAGCGCTTTTTTAAAAGCCTCGACGCAGAGGCGCAAAGACGCAGAGGGGATCAAGGTGTGTGGGCCAAAAAGAGCATTCCCGCCTGCGATTCCTGGTGAGTCCAGCCGGGCAGAGCAGCAACCCGCATCCGCCGTCCCGGCGAATCCCCCCACCCTGCGCGCGCAGCACCACGGAAACATGCGCTAAGCTTGGGTCATGCGCCCTCTCCTGTATCCCCTTCAGAAGACTCAGACCGAAAGCGAGGTTATGCCGGCGACGTCGTTAACCCTTGGCCCGTGAGGCCTGCTCGATCGCGTCAACGGTGGGTGTAATGAGGGCAATTCTGTATAACATCTTGAATCAGGGGTGCTATACAGAATCCGTATATCACCGATATGACAGAATCTGTCTAACATACTGTTAGGCATAAAAAAGGAGGAAAACACGTGTCAGAAGATATTAAGGCTCTTCGAGAATCGCTAGAAAACGCTTCCATTGAGGATCAGAAGAAAATATTGGAAATCTTCATGTTTTCTCGCACCGATGAGCGTGTGCTAGAAGGAATACGTATCGCCAATGAATCTTGTCTGTATGAATCACAGGAATTCGTTATTTCAAGCCATGTAAAGGAGTAAGGCAATATGCCAGCAAGATCAGAGATACAACAAGAAATTGAATCAACAAGGAATAGTGCGCAAGATACCATTCGGAGGAGGTATATTCACGACTTAGCCCAATACACAGGGCGAGATACAATCCTTTACATGTCTGGGTTTACTTCTATAAAAGCCCCAATGCTACCTCCCACGCTCCAGTCCATAACGGTTGAAGATATTCAAGGCTTTATGGCCGCGTTAAATGGGCTCAAAGGGAAACAACTGGATTTGATCTTGCATAGCCCTGGTGGGTCATTAGAAGCTGCTGATCAAATCGTTCAATACTTGCGTTCAAAATACGAACACATTAGAGCAATAATTCCGCAAAATGCCATGTCGGCAGCAACAATGATTGCCTGCGCCTGTGATGAAATCATGATGGGGAAGCAGAGTGCAATTGGGCCAATTGATCCACAGATCACACTTCCTGGGCCACACGGACAATTTACGGCACCAGCACAATCAATTCTCGATGACTTCGAAAAAGCGAAGGCATCTATTCTTGATGATCCTAGAACAGCTCCTTTGTGGATTACGCGAATAAACAGTCTTCCCCCAGGAATATTGAACATTTGTAATAACACAATCGCTAATTCAAAAACGAAAGTTGCGGAGTGGCTTAACTCATATATGTTCAAGAACTCCGAGGAGAAAAAAGGAGACGAAATCGCAGAGTGGCTAGGTAGTGCGAGTGAGCATAGAACCCATGGTCGTCCAATCGGTATTACATTGGCGGATAGCAAGGGGCTTAATGTGATATCCCTCGAAACAGATCAGGAATTGCAGGACAAAGTATTGTCCGTATTTCATGCAGCCGCAGTTACAATGGATGTAACTCCAGTTGTGAAGATGATAGAGAACAACATTGATAAGGGCTGGTTCTTGGCTGTAGAAATGGTTCAACAGCAGGTACCTATGCCTAACAAGGCCATGCAGCCGACGCGCTAACGCGCGCGTCTGATGGCAGGCGTTAGCGGCAACAACTGAACAGTAAGGAGATCATGGCGATGAAAAATGAATATACCGCTGTTGTAAAACAGGAAGGCGATTGGTGGGTAGGTTGGATTGAGGAAGTCCCTGGGGTGAATTGCCAGGAAAAGACCTACGAAGAGCTAAGAGAGACGTTGGAAGTTACGCTGAGGGAAGCTCTGGAATTCAACCGTGAGGATGCGCGGACCGCCGCTGGCAGCGGCTTTAAGGAAGAAAAAATCGCTATATGAAGAGGAATGAGCTTCTCAAGTATCTGCGCAGCCAAGGATGCGATCTCTTGAGGGAAGGTGGTAAGCATTCATGGTGGCATAACCCTGCTCAGAATAAACGGTCAGCGATCCCCCGACATTCAGAAATCAAGGACATCTTAGCGAGGAAGATATGCAAGGACCTTGGTATAGAGCCGGTAAAATAGCCGCTAACAAGGCGCTGCACTTGACCGTTTTCTCGCTGCGCGCAAAAACGGCAAGTGAGCTTGGTCGTTATGTGCAAGGAAAATAGATGAGTCCTACGGTATTCAGAGAGAAAGGATATCGGTTCTTCTTTTTCTCGCGTGAAGAATCGCGAATGCACGTGCATGTGGTGTCCGGAGATGGCGAAGCGAAGTTCTGGCTTGAACCGGAAATTCAGCTTGCAACAACCTACAGGTACAATCGGCAACAGCTGAAAGAAATCGAGTCTCTAATCGAGGAACACTATCATGAGCTTATCAGCGCATGGCAACACTACTTTGGCGGTTGAAGTAACAAACATTTCCACTCACGGCATTTGGTTGTTAGCGCATGACCAAGAACTATTCATGTCATATGAAGAATTTCCTTGGTTCAAGGATCAGCCGGTAAAAGTAATTATGAATGTGGAGGAGCTTTCTCCTGGGCATTTCTATTGGCCCGATATCGATGTGGATCTCACGCAGGAAATTATCGAGCATCCAGAGCGTTTCCCAAATAAGGCAAAGGGCATATAACAAGCACATCCAACCCGGAATCCTGGGGACAGTGTACCCAGGATTCGATGACTAAGTTGACCAAATTCGATGCCGCAGAATACCTGGATAGCGAAGAGGTAATTGCAGAATACCTCAATGCTGCGCTAGAGGACGAAGGTCCAAATGTATTTCTGGTGGCTATTGGCGATATTGCAAAGGCACGAGGGATGACGGAGCTGGCCAGGGAAGCTGGGCTTGGTCGAGAGAGCCTGTATAAGGCATTAGCTCCCGGTGCAAAGCCGCGATATGACACCGTTATGACATGAAGGCCGAAGGGGTCGGACCACGGTAACCACCTGATGCGCTTGAGAAAGACTCCGAAAATCGCGTGTAATTCTCCCTTAGAGCTGCAATTTTTACCTCCAAATGGCCGTTCCACGGAGGACGCTCACGCCGAGTAGGGGCGCATGACTCAGATGCCTGATTCTTTTGCCCCATTTGTTAACTGTCGCGTGGCTAACCAGTGTCCGCCCGTGGGGGTATATGCGCGCCAACGGTGCGCTTCTATCGCAAGACGTGTGTCGGTCCCAATGCCGGGGGCTTGTGCTCGCTGATCCGGCGCAGCAAGAGGAAGGATCTCCTTGGATTTCCTCCACTACGAGTTTGCCCGTTCCGGCGTCGAGACCAGCTTGTGGTTACCGCCCCTGGTGGCGTTTCTCATCTCGCTGGTTACCTCGATGGTGGGTGTCTGCGGCGCATTCCTGCTGCTGCCGTTTCAGATCAGCGTGCTGAATTACACGGCACCATCGGTGAGTGCGACCAACCTGGTCTTCAATCTCATTGCGATACCCTCGGGCGTCTACCGGTTCATCCGCGAGGGGCGAATGCTGTGGCCGCTCAACTGGGTGATCGTGGCGGGCACCTTGCCAGGCGTGGGCGTCGGTTATTACGTGCGTGTCTACCACCTGCAGGACCCAGGCCTGTTCAAGGTGTTTGTCGGCATGGTGCTGCTGTATCTCTCGCTGCGCCTGCTGGCGGAACTAGCGCCCTGGCGGCGCAGAGGCCGAAAGAGCGCGCCGGGAATGAAGCCCGGGTCGGTTGCGCGAAACGCGACTATCGCGCCTTCAAGGATCACCTTCACCTTCGGCAGTGACACGTATTCGTTCAGCCTTCCGGCAATGGCGCTGCTTGCATTCTCGGTCGGCATTATCGGCGGCATCTATGGCATCGGCGGTGGCGCGATCATTGCCCCGTTCTGCGTCGCGATCTTCGGACTGCCGGTCTACACGGTGGCGGGCGCGGCGCTGGCGGCAACCTTCATCACATCGATTGCCGGGGTCCTGCTCTACAGCCTGCTGCCCGCGCCCCCCGGGGTTGCCACCCAACCGGACTGGCTGCTGGGTGGGCTGTTCGGTATCGGCGGCGCACTTGGCATGTATGTCGGTGCGCGACTGCAACGCCACGTGCCTCACGGCGCACTGAAGCTGCTGCTCGGGGCCGTGATTCTCCTGCTCGCCATGTACTACCTTACGGAACTGCTGACCTTGATGTAGTCAGGCGGTGGCGGCTACGAAGGCGCCATGGCCAGGTCGTCTCCCGATGTAGCGGAAGTGTTTATTGATCAATTTCCGCACCGCACGCGCCTGTGGCATGACATTGCTTGAGCAGAGGATCACGGGGTCGGGCCACGAAAACGAAGAACCGAGGCAGCGAGCAATTGCTACTAACCTTCCCAAATCCAAATCCGGTGACAGTATACCCAATCATTGCATAAATTTGACGCAACCAGGTTTCAGGCTGCTTGCTTCAAGGTATTCAGGTAATGCAACAGCTCGGATTTCACGGC
>NZ_KB898963.1 GCF_000377945.1 Thioalkalivibrio sulfidiphilus
GTCCTCGAACCGGATATCGGGAATGCGATGGGTCTTGCGATGAACGGCGGCTCTGCTACACTTCATCCAGACGGTCTCCGTTGGTTTTGTTGGACGGTGTGGTGCCACCAATTCTACCAACTTCGAGACCGTTTTTTTATGCGTGCAAGCCATCTTCTCGCACCGATTTAGGCCGTTTTCTGGACTTCACATTTGGTGAGGTCCAGCAACAGCCGTGCAACAGGCAGGTCGTACCGTATATAAGCCGTTTTCTTGTAAAACCGTGCCGGATTTATGCAACTGTCGGGTTTAGATGCAATGGACACAGTCCCGGTGTGCGCTGGACAGCGTGTTAGATTGTTTCCCAATCCTGAGGGTCAAACATCACTCAAACGGGTGATGAGGAGGCCCAGATCGCCGTGTCGACAAGGGGGATTCATGTTGCTTTACTCCCGTCTGGCGTCATATTGGACGCTGATGTCACCCATCGAGGACTATGCCGAAGAGGCCGCATTTTACGAGTCGCTCCTGGTCGAGGCCTGTGACGGAACTGCTGCAAGCCTGCTCGAACTGGGCAGCGGTGGCGGCAACAATGCCTGGTATCTGAAACGCCGTTTCGCCATGACCCTTGTGGATCTTTCCCCCGGGATGCTGGCGGTCAGCCGGCAGGTGAATCCGGAGTGCGAGCACCTCCAGGGGGACATGCGCGATATCCGCCTGGACAGGCAGTTTGACTGCGTGTTCGTGCAGGATGCGGTCTCTCACATGAACACCGAGAAGGATCTGCGCATGACCATGGAGACCGCCTTCCTGCATTGCCGCCCCGGCGGTGTCACCCTGTTTATGCCCGATGCGATGCGTGAGCACTTCCGGCCATCCACCGATTGCGGTGGTCATGACGACGGGGTACGCGGCCTGAGGTACCTGGAGTGGACCTGGGACCCGGACCCCGATGACAGTCAATACACGGTGGACTTCACCTACCTGATCCGGGATGAGCACGGGACCGTGTCCACGCTCCATGACCGCTTCGTGCTCGGGTTGTTTTCCCGCCAGGAATGGCTCAACTGGCTTGAGGCGGCGGGGTTCCAGGCCCATGCGCTGCCCATGGACATCGATGGCGTGGAGCCGGGTCGGTACGAGGTCTTTGTGGCCAGGAGGCCGGTCTCCTGACCGGCGGGGTGAAACATCCGCCCGTTCAATCTGTCAGTTGATACACTGTGTCCAGCTGATTCGGACGCTGTGGCGCATTCCGAAGGGTGCTCACAGCCACATGCCCTGTCTGCCCGGCCGGGTCGCACGCTCACCCCAACCGAGGACATCCCATGAAGGCCCTGCTGATTACCCCCGAGACCCAGTCCATCGAGGAGATCCAGATCTCCGGCAAGGAGGACATCGTCCGTTTGGTGGGTTATGAGACCCTGGAGTCCGACGAGGTGGGCGATCAGGGAGACCGCCTGTTCTTCGACGAGGAATGCTTCCTACGCGCCACCCCGGGGCGATTCCAGATCGACAACCTGATCCCGGTGTCCGGCAAGGGCGTAGTGGTTGGCGTCGCGGATGACGGCGCGACCCTGAAGGATATCAGTATGGACTGCGATAGTCTGCGCAGCCGATTGAAGTTCCTCTAATCGATCGTTATAGGCTTGCAGGGCCAATAGTCAGATGAAAGACAACACCAACGAAGGCATGGACACCGACAGCGACGTCTACAGGACCCTGTTGGAATCCACCCGGGCGATCCCCTGGAAGATCGACTGGCAGACCATGCAGTTCGCTTACATCGGCCCCCAGATCGAGGCCCTGCTCGGCTGGAGCCAGGACAGCTGGGTGAGCGTCGAGGACTGGGCGCAGCGCATGCACCCCGAGGATCGGGACAAGGTGGTCAATTTCTGCGTAAGTCAGTCCCAGGCAGGCACGGATCACGAGGCGGATTACCGGGCCCTGACCGCCGATGGCCGTTACGTGTGGATCCGCGACGTGGTGCACGTGGTGCGCAACGAGGACGGTGAGGTGCACGCCCTGGTGGGCTTCATGTTCGACATCAGCGAGCGCAAGAAGAACGAGCAGGAGCTGGTCCGCCTGCAAAAGGAGCTGGAGGATCTTTCCTTCAAGGACGGCCTGACCGGCGTGGCCAACCGGCGCATGTTCGACTCGGTGCTGTCGCTCGAGTGGAGCAATGCCCGGCGCAACCACCAGCCCCTGTCCCTGATCCTGCTGGATATCGATTATTTCAAGCAGTACAACGACTTTTACGGCCATCTGCAGGGCGACGATTGCCTGATGCACGTGGCCCGGATCCTCGAGTCCGCCGCCACCCGCGCCCGGGATTTCATTGCCCGTTTCGGCGGCGAGGAGTTCGTGCTGGTTTTGCCCGAGACCGACGCCCCGGCGGCGGAGAAGGTGGCCCAACGTTGCCGTACCCTGATCCTGGATGCCCGGATCCCCCATGAGAGCTCCGAGTCTTTGCCTTTCCTGACCGCGAGCCTCGGGGTCGGCACCATCATCCCTTCCCATGGGGACGAACCCAGCGAGTTCGTGGATGAGGTGGACAGGCTGCTGTACAAGGCCAAGCAGGAAGGCCGCAACCGGGTCGAGTCCATGGCTTGAAATTCGTTTCGGTTCAGGACATGAACATGAAATGAACCGGGGTTCAGGCATGGATCAAGTAGCCGAAGATAGATCTCTCGAACGCAAGGCATACTGGATATGCCTCATCGGGGGCGGGATGCTGTGGCTGCTCACCGCGCTGCTGAGCGGACGCAGCGAGGCCTGGGATTCCCCCTATTACTGGTCGCTGGCTTACCCGATGTCCATCCTGCTGGCCGGTATCGTCGCTAACCTGGCGGGTCTGTGGATGGCGGTCTTTGCCCTGCGGATGCTGGCGGGCGTCGCGCAACCGCTGCCCCTGAGCTGAGGACGGGGCATTTACTCGTGGCGACTGGCCACCAGCATGGCCTCCGGCACGCGCACCTTGAGGGCAGCGGGCAGTTCCAGACAGATGCCGGGGATGGGCCTGACCGTGACCCAGAGGATGTTGAGTCTGAGGTTCATGTCGGCGAACACCACGGCGTGCTGGTAGGTGCAGAGCACGGCTTCGATCTCCCTTAGGATCTGGCGCATCTGCTGGACCGGGCGCTTGCCGAGACGGGGGATCAGCATCATGAAGTCGGACAGGGGGCGGCCTTCGTCATCCCGGGCGGGAGCGCGTTTCCACAGGGGTTCGGCCGGGCCCGTGGCGGTGACGGGACGCAGCATGCTTGTGGTGTCGTCGGCTTGGAGGTCACCCATGCACTATGAGCGTAGCCCGAGTGCGGCGATTTGCCAGGGGAGACTGTCAGGCAGCTGAGACCGGCTTATTGCCCGGCGCGCAGCTTCTCTAGTTCGCGCAGGGCCTCGTCGCGCTGCTGCTCGGCCACCACCCGGTCGGTGACGTCCTTCTGGATGCCGATGTAGTAGGTGAGCTGGTCCTGGTCGTTGTAGACGGGGGTGATGCTCAGCTCGTTCCAGAACAGGGTGCCGTCGCGCTTGTAATTGCGCACCACCACCCGGCAGGGTTTGCCGGCCTTGATGGCCTCGCGGATCTGCTTGAGGCCTTCCTGATCACGGTCGCCTTTCTGCAGGAAACGGCAGTCCTGGTACAGGATCTCGTCGGCGCTGTAGCCGGTGAGGCGCTCGAAGGCGGGGTTCACGTAGATGAGGATGTTGTCGTCGCCTTCCTGCTCGGCAATGGTGATGCCGTCGTTGGAGGCATCAATGGCCAGTTCCAGCAGTTCGGCGTCGATGAGCCGTTTCTTGTTCATGGGTACCCGGTTCTTTGAGGTTGCCGCCGATGGGTGACAACCGGAATTTAGCATGATCCCCGTTCCCGACCAATGCCGTCGGGATCGTATGCGCGCAGCCTATTCCGGGACGATCAGCCCCTGCCGATAAAAAAGAGCCGCCTTGCGGCGGCTCCAGAACGGAGGTTCTTGCTAGCCGGAACTTACATGGGCTGGCGGACCACGAAGGCGCCGCGCAACTGGCCCTGCTCGTAGCCGCGGGCGGCATCGGCGGGGTAGAGGCGATTAAGGGCGTCGATCACCGGGGCCTGGACAGCGGTGCCGTGGCAGGCCAGGCAGACCTCGCCCACGGGGATCGCCTTCATGAAGCGGAATTCCTGCTCGTCGCCGCGCACGTAGTAGGTGAACTCCTCGATGTGCATGGGGTTCTCGCCCGCGGCGCGCCGTGCATCGAAGCGCTCCAGCACTTCACGTTCCCAGGCATCGGGGCTGTTGCTCGGGTTGCGGATCTTGAGGCTGGTGCGGCTCAGGTCGACGCCCCGCTGGCCGGAGACCTGCTGGGCGATCTCCGGGGCGCGGGTGTGGCAGACCTCGATGGCCTGCACGGGGCCGCCGGCCTGCATGGCCGCCTGCAGTTCACCCTGCAGGGTCTGGGCGAACTGCTGGATGGCGGCGCGGCTCGCCTCCACGCGGGTGACGTGGTCCTGGGCGGCGACGGGCGCGGCGGTCAGGGCGAGCAGGCTGATGAGTGCGAATCGTTTCATGGTCGTGGCTCCTTGTGGTCTTGTCTGAGAACTGCGGGCGTCCGGTACTTCATAGGTGGTGCCGGGACGCCTGATTAGGCAACGGGCGCAGAGCCGGGCTCAGTGACATGGTCACACAGGCAGGTGCCTGGCCCTGGTCAGTAGCATAGGTGATGGGTGGTGGGGCGACGTGAGCGCCGTCAAGAAGGGATGCGTCAGCGCTTGAGGAGTACGTACACCGCCCCGGTGCCGCCATCGGCTGGGCGGGCGGAGCAGAAGGCCAGGACCTCGTCCCGCTGGGTGAGCCAGTGGGCCACGTGGCCCTTGAGCACCGGCCCCCGGTTGCTGGAACGCAGGCCCTTGCCATGGATCACCCGCACGCAGCGCCAGCGCAGGTCCCGGGCCTCTAGCAGGAACAGGGCCAGGGCCTGCCGGGCCTCCGCCGTGGTCATGCCGTGCAGGTCCAGTTCACCGTCCAGGCGGAACTGACCCCGGCGCAGCTTGCGATAGGTATTGCGCTGCAGGCCGGTGCGCGCGAACTGCAGCTCATCCCCGGGCTGCACCTCGGTGCCGCCGAAGGGGTCGGACATGAGATCGCGGACGACCTCCCGGTCGGCGGCCTCGGAGTGCTGGGGGTGGGGCCTGGGGGGCTTGCCGCGGCCCGTGTGGCGGTCCTGGCGCACGGGACGCACCTCGCCCACGGCGGCGCGGAACAGGACGGCGTCATCATCGGGCGGGCTGTCGTGATCCATGGAGGTCTCCCCGGCGTCGTGAACGACACTGGCTGAATGGCCGGCCGGCAGCCTGTGACCGATGGACAGGTCTGCGATTGGCGCGGGCTTTCAAGTATATTACCCGTCATGCCCGAACCCCGCCGCCCCATGCGCATCCTGCTCAGCAACGACGATGGTGTCCATGCCCCCGGACTGCAGTGCCTGGCCGCCGCCCTGCGCACGGTGGCCGAGGTGCACGTGGTGGCCCCGGACCGGGACCGCAGCGGCGCCAGCAACTCCCTGACCCTGGCCCGGCCCCTGCGCGCCATGCGCCTGGACAACGGTGATGTGCGCGTGGACGGGACCCCCACGGACTGTGTGCACCTGGCCATCACGGGTCTGATGGAGGAAGAGCCGGACATGGTCATCTCCGGCATCAACTCCGGGGCCAACATGGGCGATGACGTGCTCTACTCGGGCACCGTGGCCGCCGCCATGGAAGGGCGTTTCCTGGGCCTGCCGGCCATCGCCGTATCCATCAACAGCCACGAGGGCAAGCATTACGATTCCGCCGCCCGGGCGGTGCTGGACCTGCTCAAGCGCCTGGGACACATGCCCCTGCCGGCCAATACCATCCTGAACGTCAACGTGCCCCATCTGCCCTGGTCCGAGATCAAGGGTGTGCAGGCCACGCGCCTGGGCCATCGCCACAAGTCCGAGCCCATGATCCGCAGTCACGACCCCCGTGGCCGGCCCATCTACTGGGTGGGGCCGGCTGGGCCCGAGCAGGACGCCGGCCCCGGCACCGATTTCCATGCCGTGCGTTCCGGTTACGTGTCCGTCACGCCCATCCAGGTGGACCTGACCCGCTACGACGCCATCGACACCGTGGCCAACTGGCTGCGGGACGAGGACCCGGCGTGAACACCACCATCAGCGGCATCGGCATGACCTCCCAGCGCACCCGGGACCGGCTGGTGCGCCAGCTGGAGGAGGCGGGTATCCGCAACCGGCGGGTGCTGGACGTGATCCGCCATACCCCCCGCCACCTGTTCGTGGACGAGGCCATGGCCAGTCGGGCCTACGAGAACACTGCCCTGCCCATCGGTTACGGCCAGACCATCTCCCAGCCCTACGTGGTGGCGCGCATGACCGAGGCCCTGCTCGAGGGCGGCCCGCGCCGCAAGGTGCTGGAGGTGGGCACCGGTTCCGGCTACCAGGCGGCGGTGCTCGCGCCCCTGGTGGAGCGGGTCTACAGCGTGGAGCGCATCCAGGGCCTGCAGCGCCGTGCCCGGGAGGTGCTCAGCACCCTGCGCATCCGCAACGTGAGCCTCAAGCACAGCGACGGCGGCTGGGGCTGGCCCGAGCAGGCGCCCTTCGACGCCATCATGCTCACCGCCGCCCCCCGGGAGATCCCCGAGGCCCTGCTGCAGCAGCTGGGCGAGGGGGGCGTGCTGGTGGCCCCGGTGGGCGATGAGGGGGGCAGCCAGAAGCTTATCCGCATCACCCGCACGGCCAATGGTTTCGAGCAGGAAGTGCTGGAATCGGTGAGTTTCGTGCCCATGCTGCCGGGGACCATCACGTGAAGCTGTTCGGCCCCCTGTATGACCGGGTCATGGTCTGGTCCCGGCACCGTCATGCCCCCCGATATCTGGCCGCGCTGTCCTTCGCGGAGTCGTCCTTTTTTCCCGTGCCCCCGGACGTGATGCTCGCCCCCATGGCGGCGGCGCGCCCGGAGTGCAGTGTGCGCTTCGCCTTCATTACCACCCTGTTCTCCGTGCTGGGCGGGGTGATGGGTTACCTGATCGGCTGGCTGGCCTTCGGTATGGTGGAACCCTGGGTGCTGGCGGCTGGCTACGGCGATCGTCTGGAACTGGCCAGGGAGTGGTTCGATGTCTGGGGTGTCTGGGTGGTGCTGATCGCCGGCTTCTCGCCGATTCCCTACAAATTGTTCACCATCACCGCGGGGGCCCTGTCCATGGCCCTGCTGCCCTTCATCATCGCCTCCTTCATCGGCCGCGGTGCCCGGTTCTTCGCCGTAGCGCTGCTGATCGGCTGGCTGGGCCCCCGGGTGGAGGACAAGCTACGGCCCTACATGGAATGGCTCGGGTGGTTCACGGTCCTGCTGCTGTTGGTGGCGGTGGCCGTCTACAACACGCATGGGTAATGAGACCGGCTCGCCTGATCCTGCTGGTGCTGATCTCCCTGACCCTGCTCGAGGGTTGTGCTACCCCGCATTCCAGCGACACCCGTTTCCAGTCCGGTTACTACACGGTGCGCCCCAATGACACCCTGTATTCCATCGCCTGGCGTTACCGGGTGGACTGGCAGCAGCTGGCCAGCTGGAACGGCATCCGTGCCCCGTACACGATCCATCCGGGACAGCGACTGCGCATGAACCCGCCGCCCGGTGGCACCGCCACCGCCGCAGCGCCGGCACCGCCACCAGCGAGTCCCCCACCGGCCGCGCCACGCACGGGCGGTACGACGGGCGGCGCCACGGCTACTGCCCCGCGCACCGGTGGCGCCACGGCGAGTACGCCGCCCCGACAGGCACCCGCCGCTGCCGCGCCACGCCCAGCCCAGCCCCAGACCCCGCCGCCCACGGCAGCGGCCACCGGCATCCGCTGGCAATGGCCCACCGAGGGGCAGGTGATTCGGCCGTTTCCGACCAACGATGACACGGTCAAACGGGGCATCGGCATCGCCGGTACACGGGGCCAGCCGGTACGCGCAGCCGCGCCCGGGCGGGTGGTCTATAGCGGCAGTGGACTTGTCGGATATGGTCAGCTTATCATCGTGAAGCACGATGAAAATTTCCTAAGCGCTTACGCACACAACGAAAAACTCCTGGTAAACGAAGGCATGGACGTCACCGGCGGGCAGCAGATCGCGCGCCTCGGTGACACTGGTACGGACCGCCCCATGCTGCATTTCGAGATCCGGTTCGAGGGCAGGCCCGTGGATCCCCTGCGGTATCTGCCGAGACGTTGAGCGGGGTTCCACCCCATCCTCAAGGAGGCACCATGCCGAAGCGGCGCAGGACGGAATCCCCTGCCGGGGACCTGGAAGACGAGATCAGGGAAGAGAAGCTCGAAGTGCCTGATGAACTCGCTGACGAGGACGAGGCGCTGGTCCTTGCCGACGATGCCGAGGATACCGACGAGGAAGAGGAAGACGAGGATCCCGCCACCAAGGTCTATGCCGCTGGCGATGTCCCCAAGGGTGAACTGGACGCCACCCGGCTGTATCTCAGCGAAATCGAATTTTCCCCCCTGCTGACGCCCGAAGAAGAAGTCTACTATGCGCGGCTTGCCCAGAAGGGTGACGAGTCCGGCCGGCGCAAGATGATCGAATGCAACCTGCGCCTGGTGGTCAAGATCGCACGGCGCTACATGAACCGCGGCCTCGCCCTGCTGGACCTGATCGAGGAGGGCAACCTGGGCCTGATCCGCGCCGTGGAGAAGTTCGATCCCGAGCGCGGATTCCGCTTCTCCACCTATGCCACCTGGTGGATCCGCCAGACCATCGAGCGGGCCCTGATGAACCAGACCCGCACCATCCGCCTGCCCATCCACGTTATCAAGGAACTCAACGTCTACCTGCGCACCGCGCGCAAGCTCGCCCAGGAACTGGACCACGAGCCCACCGCGGAGGAAGTGGCCCGGCATCTGGATCGCCCCGTGGAAGACGTGAAGAGAATCCTGGCCCTGTCGGAGCGGGTCACCTCCGTGGACCTGCCCATCGGCAAGGACGGCGAACGTGCGCTGCTGGACGTGATCCCCGACGAGCAGACCCCCGAGCCTTCCATCCTGATCCAGGACGAGGACGTAGTGCAGTTCGTGGACGAGTGGCTGCAGGAACTGGACGAAAAACAGCGCGAGGTGATCGTGCGCCGTTTCGGCCTGCACGGCTACGAGCGCAGCACCCTGGAACAGGTGGGCGCCGAACTGGGCGTCACCCGCGAGCGGGTACGCCAGATCCAGATGGATGCATTGAAGCGCCTCAGAAAAATTCTGGAGAGCAGAGGCTTTTCGGAAGAGGCGCTTTTGCAGGGATGAGGGGAGAATTCAAGATTCAAAATTCAAGATTCAAAGGGAACAGCGCACTCAGCCCTTTGAATTTTGAATTTTGAATTGCTCCTAAATCATCAACAACGCCGCCGCCACCGGCCGTCCCTCGGTCATGAGGATGTTGTAGGTCCGGCAGGCGGCACCGGTATCCATCACCTCGAAACCGATCCCCCGACTGCGAAATGCCAAGGCGATATCCCGGGGTGGGAAGCGCAGGCGTGCTCCCGTGCCCAAGATGACGACCTCCGATGGGTTGTCCAACAGGGACTGGAAGCAGGCTAGGTCCAGGTCCTCGAAACGCTGCGGCTGCCAATGGACATCCAACCGTTCCGGGGTCACTATCAGGCTAGCGTGGTATGCGGTTTCGTTCACACGAACCATGCCGACCTCGTAGCCGGTGATCAGGTGGCTACCGGCACCGTAATCCTGGGTCATCTTCATGACCCCTAAGCTACCGTTTAATCCCGTTGTTCCGCAAGCCCACATCCAAGAGGCAACGACATGCAGGGCAAACAAGGACGACTATTCGATGATCTACCCGTACCGGAAGATGTCCGCGAGCTGGTACGCATTTCAGGCCACAACAAGCAGCTCGATCCCGAACAGCGAACCTTCAACCGTCTGTCCGGCCAGGTCCGTCAGCTACAGGAAGATGTCGCGCTCTGGCAGGAGCAGATCTCCCGGCTGGCTCAGCGGGTGCATGCCGAGATGTTACCCAGGATCGAACGCCTGCACTTGGCACAGAGGATGGTGGTCTTTCGGCTTGATGAGCTGCTGAACCTGCCCAAGGGAGGCCTGCGCCTGTCCAAGACCAAGCGTGGGGTCTTGAGCGACTATATCTGCATGATCACCGAAACGTTCCCCGATAGGGATCAGGATCCGGAGCTTGTGGCCTTGTGTGAGCGCCACACGGGACTCAGCCGAGAGGAGGAAGCTGCACTGGAGCGGGAACTGGCCCGAGAGTTTCTGGGTGCGGTGTTCGGCGAGGGCGCCCTGGATGGCTACGAGGGCGATGACCTGACGGATATGATCGACCACGCCGCCAACAGTCGTGCGCAAGGCCAGGGTACCCCTCCGCCCGGGCGCCGTCCCAAGAAAAAAGAGCGTGCCCTGCTTGAGGCTAAAGAGGCCGCCGACGCCGCGTTGCGCGAGACCTACCGCAAGCTGGCCAGTTTTCTGCACCCGGACCGGGAACAGGATCCCGAGGAACGGGTACGCAAGACCGAGCTCATGCAGCAGGTCAACGAGGCCTTTGAAAAGCGGGATCTCATAGGCCTATTGCGGCTTCAGATGGCCTGCAGCCAGCTGGATGTGGATACCTTGGGAGGATTGCCTGAGGCGCGCATCAAGCGCTTCAACAAGGCCCTACGTGAGCAGGTCCAGACGCTGAAAAAGGAAAAAGAAGGCTTGATCCAGGCCGCCGCCGATCTGTTGGATGTACACCGTTCGGTTGTGCAGACCATGCGCAAGCTCGATCTCGATGCCCTATTCGATAGGCAGGTGGAAGAATTGCAGGCAAGTATCGACGCCCTACAGGGTCTCCATGAGGATCTGAACACCCCCTCTCGCCGGGATCGGGCGGTCAGGGACATCCTTACCGAGATGGACGGCATGATGGACTTTCCGGAATTGGACATGCTGTTTGATTCCTGGGCTCCGCCGGAGTACGAGGCGCCGAAGCCGCGTGGCAGGGGCAAGCGAAAGACCAAGCGCTGAGCCCTGCGGGCTAGCACACGTTGACAGCCAAGGGGGGGGCGCAGTACCGTTGCCAGTTTATCCGCGCCCGCCCTTGGGGCATTCGGTGCCGGATCACTGACCCTGCGACCAACCTCCTGCCCTGCGAATACGCCTGTGATCGACGAATTTCCCAGAATCAAGCGCCTTCCGCCCTACGTCTTCAACATCGTCAACGATCTGAAGGCCAAGGCCCGAGCCCGGGGCGAGGACATCATCGATTTCGGCATGGGCAACCCGGACCAGCCCACCCCCCAGCACATCGTGGACAAGCTGGTGGAAGTGGCCCAGCGGGAGGACACCCACCGCTATTCCATGTCCCGGGGCATCCCCCGCCTGCGCCGGGCCATCACCCGCTGGTACAAGGACCGCTTCGACGTGGATCTGGACCCGGAGACCGAGGCCATCGTCACCATCGGTTCCAAGGAAGGCCTGGCGCACCTGGCGCTGGCCACCCTGGGTCCCGGTGATGCGGTTCTGGTGCCGAACCCCTCCTATCCCATCCATCCCTACGGCTGCGTGATTGCCGGGGCGGACATCCGCCACGTGCCGCTCACCGAGGGCGTGGATTTCTTTGCCGAACTGGAAAAGGCGATCCAGGATAGCTGGCCCAAGCCCAAGATGCTGATCCTGAACTTCCCGGCCAACCCCACCACCCAGTGCGTGGAGCTGGAGTTCTTCGAGAAGGTGGTCGCCATCGCCAAGGAACACGGCATCTGGGTGGTGCACGACCTGGCTTACGCAGAGATCGTCTTCGACGGCTACCAGTCCCCGTCCATCCTTCAGATACCCGGTGCCAAGGACGTGGCGGTGGAGTTCTACACCCTGTCCAAGAGCTACAACATGCCCGGCTGGCGCGTGGGCTTCATGTGCGGCAATCCGAAGCTGGTGGCCGCGCTCGGGCGCATCAAGTCCTACCTGGACTACGGCACCTTCACTCCCATCCAGGTGGCGGCCATCGCCGCCCTGGAAGGCCCCCAGGACTGCGTGGAGGATATCCGCCAGCTCTACCTGCGTCGCCGTGACGTGCTCTGTGACGGCCTCAACGCCCTGGGCTGGAAGGTGGAAAAGCCCAAGGCCACCATGTTCGTCTGGGCGCCGATTCCCGAGCAGTACGCCCACCTGGGTTCCCTTGAGTTCTCCAAGAAACTGCTCAAGGAGGCCAGGGTGGCCGTGTCCCCGGGCATCGGCTTCGGCAGCTACGGCGACACCCACGTGCGTTTCGGCCTGATCGAGAATGAACACCGCACCCGCCAGGCCCTGCGCGGCATCAAGGCCATGTTCCGGGACGACAGCCGCCAAACCGGCACGGCGTGAGCCTGCGACAGATGACGATCAATCCCTAAAGGAGTCCATGTGAAACCGGTTAAAGTCGGCCTGCTCGGCCTCGGTACCGTGGGTTGTGGCACCATCAACGTGCTGGCCCGCAATGGCGACGAGATCGCCCGCCGTGCCGGTCGCGGCATCCAGGTGGTGGCCGCCTCGGCCCGTGACCTCAAGCGTCCCCGCAGTTGCGACCTCAGTGCCGTTCGGCTGTGCACCGATCCCTTCGAGGTGGTCAACGATCCGGACGTGGAGATCGTCGTCGAGCTGATCGGTGGCACCAAGCCCGCCAGGGAACTGGTGCTGGCCGCCATCGGGCAGGGCAAACACGTGGTCACCGCCAACAAGGCCCTCATCGCCCTGCACGGCAACGAGATCTTCACTGCCGCCCAGGAGAAGGGCGTTACCGTGGCCTTCGAGGCCGCCGTGGCCGGTGGCATCCCCATCATCAAGGCCATCCGCGAGGGCCTGTCCGGCAACCGCATCCTGTGGCTGGCCGGCATCATCAACGGCACCGGCAACTTCATCCTCACGGAGATGCGCGATAAGGGCCGTGAGTTCTCCGACGTGCTGGCCGAGGCCCAGCGTCTGGGTTACGCAGAGGCCGATCCCACCTTCGACGTGGAAGGCATCGACGCCGCCCACAAGCTCACCATCCTGGCCTCCATCGCCTTCGGCATCCCGCTGCAGTTCGACAAGGTCTACACGGAAGGCATCACCCGCATCACCCGGGAGGACGTAGGCTATGCCGCCGAGTTGGGCTACCGCATCAAGCACCTGGGCGTGGCCCGGCGCACGGAGCAGGGCATCGAGCTGCGCGTGCACCCGACCCTGATCCCCCAGCGGCGACTGATCGCCAACGTGGATGGCGTCATGAACGCGGTGCTGGTCAAGGGCGACGCCGTGGGCCCGACCCTTTACTACGGCGCCGGTGCCGGCGCTGACCCCACCGCCTCCGCCGTGGTGGCGGACCTGGTGGACGTGGTGCGCGCGCTCACCTCCGACCCGGAGAACCGCGTGCCGCACCTGGCCTTCCAGGCCGATGCCCTGTCGGACATCCCGGTGCTGCCCATGGACGAGGTGCAGACCGCCTTCTACCTGCGCCTGCGGGTGCAGGACAAGCCCGGCGTGCTGGCGGACATCACCCGCATCCTGGGCGACCAGCACATCAGCCTGGAGGCGGTGCTGCAGCGGGAGACCGACGAGGACGCTGCGGAGGCCAGCATCATCCTGCTCACCCACAAGGTGCGCGAAGGCAACATGAACCAGGCCATCTCCGCCATCCAGCAGCTGGAAACCGTGATCGCCCCGGTGACCCGCATCCGGCTGGAGAGCCTGAAGTAAACCCTAAACCTCGACGCGAAGGCGCAAAGGCGCGGAGGTTCGCAAAGAATGCCTTTCGAAGTGATTTCAAGCTCTCTTTGCGTCATTGCGTCTTGGCGTCAAATCTTTTGACTTTCAGCCTCGAAAGCTGAATCAGATACGAGTACATCAAGATGCCATTTCGTACCCGCTACACCGGACTGATCGACCGTTACCGCGACCGCCTGCCGGTCCATGACGACACCCGCATCATCAGCCTGGGTGAAGGCAACACGCCGCTGATCCGCCTGAACAACATCCCGCGCATCGTCGGCAAGGAAGTAGACATCTACGTGAAGTACGAGGGGCTCAACCCCACCGGCTCCTTCAAGGACCGTGGCATGACCATGGCCGTGACCAAGGCGGTGGAGGAGGGCTCCAAGGCCATCATCTGCGCATCTACGGGAAACACCTCCGCGGCCGCCGCCGCCTACGCCGCCCGGGCCGGCATCACTGCCTTCGTGCTCATCCCCGACGGCAAGATCGCCATGGGCAAGCTGGCCCAGGCCATGATGCACGGCTCCGTGGTGATCCAGATCAAGGGCAACTTCGATGACGGTATGCGCCTGGTGAAGGAAGTGGCCGACCAGGCCCCGGTGACCATCGTGAATTCCATCAATCCGTATCGTCTTCAGGGCCAGAAGACCGCCGCCTTCGAGATCGTCGAGGAACTGGGCCGCGCCCCGGACTATCACTGTCTGCCCGTGGGCAACGCCGGCAACATCACCGCCCACTGGATCGGCTACTGCGAGTACAGCTCCGCCTCCGGTGACCACGTCACAGAGGCTTGCACCTTCTGCAAGGGTCACTGCAAGTACGCCGGCGGCGCCGTGGTGGGCAACCGCCCGAAGATGATCGGCTACCAGGCCGCCGGCAGCGCGCCCTTCATGCGCGGCGCCATGGTGGACGACCCCGAGACCGTGGCCACCGCCATTCGCATCGGTCATCCCCAGTCCTGGGATTCCGCCTGGAAGGTGAAGGAGGAATCCGGCGGCTGGTTCGACGAGTGTACCGACGCCGAGATCCTGGCTGCCCAGAAGCTGCTGGCCGAGAAGGAGGGCGTGTTCTGCGAGCCCGCCTCCGCCACCTCCCTGGCCGGTGCCCTGCGCGACATCCAGACCGGCAAGATCCCCGAAGGCTCCAGCATCGTCTGCACCCTCACGGGTCACGGCCTCAAGGACCCCGACACCGCCATCGCCCAGAGCACCCGTCCGCTGGTGAACGTGGAGGCCAAGCTGGATCAGGTGAAGCGGGCGATCCTGGATAACATGTAATTGAAGTGAGAAGGGTGAATTGGGAAGTGTGAACTCGAGCGTGGAGCCGTGGCCGGTGACATTGGCCAGTCATCCCCACTGCCCACTTCCTACTTCACCCTTCTCACTTCAGACCGAATTCCCTCCGGATCTCCGGCGCCCTCAGCCGCAGGATGATCCACCCGAACACCGGGATCAGCAGGGCGGAGACCAGTACCTGGAATCCGCCGCCGAACATGCCGGGCCGCAACACCGGTCCCGGGAAGGCACCCAGGCCCGCCAGGGTCATCAGGTGCAGCACCACCGCCGCGCCGTTCCACAGCATCCCCACACCCATCATCACCAGGGTCAGTCCATAGGCCCAGGGCCTGCGACCCAGCAGGCCGATGGCACCGGTCAGCACCAGTACGGCGAACAGCAACGGGACCAGCATCAGGCTGCGGAAGTGTTCCGCCATGAAGCGGTGCGAGGGCGCGTCCGTGCCCATGCCCTGCTGCGCCCCCAGGAGCCGTTCCAGTTCCCCGGGGGAGAACATGAACTGCAGGAATAGATTCTGCGCAGCGAGCATCACACTTGCGACACCCGCCAGGATGATGAGCACCCAGGCCAGTGTGGTCACAAATCCGCTTCTCTGGGGTGGCTGTGTATCTGTCATGAACATGAAACCGTCGATGAGTGAATCTTCACCCTAGCATCCGGCTCGGGTAACTCGGTCAATAGCCATTACCTATGTGATGGTTTTGCTGACCGCATATGGATCAGCAATGCACTTTGTCCTGGTCAGTAGGTAAGGGTGATCAGGAGAGATCTGTCAGCCTCTATGGATGGATCAAAATACGTTATGATTCTCGACGCCATCAACGGCGCCGACTTAAGTGTTTCGCTGCTGGCCTGGATTGAGACGCCGGTCATATCATCCTGACTGCGTCGGCCTGTCGCAGTCATCAATGCAAGGACCCGCAGAACAGGGGAATGACCGTGGGGATGGACGAAAAACCCAATAACGGCGTCAAGGGCCTGAGGCACTGGCGTTATGACTTGAGTGCCGGCCTGCAGGTGGCGCTGGTGTCACTGCCGCTGTCCCTCGGGATTGCCATCGCCTCCGGTGCGCCGCCGGTCACCGGGGTGATCTCGGCCATCATCGCCGGCCTGATCTTTCCCTTCCTGGGCGGTGCCTACGTCACCATCAGCGGCCCGGCCGCGGGGCTCGCGCCGGCACTGCTCTCGGGCATGCTGCTGCTGGGTGGCGGCGATCTTGCTGCCGGCTACCCGCTGTTGCTGGTGGCCATCTGCCTCACCGGCCTGCTGCAGATCCTGCTGGCCTTCATGAATGCGGGGCGTTTCGCCATCTTCCTGCCGGTGACGGTGGTGGAGGCCATGCTCGCCGCCATCGGCATCATGATCATCCTCAAGCAGATCCCGCCCTTGTTCGGTGATCTGTCCCCGGTGGCACCCACCACCATGGATTCCATCCTCAAGCTGCCTCATACGCTGCTCAACATCGAGCCGACGGTCTTCCTGATCGGCGCCGTGTGCCTGTTCCTGATGTTCTATCTGAACGCGACGCGCCGGCAGTGGATGAAGCGTATCCCGCCGCCCCTGTTCGTGGCCCTGCTGGGACTGGTGCTGGCCACCGTGTTTGGCCTGGAGGCGGTGTATCTCATCACCATGCCGGAGAGCCTGCTGGAAGGCGGCATCACCGTGCCCGCCTTCGGCGAGGTGATGAACCGGCCGGAACTCTGGATCAACCTGTTGATTGTGGTCATCACCCTGACGCTCATCGACGGCATCGAGTCCCTGGCCACCATCGCGGCCGTGGACAAGATCGATCCCTACCAGCGCAAGTCCAACCCCAACGTCACCCTGCGCGCCATGGGCGTGTCCAACATGCTGTCGAGCCTGGCGGGCGGTCTGACCATCATCCCGGGCGGTGTGAAGAGCCGTGTGAACATCGATGCCGGCGGCCGCACCCTGTGGGCCAACTTCTACAACGCCATCTTCCTGATCCTGTTCCTGCTGGTGGCCACGGATCTCATCGCCATGATCCCCTTGGCCGCCATCGCCGCGATTCTCATCTACGTGGGCTGGCGCTTGTGCGAGTACAAGGTGTTCCGCAAGACCTACGCCATCGGCAGGGACCAGATGGTGATCTTCCTGATCACCGTGGCCGCGATCCTGACCACGGATCTGCTGTGGGGCATCCTCATCGGCATGGCCGCGGAGGTGCTGATGCTCGCCTACCTGCTGACGCCCTCGTTCCGGGTGGTGCTCACCGGGAGGCTGAGCTTCGCCCAGTCCCTGGAGTTGCTGGCACGCAACTTCATGGGCCTGTTCAGAAATCCCATCATCAAGGTGCACGGTGACACCCGTGATGGGCTGCCCCACTACGAGGTCTCCGTGGGTTCCCTGGTGTGTTTCAACCTGCTGCCCTTCGACAAACTCCTGCAGCAGCTGCCCGAGGATGCCGGTCTCTCCATCATCGTCACGGAGTCCGGACGCATCATCGACCACACGGCCATGGAGTACCTGCACCAGTTGCAGGAGGAGTCCCTGCGCGCACAGCGTCCCTTCGAGCTCCTGGGTATGGAGAAGTACTACCAGTTCACCCAGCACTCCCTGTCGGCGCGCATGCACGATGCCGCGCTGGTCAAGCGGGAGGCGCGGCTGTCCGCCCGCGCGGAGGAGATGCAACAGTTCGCGCGTCTGCATGGCCTGCAGTTCGAACCCGCCACCCTGGCGGAGCTCAACGTCCACGATTTCGTCTACCTGCGCCGCGGCGATCACAAGCTGGAACGCAACGTGATGACCGGCTACTATCGTGACTGGATGGTGCGCGCCTTCGATTACAGCCACACCGCCGCGCCGGATTACTACGCAGAGCACCAGCACACCCTGGTGATCGTCAAACCCGCAGAGCCGGTCTCGGGTCTGCCCGACATGGTGCTGGCACCGGGGCACTACCTGAAGAGTTACCTGGTGAATTACCAGGAGCTGGAATTGGCCGAGTCCCTGGGTTTCCCCAAGGGGTATCGCCTGTATGCACCGAGTACCCACGATGGCGTGATCGCGGCAGCGGGGCGGTTGCGTGGTTTCCTGGCACGCCACCCCGGTGTGTATCTGGAGGTGCGCAAAAACGCCGTGCTCACCTTCCGGCCCGATCGGGAACTGGAGACGCCGGAGGGGATCGAGGAACTGCTGGAAATCATCGAGTACTGTTTGGAGGGTTCTCCATCCCCCGCTGATGACGACGTATCCGGCGCGGACCCTGCGGAGGAGGGGGCATCCTGAGGCGTATTGAATGGACAGGATGGACAGGATGGACAGGATAAGAGCAAAAGAGTTTTGACAGGATTTACACGATTAACAGGATTAAGAGCTTTCAAAAAGAAATCATGTATATCAAGTTAATCCTGTCAAATGTTTTTCGTCTTGAATCCTGTTAATCCTGAAAAATCCTGTTCATCCTGTCCATTGCCTTCAACCGCCGATCTCCAAACCTTTCTGCCCCGCCCAGTCCCGCGCGAACTGCCAAGCGACGCGGCCGCTGCGTGAGCCTCGGCCCAAGGCATAGCGAAGGGCTTCGGCATGGCTATCTTCCGTATCAATGCAGCCAAGCCGGGTGAGCCAGTGGGCCACCACCGCCAGGTACTGGTCCTGATTGAAGGGGTGGAAGGCCAGCCACAGGCCGAAGCGCTCCGACAGGGAGATCTTCTCCTCCACCGCCTCGCCCGGGTGGATTTCGTCATCCACCCGTTTCACCTCCAGATTGTCCAGCATCTTCTCCGGCATCAGGTGGCGCCGGTTGGAGGTGGCGTGGATGAGCACGTTCTCCGGTGTGCCTTCCAGGGATCCGTCCAGCATGGCCTTGAGCGCCTTGTAGCCCGGATCGCTGGCCTCGAAGGAGAGATCATCCGCCAGCAGGATGAAGCGCTCGGGACGACCCGCCAGGGGCAGGGCGATCTCCGGCAGGTGCACCAGGTCCTGGCCGTCCACCTGGATGATGCGCAGTCCCTCGTCCCGGTATTCATTGAGCAGCGCGCGCATCAGCGAGGACTTGCCCGTGCCCCGGGCGCCCCAGAGCAGTACGTTGTTGGCGGGCAGGCGCTTGAGGAACTGGCGGGTGTTGCGCACCAGCAGGGCCTTCTGACGCTCGATGTGCAGCAGATCGTCCAGGGCGAGCGGCGCGATCTCGTGTACCGGACTCAGGTGACCGTCCCGGTGCCAGCGATGGGCCGGCGCGGTCCAGTCCGGCTCCGGCCTCGGCGCAGGCAGCAGCCGCTCCGCCCGGTCCATGAGCCGGGAAAACTGTGCCAGCACGTCTTTGAGTTCGGTGTCGTCGGTCATGGGTTGTGTCCGGGGGTGTTTTGCTAAGGATCATGGAGTCCGCGAATGAACGCAAATCAACGCGAATTCAGATCGAAAAAGCAAACCGCGAAGTACGCGAAGGTATGCGCGAAGGGCGCAAAGGATTTTTGATCACATGATTTCCCTTGCGTCCTTCGCGAATACCTTCGCGCCCTTTGCGGTTAATGCTTTGGCCTTTCATTCGCGTTGATTTGCGTTCATTCGCGGACCCCTGTTTTCAGTGCGCCATTCGCCACAGAACCCCAAGGATCGGGTAACCTGTGCTGCCTCCGAGAGCCTCTACATTGCCCATGTCCCAGGACCACATCCGCATCTTCGGCGCCCGTCAGAACAACCTGAAGGGCCTGGATCTCGAACTGCCCCTCAACGAACTGATCGTGGTCACCGGGGTGTCCGGTTCGGGCAAGTCCTCGCTCGCCTTCGATACCGTGTACGCCGAGGGTCAGCGCCGTTACGTGGAGACCTTCTCCCCCTACGCCCGGCAGTTCCTGGACCGCATGGACAAGCCGGCGGTGGACCGCATCGAGGGCGTGCTGCCGGCGATTGCCATCGATCAGACCAACCCGGTGCGCACCTCCCGCTCCACCGTGGGCACCATGACGGAGCTCAACGATCACCTGAAACTGCTCTATGCCCGGGCCGCGCACCTGCACTGCCGGGGCTGCGGCGCCCCGGTGCGGCGCGATACCCCGGAGGCCATCGCCAACGAGTGGCTGGATCGCGTCGGAAAGGATGGCACACGTGTGATGGTGGTGTTCCCGGTGCCGGTGCCGGAGAACTTCAGCCTGGAGGAGGTGAAGGGGCACCTGAAGGCCCAGGCCTACGAGCGGTTTCACGGGGAGACGGAACAGCGCCTTGAGGTGATCCAGGACCGGCTGCGGGTGGAGCCCGGCAACCGGGGGCGCCTGGTGGAGGCCCTGGAGACGGCCCTGCACCACGGCCAGGGCCGGGTGCGGGTCTATCCCCTGGGTGAGGACCGCGAAGCTCTGGCTCCCGTGGACTATTCCGCCGATCTGCACTGCGCCGCCTGCGACCTGCACTACAGCGAGACCACCCCCAATCACTTCTCCTTCAACTCGCCCATCGGCGCCTGCGAGGCCTGCCGGGGATTCGGCCGCACCATGGGCATCGACCTGGACCTGGTGATCCCGGACGGGCGGGTGAGCCTTGGCGAGGGTGCGGTGAAGCCCTGGCAGACCGACGCCTACTACGAGTGCCAGGCGGAGCTGATGACCTTCGCCCGCAAGCGGGGCATCCCGCTGGACCTGCCCTGGGACGAGTTGAGCGATGACCAGAAGGCCTGGGTGATCGAGGGGGAAGGCGACTTCGACGACGGGCTCTGGTACGGCATCCGGCGCTTCTTCGACTGGCTGGAGACCAAGAGCTACAAGATGCACATCCGGGTGCTGCTGTCCCGCTACCGCAGCTACGAGCCCTGCAAGGCCTGCCAGGGCGCGCGGCTCAAGCCCGATTCACTGCTCTGGCGCCTGGGCACGAAGTCCGACGCGGACGGCGTGCTCGAACCCGGCGCCCGCTTCCTGCCCGCGGGGGTCTCGTGGTCCCGCGATCTGCTCGAGGCCCTCCCTGGCCTCTGCCTGCACGACCTCATGCAGGTGCCCCTGGCGCGCTGCAAGGCCTTCTTCGATCAGCTGCACCTGCCTGCACCCCTAGCCCGCATATCTCACCACCCTTCTACTGCGGCCGCCGATCTGCTCGCTGTGACGAGGCGTGCTCACTTCAGCCGGCTTGACGTAGTGTCGGCTACGCCGGCGCCGTCTTGCGCTCCGCGCGCCCCGTCACAGCGGCATCTCGACGCCCTCGCTACGAACGGTGGTGAAATATGCGGGCTAGACGAGGCCACGGACCTGCTGCTCTCCGAGATCCGCGCGCGCCTGAATTATCTCTGCGAAGTGGGGCTCGGCTATCTCACCCTGGACCGCCAGTCCCGCACGCTCTCCGGCGGCGAGGTGCAGCGCATCAACCTGACCACGGCGCTCGGCACCTCCCTGGTGAACACCCTGTTCGTGCTGGACGAGCCTTCCATTGGTCTGCATCCCCGGGACATGGACCGGGTGGTGGGCGTGCTGCGCCGGTTGCGGGATGCGGGCAATTCCCTGCTGGTGGTGGAACACGACCCCCAGGTGATGCGTGCCGCCGATCGCATCCTCGACATGGGGCCCGGTCCCGGCGAGCGGGGCGGGGAGGTGGTGTTCTTCGGCACCCCGGCGCAGATCCTGCGTTCGCGCCAGTCCCTCACCGGCCAGTACCTGAGTGGCCGCAAACAGGTGGCCCTGCCGTCCGCCTGCCGCCCACCGGATGGGGACACCGTCTGGTTGGAACTGCGCGGCGCGGCCCAGCACAACCTCAAGGGTATCGACGTGCGTTTTCCCCTGGGCCGCCTGGTGTGCGTCACCGGCGTGTCCGGCTCCGGCAAGTCCACCCTGATCCAAGACCTGCTCTACCCGGCTCTGGCCAAGCTCAAGGGGCGCCCGGAGTATCCCGCCGGCGCCTTCGGCTCCCTGAGCGGTCACGAGTCCCTGGATGCGGTGGTGATGGTGGACCAGTCCCCCATCGGCCGCACCGCCCGTTCCTGCCCGGCCAGCTACGTGGGCGCCTTCGACGCCATCCGCAAGCTGTTCGCCGAGGAGCCGCTGGCGAAGGGGCGGGGCTACACCGCCGGCACCTTCAGCTTCAACTCCGGCAACGGCCGCTGCCCGGTGTGTAGCGGCTCCGGCTTCGAACACGTGGAGATGCAGTTTCTCTCCGATGTGTACCTGCGCTGCGGCGAGTGCGACGGCAGGCGCTACCGGCCCGAGGTGCTCCAGGTGAAGGCCCTGGGCGCGGAGGGACAGGCCGCGGACCTCTCCGGCGTGCTGGAGATGACCGTGACCGAGGCCCTGGCCTTCTTCGCCCATGTGCCGGAGATCCAGCAGAGCCTGGAACCGCTGGCGGCGGTGGGCCTGGAGTACCTGCGCCTGGGCCAGCCGGTGCCGACCCTCTCCGGCGGCGAGGCCCAGCGCCTCAAGCTGGCCGGGCACCTCGTGAGACACACGGGGAGGATTGTAGATACTCCGTTCCCAGTCAAGCCTTAGCAATGTGTTGATCGCTAAACAAAGCCGAGGCATCGAAGGGTTTGCCGGTTTTGATGCACGCCCACAGTCCGGTGAGGTACTTGCGCATCACGGCGCACAGAGCCTGGATTTTTTTCTTGCCGCGGGCGACAAGTGCCTCATAGAACGCCTTGGCCCGGGGCTCGTGCCTGATGGCCGCCATGGCCGGCATGAACAGTGCAGAGCGCAGGTAGGCATT
>NZ_KB898964.1 GCF_000377945.1 Thioalkalivibrio sulfidiphilus
GGGCGTGTGGCGTTGTTACGCTTGCTTGAAATGGGGGTGGCCATTCCTGCGCAAGCGTGCCTAGCCACACGCCCGCGCAGCCGCGCTGAATGACAAGATATTTAACAGACAGGACACTAGCCCCTTTGCGCAACCACGCCAGCCGGTTTTCCCCATGTCCCGACAGCGATCCCCCAAGCACCACGGCCTGAGCTTCCAGGAGCTCATCCTGACCCTGCAGCAGTACTGGGCGGAGCACGGCTGCGTGGTCCTGCAGCCCTATGACATGGAGATGGGTGCGGGCACCTTCCATTCCGCCACCTTCCTGCGCGCCATCGGCCCCGAGCCCTGGCGGGCCGCCTACGTGCAGCCCTCGCGCCGACCCACCGACGGCCGCTACGGCGAAAACCCCAACCGCCTGCAGCACTACTACCAGTTCCAGGTGATCCTCAAGCCCTCGCCTGCGGAGATCCAGGAGCTGTACCTGGGGTCGCTCAAGGCCATCGGCATCGACCCGCTGGTGCACGACATCCGCTTCGTGGAGGACAACTGGGAGTCCCCGACGCTCGGCGCCTGGGGCCTGGGCTGGGAGGTGTGGCTGAACGGCATGGAGGTCACCCAGTTCACCTACTTCCAGCAGGTGGGCGGCCTGGACTGCCGTCCCGTGTCCGGCGAGATCACCTACGGCCTGGAGCGTCTGGCCATGTACCTGCAGGGCGTGGAGAGCGTCTACGACCTGACCTGGACCGAGGGCCCCCAGGGCCGGGTGAGCTACGGCGACGTCTACCACCAAAACGAGGTGGAGCAGTCCGCCTACAACTTCGAGCATGCCAACGTGGAGGCCCTGTTCGCCTGGTTCGAGACCTGCGAGGGCGAGAGCAAGCGCCTCATCGAGGCCGGCCTGCCGCTGCCCGCCTACGAACAGATGCTCAAGGCCTCACACACCTTCAACCTGCTGGACGCCCGCCGCGCCATCTCCGTGACCGAACGTCAGGGCTACATCCTGCGCGTGCGCGAACTGGCCCGCGCCGTGGCCGAGGCCTATTACAACGCACGCGAGGCCCTCGGCTTCCCGATGCTGGGCGGCAAGGATTGAGAACCTTTGCCGCAGAGGCGCGGAGACGCGGAGAAAGGCAATGGACAGGATGAACAGGATTTATCAGGATGAACACAATCGAATATCACGGTGTTTTCGATCTCAAGTCTTCATCCTGTTCATCCTCAAGAATCCTGTTAATCCTGTCGTTCTTTGTATCTTTTCTCCGCGTCTCGGCGGCGGAAGTTAACGACAACAGCACAAACCAGACACCAGGCCCATGACCCAGAAACACGACCTCCTGATCGAAATCGGTACCGAAGAGCTGCCGCCCAAGGCGCTCAAGGGCCTGCGGGATGCCTTTGCCGAGTCCGTGGCGGCGGGGCTTGCGGAGGCGGAGATCGGGGCCTCCAAGGTACAGGCCTTTGCTGCGCCTCGGCGCCTGGCGTTGTTGTGCCGGGACGTGGCCGCGCGCCAGCCGGATCAGTCCATGGAACGCCGGGGACCGGCGCTCGCCGCCGCCTTCGACGACAACGGCAATCCCACCAAGGCCGCCCAGGGTTTCGCCGCCTCCTGCGGCGTGAAACCGGAGGACCTGGAGCGCCTGGAGACCGACAAGGGCGCCTGGCTGGTGCATCGCCACGTGGAACCGGGCAAGGCGGCAACCGAGCTCATCCCCGGTGTGGTGGAGCGCGCCCTGGCGGCGCTGCCCATCCCCAAGCGCATGCGCTGGGGGGATTCCGACGCCGAGTTCGTGCGCCCGGTGCACTGGGTGGTGCTGCTGCTGGGCGATGCCGTGGTGGAGGCCGAGATCCTGGGCGTGAAGGCCGGCCGCGAGACCCGCGGCCATCGTTTCCACCACCCGGATAGCCTGTTCATCGCCGAGCCCGCCGCCTATGGGCCGCTGCTGCAGACCGAGGGCCGGGTGATGGCCGATTTCGAGGCGCGCCGGGAGGCGATCCTGGGCCAGGTGGAAGACGCCGCGCAGAAACTCGGCGGCCGCGCGCTCATCGAGCCGGACCTGCTGGACGAGGTCACCGCCCTGGTGGAATGGCCCAGCGCCATCGCCGGGCATTTCGAGACCCGCTTCCTGTCCGTACCCCAGGAGGCGCTCATCTCCACCATGCAGGACAACCAGAAATACTTCCCGGTGGTGGACCAGGTAGGCCGCCTCATGCCCCACTTCATCACCGTGAGCAACATCGAGTCCCGGGAGCCGGAGCGGGTGCGCGAGGGCAACGAGCGGGTCATCCGCCCGCGCTTCTCCGACGCCGAGTTCTTCTGGAACCAGGACCGCAAGAAGCCCCTGGACAGTCACCTGGAGGCCCTCAAGCACGTGGTCTTCCAGCGCAAGCTGGGCACCCTCTATGAAAAGACCGAACGTGTCGCCGCGCTCACCAGGCACCTGGCCGGACTGCTGAACGTGGACCATGGCGAGGCCCTGCGCGCCGCCATGCTCTCCAAGTGCGACCTGCAGACCCACATGGTGTTCGAGTTCACCGAGCTGCAGGGCACCATGGGCCGTTACTATGCCGAGCACGGCGGTGAACCGGGTGATGTGGCCCAGGCCCTGGAAGAGCAGTACTGGCCCCGCCATGCCGGCGACAACCTGCCGGAGTCCGGGGTCGGCCAGGCCCTGGCCCTTGCGGACCGGCTCGATACCCTGGTGGGTATCTTTGCCATCGGTCAGAAACCCACCGGCGCCAAGGACCCCTACGGCCTGCGCCGCGCCGCCCTGGGCGTGCTGCGCATCCTCATCGAGCGGGAACTGGACCTGGACCTGCTGGCCCTGATCCGCGCCGCCGCCGAGGGCTACCAGGGCACGGACGTGGATGCCGCCGGTGCCGTGGAGTCCGTGTTCGACTACATGATGGAACGCCTGCGCGCCTACTACACGGACCGGGGGATCGGCGTGGACGTGTTCGAGGCGGTGCTCGCCTGCCGCCCGCTGCGTCCCCTGGACTTCGACCGCCGGGTACGGGGCGTGGATCACTTCCGCAGCCTGCCCGAGGCGCAGAGCCTCGCCGCCGCCCACAAGCGCATCCACAACATCCTCAAGAAGGTGGAGGGCGCGCTGCCCGAGCAGATCGATCCCGCGCGCTTCAGCGAGGACGCGGAACGGGCGCTGTTCGACCGCCTCGAGGCCCTGCGCGCCACGGCGCTGCCGCTGTTCGGCGAGGGCCGCTACACCGAGGGCCTGGCGGCGCTGGCCGCCCTGCGTGAGCCGGTGGACCGCTTCTTCGACGGCGTGATGGTGATGGCCGATGACGCCGCCGTGCGCGACAACCGCCTGGCCCTGCTCAACAGTCTGAGCGGGCTGTTCCTGGAAGTGGCGGACATGTCGCGCCTGCAGCCGGGCGGTGAGGGCTGAGCTTCGACTCAACATCTGCCGAAGAGACGCGGAGGCGCAGAGAAAGGCAATGGACAGGATGAACAGGATTTTTCAGGATGAACAAAATCGAATAACACGGTGATTTCGACCTCAAGTCTTCATCCTGTACATCCTCAATCATCCTGTTAATCCTGTCGTTCTTTGAATCTGTTCTCTGCGACTCCGCGCCTCTGCGGCAAATCACTTCGGCAAGGCATGGATCACCGATGACCCAGCGCAAACACTTCAAGCCGCTCCTCTACCTGCGTGCCACGCTGTTCTGGCTGGGCTTTGCGCCGTCCACCATTTTCTTCGCCCTGATCGGGCCGCTGACCCTGCCCCTGTCCTGGCACGGGCGTTACCGCATCATGTCCCAGTGGACCCGCTTCAATGTCTGGTGGCTGGGCCTGACCTGCGGGCTCAGATACGAGGTGAAGGGACGCGAGCACCTTGAGGGCGAGGCGGGCATCCTGCTCTGCAAGCACCAGTCCACCTGGGAGACCCTGGCCCTGCAGCGCTTCATTCCGCCCCAGGTCTGGGTGCTCAAGCGCGAACTCATGCGCATCCCCTTCTTCGGCTGGGGGCTGTGGGTGATGGAACCCATCGCCATCGACCGGGGCGCCGGGCGCAAGGCGCTGGAACAGCTGGTGGAGCAGGGCAGCAATCGCCTGGGGCGGGGCCTGTGGGTGGTGATGTTCCCGGAAGGCACCCGGGTGGCGCCGGGCACCCGGGGTCGCTACAAGCAGGGCGGCGCGGTGCTGGCGGCCCGCACCGGACACCCGGTGGTGCCCGTGGCCCACAACGCCGGCATCTACTGGCCCAAGCACAGTTACATCAAGTATCCGGGCACCATCCGTGTGGAGATCGGCCCGCCCATCGAGAGCAAGGGCCGCGATCCCGATGAGATCCTCAAGGAGGCCGAGGACTGGATCGAGTCCCGGCAGCAGGAACTGGACGCCGTGGAGCGTCCGTGAGCGGTTTCGATCTCTCCACGCCGGCCGCGCGTCGCCGGGTCTACGCCCGGGCACTCTGGGCAGACGACGGCTGGGTGCGGGAGTTCGGTCTCAACAACTTCCACCGCATCACGGATCGGGCCTTCCGCTCCGGGCAGCCTTCACCCCGGCATTTGCTCAAGCGCATCCCCCGCTACGGCATCCGCACGGTTGTGAACCTGCGCGGCGAGGAGCCGGGCAATCCCATGCTGGCCCTGGAGACGCAGACCTGCGAAAGGCTGGGCGTGAGGCTGGAACACCTGCGCACCTATTCCCGTGATCTGCCGAGCCGGGAGGTGATTCACCAGGCCCATGAGCTCTTGCACAGCATCGAGTATCCGGTGTGGTTTCACTGCAAGTCCGGCGCCGACCGGGCCGGGCTCATGTCCACCCTCTACCTGCACTGGATCGAAGGCATGCCGCTGGACCAGACCCGCCAGCTGAGGCTCTGGCCCTATTTTCACTACCGCTACGCCAAGACCGGGCTGCTGGACTACTTCTTCGAGACCTACCTGAAGGACACTGCCGAGCGGCCTATGAGCCTCCTGGAGTGGGTGGATACGGTTTACGATCCCAAGAAGCTCAAGCCGCAGTTTCGACCCATGCCGGTGATGGATGCCCTGGTGGACAGGCTGCTGCGGCGGGAATGAGTGTGTGTGTGAGGGGTGAGGGGTGAGGGGTGAGAGGAGTGAGGAGTGAGGAGTGAGGAGTGAGGGGCTTGCATCCACAGCCGAAGGGGTTACGCTCCTTGCCACGCCCCTCCATCTGTGTCCTTTCTTGTCTCTTGCCACTTGGATCTTGTATCTAGTCCCTGATGCTCACCGAACTCCTCAAGCTGCGTGACCGCAGCATCTACCATGTCCAGGGCACCTCGCCCGCGGTCTACTACATCGCCGACCAGGACCTGAAAGGCGTGCTGGTCAATGCGCCGCCTTTCAGCGCCGAGCTCCTCGACGCCCTGAACGCCATCGTGCCGCTGCGCTTCGTGTATCTGCCCAGCCGTCGTGGTGCCCGGGACATCGAGGCCTGGCGTGAGGCGGGGGCGGAGGTGCTGGCCTACGAGGTGGAGGCGCCGGCCATCGACGGCACGGTGGACACGGCCTTCAACCACAAGACTCGCTTCTCGCGCACCATCGACTTTTTAACCATGGGCGGCGTGACCGAGGGCACCTGCGCCCTGCGGCTGCGCAACAACCCGGGGGTGGTGTTCTTCGGCCCGGCCCTGGAGCCGGGGGAGGACGGCTGGCCGACCCTGGTCTTCCACGACGATGACTTCTCCCGGGAATCCCGACTGTTCGGCTCACTGGGCATCCAGGACGTGAAGTTCGCCTACGCCTTCACGGACGTCATCGACCCCGAGACCACCCGCTTCGGTCCCGATGCCGATCAGCATGTGAATGCTGCCATCGCCCGGGTGCTGGAGCTCTAGAGGTTCAACCGCGACGCAAAGTCGCAAAGACGCGAAGGAACGCAAAATGTCTTTTGATGAAAAAACCTTTGCGAATCTTCGCGTCTTTGCGACTTTGCGTCGAAGCTTTTCCCGGACCTAGATCTTCAATTGCGCCACCGGAACCGGCTCGGCGATGAAGTTGCCCTGGGCGTAGTCCACGCCCATCTCCTGCAGGTGGTCGAGGATCTCCTGGGATTCCACGAATTCCGCGATGGTGCGCTTGCCCATCACGTGGGCGATGTCGTTGATGGAACGCACCAGGGCCAGGTCCGTGGTGTCCTTGGCGATGTCCTTGACGAACAGGCCGTCGATCTTCAGGTAGTCCACCGGCAGGGTGCGCAGGTAGCCGAAGGAAGACATGCCGCTGCCGAAGTCGTCCAGGGCGAAGCGACAGCCCATGCCGCCCAGGGTCTCCATCATGGTGCGCGCCAGGTTGAGGTTGGCGATGGCCACGGTCTCGGTGATCTCGAAACAGATCAGGGTGGGGGGCAGGGCGTGGCGCTTGAGCTGTGACACCACGTAGTCCAGGAAGGCGGGGTCGCCCACGGAATGCCCGGAGAGGTTGATGGCGCACAGGGACAGGCGGTTGGCGTCGAGACCGGCGTCCGCGATCCAGGAGAAGGTGTGCTGCAGCACCCAGCGGTCGATGGTGCCGGAGAGGTTGTAGCGTTCAGCCGCCGGCAGGAATACGCCGGGCGGGATCAGCTCGTCACCCTCGCCCTGCATCTTGATGAGCATCTCCAGGTGGGCGCCCCGCTCCTTGCCCGCCGTCTCCACCGGCTGAATGGTCTGGGCGAACAGGGAGAAGCGGCCCTCCTGCACCGCCTGGTGAATGCGCGCGACCCAGCGCATCTCGCCCTGGCGCCGGATCATGCTGGTGTCGTCCAGCTTGAAGGCGTGGATGCGGTTGCGACCCTTGTCCTTGGCGGAATGGCAGGCGGTGTCCGCGGCGCTCATCACCGTGATCACGTTGCCGCTTTCACGGTTGATGGGCACCACGCCGATGCTCGCGGTGACGTTGTAGGTCTTATCCTCCCAGCGGAATACATGCTCGGCGATGTGTGTGCGCAGCTGATCTGCGGTGTCCATGATCTCGCTGGCGGGACAGTCGTTGAGGATCACGGCGAATTCGTCGCCCCCCAGACGGGCCAGGGCATCCCCCTGTCGGATGGCACCGGTGAGCAGGCTACTGATCTGGCGCAGCAGCTCGTCGCCGGCGGTGTGGCCGCTGGTGTCGTTGATGACCTTGAACTGATCCAGGTCGATGTACAGCATGGCCCCGGTGTTGTGGCCGTGGCGGGCCTGGCGCAGGGCCTGTTCCAGGCGGATGAGCAGCTCCCGGCGGTTGAGCAGTCCGGTGAGGGCGTCGTGGGTCACCTGGTACTGCAGCTGGGTGCTCAGGGAGCGGTACTCGGTGGCGTCCTCCAGGGTGAGGATCGCGCCACCCTCGGCGCCGGGCGAGATCTGGCAGTTGATCTCCAGGGGGCGCGCATCCTTGCGCCACAGGGTGAGCCCCTGGAGGTGGCGCGGGTGGCGCGAGCGCAGGGCCTCGCTGCAGTCCTTCAGGTATTGGCTCGGATTGCCGTGCGGGCGGCGTCCTTCGGGGGCGGTCAGCAGGGCTTGTGTGAAGTCGTGGCCGAGCAGCTCGGGGCGGGCATGGCCGGTGAGCCGCAGGGCGGCCTGGTTGGCGTAGCTGATCTTGCCGGCGGCGTCGAGGCGCAGGATGGCGGATGCCGTGTGTTCCAAGGTTTCGTGCATCTGCTGCAGCAGCTCGCTGGCCTTGGAAGCGGCGGCCTCGGCCTCTGCCCGTCGCACCTGTTCGGCCAGGGCCTCGATCCTGTCCCGGAGTTCATGTTCCAGGGACACATCCATCATCACGCCCTGGATCACCGTGCCCCCCTGCTGGGGGTCGCCCACGTAGATGCCCATGTCCCGGACCCAGCGGATGACACCATGGCCGTCACTCAGACGGTAATCGATGCAGTAGGGGCTCTGGGCCTCGCGGGTCCTGGCCAGGGTCTGCTGAACCCGCTCCCGATCTTCCGGGTGCAGGTACTGCACCCAGCGGTCGTGGTCCTTGAGGTAGGCGCCGTGGGCGCCGTTGCCGTTCACCAGATGCTTGAAGTGGGGACTGATGTGCAGGCGGGTGAGGCGTGCATCCGGCACGGCCAGGTAGGAGACCAGCACCGGAGGTGCGGTCTCGAGATTCTGGGCAGCCACCTGGTGCAGCCGGGCGATGCCGTCTTCCTGTTCTTCCGGACCGGGGTTTTGTGAGCGGGCTTCCGTCGGCTTCAAGTCATGGCTCCTGAAACGGTTGCCAGTCCAATATAGCCTAAGTGGGTGAGCCTGCGCGCCTTTTCCCGCCGACCGGCAGTTTTTCCCCGAGCAGGGCGCGAATCACCAGGCCGGCGAGGGTGTAGCCGAACAGGGGCGGCAGGTAGGAGATGGTGCCGTTGACCGCCCGCGCACGGCCCGGGATGGGTCCGTCCAGGGGACGGTGTTCCGTGCCCTTGACCGGCTGCTCCAGGGAATAGACCACCGGATAGTCCAGGCTCGCGCCCATGCGGCGCAGGCGCTTGCGGATCTCCCGGGCCAGGGGGCAGAGCTGGGTGGCGGACAGGGGGCCGACGCGGATCGCGGTGGGGTCGGTGCGCCCGCCGGCACCCATGCTGGAGGCGACGGGGATGTTCACCTGCTGGCAGTGGTGCACCAGGGCCGCCTTGCAGGCGATGGAGTCGATGCAGTCCAGGGCGTAGTCGGCATCCATGGGCACGATCTCGCCCACGTTGTCGGGCGACAGGAAGGCGCTGGCGAGGTGTACCCGGATCTCGGGGTTGATGTCCCGGATGCGCGCGGCCATGACCTCGGATTTGCGCTGGCCCAGGGTGGAATGCAGGGCCACTAGCTGGCGGTTCATGTTGGAGGGGCCCACCACGTCATGGTCCAGCAGGGTGATGCGCCCGACCCCGGCCCGGGCGATGGCCTCGGCCGCGTAGCTGCCCACGCCGCCCAGGCCGGCGATGAAGACATGGCGGTTGGCGAGCTTCTCCAGGCCCTCGGGACCGATGAGCAGCTGCGTGCGTTCATGGATGGTGGTCATGGGTTCGCAATTTTAGCGTAAGCGGGCTCAGGGGAGGTTGAAAAGCCGTCGCGCGTTGCGGGTGGTGGCTGCGGCCAGTTCCTCCACCTCCATGTCCCGCAGCCGGGCGATCTCGGCGGCGATCTCGGGCAGAAAGGCGGGTTCGTTGCGTTCGCCCCGATGATGGATGGCCGGCTGGTCCGGGGCGTCGGTCTCCAGCAGGATCGCCTCCAGGGGCAGTGTGGCCACCAGGCGGCGCAGGCGCTGGGCGCGTGGGTAGGTGACCGGGCCGCCGATGCCCAGCAGGCAGCCCAGGTCGATGAGTGTGCGTGCCTGCTGCTCGCTGCCGCTGAAGCTGTGCACCACGCCGCGGCTGCCCGGGCACTGGCGCAGGGCCTTGGCGACCTGGTCCACGGCACGCCGGGCGTGGATGATCACCGGTAGGTTGAACTGGCGCGCCAGGGCCAGCTGGCCGGTGAAGAAGCGCCACTGGGCATCCGGATCCAGCTCGGCCACGAAATAATCCAGCCCGCATTCCCCCACCGCCACCGGCTGCTCCCGTTCGATCCAGTGTTCCAGTGCCTCCAGGTCGGCGGGCGCGTGTTCTGAGAGCAGCATGGGGTGCAGACCGTAGGCGGGGTACAGCCGTGCATCGCCTGCCGCCACCGCCTTGAGTTTCGGCCAGCTGGCCCGGCTCACCGCCGGCAGCACCTGTGCCTCCACCCCCACCGCCCGGGCCCTCGCCCAGCAGGCCGCCCGGTCCGCGTCGAAGGCGGCATCGTCGAAGTGGCTGTGGGTGTCGATAAACAAGTGGCTAGTCTCAAGTGGCTAGTGGCTAGTCAAATGATAAACCCCCTCTCCCTCAGGGAGAGGGTTGGGGTGAGGGTGGTTTGCCTTGCCACTTGAGACTAGCCACTAGCCACTGCATTCAAGGGCAGGGGTTCGGATGCCGCCCGTGGATCGACTCGATGGCCTCCAGCACCTCGTCGTTCAGCACCAGCTCGGCGCTGTCGATGTTCTCCCTGAGCTGATCCAGGCTGGTGGCGCCGATGATGTTGCTGGTGAGGAAGGGGCGCGAATTGACGAAGGCGAGCGCCATCTGGGCGGGGGACAGGCCGTGGGCCCGGGCCAGTTCCACGTAGGCGCGGGTGGCGGCGATGCCCTGCTCGTTGGTGTAGCGGGAGAAACGCGAGAACAGGGTCAGTCGCGCGCCCTCGGGCATGGCGTCCAGGTACTTGCCGCTCAGCACCCCGAAGCCGAGCGGCGAGTAGGCCAGCAGGCCCACCTGCTCGCGGATGGCCATCTCGGCCAGGCCCACCTCGAAGCTGCGGTTGAGCAGGTTGTAGGGGTTCTGGATAGACACCAGGCGCGGCCAGTCGTGGCGTTCCGCCTGGCGCAGGTATTCCATCAGGCCCCAGGGGGTCTCGTTGGAGATGCCAATGTGACGCACCTTGCCCGCGCGCACGAAGCCATCCAGCACCTCCAGGGTCTCGGCGATGGGCGTGGCGTCGGGGTCTTCCTGGTGCACGTAGCCCAGGCTGCCGAAGTAGTTGGTGGGTCGCGCCGGCCAGTGGATCTGGTAGAGGTCCAGGTAGTCGGTGTTGAGCCGGCGCAGGCTGTCTTCCAGGGCCCGGGTCATGTGACTCCGGTCAAGGCGCGGGCCGCCGCGGAAGTAGTTCACCCATTCGCCTGGCCCGCATACCTTGGAGGCCAGCACCAGGTCATCGCGCCGCCCGCGCTGCTTGAGCCAGCTGCCGATGTAGGCCTCGGTGCGCCCCTGGGTCTCGGCCATGGGAGGCACCGGGTAGAGCTCGGCGGTGTCGATGAAGTTGATGCCCCGCTCCAGGGCGTAGTCCAGCTGGCTGTGGGCCTCGGCCTCGGTGTTCTGCTCGCCCCAGGTCATGGTGCCGAGGCAGATGAGACTCACGTCGATGTCGGTGTCGCCGAGTTTGCGTGTTTGCATGTGGACTCCGGAAAGGTTCTTTAACCGCGACGCAAAGGCGCAAAGACGCAGAGGTGCGCAAAGAATAGCGTTGGTATCTGCGCCGCTCCGCGGCGCAGTAATGAAAAATAACTTTGCGAATCTTCGCGTCTTTGCGCCTTTGCGTCGCGGTTCAAATCAATTTCATTCAGAGAAACAACGTCAGCACGCCCGTATAGCCATACAGCCGGTTGTGGAAGATCTCGCCGTTGGCGAAGAATCCGACCAGGGGGATGTCGCCCAGTTCCTCGGCGATGATGCGCAGTTCCTGGGAGTCGTCGCCGAACTGGTGGCGGCCACGGCCGAGACAGGAGACATAGACCGCGCCGCGGGCGCCGTTGGGGGCGCGGCGCTTGAGGTCGGCGAGCATGCGCTTGAGGTCTTCCAGGGCGGCGTTGCCGTCGCGCCGGCAGAACAGGATCTCGTCGCCCTCGCGCACGTTCTCGCCGATGGCCACCAGGCGCTGGCCGGTGTCCACGGCCACCAGGTTGCGCACCAGGTAGTCGCGGGTGTCGGAACCGGGCACCGGCAGGCCGGCGACGATGAACCCGCCGGCCCGTTGCAGGTCACGGGCCAGCACCTCGCCGATGTCTTCCTCGAACACGTCCAGGGCCGGGCGTCCGTCCAGCTGGATGAGCACATTGTTGCTGGCGGCGGTGATGCGGTGCACGGGGCCGATGGGTGTGCAGCCCTGGGTGTGGGCCGTGGCCACGGGCACCGATTCCGCGAACAGCACCCCGGAGACCGCGCCCTGGACCACCTCGTCGGCCACGGACAGGTAGTCGCCCTGGGAGGAGGCGATCCCGCCCACGCCGAAGATCTGGGTGTGCTCGCCCAGGTGGCGGATGATCGCCGGGGTGGTGCCGTGGCTGGGGTCGCCGTGAAGCAGGGCGAAGCGCGCCGGGTCTTGTGCATCCCAGTCCGCCAGCAACGCCGTGAGGGCATCGTCGTTTTCGGTCATGGGGGGCAGGATGCGCGCGCTGCCCGGCGGGAAGCTGCCCAGCATGGCCACGGCCGCGGGGCGGTCGTAGATCTCCCGCCCGGTGCAGCACAGGGCGATGCCCACCGTGCCGGTCCAGTGGGTCACGCCGGTGGCCTCGCGCAGGGTCGCTAGCAGTTCGGGCAGGCGTCGGGCCAGGGCGTCGCTCACGTACAGGAAGCCCAGGGCCTCGCCCTCAGTTGGCGGCGTCAGCCGGGCGGCCAGTTCGCGGGCCACGGCGACGGGTTCGATGCCTTCGGCGGCGGCCATGGAGAAGGGGGTCATGGTGTTCACAGTCCCAGGTGATCCAGCATGGATTTGGCCTCGTTGTCGCTCACCGGGATGCCCGGCTCGGCGGTGAAGCCGGTGTCGGTGACGCGCAAGGTGGCGTGTGCTCGCGTGTCCAGTTCCTCCAGGAACCACTGGATCTCGCTGGGGTGCACCGCGTGATTGCAGCGCCGCAGGTGGCGCACGCGCAGTTCCGGCGGGCTGACCCGCACCAGCAGCGGCAGTGGCAGTCCCAGGGGCAGCACGTGTTCACGCACGAACCACTCGATGGGGCTCGGATTGCGGGCGTCGATCTGGCGCGCGTCCAGGCGGAAGTGCCCGCCGCCGCCGGGCTGCTTGAGCAGTTCCTCCAGCCATTCCGGCGGGAAGCCCTCGTGCACGATCAGGGTGCGGCCGGTGAAGCGCTCCAGGAACTGCTGGCGCAGTCGGATGGGGTTCGGACGCCGTCGCAGGAAAGAAAGCATGGGGGATCCGGGGTTCTGGACTGACTATGAATGATAGCAAGGCGAGGTGGCCCGGTCCGTTAACCCCTACATTTTCACCGAGCTTCAGGCCGGGCAGGTCACCCCGTAGGAGCGGCGACCCCGCCGCGAACAGCGACGCTTCCTGGAACCCTGTTCGGCCCGGGGTCGGGCCTCCTACGGGATCAGGCACAAAAAAGCCCCGTGCGTCCGGAGGCGCACGGGGCTTGCATAGCGCCGTGATCAACCGCGCTTGGCGACCATCTCGCCGATGATGGGGGCGAGGATGATCTCCATCGCCAGGCCCATCTTGCCGCCGGGCACCACGATGGTGTTGCGCCGGGACATGAACGAGTTGTGGATCATGTTCAGCAGGTAGGGGAAGTCCACGCCGAACTTCTTGGGATCCCGGAAGCGGATCACCACCATGCTCTCGTCGGGGGTGGGGATGTCCCGGGCGATGAACGGGTTGGAGGTGTCCACGGTGGGCACGCGCTGGAAGTTGATGTCGGTGCGCGAGAACTGCGGGGTGATGTAGTTCACGTAGTCCGGCATGCGGCGCAGGATGGTGTCCACGATGACCTCGGCGGAGTAGCCGCGCTCGGCATTGTCGCGGAAGATCTTCTGGATCCACTCCAGGTTGACGATGGGCACCACGCCCACGCCCAGGTCCACGTGCTTGGACACGTCCACCTTGTCGTCGGCAGCCAGGCCGTGCAGGCCTTCATAGAACATCAGGTCGGTGCCCTTGGGGATGTCTTCCCAGGGGGTGAACTCGCCGGGCTTGAGCTTGGTGCCCAGGCGCGCGTTGTGCTCGTTGGCCTCTTCATCGCTGTGGATGTAGTAGCGCTTCTTGCCGCCGCCGGTCTTGCCGTAGGTCTTGAACAGATCCTCGATCTTGTCGAACAGGTTGGCCTCGGGGCCGAAGTGGCTGAAGTGGTTGTTGCCGCTTTCGGCGGCCTTCTTCATGGCCTCCTTCATCTCGGTGCGGTTGTAGCGGTGGAAGCTGTCGCCCTCGATGATCACCGGGTTGATCTTCTCGCGCAGGAAGATGTGCTCGAAGGCACGCTTGACGGTGGAGGTGCCGGCGCCGGAAGAGCCGGTGACCGCGACGATCGGATGCTTCTTGGACATGTGTGCTTACTCCTTAGGTTTTAATCATGTTGTCGAATTCTTGCCCGGGGCTGTGCCGCCCGGGCGGTCTCCCTTAGAAGATCAGGTTCAGCATGGTCAGCGACACCACCAGGAACAGCACCGTCATGATGCCGCCGGCCTTCATGAAGTCTTTCACCCGGTAGCCACCCGGACCCATGATCAGGGCGTTCACCTGGTGGGTGGGGATCAGGAAGGAGTTGGAGGTGGCGATGGCCACGGTCAGGGCGAACACCCGCGGGTCCGCGTCCATGCCCATGCTCTGGGCGGCGAAGGCGATACTCACCGCCAGCGGCACCAGCAGCACGGTGGCGCCCACGTTGGACATGACCAGGGTGAAGAAGGTAGCCAGGATCGCGATGGCCGCCTGCAGGATCCAGGGAGCCACGTCGCCCAGCAGGCTCAGGGTCTGGTGGGCGATCCAGGCGGCGGTGCCGGTCTCCTGCACCGCCGCGCCCAGGGGGATGAGGCTGGCCAGCAGGAACACCGTCTTCCAGCTCACCGCCTTGTAGGCCTCGTCCATGTTGAGCACGCCGGTGAGGATCATGCCCACGGCGCCCACCAGCAGGGCCACGGACAGGCGCAGGTCGGTGAACAGGATCAGGCCCAGGGCGATGGCGAAGAACAGCACGGCGAAGCCCACCTTCTGGGGGCGCAGTTCCTCGTGGGGGTATTCGCTGGTGACCACCACGAAGTCGCGGTTCTTCTCCACCCGCGCCAGGGCGCTCCAGCTGCAGTGGCAGACCAGGGTGTCGCCCGCCTGCAGGGGCACGTCGCGCAGGCCCTCACGGATGGTCTCCTCGCCGCGATGGATGGCCAGCACCGTCAGGCCGTAGGTCTTGCGCATGGCGATCTCGGTGACCGTCTTGCCGATCAGGTCTGAGCCGGGCGGGATCACCACCTCGGCGACGCCCGACTTGGTGTGGGAGAGGGCGTCTGAGAACACGTCCAGGTAGCCCTTGCTCTTGACCCCGGCGCGCTCGGCGAATTCATCCAGCCGGTCGGCGCGGCCCAGCACCGCCAGGCGCGCGGTGCCGTTCAGCTGGTAACCCGGCCAGGGGGCCACGCGCAGGTCGCCGCTGACCATGGCGCCGATGACGTTGATGCCGTATTCCCGCTCCAGATCACTGACCGTGTGGCCGGACATGGGGTGGCTGGACGGCAGGGTGTATTCGCGGATGGTGTAGTCCAGGCCGTAGACCCGCTTGAAGTAGTCCATGGTGCTCTCGCCGCTGGCGCCGTCATTGCGCACCGCCGGCAGCACGTACTTGCCCAGCAGCACGAAGTACAGGATGCCGGTGGTCACCAGGGCCAGCCCGACGGGAGTCACGTCGAACAGCTCGAAGCGTTCCATGCCCGCGGGCAGCAGGTCGTTGAGCAGGATCAGCGGGCTGGAGCCCACCATGGTGATGGTGCCGCCCAGGATGGCGCAGAAGCCCATGGGCATGAGCAGCCGGGACATGGGCAGGCCGGTGCGCGCGGAGATGCGCGAGATCACCGGCAGGAACAGGGCCGCCGCGCCCACGTTCTGCATGAAGCTCGAGATCACGCCGACGGTGCCGGAGACCATGGGGATGACGCGTTTCTCCGTGGTCCCGCCCACGCGCATGATGAAGGAAGCCACTTGGCTCATCACCCCGGTCTTGTCCAGGCCGGCGCCGATGATCATCACCGCGATGATGGAGATCACCGCATTACTGGCGAAGCCGTCGAACAGCTTGTGGGTGTCCGCCACGCCCCCCAGTCCCGGGATCATGCTGATCAGCCCCAGCAACACCATCACGGACACCGCCGCCACGTCCACCCGCACGATCTCGGACACGAACAGGAAGATGGTAAAGCCCAGCAGCCCGAGGACCACCATCATCTCGGGGGTCAGCGCGATGGTTTCTTGCATGGATAATGAGGCCTTGTCGGAGAGTAAAAGTCGCAAAAAAGACCGGAATTATCCCATCGCGGCCCCGCAAAGCCAAGCAGCGTCCCGGCGCCCGGCCGCAATCGCTGGCTGGCACGTGTGCCGGCCGCAGGGCCATGGGCTATGCTGGATGGACGCAAGACCGATCCCGGATCACAGGAAGGATGGAACGCCATGGAGACCCGTCTTTCGCCCGTGGGGCGCTTCGAGACCCTGCTGCTCGCCACCGAGGGCACGGAATTCAGCGCCGGCGCCGAGCAGGTGGCCCTGGGGCTGGCCGAACGCTGCGGAGCACGGCTTTATGCCCTGCAGGTGGTGCTCACCAATCCCGAGTACGAGGCCATGGCCCCCGAGCGAGTACAGGCCGAGGCCGAGGCGGCGCGCGCCCACCTGGCTGAACTGGGCCAGCGGGCCGGGGCGGCGGGCGTGCCCTTCGAGGGTCTGCTGCGCCACGGCGCCGACCCCTACGTGGAGGTGGTCCAGGCAGCCGAGGACCACCGTGCCGACCTGATCGTCATGGGCCGGCGCACCCGCAGCGACCTGGCGCGGCTGATGATGGGGGATTCCACCGCCAAGGTGATCGGCCATGCCGCCTGCAGCGTGCTGGTGGTGCCCAGTTCCTGCCCGGTGCCTTCGAGACGCATCCTGGTGGCCACCGACGGCTCGCGCCTGGGCGATGCCGCTGCCGTCTCCGCGGCCCAACTGGCCCGGCGTTTCGAGCTGCCGGTGACCGTAGTCTCCGTGACTGTGCCCGGCCATGACCAGGCGCGCCGCGACGAGGCCCGGCAGGCCATCGAGCGGGTGTGCCAGGCCCTGCAGGGGGAGGGCATCTCCGTGGAGGGCATCCAGGAGGAAGGCCGTCCCGAACAGGTCATCGTCGAGCTGGCCAAACAGAAGCAGGCCGACCTGATCGTGGTGGGCAGCCACGGCCGTACCGGCCTGCAGCGGCTGCTCATGGGCAGCGTGGCGGAGCGGGTGGTGGGTCAGGCGGAGGTGGCCGTACTTGTAGTGAAGTGAGGGTGAAGTAAGAAGTGTGAATTGAGAAGTGGGAATGAAATCAATTTCGCACTTCCCAATTCACACTTCGCACTTCTCAAAGAGGATGTCCCACACCCCATGCCCCAGTCGCTGTCCCCGCTGCTCGAACTTGGTCAGCGGCCGCTGTGCCGGGCGAGGGGCGAAGCCCCCGACGGTGTTTCGGAAGGCGGGTGAGGCCTGCATCACCTCAAGCATGTGCCAGGCGTAGTCCTCCCAGTCGGTGGCCAGGTGCAGGGTGCCGCCGGGGCGCAGGCGGGTGGCCAGCAGGGCGACGAATTCCGGCTGGATGATGCGCCGCTTGTGATGGCGCTTCTTGTGCCAGGGGTCGGGGAAAAAGACCTGCACCGTGTCCAGGCTGCCCGGCGGGATCTGGTGTTTCAGCACCTCCACCGCGTCGTGGCACATGACCCGCATGTTGCTCAGGCCCAGCGTCTCGATGCGGGCCAGCAGGTGACCCACCCCGGGTCGGTGCACCTCGATGCCGATAAAGTCCCGCTCCGGCGCCGCCTGGGCCATCTGCGCCAGGCTGTCCCCGTTGCCGAAGCCGATTTCCAGAGTGATGGGCGCAGATCGGCCGAAGATCGCGGTCAGATCGAGCTTATTCTCCGAATACTCAATCCCGAACCGCGGCCACAGCGCATCCAGGGCCCGCTGCTGACCCGCGGTCAGGCGGCCCTCCCGGCGCACGAAGCTGCGGATGGGTCTGTGGGGTTTCTGGCTGGGTTCGGTCATGGGAAGAAAGGCATCGCCGCAGAGACGCGCAGGCGCTGAGAATTCAAAAAAATGACAGGATTAACAGGATTAACAGGATGAGACCCGGGGTCTGCTAACCCGTGCTTTTTGATCGTGTAAATCCTGTTAATCCTGTCAAATTGGTTTTCTCAGCGCCTCCGCGTCTCTGCGGCAGATTGTTCCAGGATCAGAAAAACGTCCCCTCCACCGGGGACGAGGCCGAGGCGTAGCGCTTGCGGGGCATGCGGCCGGCGAGGAAGGCCTCGCGGCCGGCCTCGATGGCCTTTTTCATGGCGCTGGCCATGAGCACCGGGTTTTTCGCCGCGGCGATGGCGGTGTTCATCAGCACCCCGTCGCAGCCCAGCTCCATGGCGATGGCCGCGTCCGAGGCCGTGCCCACGCCGGCGTCCACCAGGATGGGGACCTGGGCGTTTTCCACGATCTCCAGGATGTTGTAGCGGTTCTGGATGCCCAGGCCCGAGCCGATGGGGGCGGCGAGCGGCATCACCGCCACGCAGCCGATCTCCTCCAGGCGCTTGGCGAGGATGGGGTCATCGCTGGTGTAGACCATCACCTGGAAGCCGTCTTTCACCAGGGTCTCGGCGGCGGAGAGGGTCTGCACCACGTCCGGGTACAGGGTCTTCTCATCACCCAGCACCTCCAGCTTCACCAGCGTGTGGCCGTCCAGCAGCTCCCGGGCCAGGCGGCAGGTGCGCACGGCATCCTCGGCGGAGTAGCAGCCGGCGGTGTTGGGCAGGTAGGTGTAGCGATCCGGGGGCAGCACATCCAGCAGGTTGGGTTCGCCGGGGTTCTGGCCGATGTTGGTGCGCCGGATGGCCACGGTGATGATCTCGGCACCGCTGGCCTCCACGGCCGCGCGGGTCTCGTCCAGGTCCTTGTACTTGCCGGTGCCCACCAGGAGGCGGGAGCGGTAGTTCCGTCCGGCGATGGTGAGGCGGTCTTGGGTTTCGGTCTGTGACATGCAGGTCTTCCCTTGTATCGGTTCAGCCGCCGCCGATGGCGCGCACGATCTCCACCCGGTCGCCCGGCTGGATGCGGTGCTCGGCATGCAGGCCCCGGGGCACGATCTCGCCGTTGATCTCCATGGCCAGGCGCTGGCCGGTCATCTCCAGGTGTTCCAGCAGGCCGGCTGCCGTGAGCCCGTCGGGTACGCTGCGGTGTTCGCCGTTGAGGGTGATGTCCATGGGGTGTGGGCGGGTCGGATGGGTCAGGGGCGGTATTTTAGGGGAGATACAAGATACATGATACGAACTATAACGGGGCGGTTTGCTTCCCTTCGCGGCCGGCGGCTGGATAAAATGGGTGCACGCGCGGGTGTAGTTCAATGGTAGAACGGCAGCTTCCCAAGCTGCATACGAGGGTTCGATTCCCTTCACCCGCTCCATATATCCCCTCGACGCGGCCACGCCGCGCCGTATCCCGTCCCCGGAATTGCCCATGACCGACTGTATCGTGGTCGGCGGCGGCCTGATCGGCATGCTGACCGCCCGCTTCCTGCACGACGCCGGCCTGTCGGTGACCGTGCTGGAGCGGGGCGAGGCAGGCCGCGAGGCCTCCTGGGCCGGCGGCGGCATCCTCTCGCCCCTGTACCCCTGGCGCTATCCCGATCCGGTCACCGTGCTCGCCACGCGGACCCAGGCCGAGTACCCGGCGTTTGCCCGTATCCTGCTGGATGAGACCGGCGTGGATCCGGAGTGGACCCTCTCGGGGATGCTGGTGCTCGATGCCTCCGAGGCGGCCCCGGCCCTGGCCTGGGCGGCGCGCCAGGGTGCCGCCGTCGAGCGTCTCGGCGGGTCGGATGCCCGGACCTGCGAGCCGGCCTTGGGTGCCGAGCCGGAACTGGGTCTCTGGATGCCCAACATCGCCCAGGTACGCAATCCGCGCCTGGTGAGGTCTGTGCGGGAGAGTCTCCGGACAAGGAAGATCGTGATTCGCGAACAGGAACCAGTCCTATCGTTGTTGTATGAAGCCGGCCGAGTCAGGGGTGTGCGCACCAGGAACGGCGAGCTGCATGCCGACCGGGTGCTGATCGCCGGCGGGGCCTGGAGCGCCGGGCTCATGCCGCCCGGCGGACCGGAGCTGCCCGTGGTCCCGGTGCGCGGCCAGATGATCCTGTTCCGGGGCAGGCCGGGCCTGGTGCAGCGCATCGTGCTCAGTGGCGAGCGCTACCTGATTCCCCGGCGGGATGGCCGCATCCTCATGGGCAGCACCCTGGAATACGTGGGCTTCGAGAAACAGACCACCGAGTCCGCCCGGGAGGATCTGCACCGTCGCGCCCTCGAACTGGTCCCGGCCCTGGCCGACTGTGCCGTGGAGCACCACTGGGCGGGGCTCAGACCCGGCTCTCCCACCGGCATCCCGGTGATCACGGAACACCCCGACTGCGAGGGCCTGTTCATCAACGCCGGCCACTTCCGCAATGGCGTGGTCCTGAGCCTGGCCTCCTGCCGCCTCGCTGCCGCCCTGATGACAGGGACAGAGCCGGCCCTGGACCCGACCCCCTATCGGCTGGAAGCGGCCGCCGATCCCGCCCTGGCGGGCGCGGACCGGGCGTGAGATCTAGACTTTGTCTAAAACGCCCGTATACTTGACCACATGTCATTGGTATTACACACAATGCCCGCGAATCGTGACCAGGTGATCGAGCGCCTGCGGGGACATGGCATCACGCCGACCCAGCAGCGGGTGGAGATCGCCCAGGTCCTGTTCGAGCGTCACCAGCACCTGTCCGCCGACCAGGTGCTGGCGCGGGTCAATGCCCGCGACGCCAGCGTCTCCAAGGCGACGGTCTACAACACCCTGGGCCTGTTCGCCGACAAGGGCCTGGTGCGCGAGGTCATCGTCGACCCCGCCCGGGTCTTCTACGACAGCAACCTGGACCCCCACCACCACCTGTTCCACGTGGACAACGGTACCCTGGAAGACATCCCCGTCTCCCAGGTCAACGTCGACCGCCTCCCCGATCTGCCCGCCGGCGTGGCCGTGGAGGGCGTGGACGTGATCATCCGCGTGCGCCGCAGCCAGGCCGCGCGCTAACAGTGTTCTGCCTGGGGCCTTGCTTTTCCGCCCGCCCCCTGACGCCTTACCCCTCACGTTAAACCCGCGATCAGGTCAATCGCATTTAGCTCCCGCAGCGATCATCCCGTAGGCCGGACAAAGCGCAGCGGTGTCCGGCAACCTATAATTGCCCTATACCGCTTCGCTTTATCGGGCCTACGGCTAAAGGCCCCCCTGACGCCTCACCCCTCACGTCTAACCCACGATTGAGCCCGCGCCGGCCTTGGCGTATCCTTTGCCGTCCCGCCGAATGCCGTTGTAGCTCAGTTGGTAGAGCAACTGATTCGTAATCAGTAGGTCGGAGGTTCGACTCCTCTCAACGGCACCATTTTCCCCGTTCTAGCCCGCATATCTCACCACCGTTCGTAGCGAGGGCGTCGAGATGCCGCTGTGACGGGGCGCGCACAGCGCAAGACGGCGCCGGCGTAGCCGACACTACGTCAAGCCGGCTGAAGTGAGCACGCCCCGTCACAGCGAGCAGATCGGCGGCCGCAGTAGAAGGGTGGTGAGATATGCGGGCTAGC
>NZ_KB898965.1 GCF_000377945.1 Thioalkalivibrio sulfidiphilus
CCCCCATTTCAAGCAAGCGTAACAACGCCACACGCCCGCACAGCCGCGCCCGCAGGGAGCCTCGCAAAAGCGCCAATGCGGCGTTGCGCACCTTGCCAAGGGCTTGCCATTGGCTGCGATGCGCGCCTTGCCTTGGCGCTTTTGCGAGGCTCTGAATGACAAGATATTGATCAGACAGGACACTAGAACCGCGCGGCAAGGCGGGACGCGGTCCGGCTGGCTGGCCCGGTGCTTGCTTGAAGTTCATGCACACCCGGGACCCCGGGTGTGGCCTGGCGGGACGACCCCCGGGCGCGGTGGACCTTGCGGGACGACCCGCGGATCGCACCCATGCCACGCATCTGGAGACACGAAGACGGCCGCTGGCCGAATCTCGCCGCACTGACCTATTGCCTCGCCGCTTACGCGGGCGGCCTCGCGCTCATCACCCAGGGTTCGCTGTTGCTCGCCCTGCCGGGCATCCTGCTGCTGGCCCACGGGCTGGTGATCGGCGCCTACCTGATCCACGAGTGCGCCCACAACACGATCCTTCGGGACAACCGCTGGAACGCCCGGCTCGGAGAGACCCTAAGCTGGCTGGTGGGCAGTGCCTACGGGGATTACGAGGGCATCCGCCACAAGCATTTCCGCCACCACGTGGATCGGGCCGACATCGTGGCCTTCGATTTTCGGGTTCACCTGCAACGCCACCCCGCAGTGCTGCGGGTGATTCAGGCGCTGGAATGGCTCTACATCCCGGCGGTGGACCTGCTCATGCACGCCCTGGTGCTGATCCTGCCGTTCACCCTGCCCTCCCGCCGGCACCGGCGCGCCCGGGTGATCGGGGTGTTGCTCACTCGCCTGGCCTTCTTCGGCCTGCTCGTCGCCCTGAGCCCCATGGCACTCGTCTACTACGCCATCGCCTACCTGCTGTTCCTGCACGTGCTGCGCTTCATGGACGTGCACCAGCACACCTATCCCCTGTTCGAGCACCTGGAGCAGGCACAGGGCGAATCCACACCGGCCTTCGACCGGGCCCACGAGGAACGCAACACCTATTCCAACCTGGTCTCGGTGCGCCACCCCTGGATGAACCTGCTGACCTTGAACTTCGGTTACCACAATGCCCACCACACCCGGCCCACCGAGCCCTGGTACCGGCTGCCCGCCCTGCATCGCGGACTCTACGGCGACCAGACCGACCGGGTGCTGCCGGTCGGCCGGCTGCTCAGGGCCTACCACCGCCACCGGGTCGCCCGGGTGCTGCACGCCGACCCGCCGGACCGGCCGGTGGGCGATCCGGCGGCCTTCGTGGGCGTGGTGGGCGTGTCCTTTCTCACGGCGCACTGAGCGCGGAGGTCTTCACTTGGAACTCAAGGTCTACAAGAGCCTGTGGGGCTACGACGGCGACTGGAAGCGGGCCATCCTCGATGCGCTGTCGGACGGCTTCGACGGCATCGAGGGGCCGGCCCCGGCACAGACCTCGGAGCGCCGGCATTTCGGCCGCGCCCTGCAGGTGCATGGTCTCGACTACATCGCCGAGATCTGCACCGCGGGCAGCTACGTGCCGGATCGCCAGGCAAGCCCGGAGGAACACCTGGGCTCACTGCGCCAGCGCCTGGAATGGAGCGCGGAACTGTCGCCGCGGCGGGTGACCTCCCTGGCCGGTTGCGATGCCTGGCCCGAGGACACCAGCCGCGATTTCTTCGCCGAGGCCATGGCCCTGGCCGAATCCTTCGGCCTGGAAATCAGCTTCGAGACCCACCGGGGCCGGTCGCTCTTCAACCCCTGGACCACCCGGCGCCTGGTCGAGGCCCTGCCGGGACTTCAACTCACCGCCGACTTCAGCCACTGGTGCGTGGTGTGCGAACGGCTCATGGACAGCGAGCGGGACGTGATCGAGGCCATCGCCCCCCGGGTGCGCCACGTGCACGCCCGGGTCGGCTACGAGCAGGGGCCGCAGGTGCCCCATCCGGCGGCCCCCGAGTATGCCCAGGCCCTGAGCGCGCATCAGGGCTGGTGGGAGATCATCTGGAAGGCCATGGCGGCGCGGGGCGACACCGTGGCCACCCTCACCCCGGAGTTCGGCCCCGACGGCTACCTGCACCACCTGCCCTTCACCGGTGTGCCGGTGGCCGACCTGCGGGAGATCAACCGCTGGATGGCCCATACCGAGCGGGCGCACTTTGCCCAGTGCATTGCGGGGTGAACGGTCACTTCTTTTTTAGCCACAGAGGACACAGAGGTCACAGAGAAAAGATCTGAAAACAAAATCGATCATGACGTGTGGCGTTCTCGTGCCACGCACCGGGGTCGAAGGCCGCGCAATCGCAATCCTTTAGTCTTTTTCCTCTGTGTCCTCTGTGGCTAAACCGCCCTTGCCTTTCATAAACCCCCCGCCCCAAACAGGCACAAACCCACCCCGCGCGCACCACTTGAGGGCAGACGCCCTCGTCGCGCCCCCGCCCGGTACGCCGTAGACATAGACAAAACAGGGGCTTGGCGACCACAACGGCCGATGGCACAGGCGTTGCTTTGCACGTATTACCGAATCAACCAACGGTAATACCCCTGGAGGCAGCACCATGTACAAACCCCTCAAGCGACTCTTCGGTGCCCTGGTGGGCATCACCATGCTGGGCATGTCCGCCCAGGCCCTCTCCGAACCCCTGAAGATCGGCTACAGCGACTGGCCCGGCTGGGTGGCCTGGGAAGTGGCCATCGAGAAGGACTGGTTCAAGGAAGAAGGGGTGGACGTGAAGTTCGAATGGTTCGACTACGTGGCCTCCATGGACGCCTTCGCCGCCGGCCAGCTGGATGCCGTGGCCATGACCAACGGCGATGCCCTGGTCACCGGCGCCACCGGCGCGCGCAACGTGATGATCATCATCAACGACTACTCCAACGGCAATGACATGATCATCGCCCGGCGCGGGATCAATTCCGTGACCGATCTGAAGGGCAAGAAGATCGGCGTGGAGATCGGCTTCGTCTCCCACCTGCTGCTGCTCAACGCCCTGGAGAAGAACGGCATGAGCGAATCGGACGTGGAGCTGATCAACGTGCCCACCAACGAGACGCCCCAGGTGCTCGCCTCCGGCAACGTGGACGCCATCGTCGCCTGGCAGCCCAGCTCCGGCCAGGCCCTGAACCTGGTGCCCGGCTCCACCGCCATCTACACCAGCGCCGACGAGCCCGGCCTCATCTACGACGTGCTGGCGGTCTCCCCCACCAGCCTGGCCGCGAACCGTGACGCCTGGATCAAGGTGGCGAAGGTCTGGTACCGGGTGGTGGATTACATCCAGGATCCGGCCACCCGTGCCGACGCGGTGCGCATCATGGCCGCGCGGGTGGGCATCCCGCCCGCCCAGTACGAGGCCTTCCTCGACGGCACGAAGATCCTGACCCGTGAAGAGGCGATGGAATTCTTCAAGAAGGGTGACGGCTTCACTTCCCTGTACGGCTCCTCGAAGATCGCCGACGAGTTCAACGTCGCCAACGACGTGTACAAGGATCCGCAGCCCGTCGACGACTACATCGACGCCAGCATCACCGGCGCCCTGTAAGGACCGGTACGCCAGATCCGGCAGGCGGAGAGACGGGACCCATGAACAAGCCCTGGTTCGCGGTGCGCAAGGAACTGTCGTCACGACGACGCACCTTCCTCGCGGTCATGAGTTTCGTCCTCCCCCTGCTGGTCTGGTCCTTATTCAGCTATGTGCCCTTCATCTGGCATCCCCAGGTGGAGATCATCGAAGCCGGCGAGGTGGATTACTTCCGCACCGGCATGCTGGTGGACCGCGCCATCTTCGAACAGGAAAAGGAGACGATGCGCGCCGAGGGCCGCGAACTGCCCACCGGCACGCGCACCAACCCGGTCTACCTGCCCGCGCCCCACCAGGTGGCCACGGCCCTGTACACGGCCTTCACCACCGAACCCCAGCGGCGCAACGAGAAGTGGCTGCACGAGAGTCTCGCAGACAGTATCCAGGTCATCTTCTGGGGCTTCTTCCTGTCGTCTTTGATCGGCGTACCCCTGGGCATCCTGGCGGGCACCTATGTGGCGGTGTCGCGCCTCACCGAACCCTTCGTGGAATTCTTCCGCTACCTGCCGGCGCCGGCCTTCGGCGCGCTGGCGGTAGCCATCCTGGGCATTCACGATGCCCCCAAGATCGCCATCATCTTCATCGGCACCTTCTTCCAGCAGGTGCTGGTGGTGGCCAACACCACCCGCAAGCTGGACCCGGCACTGCTGGAGGCGGCCATGACCCTCGGCGCGCGCAACGCCGGGCTGCTGTTCAAGGTGGTCATCCCGGGCATCGCCAGCGACCTGTACCGGGACATGCGCATCCTCCTCGGCTGGGCCTGGACCTACCTGATCGTCGCCGAGATGATCGGCGCCAGCTCCGGCATCACCTGGTTCATCACCCAGCAGGCCCGCTACAAGAACTTCGACAACGTGTTCGCGGCCATCCTGATCATCGGGATCATCGGCCTGACCACCGACCTGATCCTCGCCTGGCTGGGTCGGCGCCTGTTCCCCTGGCAGCGCACCGCCCGCGCCTGATACCCACGGAGCCCCCATGACCCACCTGGCACTGCCCAGCTACCGCGACCAGTCACCGGAGGTGGCCGACCGTTTCGCGCGCCTCAAGGAACGGCCGGTGATCCTGGAGGTGAAGGGCCTGACCAAGACCTTCGACACGTCCCAGGGGTCGGTCACCGCGCTCAAGGACATCAGCTTTCGCACCCACCAGCGGGAGTTCGTGTGCGTCATCGGTCCCTCCGGCTGCGGCAAGTCCACCCTGGTGCGCACCCTGGCGGGCCTGGAGGACTACAACAGCGGCGAGGTGCTGCTGGACGGCAAGCCGGTGCACGGCCCGGGACCGGATCGCGGCATGGTGTTCCAGGGCTACACCCTGTTTCCCTGGCGCACGGTGAAGAAGAACGTGATGTTCGGCCTGGAACTGGCCGGGCGCAGCCGCACCGCCGCCGAGGAGGAGGCGCTGCAGTGGATCGATCTGGTGGGGCTCACCAAGTTCGCCAACAGCTACCCCCACCAGCTCTCCGGTGGCATGAAGCAGCGGGTGGCCATCGCCCGGGCGCTGGCCAACCAGCCGCGCATCCTGCTCATGGACGAGCCCTTCGGCGCCCTGGACGCCCAGACCCGGGCGAAGATGCAGGGCTACCTGCTGGAGATCTGGAAGAACATCGACATCACCATCGTGTTCATCACCCACGATCTGGACGAGGCCATCTTCCTGGCCGACCGCATCCTGGTGCTCAAGGCCCACCCCGGCGAGGTGCAGGAACTCATCGAGGTCCCCGTGCCCCAGCCGCGCAGCCCGTCCCAGTTCCTGAGTCCCGAGTTCCTGGCCACCAAGCGCCGCCTGGAAGAGCTCATCCATCCGCCAGGCGCCGAGACCGAAGAAGGCATCAACGGTGATCGCCTCAACATGGTGCGCATGGTGCCCGTCAACGCCAAGGTGGAGTCCGTGTTCTGATGCTCAACGACTGGTACACCATGACCTGGGAGGAGATCGGCGCGCTGGTGGCGGGCGGCATGGACAGCGCCATCCTGCCGGTGGGCGCCACCGAGCAGCACGGCCCGCACCTGGGCTGCGGCATGGACGCGGAGATCGCCGCGCGCCTGTGCCGCGACGTGGCGGAAAGCACCGGCGCCATGCTCCTGCCCGCGCTGCCCTACGGCTGCTCCATCGGCCACTCGAAACGCTGGCCGGGCACCATCGCGCTGCAGCCCAAGACGCTCATCGACGTGATCAAGGACATCGGCGACTGGGTCTACGCCTCGGGCTTTCGGCGCCTGTTCCTGGTCAACGGGCACGTCACCAACGAGGCGCCGCTGCGCTGCGCCCTGGAGATGCTGCGCGCCGAGCACGACGACCTGATGGTGGCGCTCATCAACACGCCGGCCATCAGTGAGCGGGTGCGCGCGGCCCATTGCGAGGACGGCGTCGACTGGCACGCCAATGCCGCCGAGACGGCACTGATGATGGCACTCTCGCCGCACATGCTGCGCGCGGAGCGCATCCGGGACGCCGACGATCCCGACCGCACCGAAGACTGCGTGTTCGCCCACCCGGTCAACCGCACCAGCACCAACGGCGTCACCGGACACCCGAGCCGCGCCGACCGGGAACAGGGCGCGACCCTGTACGCCTGGATGGTGGAGGACCTCAGTGCCCGGGTGCGCAAGGGTATGGCGGAGACGCCGCCCCTGCCCCATTCCTATTTCCGATCCATCCAACCCGACAACGGGAAACCCTGACATGAAGACCAAGACCGCCGACGAGATTCGCCAGATACAGGACCGCCTGCGCGCCCAGGGCGTGAAGTATTGCCTCGGCGCCTACGTGGACATCCACGGCGTGCCCAAGGGCAAGGTGGTGCCCATCGACCACCTGCCCCACATGGCCCACGGCTCCGAGCTCTACACCGGCTATGCCCTGGACGGCCTGGGCCAGGCCCCCAACGAGGACGAGATCGCCTCGGTGCCGGACCTGGACCACATCATCCAGCTGCCCTGGCGACCGGAGGTGGCCTGGATGCCCGCGGACAACACCTTCCACGGCAAGCCCTATCCGTTCAGCACCCGGGTGGCGCTGAAGAACATGATCGCCAAAGCCAACGCCATGGGCTTCGGCTTCAACTTAGGCATCGAGGCGGAGGTGTTCCTGCTGCGCCAGACCGAGGACGGCGGCCTCGAGGTGCCCAACCCCGACGACCGGCTGGTCAAGCCCTGCTACGACGCGCGCGCCTTCCTGGATCAGTTCACCTGGCTGGACAAGATGGCCACCACCATCAACGCCCTGGGCTGGGACCTGTATTCCTTCGACCACGAGGACGCCAACGGCCAGTTCGAGTTCGATTTCCACTACGCCGATGCGCTGACCACCTGCGACCGCTTCACCTTCCTGCGCCTGATGGCCAAGGAATACGCCAAGGAGGAAGGCCTGATCGCCACCTTCATGCCCAAGCCCTTCGCCGACAAGACCGGCAACGGCGCCCACTTCAACATGTCCCTCTATGATCTTGAGACCGGCGCGAACCTGTTCGCCTGCGATCCGAAGGAAGACCCCCGCGGCTTGGGGCTGACCGAGATCGGTTACCAGTTCATCGCCGGCATCATCAAGCACGGCAAGGCCCTGTGCGCCGCCTTCGCGCCCACGGTGAACAGCTACAAGCGCCTGGTGCGCCAGGGCGACATGCCCTATTTCACCTGGGCGCCGGTGTTCAATTCCTTCGGCTCCAACAACCGCACCAACTCCGTGCGCGTGCCCATGGGCGGCGGACGCTGCGAGTCGCGCAACGCCGACGGCGCGGTGAACCCCTACCTGGCCGCCACCCTGGCCCTGGCCGCCGGCCTGGAAGGCATCCGCGAGGGCCTCGACCCGGGCAGGCCCCAGGAGGACAACCTCTACGAACTCACCGACGCCGAGCGCGCCGACAGGGGCATCGAGTTCCTGCCCAGGAACCTCGCCGAGGCCATCGATGCCTTCGAGGCGGACCCCTTCGTGGTCGAGGCTCTGGGCCAGGGCCTGCGCGACGAGTTCATCAAGTACAAGCGCGCCGAGTGGACCAGCTACCACCAGACCATCTCCGCCTGGGAGATCGAGCGCTACAGCCACCTGTTCTAGGGAAAGACCATGAAAGCCAACGGAGGCGTCAGCCGCATCAGCATCTCCCTGCCCGAGCCCCTGCTCGGGCAGCTGGACGACATGGTGGAGGCGCGCGGTTACGAGAGCCGTTCCGCGGCGCTGGCGGAGATGATCAGCCACCAGCTGGTGGCCCACAAACGGGAACTGGGCAACGAGGTGATGGCCGGCACCATCACCCTGCTCTACGACCACAGCACGCCGCGCCTGCAGAAGGTCCTCGCGGACCTGCAGCACGAGCACGTGGAGGAGGTGATCAGCTCCCTGCACATCCACCTGATGCACAACCGCACCATGGAGGTGATCCTGGTGCAGGGCCCCGCCACGAAACTGCAGGTCATCGCCGACCGCATGATCACCAACCGGGGTGTGATCTCCGGCAAGCTGGAACTGACCACCACCCTCATCCCCCAGGTGCACCAGCCGGCGGAACGGCGCGCCTGAGGGCACCAAAGGGGTGCCCGTGCACACGCCATGCCCCGCAGTGGTGCAAGCCGACGATCCCGCTGAACCTGAAAACCCCGCGGCACAAGGCCTCGCGGCCTCCGGCTGCCTTGGCACGCAACCTGCCTAGTCGGTATTACGAATTCGCGCATCCGTACTACTCATGGAGACCGACCACATGAACAACACACCGGACGAGTCACGCAGGCTCTGGGAAGAGCGCGTGCCCGCGGGCGCCCACTGGTCCTGGGTGCTGCGCCGCGGCACCACCTTGCGCCTCACCGACCCGGAAGGCGGCGCCAACGTGGCCATGCTGCTCTACAGCCGCGAGGACACCACGGAACGCTACAACATGGCCGACACCCTCAAGGGCCAGCACACCGCCTTCCTCACCCGCGGCAACGTCTGCTACAGCGACATGGGCCGGGTGCTCTGCTCCATCACCGAGGACACCTGCGGCTGGCACGACACCATCGGCGGGCTGTCCAACGCCGCCCTGGTGAAGCAGAAGTACGGCGAGGCCCGCTACCAGGAACACCGCAACGCCTACCACCGCAACGGCTTCGACAGCCTGGTCAACGAACTGGGCAAGTACGGCCTGGGCCGGCGCGACGTGGTGGCCAACCTGAACCTGTTCAGCAAGATCACCGTGAACGAGGACGGCGCCCTGGTGTTCCAGCCGGGCAACTCCAAACCCGGCGACTACCTGGACCTGCGCTTTGAGATGGACACCCTGGTGGTGCTCTCCACCTGCCAGCATCCCCTGGACCCGGCGCCCACCTACGCGCCCAAACCCGTGGACCTGCTGGTGTGGCGTTCCGACCCGCCCGGCCCCGACGATCTGTGCCGCAACCACTGCGAACAGAACCAGCGCGCCTTCACCAACACCGAACGCCTCTACCCCCTGGGCTGAGCGCAAGACCCGGAGACCGATCATGAGCACAGCACTCGTCGAAAGCCCCCTGGATGCCAGCCAGGCGGTGTTCCGCCAGGTGGTCCCCGCCGGAGAACCCTTCACCGGCATCGTGCGCAAGGGCCAGACCCTGCGCATCCTGGACCTGGAGGGCAACCAGGCCGTGGACACCCTGTTCTACAACGCCGACGACCCGGAGGAGCGCTACAGCGCCACTGACACCCTCCGCGCCCAGGGCAACATCTACCTCAGCACCGGCACGCAGCTCCTGTCCAGCGAGGGCCGGGTGATGCTGACCATCACCGCCGACACCTGCGGCCGCCACGACACCCTGGGCGGCGCCTGCTCGGCGGAGAGCAACACCGTGCGCTACGCTCTGGACAAGCGCCACATGCACAGCTGCCGGGACAGCTTCCTGCTGGCGCTGGCCGAATACGACCATGGCATGGGCAAGCGGGACCTGTCCTCCAACATCAACTTCTTCATGAACGTGCCGGTCACCCCCGAGGGCGGCCTGTGTTTCGCCGACGGCCTCTCGGCACCGGGACGCTACGTGGAGATGCGCGCGGAGATGGACGTGCTGGTGCTGATCTCCAACTGCCCGCAGCTCAACAACCCCTGCAACGCCTACAACCCGACGCCGGTGGAGGTCCTGGTCTGGGACGCCTGAATGCACACCGACCCCTGTCCCGCATCATGACGAGAGCCCCATGTTCAACAAGGTCCTGATCGCCAACCGCGGCGCCATCGCCTGCCGCATCATCCGCAGCCTCAAGGACCTGGGCGCGGGCTCGGTCGCGGTGTACTCGCAGGCCGACGCCCACTCCCTGCACGTGAGCCAGGCGGACGAGGCGGTATGCATCGGGCCGGCGCCGGCCCGGGACAGCTACCTGGACTGGAAGAAGATCCTGGAGGTGGCCCGCAGCACCGGCGCCGAGGCCATCCACCCCGGCTACGGCTTCCTGAGCGAGAACGCCGCCTTCGCCGAGGCCTGCGAGCAGGCGGGCATCGCCTTCATCGGCCCGACGCCGCAGCAGATGCGCGACTTCGGCCTCAAGCACACGGCCCGGTCCCTGGCCGCCGACAACGGCGTGCCCCTGCTGCCCGGCACCGGCCTGCTGGACGACCTGGACCACGCCCGGCGCGAGGCCCTGCGCATCGGCTACCCGGTGATGCTCAAGAGCACCGCCGGCGGCGGCGGCATCGGCATGCAGATCTGCCGCTCGGAGAAACAGCTGGAGGAGGCCTTCCACTCGGTGGAGCGCCTGAGCCGCAACAACTTCGGCCAGGGCGGCATCTTCCTGGAGAAGTACGTGGAGTACGCCCGGCACCTGGAGGTGCAGATCTTCGGCGACGGCGAGGGCCGCGTGGTGGCCCTGGGCGAACGGGACTGCTCGGTGCAGCGGCGCAACCAGAAGGTGATCGAGGAGACCCCGGCGCCGGGCATCGACGACGGCCTGCGCGCGCAGCTCATGGACGCGGCGGTGCGCCTGGGCCAGGCGGTGAACTACCGCTCCGCCGGCACCGTGGAATACGTCTACGATACCCAAACCGGCGCCTTCTACTTCCTGGAGGTGAACACCCGCCTGCAGGTGGAACACGGGGTCACCGAGGAGGTGACCGGCGTGGACCTGGTGGCGTGGATGGTGCGCCTGGCCGCCGGCGAGCGCGACTTCCTGGACGCCTACCGGCACGCCCCCCGGGGTGCCGCCATCCAGGCACGCCTCTACGCCGAGGACCCGGGCAAGCAGTTCCAGCCCTCCAGCGGCGTGCTCACCGCGCTTCGCCTGCCGTCGGAGATTCGCGTCGAGACCTGGGTGGAACGGGGTTCCGAGGTCACGCCCCACTACGACCCCATGATCGCCAAGCTCATCGCCCGGGGCGCGGACCGGGACGAGGCCCTGGCCCGGCTCGGCGAGGCGATCGCGTCCACAGAGCTGCACGGCATCGAATCCAACCTGCCCTACCTGGGCCAGATCCTCGCCGACGACGTATTCCGCCAGGCGCAGCACTACACCCGCTACCTGGATCGCCTCGCCTACCGCCCCGCCACCATCGAGGTGCTCTCCCCCGGCACCCAGTCCATGGTGCAGGACTACCCCGGGCGTACCGGCTACTGGCCCATCGGCGTGCCGCCCTCTGGCCCCATGGACCATCTCGCCTTCCGCCTGGCCAACCGGGCCGTGGGCAACCCGGAGGGCGCGGCGGCCCTGGAACTGACCGTCACCGGCCCTACGCTCCGCTTCAACACGGACACGGTGATCGCGCTAACCGGCGCCTGGATGAAGGCCCTGCTGGACGGCCAGGAGATCCCCTACTGGCAGCCTGTGCCGGTGCGTGCCGGCAGCACCCTCAAGCTGCGCGCCATCAGCGGCGCCGGCAGCCGGACCTATCTCGCGGTCAAGGGCGGCCTGGACGTGCCCGACTACATGGGCAGCAAGTCCACCTTCACGCTGGGCCAGTTCGGCGGCCACGGCGGGCGCACCCTGCGGGCGGGCGACGTGCTGCGACTCAACGCCGCCAGCGCACCGGACGAGACCTGCCGGGAGATACCGGCGGCCCTGATCCCGGCCTATGGCAGGCACTGGGACATCCAGGTCACCTACGGCCCCCACGGCGCGCCGGACTTCTTCACCGACGCGGACATGGCGACCTTCTTCACCACCGACTGGGAGGTGCACTACAACTCCAGCCGCACCGGCGTGCGCCTGATCGGCCCGAAGCCCCAGTGGGCCCGGGAGGATGGAGGCGAGGCGGGCCTACACCCCTCCAACATCCACGACAACGCCTACGCCATCGGCGCGGTGGACTTCACCGGCGACATGCCGGTGATCCTGGGCCCCGACGGCCCGAGCCTGGGCGGCTTCGTGTGCCCCGTGACCATCATCCAGGCGGAACTGTGGAAGCTGGGCCAGCTCACCCCCGGCGACACCATCCGCTTCCACTGCACCGACATCGCCAGCGCCAATGCCCTGGAGGCTCACCAGGACCACTGCATCGCCACCCTCACCCCGGCCCCCGCGCCCGCCGTCCACGCCCGGCACCCGGGCCTGGACACCAGTCCCGTCCTGTACCGGCGTGAGGCGGACGCGGATCACGTGGGCGTCTGCTACCGCCAGGCCGGCGACCGCTACCTGCTGATCGAGTACGGCCCCCTGGTGCTGGATCTGCGGCTGCGTTTCCGGGTGCACGCCCTGATGGACTGGATCGAACGCCAGGGGATCGAGGGCATCATCGAGACCACCCCGGGCATCCGCTCCCTGCAGGTGCACTATGACAGCCGGGTCATCGGCCAGGCGGACTTGGTGCGGCTGCTCAAGCAGGCCGAGGACGCCCTGCCCGCCATCGAGGACATGGAGGTGCCGAGCCGCATCGTGCACCTGCCCCTGTCCTGGGACGACCCGTCCACGCGACTCGCCATCGAGAAGTACATGCAGTCGGTGCGCCCCGACGCCCCCTGGTGTCCCAGCAACATCGAGTTCATCCGCCGCATCAACGGCCTGGAAAGCATCGATCAGGTGAAGGACATCCTGTTCAACGCCAGTTATCTCGTCATGGGCCTGGGCGACGTCTACCTGGGCGCGCCGGTGGCCACGCCGCTCGACCCCCGCCACCGCCTGGTGACCACCAAGTACAACCCGGCGCGCACCTGGACGCCGGAGAACGCCGTGGGTATCGGTGGCGCATACCTGTGCGTCTACGGCATGGAAGGACCGGGCGGCTACCAGTTCGTGGGCCGCACGGTGCAGATGTGGAACCGTTACCGGCAGACCCGGGACTTCACCGAGGGCAAGCAGTGGCTGTTGCGCTTCTTCGACCAGCTGCGCTTCTACCCGGTGAGCCACGAGGAACTGCTGCGCATGCGCGAGGACTTCGTGCACGGGCGCTTCAACCTGCGCATCGAGGAGACCACCCTGAGGCTCGGCGATTACCTGCGCTTCCTGGAGGAAAACGCCGAGTCCATCGCCGCCTTCAAGGCCCACCAGCAGGCCGCCTTCGAGGCGGAGCGCGAGCGCTGGAAACAGGCCGGCCAGGCAGAGCACGTGGACGCGCTGCCGAACGATGAGTCCACCTCCGACGCCCCCTTCGACCTGCCCGAGGGTTGCCTGGCGGTGGCCTCGCCGGTCACCGGCAGCGTCTGGGAGATCGCGGTCAAGCCCGGCGACCGGGTGGCCCCCGGCGACACCCTGGTGGTGGTGGAGGCCATGAAGATGGAGATCCCCATCGAGGCGGACGAGGAGGCCGTGGTGCGCGAGGTGCTCTGCGCCCGGGGCGGCTCGGTGCATGCCGGCCAGGCGGTGATCATCCTGGAACTCCAGTCCTGACCGCCTGGGAACCACGCGAGACCGACCATGAAGCACCCACTCTTAAGCCTGGACATCGACAGCCAGCACCGCGCCTACCGGGAGGGCCGGCTGACACCCGCCGACCTGATCGACGAGGTGCTGGCGCGCATCGCCGCGCAACCGGATCGCCACGAATGGATCCGGGTGCTGGACCGGGATGCCCTCATGACCCACGCCGCACGCCTGGACGGCGAGAGCCCCGACACCCTCCCCCTGTACGGCATCCCCTTCGCCATCAAGGACAACATCGATCTCGCCGGCGTGCCCACCACCGCCGCCTGCCCGGCCTTCACCTACACCCCCGAGCGCAGCGCCTTCGTGGTCGAGCGCCTGATCGAGGCCGGCGCCCTGCCCATCGGCAAGACCAACCTGGACCAGTTCGCCACCGGCCTGGTGGGCACCCGTTCCCCCTATGGGGCCTGCGCCAACGCCTTTAACCCAGCCTACATCTCCGGCGGATCCAGCTCCGGCTCGGCCGTCACCGTGGCCACCGGGGTGGTGAGCTTTTCCCTGGGCACCGACACCGCGGGCTCCGGCCGGGTGCCGGCGGCCTTCAACAACCTGATCGGCGTGAAACCCACCCGGGGCCTGCTCTCCGCCTCCGGCGTGGTGCCCGCCTGCCGCAGCCTGGACACCGTGTCCATCTTCGCCCTCACGGTGCCCGACGCCGAGCGCGTACTGGCGGTGACCGCCACGTTCGACACGCACGACGCCTATGCACGGCCCCGGCCGCTCACCACCCACGGCTTCGATCCCACCCGGTTCCGCTTCGGCGTGCCCCGGGCGGAACAGCTGCAATTCTTCGGCAACGCCGAGGCCGAGCGCCTGTTCCACGAGGCGGTGGCGCACCTGGAAACTCTTGGCGGGACACGGGTGGAGATCGACTTCGCCCCCTTCCTGGACGCCGCGCGCCTGCTCTACGAGGGCCCCTGGGTGACCGAGCGCTACCTGGCCACCCAGCCCCTGATCGACGAGGCACCCGGTGAACTGCTGGCCGTGACCCGGGGCATCATCGGCGGCGGCGCCGCGCCCCTGGCCACGGACTGCTTCCGCGCCCAGTACCGGCTCATGGACTACAGGCGCCAGGCCGAGGCCGCCTGGCAGGCAGTGGACGTGCTGGTCACCCCCACCGCCGGCACGATCTACACCATCGCGCAGGTGAACGCCGACCCGGTGCGGCTCAACTCAAATCTTGGCTACTACACCAACTTCATGAACCTGCTGGACCTGGCGGCGCTCGCGGTACCCGCCGGTTTCCAGGCCGACGGCCTGCCCTTCGGCATCACCCTGATCGCCCCGGCCTTCGGCGATGCGGCCCTGCTGCCCCTGGGCGAGCGCTTCCAGTACGCCTCGGTCGAAACCCAGGGCGCCACGGCACACCCGGTGCCGGCGCCCCGGCCGGTGACCGGCCCCGCCCCCGGCCACCTCCGCGTGGCGGTCTGCGGTGCCCACATGCAGGGGCTGCCGCTCAACCACCAGCTCACCGAGCGCGGTGCCCGGCTGGTGGCAAAGACCCGCACCAGCCCCCACTACCGCTTCTACGCCCTGGCCGGCGGCCCGCCCTGGCGCCCGGGCCTGGTGCGCGATGCCGGCGGGCAGGCCATCGAGGTGGAGGTCTGGGAACTGCCCGCAGCCCACTTCGGCAGCTTCGTGGACAGCATCCCCGCGCCGCTTGGCATCGGCCGGGTGGAACTGGCCGACGGCAGCCGTGTGGCCGGCTTCCTGTGCGAGCCCCACGGGGTGGCCGATGCCCGGGAGATCACCCACCTGGGTGGCTGGCGCGCCTACCTGGCCCAGATCGCATCCGGACCGAATTGATCACAGACAGTGCACGCGCCGGTGCGGATGGCCTATAATCCGCGCCTGTTTTTTCGGTTCCGGGGTCCTGCGCATTGTCGTCAGGGTCTACGGTGGCGCGACAGCGTTGGGAGGAAAACGTGGCAAACCCACAGCAGAAAACTGACTTCACCACCAAATTCGTTCTGGCCATCAGCGTCGTGGTACTGCTGGTGGCCGTGATCTTCCTGGTGACCCGCCTGATCAATGTGATCGACCAGGCACGTGCACCGGCCGAGCCGAGCACCTCCGCCCAGGCCATGGTGGAAGAGCGTATCCGGCCCATCGGCCGTGTGGTCACCGCCGATGTGAGTGCCCAGGCCGTTGCCGCGCCCCGCGCCGCCGCCGATATCTACCGCGGCGTCTGCGCTGCCTGCCACGACACCGGTGCCGCCGGTGCCCCCCGCAAGGGTGACGAGGCCGAATGGCGCCGGCGCATGGGCCAGGGCTTCGACACCGTTCTGAGTCATTCCATCAACGGCTTCGGCGCCATGCCCGCCCGGGGTGGTGATCCCAGTCTGAGTGATGACGACGTGCGCCAGGTGGTGGTCTTCATGCTGTCCGAGTCCGGCATCCGCGTGAACGGCGCTGCCGCCGCCCCCGAAGCCGCGCCCGCCCCTGCTGCTCCTGCTCCTGCTCCTGCCGCCACCGCCGCAGCCGCTGCCGGCGATGCCGCTGCCGGTCAGGCCAAGTACACCAGTTGCGCCGCCTGTCACGGCGCCCAGGGCCAGGGCATGGGCATCTTCCCCAAGCTGGCCGGCACCGCTCCCGAGCGCATCGCCGAGCTGCTGAAGAAATACCGCGCCGGCGAGCAGGTCGGTCCCCAGACCCCCCTGATGGCCCCCAACGCCGCCGGCCTGTCCGACCAGGACATCGCCGACCTGGCTGCCTTTGTCGGCACCCTGTAAGGGGTACCGGCAGGACCACAAAAAAGGGCGCCTTATGGCGCCCTTTTTTGTGGCAAGTCTCAAGTGGCTAGTGGCAAGGAACACCACCCTCACTCCGACCCTCTCCCTGAGAGAAATGAGGGGTTCCTTGCCACTTGAGACTTGCCACTAGCCACTTACATCCGCCAGCGATCCAGCGCCCGGTAGGTCAATGACTCCGCCAGGTGCTCCGGCGCAATCCCCTCGCTCCCCGCCAGATCGGCGATGGTCCTCGCCACCCGCAGGATGCGGTGGGCGGAACGGGCGGAGAGATGAAACCGCTCCATGGCTGACTCGAGCATCCCCCGCGCCGCCCCGTCCAGGGCGCAATGGATGCGGATCCCATGGCCGTCCAGCTGCGCATTGCTGTGGCCCTGGCGCGCCAGCTGCCGCTCACGGCAATCCAGCACCCGGGCCCGCACCGTGGCGCTGTCCTCGGGCATCGGGCCCTCGGCGTCGAACAGCTGGTCCTTGGCCAGGCGCGGCACCTGCACCGACAGGTCGATGCGGTCCAGGAACGGCGCCGAGAGCCGCGCGCGCTGGCGGCGGATCTGCTCAGAGCTGCAGCGACAGTTGGCGGCGAGATCGCAGTCATAACCCTGGGGGCAGGGGTTCATGGCCGCCACCAGCTGGAAGCGGGCCGGGAACTCCGCCTGCCGGGCGGCCCGGGAGATGGTGATGGCGCCGCTCTCCAGGGGCTCGCGCAGCACGTCCAGCACCCGCCGGTCGAACTCCGCCAGCTCGTCCAGGAACAGCACGCCGTTGTGGGCCAGGGAGATCTCACCGGGCCGGGGACTGGAACCGCCGCCCACCAGGGCCACGCCGGAGGCGGTGTGGTGCGGGGCGCGAAACGGGCGCCGTTTCCAGCGCTTGAGGTCCAGGGGCTGGCCGCTCACTGCGTGGATGGCGGCAGTCGTCAACGCCTCGTCGTCGCTCATGGGCGGCAGCAACCCCGGCAGACGGCTGGCCAGCATGGTCTTGCCGGTGCCTGGCGGGCCGATCATCAGCAGGTGGTGCTCGCCGGCGGCCGCGATCTCCAGCACCCGCCGGGCCTGGGGCTGACCGCGCACCTCGGCGAGATCCGCACCCTCATGGGTTCCTTCTCCGGTTTGCGGGGCGGGATGCTCCGCAAGCAGGGTCTCGCCCCGCAGGTGGGCACAGACCTCCAGCAGATGGCCCGCCGCCAACACCCGGCAGCCCCGTACCAGGGCCGCCTCGTCGGCATCCTCCCTCGCCACCACCAGGCTGCGCCCCGCCGAGCGGACGGACAGGGCCGCGGGCAGCACCCCGCGCACCGGACGCAGCTCCCCGTCGAGCCCCAGCTCGCCCACGAACTCGTAGCCCGCCATGGCGGAGACCGGCAACTGACCCGAGGCGGCCAGCAGGCCCAGGGCGATGCCCAGATCGAAACGCCCGCCGTCCTTGGGCAGATCGGCGGGGGCGAGGTTGACGGTGATGCGACGGGCGGGAAATTCGAAACCGCTGGTGATCAGGGCGGCGCGCACCCGCTCCCGGCTCTCGCGCACCGCCGCCTCGGGCAGGCCGACGATGGCGCAGGCGGGCAGGCCGTTGGCGAGATGGACTTCGATCTGGACCGGGGGTGCGTGGATGCCGTCCAGGGCACGGGCATACAGGGTGGCGAGGTTCATGGATCCGTCCATGGGGTGTCGTCCTTGATGGATTAAGCCTAACGCCGGGGCGTACCGGGCTCAAGGGAGGGGTGTGCTTTGTGCTTTGTGCTTTGTGCTTTGTGCTTTGTGCTTTGTGCTTTGTCTATCACAAAGTACCAAGCACCAAGCACAAAGCACCAAGCACTAATCAACCACCTTCACCAGCAGCACGCCGTTGCGCTCGAAGAGCACCTCGTGCTCGGGCAGACGATGCAGCGAGGTGATGCGTGTCACCGCCACCTCTCCGGGTTGCGGATCCCGGCGCTCCACGTGACGCCGGGCGTAGACGTTGAAGCTCGGGTTGTTGAGCCCCACCATCACCACCGTCTCGGGTCGCTCCCGAGCTGCCAGGGCCGCATCGCGGATGGGGCCCTGCTGGACCGCCGCCACCGTGGGCAGCAGCAGGCCGGCCACGGTGGCCGTCACCAGCACACCCAGCAGGCCGAGGCGCCAGGCCAGGTGCACGCGGCGCGCGAACAGCGCCCACAGGCTGACCGCCAGGGCGACTCCGAACACGCCGTACCACAGCAGGCCGAAATGCCGGTCCACGTCGCTCAGCAGCGCGGCGGTGAAGGGGTCCCTGACCTGTGCTGCCGCGATCTCGACGATGCTCGGAAAGGCCAGCATGAGGGCGAAGAACAGCGGCGCCGGCAGAACGGCGAGCATGCCGACGCCCAGTCCCTTGAGGTTCAGACGCTCCAGGTGCAGGGCCATCAGCACGAACAGCGGCGTCACGCCATAGAGGATGTAATGGGGCAGCTTGGTGCCGGCCAGGGAGAACAGCACGAACACCAGCACGAACCAGATGAGCAGGAACAGCTGCAGGTCATCGCCACGTGCCCGGCGCGCGGCCCACCACAGGGCCGCCACCAGCACCGTGGTCCAGGGCAACAGGCCGATGAGCAGCACGGGGATGTAGTAGTAGATCGGTCCGCTGTGTCCCTCCATGGGCTGCTGGAAACGGCCCAGGTTGTGTTCCAGCAGGAAGCCCAGGATGAACCCGGGTCCTTCGCGCAGCGTCACCGCCCCGTACCAGGGCAGCACCACGATCAGGAACAGGAGGATGCCCACGGGATTGAACACCGCGCGCAGCCAGTCGCGGAAACGTCCCTTGAGGGCAAAGAAGATCAGGCTCGCGGCAAACGGGATCGCCACCGCCACCGGCCCCTTGGTGAGGAACCCGAGGCCCATGAGCAGGAACGCGGCGTACATCCAGCGCCGGCCGCCTTCCCGGTAGTGCAGGTAGATGGCGAACATGCTGGCGGCGATGAGCAGGTTGAGCAGGGCATCGGCGATGGCCGCCTTGCCGATCACGCTCACCTCGAAGAGGGTGGCACCGATGATCGCGGCGACAAGCCCGGTGCGCCGGTCCGTGACCCGGGCGGTGAAGGCATACACCGCGAGCATCCACGCGGCGGCCGCCAGGGCCGAGGGCAGACGCAGGGCGAACTCGTTCAGCCCGAACAGGGTGACCGAGACGGCCTGTAGCCAGTAAATGAGGATGGGCTTATCATAGCGGGGCTCGCCATAGAGATAGGTGGCGATAAAGTCACCCCGCGCCAGCATGTCACGGGTCGCCTCGCTGAAGGCCCCTTCATCCAGGTCGAACAGCGGGAAGCCGTGCATGTTGAAGAAGAAGGCGGAGAACACCGCCACACACAGCAGCACCGCGAGCCAGCGCTCGGAAAGCCCCTGCAGGGCCGCATCGCCGGAAGTTCTGTCAGTCATGCCGGGGCTCGTCCGTCAAAAGGTGCAAAGTCTAACCGCCCGCCCCCCTGCGCCACCAGTACGGCGCCCACACACGCCATGATGTCCATGATCCGGCCCAAGACACTGCTGGCGATCCTGATCCTCCTCGCCTTCCTGGTGTTCGTGGAATGGTACTTCGGCTGGGCGCCGCTGCTCGCCCCCTGGCGTGAGGTCCCGCTCCCCGGCGTGCTCGGCGCGCTGGTCCTGGCCTTCCTCACCTACTGGCTGCGCGCGCTGCGCGTCTACGACTACTACCGGGCGCAGATGCGCGGCCGCTTCCCGGCCTGCCTGCGCCTGACACTGACCCACAACCTGCTCAACAACCTGCTGCCCATGCGCACCGGCGAACTGAGCTTCCCCGTGCTCATGGCCCGGGACTTCAGCGTGCCGGCCCTGCACTCCGTGCCGGTGCTGTTATGGTTCCGGCTCATGGACCTGCACACCCTCGCGCTGTTTGCGCTGCTGGCCCTTGGCAGTCACCTGCTCGGTCCCGCCGTGGCTGTCCCGCTGGCCGCCGCCTGGCTGCTGACGCTGGTGGTTGCGCAACGGCTGGCGCCCGCTTTGCGGGATCGGCTGGGCACGCCTGACGATGACGGGCTGCGCGGCAAGCTCTACCGAGTGCTGGACGCATTGCCGGGCAACGCCGGGGACTTCTGGCGCGCCTGGGCCTGGACCTTCGCCAACTGGCTGCTCAAGCTCGCGGTGTTCGTCTGGGTGCTGGGCCTGTTCCTGGAGGCGCCGCTGGCCGCCGCCTGGCTGGCGGTGATCGCCGGCGACCTGACCAGCGTACTGCCCGTGCACGGCGTGGCCGGCGCGGGCACCTACGAGGCCGGCGTGGTGGCCGCCCTGCTGCCCTTTGGCGTCGGTGGCGAGGCGGCGCTCGCGGGTGCCGTGAACCTGCACCTGTTCCTGCTCGGTTCCACCCTGCTCGGCGGTCTGCTCGTGCCCCTGCTTCCGGGCGGGCGCGCGGACCGCTGGACGCGCTAGCCCGAATGTTTCATGAATTCGTGCGATGATCGCGCAGGATATTGGCCGCACAGGGGATTTTCCGAGGGAGCGCCGTATCGGGCTATACGGCCGACTGAG
>NZ_KB898966.1 GCF_000377945.1 Thioalkalivibrio sulfidiphilus
GAAAACACCCCGTTGGCGTAGGCATACGTCAGCACCTTCACCATCATCGCCGGATCAAACGGCTGTCGGCGCCTGCCATCGCCTTCATAGCGGGCATGAAACGCCGTGAGATCCAAGGCGTCCACCGCATCGGAGACGAAGTAGGCCAAATGCTGCTCCGGAAGCCACTCCTTGAGCGACGCGGGCAACAGTAACTGCTGATCGGGATTGTAGGGGCGGTAGGTCGTCGGCATAGCCAATTCTAACGCTGCAGGTTTCTACCGCCCAGGCTCCTAGCCCTTTGAATTTTGAATCTTGAATTTTGAATTCGCTCTACAAGCATTCCCCCACCGACCCCTCCGCACACACCCGCCCATCGATCCACACGGCTCGGCCCAGCGGCACGCCCGTGAGGTCGACGCCCTCCAGGGGGGTGCCGCGTAGATCCGCGTAGCTCAGGTCCGCGCCGGAGAAGCGGGCACCCTGCAGTCGGGCCTCCTGGAGCATGGTGCCCACCAGCTTGGCCCCGGTGAGGTCCGCCTGCCGCAGGTCACTGCGGCGCAGGTCCGCGTAGCTCAGGTCGGCACCGGCCAGTTGGGCGCCCGTCAGCACGGCGAGCATGAAATCGGTGCTGACCAGGGTGGCGCCGGTCAGATCGACCCCGCTCAGGTCGAGTCCCGTCTTGCGGCAGTAGCTCCAGTTCACCCCCGGTGCCGGCGCCGCCCGGCAGTCCGGCTCCGGGACCGCAGGTTCGCGGCCGTCCCCCATGAGCACCAGCAGGCCCAGCACCAAGACCACGGCCACGCCGGCCAGGGCCCAGGGCACCGAACGAGGGGGCATCCCCAGGGGTTCCGCCTGGGAGATGCGCTCCCGCTGTAGGCGATGCTGGATGAATTCCGGAGACTCCGGCGCCCGCCGGTCACTGCGGCGCTGGTCGCCGATGATGACGCCCTCCTCCGGTTCGCGCCGGTTCACCGTCTGGCGCTCGTCCTCCCGCAGGCGCGCACGCAGCCGCGCCTCGCGGCCTTCGGCATCGTCGGGTAACAGAAACTCGGGCGGGATCAGTTCGGGGAAGGCGGAGATGGGCGACCAGGTGTGCTGGTCCTGGCTCACCTGGTCGTCCAGATTCAGACGGCCGAGGATCAGGTAGCGGGAAATCAGTCCGGAGGGATAGGGTCCGCTCACCGCCCCTTGGCGACGGGTGAACCAGAGCTGGTGGTCGGAGCCGGACTGTGCCATGGGGGTATTAAAGCACAGTGGCTAGTGGCAAGTGGCTAGTGGCAAGCAAAGGCAAAAAAAGCCACTCGATATTCCGGTGATGCATATGGGCTTCCTTGCCACGGGCCACTTGAGACTTCTACCTGAAGATCACACCCACGCCGATGCTGAAGCGCGTGCTCGGGCCGGAGTCGGTGCGGGGGGTATCGATGGGCCAGAGGTGGGTGTCGCGGGCTTGCACCAGGGGATAGGTGTAGGCGGCCTCGCCCACCTGTCCCTGTACGTTCTCGCCCAGGGTGCCGGTGACCGTGATGCGCCGGCCAGGGGCGTAGTCCACCTGTTCCAGGTAGCCGGGGGTACGTACCAGGAAGCGCCCCTGGGGAGTGCGATTGGTGGCGGGACGCTGGTTGCTTTCCAAGGGATAGCCCAGGACCTCGATCTCCGTGTAGTCGGCCAGGTTGCGGGTGGCCACGATCATGCCGCCCCAGATCACCTGGCTGCCCTGAAAGACCTGGGCGCTGGCGGAGACCTCGGCGGGGCTCAGTTCCGTGGCCACGCCCGTGGTCTCGTAACGGGGCCCCGTGGCGCAACCGGCCAGCAGCGCGAGAGCAAGCAGGGAAACCAGTAGATAGCGCATGAGCACTCCGTTGAATGCAGTTCAGATTCAAAATTCAAAATTCAAGATTCAAAATTCAAAGGTGCCGCCCCTTTGAATTTTGAATCTTGAATTTTGAATTCGATGATCAATATCTCCGCCAGGGCCCGTACATGGGATGGTAGGGATACCAGGGGTCATACCACCAGGGCGAGTAATAGGGATCGCGAACCGGTTCACGCACCGCCCACAGATAGTGGGTCTCCACGTCTACCAGCACGTAGGGATAATCAAAGTCGCCCACCCGGCGCGATTCGAGACCCGCTACGCGGCCAGCGACGGTGATCTCGCGTCCGCTGGCATAAACAGCCGGATCCAGGAATCCGGGCACCCGGGCCAGGAAACGGCCCTGGGTGACATCGGTCTCCCGGGGCCTGCCGCTGCTGGTCAGGGGGCGGGAGACCACCTCCACCAGGGTATCGTTGCTGCGATTGGTCACCCCGGCGATCACCCCGCCCCAGCGCACCTGGCTGCCCTGGAACCGGGCCGGGTCGGCGCGCACCTCGTCGGGCAGGGGGGCAGCGGCCGGCGCCTGCCGGATGGGTTCCGGCACCGTGCTGGCGCAGGCGCCGAGCCACAGGGCGGCCGACATCAGCAGCAGGCTTCGAAATATCAGGGAACTCGGCTTCATAAAAAACTTCGACCACCATACCTGCCGCAGATTCCCCGGGGCGCCCTGCCTGTAACCTTGGAAACCTACTTCAGGTGCTCCTTCATGAACCGGCTGGCCCGCTGGATGGCGTCCTTGGTGGCCAGGTCATCGGCGAAGGTGCGCACGGCGGGATCCCGGAAATCGAAGCCCCGACCGACGCCCGGATAGACCACAAGCTGCGCGGGCCTGTCCCGGTTGCGCAGGGCACTGATGGCCATCTCGGCACCGCGGCGGCGCTGGTACTGCTCGTGCTCACCGAGCATCACCAGCACGGGGATGGTGAGCTGATCCGCCTCCGGGGCATAGCGGTAGACCTGCATGGGTTCCGGCGCATTGGGGTCCTGCATATGAGGATAGTAGGACACGTAACAGGCGATACCATTGCCCTGCCGCTCATAGGTCACGGCCACCTTCAGGGAGTAGTAGCCGCCCCGGGTATGGGAGTAGGCGCAGGCCTGCTGGCTGCTCAGGTCATCCCGGGCCAGGAGGAAGTCCAGACCATGGTTGAGGTCCTTCTCCAGCACATAATCGTGCTCGATGGGGAACTTCTCGATGAATCGGCCGGTGTAGAGATCCGGGGCGACCACCACGAAGCCCCGGGCAGCCAGACGCTTGACGTGCAGCTCGATCAGATCATCCAGGCCGCGCCGGCCGTGCACGAACAGCACCGCCGGGTACTTCTTGCCGTCGTCGGGCCGGGCGATCATCACAGGCACGTCCACATCCCCGCTGTCGTAGCTGTCCCGGGTCACGACCACCTTGTGATTCTCGGGCACGACCAGTTCGCCGCGCTCCCACCAGGCGGCATCCCACCAGTCGTGCATCACCTCGGCCTGGGCCGAGGACAGGGTGAAAAGGCTCAGGGCAAAGGCCCCGACCAGGGCGGCAAACACGCGCATGAGATTCTCCTACGGGGCGTTCCTCGCCCGCTGTTATGATGGCTTCTTGTTCTTCGACCGCGGCACCATGAGCGCCGCGCCATGCACCAAGACTAGCAAGTTACCCCTGCCCCATGCGAGCCGATCCCGCCCCACTGCCCGTGGACGCCTGCCTGCCCGCCCTGCTCGAGGCCCTGGCCGGGCGGGGTGCGGCCGTGCTCCAGGCCCCGCCCGGGGCCGGCAAGACCACCCGCGTGCCGCCGGCCTTGCTGGAGGCCCCCTGGTGCACGGGCCGGATCCTGCTGCTGGAACCCCGGCGCCTGGCGGCCCGGGCCGCGGCCCGGCGCATGGCCGCCGAGCGCGGCGAACGCCCGGGTGAGACCGTGGGCCTGACCACCCGCCTGGACCGGCTCACCGGCCCCGCCACCCGCATCGAGGTGGTCACCGAGGGCATCCTCACCCGGCGCCTGCAGCGGGACCCGTCCCTGGAGGGCGTGAGCGCGGTGATCTTCGATGAGTTCCACGAACGCAGCCTGCAGGCGGACCTGGGGCTCGCCCTGTGCCTGCAGGCCCGGGAACTGCTGCGCCCGGACCTGCGCCTGCTGGTCATGTCCGCGACCCTGGACACCCGGGCCGTGGGCCGGCTCATGGCCGATGCCTCGGGCGACGCCCCGGTGATCAGCAGCGAGGGCCGCAGCTACCCGGTGTCCATACGCCACCGGGGACCCGCGCCGGATGGGCGCAACCTGGCCCAGGCCGTGGTCCCGGCGGTGCTCGAGGCCCTGGAGACGGAAACCGGCAACGTGCTGGTGTTCCTGCCCGGTCAGCGGGAGATCGAGCAGACCGCCCGGGGTCTGCAAGACCGGGTGAAACCCGATACCCACATCCGCCCCCTGTACGGGGCCCTGCCGCCCCAGGACCAGGACGCCGCCATCGCCCCGACGCCCCCCGGGCAGCGCAAGGTGGTGCTGGCCACGGACATCGCCGAGACCAGCCTGACCATCGAGGGCATCCGGGTGGTTGTGGACTCGGGCCTGGCCCGCCGGCCGGTGTTCGACCTGCGCACCGGCCTCACCCGGCTCGAGACGGTGCGCATCAGCCAGGCCAGCGCCGAGCAGCGGCGGGGCCGCGCGGGCCGCCTGGAACCGGGGGTCTGCGTCCGTCTCTGGGCCGAGGAGGCCAACGCCCGCATGGCCGCCCAGACCCCGCCGGAGATCCTGGAAGCGGACTTAGCACCCCTGGCCCTGACCCTGGCCTGCTGGGGCGCCGAGGCCGCTGAACTGGCCTGGCTGGACCCGCCCCCGCGCCCGGCCCTGGCCCAGGGACGGGAACTGCTGCGAGAACTGGGCGCCCTGGATAATGACGGCAAGGTCACCGACCACGGCCGTGCCCTGGAGGCCCTGGGCACCCATCCGCGCCTGGGGCACATGCTGCTGGGCGCCACCGCCCGGGGGCTGGGGCACACCGCCTGCCTGCTCACCGCCCTGCTGGAGGAGCGCGACCCCCTGCCTCGGGATGCCGGCAGCGACCTGCGGCTGCGCCTGCGCGCGCTCGCCGAGCCGGGCGGTGCACGCGGTGGCCCACAGGCGGGCACCCTGGCGCGCATCCGCACCCAGGCCGGGCGCTGGCTCGAGCACCTGGGCATCGACGCCCGCGAGGCCGTGGACCCGGAGGCCGCCGGCCTTCTGCTGGCCCTGGCCTATCCGGACCGCATCGCCCTGCGCCGCCCGGGTGGCGAGGCCCGCTACCTGCTCTCCGGCGGACGCGGCGCACGTCTCCCGGACGAGGATCCGCTGGGCGGCGCCGGCTGCCTGGTGGCCGCGGTCCTGGACGGCGCCGGCCGGGACGCGGTCATCCGCCTGGCCGCACCCCTGGATCGGGCCACCCTGGAGGCGGAACTGCCGTCACTGATCAACGAACAGGAACGCATCGACTGGGATGACCAACAGGGCGCCGCCGTGGCCCGCCTGGAACGCCGCCTGGGCGCCCTGGTGCTGGACAGCCGGCCGCTGGAGGTGGTCTCCCCCCTGGCCATGACCCGACTGCTCATCGAGGCCATCCGCGAGCGGGGCCTTGCCTGCCTGCCCTGGACGCCGGAGAGCGAGCGGCTGCGCCAGCGCCTGGCCTTCGTGCACCAGTTGAGTTCGGCCGACGGCAGGGCCGGCGAGTGGCCCGACGTGAGCGACGCGGCCCTGCTGGCCACCCTGGAGGACTGGCTCGGTCCCTGGCTCACCGGCATGACCCGCCTGAGCCACCTGCGCCGCCTGGACCTGCGCGCCGCCCTGCTGGGACTGCTGGACTGGCCCCGGCAGCAGCTACTGGACACCCTCGCCCCGGAGCGCCTCGCCGTGCCCAGCGGCTCCGAGATCCGCATCGACTACAGCGAGCCCGCGGGCCCGGTGCTGGCGGTGCGCATCCAGGAGATGTTCGGACTCACCGAGACCCCGGTCATCGGCGGCGGCCGGGTCCCCCTGACCCTGCACCTGCTGTCACCGGCCCAGCGTCCCGTGCAGGTGACCCGGGACCTGGCCGGTTTCTGGGCCAGGACCTACGCGGAGGTGAAAAAGGATCTCAAGGGACGCTACCCCAAGCATCACTGGCCGGACGACCCGATGCAGGCGGTGGCGGTGAGGGGGGTGAAGCGGAAGTGAGAAGTAGGAATTGGGAACAAAGTACGAAGTGTGAATTGAGAAGTTGGAAGTAAAGACCTTACTTCGCACTTCCCAATTCACACTTCCCACTTAAGGGCGCTATTGCGCCCTACGCATTTCCTTCACCTGGATGCTGCTCGCCGGCGGCACCATCAGGTTCTGGGTGCAGCCCAGGTCGTAGCCGTAGAAATCCCGCAGGTGGTTGTAGATGCGCTTGTGGGAGAAGTCCCGGTCGTGCTCGATGCCCTCGATGGCGGCGCGGGCGCGCTCGCCGGCCTCCTGCTCGGGCAGGTTGATGACGAACACCCGGCCATCGAGACGGAAACCGGCCCTGACCATGCTGGACTGGATCTGTGCCCAGAGGGCACGACAGTTCTCGTAGGTGTCGTGTTCGTGATCCAGGTTGATGACCACTGCGTAAGCCATAGGGCCTCCTGCCGTGTGAAGGCGTTCACATCTAAGAACATTCATAGCCTACACTGCGCCTGGCCGGGGCTCTGGCCTGTGATGGGCTTCACAGTATCGAGAGATTATTAGAGTAAGTCCTCAGGCGCCCAGGATCAGGGCCTCGGTCTCCACCACCTGCTGCTGGGCCTGCTCCACCACCGGGCCGAGGCTGGCACGCGTCAGACCGGTGCGCTCGAAGGCGATGTCCTCGATGGGCGGCACGTCCCGGGCATCCCGGGTGTCGAGCTCCGCCATGTGGGCCACGGAATTGGCCATGTGCACCAGGGCTACTTCCATGGGGTAGTCCCGGGCATCCCCGGGCCGGTGGTGCCAGCGGATGCACTCCTGCAGGCTCACCGGCAGTTTCCAGCGGGCCGCCAGCTCGCCGCCCACTTCCGCGTGGTCATAACCCAGGACCTCCCGCTCGGCGCTCTGGGGGCCCAGTTCAGAGGATTTCTGCAGGGCCAGCAGGAAGGCCTGGTGTGCCTCGTCGGGCTCCCGGTTGAAGATCAGCAGCCGGCCGATGTCATGGAGCAGCCCCGCAATGAACACCGTCTCGGCCCGCTTGGGCATCACCTGCTCCGCCATCAGCCTGGCAGCCAGCCCGCAATAGATGCTGTGTCGCCAGAAGTCCTCAAGGGACAGCAGGGGGTTCTCCACCCCGTCGAAGGCCTTGGGCACGGTGGTGGCGATGACCAGGTCGCGGATACGGCCGGCGCCGATGACGGTCACCGCCCGGGTGATGGTGTCCACACTGGTACTGAAACCGTACAGGGGGCTGTTGGCCAGTTTCAGCAGACGCAGGGTGAGGCTCGGGTCCTGGCTGATGAGGCTGGCGATGTCTGCTGTCGAGGATTTGGGGTCTTCGACCAGTTCGTTGAGACGGACCGCGATGGCGGGCAGTGATACCAGCCCTTCCGTCTGTTCCAGCAGTTCATCCAGGGTCAGGGACATTGAGCCTCCGATGGTGGGTGGGAGGGACCCGGCGATCTCGGCACCGTCCGGCCCACCCCCATGATAGACCATTCGCCCGCGGGCGCGGCGGCCACACTCCGGATCGGTGCCCCGTTGCAGGGTTTGCACTTCGCGAATACCATATCAGCCATGGTACTCAAGCCCCAGGACATCTTCATCTGCCTCAAGCTGGTCAGCCTTGGCCGTGAGCCCTGGACCTACCAGCAGCTCTCCCAGAGCCTGTTCATGAGCGCCTCGGAGATCAATGCCGGCGTACGGCGGGCGGTGCGCGCCCGGCTGGCCGGCCCCGGCCGGGACGGCGCCAACCCCAGGCCCAACCTGATCGCCCTGCACGAGTTCCTGGTCCACGGCGTGAAGTACGCCTTTCCGCCGGACCGGGGTGCCCTGACCCAGGGGGTGCCCACCGCCCATGCCGCCGAGCCCCTGGCCGGTATCCCCGGCGCCAATCCCGGCGACGAGCCCCCGCCGGTCTGGCCCCACCCCCAAGGCCCGGTGCGCGGCTATGCCTTCTCGCCCCTGTACCGTTCCGTGCCCCAGGCGGCCCTGGCGGATCCTACCCTGCACCAGCTGCTGGCCCTGGTGGACGCCATCCGGGACGAACGCTCCCGGGTGGCCAACCAGGCGGCCCGGGAACTGGCCGCACGTCTGCGCTGAACCTTTCGGTCTGCTGACCGTCTCTTGTCACACCCCCCGGTTCAGTCGGAGAGGCTATAGTCAGAATCCCGTTACATGGATCGTCACACTTCAAGCCTTGCCCGTAAAACAACACCAAAGCGTAAGGAGAATCCCATGGCTCGTCTGCTCGCACTGATGTTCCTGGCCCTGTCCGCGGGGCTGGCCCACGCCGCCGACATACGCGGCGAGGAAGTCACCTATACCGACAACGGCACCACCCTGAAGGGCTACCTGGCCTATGACGCCTCCGCCACCGGGCCGCGCCCCGGGGTGCTGGTGATTCACGAGTGGTGGGGCCACAACGAACACGCCCGCCACCAGGCCCGCCGCCTGGCGGAGCTGGGTTACACCGCCCTGGCCGTGGACATGTACGGCGACGGCCAGACCGCCGACCACCCCCAGGATGCCGGGCGATTCGCCGGTGCCATCCGGCAGAACCGTGAACTGATGATGCAGCGCTTCCAGGCCGCCGACGCCTTCCTGCGCAGCCGCAGCGAGGCGGACGACAGCAAGGTGGCCGCCATCGGCTACTGCTTCGGCGGCTCCGTGGTCCTGGAGATGGCCCGCTCCGGCGCGGACCTGCTGGGTGTGGCCAGCTTCCACGGCGCCCTGGCCACCCAGAGCCCGGCCCAGGCCGGCCAGGTGAACTCGCGGGTGCTGGTGCTGCACGGCAACGACGACCCGATGGTACCCCCGGAGCAGGTCGCCGCCTTCAAGGAGGAGATGACTGCCGCCGGCGTGGACTTCCACTTCGTCGGCTATGACGGCGCCACCCACAGCTTCACCAACCCCGCCGCCGACGAGGCCGCCCGCAAGTTCAACATGCCAGTGGGCTACAACGCCGATGCGGACCGGGAGTCCTGGGCCGAACTGGAACGTTTCCTGGCCGAGACCTTCGCTCGCTGAAGCACACCTCAGCACAGTGCCCCAAAACAAAAGGCCCGCGGATTTCCGCGGGCCTTTTGTTTTGGGGTTCGATGTCGCTCAGGTGAGAATGAAATAGAACACCAGCGCCATGATCACCGCCATGGCCACCACGGCCGCCACCTGCATGCGCCGCTGACGGCGACGCTGCTCTTCCCACTGGCGGATCAGGGAATCGGGCATGAAGCCGCTGCGCCCGGCATCCTTCTCCCGGGACGCACTGGCCGCCTCCCCCACCTCGACGCCTTTTGCCTCGGCAGTCGGCTTCGCAGGCTCGCGCTCGTCGTCCATGGAAAATGACACCAGGGAGTCGTCATCCTCGAGTGTGCGCTCCAGGACCGGCTCGGGCCAGGGGCGAGCCTGCGGTTTCTGCTCCACCTGTACCGGCTCCGCCGCAGGGCGCGGCGCCTCGACGGACGGGCGGGTGGCGGCCTGGGCGGCCGTCTGCAGCTGGCGTATGGAACGCCGGGCATCGGCCAGTTCCCGCATCAGGTTGCGCAACTCCCGTTCCGCCGTCTCCCGGGCATGATCACTGCGTTCGAGCTTGGCGGCCGTCTCCACCAGCTCGTCCTCAAGCTGCAGCTGACTGAGTTCGGCATTCTCGGCCCGGGTGCGCAGGGCCGCCAGCATGGCCTGGTAATCCTCCTCGCTGGCCTCCTGCTCGGCCACTTCCCGGGCCTCACGCTCCAGGCGCTCCATGGCCTGCTCGGCCCGTTCGGCCCGCTCGCGCATCTGGTTCGCGGCCCGCTCCAGGTCCTCGCGCCGCGACTCGCTGTCGGCCATGGCCTGTTCACGCTCCGTGAGGCCTTCCTGGAGCACATCCAGGCGCTCCTCCAGTCCAGCGCGGGCATCCTGCTCGCTGGCCAGGTAGGCGCGCAGCGTGGTCCGTTCGTCCTCGACGCGCTCCAAGGCCGTACGCAGCTCCGCAAGCTCCTCGCTGGTGCTGGCGAGACTCGACCGGGCCTCCTGCAACTGGCTCTCCAGGCTGCCGGCACGGTCTCTGGCCTCACGCAGGCCCTCCAGCTCCCGCTGGGCGCTGGTCAGTTGTGCCCGTAGATCGCGCAGCTCGGCCTCCATGCTGCCGGTGCGCCCCTGGGAAAGCCGCAGGACCTCCAGTTCCTTGGTGGCACCGGCCAGTTCCGTGCGCGCCTGCTCCAGCTCGGTCTCCAGGCTGCCGGCGCGCCCCAGGGTGGCGGCCATGCGCTCGCGCTCGGCCAGGGACCGGGCCAGGGCCTCACGGGCGGACTGCTCGGCCTCGTTGGACTGCTTGACCCGGGCCTCCAGGGCGCTGATGCGCGCCGACATCTCGTCTTCCAGGCGCTGGCGTTCGACACCGAAGCGGGTGGCCGCTTCCTGGGCGGACTTCTGCCCCTCGCGGGCCTCCTTGAGCTGCGCCTCCATCTCGCGCAGGCGTTCGGTCACCCGCTGTTCGTCCACGCTCTGCTGGCGCAGGATCAGCTCCGTGCGCAGACGCTCCAGTTCGCCCTTGGCGCGGTCCCGCTCGGACATGGCCTCGCGCAGCTGGCGGCGGGTCAGCTCCACGGTCTGTTCCCATTCCGCATTGGCCGACACCGAGGCCGCCTCCGCCTTGCGCATCTCGTCCTGCCAGCTCTTGAGCTGGCTGCGCACGTCACGCAGGGTGGTTTCCAGTTCCGTCACCCGGGCGCGCAGCGCGGCCGCCTCGGCGGCGTCGGCGGAGGCCACGGGGAGCGCCGGGGGCGGCGCGGCCGGAGCGGGTGAGGGCTTTGGTTTGGGCGCGGGGAGCTGGACGTGCTGCTGGGCCACGCCGAGCACGTCCTGGGCATTGAAGGGCTTCATGATCACGCCGGTGGCGCCGGCGGCCAGGGCGCGCTCCCGGGTGCCAGCGCTGTCCTCGTTGCCGGTGATCAGCAGGATGGGCAGTTTGCTGATGCGGCCATCGCCCGATTCCCGGATGCGCCGGATGAGCCCGTAGCCATCCAGGCGCGGCATGGACAGATCGGTGAACACCCCGGCGATGGCGCGCTGGCTCAGCACCTGGGCCCAGCCGTCCTCGCCGTCGCCCGCCTCGGCCACGGCGTACAAGGGCGTGAGGATCTTCTTCAGTGCCTGGCGCATGACCCGCGAATCATCCACGATGAGGATGACGGGCCTCGGCTCCAGTACCGTGTCCTGATCGACCACCATGCAGATCCCGTAAGTGTGAGTGAGGGGCCACAATCGCCCAATTCGCAGTGTAACTGCTTGTCTGGACAAGGCGTAGTGCACTGTTTCACCAAATGGACAGCCGGTGGACATTGCTTGATCAGCTGCGTGGGCAGGCTATAGTGTCTGCGCAAACCTTGAACTTGTTTGGCAGTGCCGTTGCCTGACACTGTCAGCCTCATGATTTGAGCATTTCACCCAAGCGGACCATGGCCATGACTCACACCCTCGTCATCACCGGCGCCAATCGCGGCATCGGCCTGGAATTCACCCGCCAGTACGCCGCCGAGGGCTGGCGCGTCTATGCCGGCTGCCGTCAGCCGGAAAGGGCCGAGGCCCTGAACCGCCTGGCCGCCGCCAGCGACGGCCGGGTGAGCGTGCATCCCCTGGACGTCACCCGGACCGCCCACATCCAGGCGCTGGCCGCGGTGGTGGGCGATGCGCCCGTGGACCTGCTGCTCAACAACGCCGGCAGCTACGGCCCGGACAACGTGCGCTTCGGACACACCGACGAGGCCGCCTGGATCGAGAACTTCCGCACCAACGTGATCGGCCCCATGAAGATGATGGAGGCCCTGGTGGACAACGTGGCGAGGAGTGAACTGAAACGCATCGCCTCGCTCACCAGCAAGATGGGCAGCATGGCGGACAACCGCTCCGGCGGCGCCTACATCTATCGCAGCGGCAAGGCGGCCCTGAACGCGGTGATGAAAAGCGCCGCGATCGACCTGGCCCCGAGGGGCATCATCGCCGTGGTGCTGCACCCCGGCTGGGTGCGCACCGACATGGGCGGTCCCCACGGCGAGATCGACGCCGAGACCTCGGTGGAGGGCATGCGCGGGATCCTGGCGCGCCTGCGGCCGGAGGATGCCGGCAGCTTCTTCGACATCGACGGCACGCTCATTCCCTGGTGAGGACTTCATGGCACGCGTCATCATCCTGAGCCTGATCTCCCTGCTGGCCATATTCCTGGTGGCCCGCAGCTGCGGCATGACGCCGGGGCAGGTGGAGGAGCGGCGCATCCTGGCGGAACTCAATGCCGAGGAAGGCGGGCGTTACCTGAGCGAAAACCGCTTGCGCCCGGGTGTCATCACCCTGCCGAGCGGCGTGCAGGTGGAACTGCTCGAGGCGGGATCCGGGCCGGTGCCCGGCGCCGGGGACATCGTCTCGGTGCACTACGAGGGCCGGCACCTGGACGGGCGCATCTTCGACAGCTCCTACCGTCGCGGCGAGCCCTCCGCCATCGCCGTGGATCGCACCATCCCCGGCTGGCGGGAGGTGCTGGTGGACCTGCCCGTGGGCAGCCGGGTGCGTCTTGCGATCCCGCCGGACCGGGCCTACGGCGTGGCCGGCGCCGGGGCCATCGGCCCCGAGGAGACCATCCTGTTCGACCTGGAGCTGCTGGCCATCCTGCCCCCGGACACGCCCCGGGAGCACGACCCCACGCAGGATCGGGTACCGGGGCTCAGATGAAGTTGGAAGGGTGAATTGGGAAGCGCGAAGTTGCTTCACTTCCCACTTCCCAATTCACCCTTCCGACTTCCTGATCACCCTTCCGACTTCCTGACCCAGCTCACACGATACAGATCCAGGCGCCGGTCGTGCAGGTTGCGCACGCTGCCGTGGCTGCGCAGGTCCTTGAGGTTGTCCAGGTCCAGGTCCACGATCAGGGTCATCTCGGTGTTGGGCGTGGCCTCGGCGGCGATGGCATCGTGGGGAAAAGCAAAATCGGAAGGCGTGAACACCGCCGCCTGGGCGTACTGCATGTCCATGTTCTCCACCCGGGGCAGGTTGCCCACGGAGCCGGAGATCACCACGTAGCACTCGTTCTCGATGGCCCGTGCCTGGGCGCAACGGCGCACCCGGAGATAGGCGTTCTTGGTGTCTGTCCAGAACGGCACGAACAGGACCTGCAGCCCCTGGTCGGCCATCAGCCGGGGCAGCTCCGGAAACTCCACGTCGTAACAGATCAGGATGCCGATCCTGCCGAAGTCGGTGTCGAACACGCGCACCTGGTCGCCGCCTTTGAGCCCCCAGTAGGCCTGCTCATCGGGGGTGATGTGGACCTTGTACTGCTTCTCCCAGGTACCGTCCCGGCGGCACAGGTAGGAGACGTTGTGCAGCACCTGGTCCTCGTACTCGGGCATGCTGCCGGCGATGATGTTGACGTTGTAGGCGAGCGCCAGGCGCACCATCTCCTGGCGCACCGGCTCGGTGAACTCCGCCAGGTGGCGTACCGCCTCGGCGGGGTTCTCCTGGTTGAACTGGGCCATCAGCGGGCCGGTAAAGAACTCCGGGAACAGGATCACGTCAGCCTGGTAGCCGGACACGGCATCGACGAAATACTCCAGCTGCTGATAGAGGTCCTGGAGACTCGCCGTGGGACGCATCTGCCACTGCACCGCGCCCACCCGCACCGTCTGCTTAGCGCCGCCGATGAGCTTCTCCTTCTCCTCGTAGTAGATGTTGATCCACTCGATCAGCGTGGCGTAGGCCTGGGACTCGGTGTCATCGGGCAGGTAGCCGGTGATGATGCGGCGCACGTGGAAATCATTGGAGAGCTGAAAGGTCAGGATCGGATCGTAGATCTCCTTGTTCTTCACCTGTTCCACGTACTGCTGCGGGGTCATCTTGTCGCGGTAGTTGACGTAGCCGGGGATGCGACCGCCGGCGACGATGCGGCGCAGGTTGAGCTTCTCGCACAGTTCCTTGCGGGCATCGTAGAGACGCCGGCCGAGGCGCAGGCCCCGGTAGTCCGGGTGCACGAAGACATCCACGCCGTAGAGGGTGTCGCCGTTGGGGTCGTGGGTGGTGAGATAACCGTTGCCGGTGATGGCCTTGTAGGTGTGCCGGTCACCCCAGCGGTCGTAGTCCACGATCATGCTGATGGCCGCGGCCACCAGCCGACCATTGTCCTCGATGCAGATCTGGCCTTCCGGGAAGCGCGACAGCTGTGAGTCGAACTGCTCCCGGTTCCAGGCACCGTCCAGGCCCGGATAGACCCGCTCCATGATCTCGCACATCGCCGGATAATCCTCGGGGCGGGTGTTGCGCAGTGTCAGGCGGTGTTCGTCGGCCTGTACGGCATCGTTGCTTTCATCAGCCATGCATGCACCTCATAGGCATGAGCGTGAGTGGGGCGTACACATCAGCGTCGGCCACGCCTACCCAGTCTACGCCATCACCATGGTCGTAGGCCGGATGCGCTGCGCTTATCGGGCCTACCCTTTCGCCCAACCGAAGACTAATCCTCCGGCTCATACCCCAGGTTGGGCGCCAGCCAGCGCTCCGCCTCGGCGGGCTTCATGCCCTTGCGCCTGGCGTAGTCGGCCACCTGGTCCCGGTTGATCTTGCCCACGTTGAAGTACCTGGCCTCGGGATGGGCGAAGTACCAGCCGGAGACGGCGGCGGTGGGCAGCATGGCGTAGCTCTCGGTGATGCTCATGCCGGCATTCTCCTCGGGCTTGAGCAGCGCCCAGAGCAGGCCCTTCTCGGTGTGCTCGGGGCAGGCGGGATAGCCGGGGGCCGGGCGGATGCCCCGGTATTCCTCGCGGATCAGGGCATCGTTGTCCAGTTGCTCCACTTCGGCATAGCCCCAGAACTCCCGGCGCACCCGCTCGTGCATACGCTCGGCCAGGGCCTCGGCCAGGCGGTCGGCCAGCGCCTTGAGCATGATGGCGTGGTAGTCGTCGTGGGCCTGCTCGAAACGCTTCACGTGCTCGTCGATACCGATGCCGGCGGTGACCGCGAAGGCCCCCAGGTAGTCGGGCAGCCCGGTCTCACGGGGGGCGATGAAATCCGCCAGGCACTGGTTCGGCCCCTTGCCGCGACGCTCGGTCTGCTGGCGCAGGTGGTGCAGGCGCATCAGCGGCTCCTTGCGGTCCTCGTCGCGGTAAAGCTCGATGTCGTCGGCATCCACGCTGTTGGCGGGGAAGAAGCCGATCACGCCGCGGGCCTTGAGCCACCCCTCCCTGATGATCGTCTCCAGCATCACCTGGGCATCGGCAAACAGCTTCTTCGCCTCCTCGCCCACCACCTCGTCGTCGAAGATGCGCGGGTAGGCGGCATGCAGCTGCCAGGCATGGAAGAAGGGCGTCCAGTCGATGTAGCCGAGCAGATCCTCGAGGGGATAGTCGTCGAAGCGGATCACCACGCTGCCGGGCCCGAAGGGGTGCAGCACGGTGATGCCCTCCCCGGCCGGCTCCGCGTCGAGGGCCTTCGGGCGGGGCGGCTGGTAGCCCTGCCACTGGATCGGGGTGCGGTTGTCCCGGGCCTGGGCGAGGGTCAGCCACTTCTGCTCCTTCTGCCGTTCGGCATGGTGGCGGCGCACCTCCTGGTACTCGGCGCGAATCTTCGCCACATACTCTTCCCGGGTGTTCTGGCTGATCAGGCTCTGCACCACGCCCACGGCGCGGGAGGCATCCTTGACCCACACCGTGGGGCCCGAGTAGTGGGGCTCGATCTTCACAGCCGTGTGGGCACGGGAGGTGGTGGCGCCGCCGATCAGCAGCGGCAGCTTCATGCCCAGGCGCTGCATCTCCTTGGCCATGTGGGCCATCTCCTCCAGGGACGGCGTGATCAGGCCGGAGAGACCGATCACGTCCACGTCCTGCTCCACGGCGGTGTCCAGGATCTTCTGGGCGGGCACCATCACGCCGAGATCGATGACCTCGAAGTTGTTGCACTGGAGCACCACGCCCACGATGTTCTTGCCGATGTCGTGCACGTCGCCCTTCACCGTGGCCATGAGCACCTTGCCGTTGGGCCGGTCGCCCTCCTGCTTGAGCGCCTCGATGAACGGGATCAGGTGCGCCACGGCCTTCTTCATGACCCGCGCGGACTTCACCACCTGGGGCAGGAACATCTTGCCGTCGCCGAACAGGTCGCCCACCACGTTCATGCCGTCCATGAGCGGGCCTTCGATCACCTGGATGGGATGCTCCACCTGCTGGCGGGCCTCCTCGGTGTCCTCCACCACGAAGGCATCGATGCCCTTGACCAGGGCATGCTCCAGGCGCTTGGCCACCGGCAGTTTGCGCCACTCCAGGTCTTCCTTTTTCGCCTCACCGCCCTCGCCGCGATAACGCTCGGCAGCCTCCAGCAGGCGCTCGGTGGCATCCGGGCGGCGGTTGAGCACCACGTCCTCCACCAGTTCGCGCAGTTCCCTGTCGATCTCGTCGTAGACCGCCAGCTGCCCGGCGTTGACGATGCCCATGTCCATGCCCGCGTGGATGGCGTGGTACAGGAACACCGCGTGGATGGCCTCGCGCACCGGCTCGTTGCCGCGGAAGGAGAAGGACACGTTGGACACGCCCCCGGAGACCAGGGCATGGGGCAGACGCTTCTTGATCTCGCGGGTGGCCTCGATGAAGTCCACGCCGTAGTTGTTGTGCTCCTCGATACCCGTGGCGATGGCGAAGATGTTGGGGTCGAAGATGATGTCTTCCGCCGGGAAGCCCACCTGCTCGGTGAGGATGCGGTAGGCGCGCTCGCAGATCTCCACCTTGCGCGCCTGGGTGTCCGCCTGGCCCTGCTCGTCGAAGGCCATGACGATCACCGCGGCACCGTAGCGGCGCACCAGCTTGGCGTGCTCGATGAAGGTGGCCTCGCCTTCCTTCAGCGAGATGGAGTTCACCACGCCCTTGCCCTGGATGCACTTCAGACCCGCCTCGATCACCTCCCACTTGGAGGAGTCGATCATCACCGGCACCCGGGAGATGTCCGGCTCGGCGGCCATGAGATTCAGGAACCGCACCATGGCGGCCTTCGAATCCAGCATGCCCTCGTCCATGTTCACGTCGATGATCTGGGCGCCGTTCTCCACCTGGCTGGCGGCCACCTCCAGGGCGGTCTCGTAGTCGCCGTCCTTGATCAGGCGCTTGAAGCGCGCGCTGCCGGTGACGTTGGTGCGCTCGCCCACGTTGACGAACAGGGAGTCCTCGGTGATGTTGCAGGGCTCGAGCCCCGACAGGCGGCAGGCCGGTTCCCGTTTGGGGATGCTGCGCGGCGGCACATCCGCCACCGCCTTGGCGATGGCGCGGATGTGGGCCGGCGTGGTGCCGCAGCAGCCGCCGACGATGTTGAGAAAGCCGCTCTCGGCCCACTCGCGGATGTGCACCGCCATGTCCTCGGGCGTCAGGTCGTAGCCGCCGAACTCGTTGGGCAGGCCTGCGTTGGGGTGGGCGGAGACATGGGTGTCGGCGATGCGGGAGATCTCCTCCACGTGGGCACGCAGCTCCCTGGGGCCCAGGGCGCAGTTCAGGCCGAAGGAGAAGGGCCGCGCATGGCGCAGGCTGTTCCAGAAGGCCTCGGCGGTCTGCCCCGAGAGGGTGCGCCCGGAGGCATCGGTGATGGTGCCAGAGATCATCACCGGCAGGCGCCGGCCGGTCTCGTCGAACAGGCTCTCCACGGCGAACACCGCCGCCTTGGCGTTCAGGGTGTCGAACACCGTCTCGATGAGCAGCAGGTCGGCGCCGCCTTCGATGAGCGCCTCGGCGGCCTGCCGGTAGGCGGCCACCAGCTGATCGAAGTTCACGTTGCGGAAACCCGGGTCGTTCACGTCCGGGGAGATGCTGGCGGTGCGGTTGGTGGGGCCGAGCACCCCGGCCACGAAGCGGGGCCTGTCCGGGGTCTTCGCGGTCCATTCATCGGCCACCCGCCGGGCCAGGCGCGCCGCCTCCCGGTTGATCTCGGGCACCAGTTCCTCCATGGCGTAGTCGGCCATGGCGATGGTGGTGGCGTTGAAGGTATTGGTCTCCAGGATGTCCGCGCCGGCCTCCAGGTACTGGCCGTGGATCTCGGCGATGATCTCCGGACGGGTGAGCGCCAGCAGGTCGTTGTTGCCCTTGAGGTCGATCTGCCAGTCGGCGAAGCGCGCCCCCCGGTAGTCGGCCTCGCCGAGCCCGTAGCCCTGGATCATGGTCCCCATGGCGCCGTCCAGGATCAGGATGCGCTCCTTGATATGGGTCTCGAGCAGGCGTGTGCGATCGTCAGTCATGGGATGGGAACCACCGGGTTAAATTTCGTAAAGCCGGCGATTTTACCATGACCGGCGGTCCAGCCCTGCCAATGCCCCCGGAAAAGCCAGCCCTCCCGGGACCTGCAGCGAAATTGACATCGGTCAGTATCGGGGCCTCCGGCCGACGGTAGTCTGAGGCCATTCGAGCCTTCAACGACAACCCGAGGAGACCCACCATGGAACTCGTACTCTCAAGCCCCGTGGCCCTGCTCAGCATCATCACCCTGGCCCTGCTGTGCGGCGTGGGCGGCTACCTGATCTACCACTTCGTGCGGTATGCGCCGTAAGGGCGATTCAACATTCAAGATTCAAAATTCAAAGGGAGGGCGGCAAAGGCATTTCCCTTTGAATTTTGAATCTTGAATTTTGAATTATCCTTACCGGATGCGCCCCCAGGCATCCACCCTGCATTTCTACGCCACGCCCCCGGACCCCTGCCCCTATCTGCCCGGCCGCAAGATGGTCAGCGTGTTCGCCGACCCCCGGGCGGACATGGACGTGGCCCTCTACGGCCGGCTGGCCCGCCATGGCTTTCGCCGCAGCGGCCGGCATGTCTACCGTCACCAGTGCCCCGACTGCCGGGCCTGCGTACCCCTGCGTGTCCCCGTGGAAGGCTTCCGGCCGAACCGCAACCAGCGGCGGGTCTGGCGGCGCAACGGGGATCTTTCGGTGCATGTCACGAAGGCCATGCCCCGGGAGGAACATTTCGAGCTCTACCGGCGCTACGTGGACACCCGCCATCCCGGCGGCGGCATGGATGACCCCAGCCCCACGGACTACTGGCGCTTCATCGACTCGGACTGGTCGGACACGGACCTGGTGGAATTCCGTCAGGACGAACGCCTGATGTGCGTGGCCGTGGTGGACCGGCTGTCGGACGGGCTGTCGGCGGTCTACACCTTCTTCGACCCCGAGGATGCCGCCCGCAGCCCCGGCACCCTGGCGGTGCTGTGGCAGATCCACGAGGCCCAACGCCTGGGCCTGCCCTACGTGTACCTGGGCTACTGGATCGCCGGCAGCGAGAAGATGGCCTACAAGGGGAATTTCCGGCCGGCGCAGGGGCTGCGGGACGGGGTCTGGGTTGGGTTGGATTTGAAGGCTTTGCCGCAGGGGCGCGGAAAAATCCTGAATGAATGGACAGGATGAACAGGATTTTATTGGATTAACAGGATTGATTGGATCGAAAACACAGTCAGCGGCGAAAGTGTTTATCTCCATGTTCCTGTAAATCCATAAAAATCCTGTTCATCCTGTCAAAGATCTTGACCTAGCATCACCACAGTAAACCCAATCATTGCATAAATTTGACGCAACCAGGTTTCAGGCTGCTTGCTTCAAGGTATTCAGGTAATGCAACAGCTCGGATTTCACGGCGGGGTTAGCGCTCATGGTCAGCGTCAAGGCGCCCTGGGGTCTTGTCAGGCGCCCGGCGCGCTGGATCAGTTTGCGCCGCAGGGTGCCGAGTTGTTCGAAACACCACAGCGGCGCGCGCTTCTCAGTCGTGTTGCGGACCTGTTCATGACACAGCATCTGCATTTCCCGGTTGAGATTGTGCGCCAGCACGGCTGAAAGCAGGAAGGTCTGGTT
>NZ_KB898967.1 GCF_000377945.1 Thioalkalivibrio sulfidiphilus
CCCACCTGACGGGCCAGCAGGATGTGCTCGCGGGTCTGGGGCATCGGGCCGTCAGCAGCAGACACCACCAGGATCGCGCCGTCCATCTGCGCCGCACCCGTGATCATGTTCTTCACGTAGTCGGCGTGGCCGGGGCAGTCCACGTGCGCGTAGTGGCGGTTCGCGGATTCGTACTCCACGTGCGCGGTGGCAATCGTGATGCCGCGGGCGCGCTCTTCAGGGGCGTTGTCAATCTGGTCGTAGGCACGGGCCTCACCACCAAACTTCTTCGCCTGACACACCGTCAGCGCCGCCGTCAGCGTCGTCTTGCCATGGTCCACGTGACCAATGGTGCCCACGTTTACATGCGGCTTCTTACGCTCAAATTTTTCCTTGGACACGATGTAACCCCTTCTAAATCAATCTGTTGAATCAGGAAGCCTTCTTGATGGCTTCGACCACGGCGGACGGAGCCTCGGCATACTTGGCGAACTCCATGGAGTAGGTCGCACGACCCTGGCTCATGGAACGCAGCGAGGTGGAGTAGCCGAACATCTCGGACAGCGGCACCTCGGCGCGCAGGATCTTCAGGCCATGGGCGTCATCCATGCCCTGGATCAGACCACGGCGACGGTTCAGGTCGCCCATCACGTCACCCATGTAGTCCTCGGGCGTTTCCACTTCCACCTTCATGATGGGCTCGAGCAGCACGGCGCCGGCCTTCAGGGCACCTTCCTTGAAGGCCATGGAACCGGCGATCTTGAACGCCATTTCCGAGGAGTCCACGTCGTGGTAGGAACCGTCGTACAGGGTGACCTTGACGTCCACCACCGGGAAGCCGGCCAGCACGCCGTTCTTCATCTGCTCCTGGACACCCTTGTCCACGGCCGGGATGTACTCCTTGGGCACCACGCCGCCGACGATGGCGTTCTCGAACTCATAGCCGGTACCGGCCTCCTTGGGCTCGATGCGGATCCAGACGTGACCGAACTGACCGCGACCGCCGGACTGGCGCACGAACTTGCCTTCCTGCTCGACGGTCTTGCGGATGGTCTCGCGGTAGGCCACCTGGGGCTTGCCCACGTTGGCTTCCACCTTGAACTCGCGCTTCATACGGTCGACGATGATCTCCAGGTGCAGCTCGCCCATGCCGGAGATGATGGTCTGGCCGGACTCCTCGTCGGTGTGAACGCGGAACGAGGGGTCTTCCTGGGCCAGCTTGTTCAGGGCCAGGCCCATCTTTTCCTGGTCACCCTTGGTCTTGGGCTCCACGGCCACGGAGATCACGGGATCCGGGAACTCCATGCGCTCCAGGATCACGGGCTTGTCCAGGGAGGACAGGGTGGTACCGGTGGTGACGTCCTTCAGGCCCACGCAGGCACCGATGTCGCCGGCACGCAGTTCCTTGATCTCTTCGCGGTTGTTGGCGTGCATCTGCAGGATTCGGCCAACGCGCTCCTTGTTGCCGTTCTGGGAGTTGTACACGCTGTCGCCGGAGTTCAGCACGCCGGAGTAGACGCGCACGAAGGTCAGAGTACCCACGAACGGGTCGGTGGCAATCTTGAACGCCAGGGCCGCAAAGGGCTCGTCATCGCTGGACTTGCGCTCAATGGGCTGCTCGGTGTTGGCATCCAGACCCTTGATGGCGGGCACGTCCACGGGCGAAGGCAGGTAATCAACCACCGCGTCCAGCATGGCCTGCACGCCCTTGTTCTTGAAGGCCGTGCCGCACAGCATGGGGACGATTTCCAGGGCGATGGTGCGCTGGCGCAGACCCTGCTTGATCTCGACCTCGGAGAGCTCGCCCTCTTCCAGGTACTTGTTCATCAGCTCTTCGCTGGACTCGGCGGCGGCCTCGACCATATTCTCGCGCCACTCCTCGGCCTGGGCCTGGAGCTCGGCCGGGATGTCGGCCAGCTCGAAGGTCACGCCCATGTCGGCCTCGTTCCAGTAGATGGCCTTCATCTTCACCAGGTCGACGACGCCCTTGAAGTTGTCCTCGGCGCCGATGGGGATCTGCACGGGCACGGGATTGGCGTGCAGGCGCTCACGCATCTGCTTGTGAACATTGAAGAAGTTGGCGCCGGAGCGATCCATCTTGTTGACGAAGGCCAGACGCGGTACGCCGTACTTGGTGGCCTGGCGCCACACGGTCTCGGACTGAGGCTGCACACCGCCCACGGCGCAGTACACCATGCAGGCACCGTCAAGCACACGCATGGAACGCTCCACCTCGATGGTGAAGTCCACGTGCCCAGGGGTGTCGATGATGTTGATGCGGTGCTCCGGGAACTGCTTGTCCATGCCGGACCAGAAGCAGGTGGTCGCCGCGGAGGTGATGGTGATACCACGCTCCTGCTCCTGCTCCATCCAGTCCATGGTGGCCGCGCCCTCGTGCACCTCGCCCACCTTGTGGGACACGCCGGTGTAGAACAGGACGCGCTCGGTGGTGGTGGTCTTGCCGGCATCAATGTGCGCACTGATGCCGATGTTGCGATAACGCTCGATGGGGGTTTTGCGTGCCACGGGCAGTTCCTCGGTAACTCTGTGTCTGAAGCGGACCGCTTACCAGCGGTAATGGGAGAAGGCCTTGTTGGCCTCCGCCATGCGATGGGTGTCTTCCCGCTTCTTCACGGCGGAACCCTTACTGTCGGCAGCGTCCATCAGCTCACCGGCCAGCTTCAGGGCCATGGACTTCTCGCCGCGCTTGCGGGCGGCGTCCACGATCCAGCGCATGGCCAGGGCGTTCTGGCGCACCGGACGCACTTCCACGGGCACCTGGTAGGTGGCACCACCCACGCGGCGAGACTTCACCTCCACCCGGGGGCGCACGTTGTCCAGGGCCTGCTCCAGCACCTGGATGCCATCACCCTTCTTGCCCTCGATCTGGGTCAGGGCACCGTAAAGGACCCGTTCGGCCACGGACTTCTTGCCGTCTTTCATGACGGTGTTGATGAACTTGGCGAGCAGATCACTCTTGTACTTCGGATCGGGCAGGATCTGCCGCTTGGGGGCTTCGCTTCTTCTGGACATGGTCTATGTACTCAATATCGGGCCGTTAGGCCTTCTTGGGGCGCTTGGCACCGTACTTGGAGCGGGCCTGCTTGCGGTTCTGCACACCCTGGGTATCCAGGCTGCCGCGCACCGTGTGATAACGCACACCGGGAAGGTCCTTCACGCGACCCCCGCGGATCAGCACCACCGAGTGCTCCTGCAGGTTGTGGCCTTCACCACCGATGTAGCTGCTGACCTCGTAGCCGTTGGTCAGGCGCACACGGGCCACCTTACGAAGTGCCGAGTTGGGCTTTTTCGGGGTCGTGGTGTACACGCGAGTGCACACGCCCCGCCGCTGCGGACAGGCCTGGAGCGCAGGCACAGCGCTCTTTTCCACTTTCCGCTTGCGCGGTTTACGCACCAACTGATTGATTGTCGCCATGAAAGATTTTCTCCTACCCAAAAACAACGACAGACCGAACCATTACCGGTCTGTCGAGGGTGCGAAAGTTTAGGGAACAGGGCCGCCCCCTGTCAAGCAGGAAACGGCCCGCCACCCCCGGGAATCACTCCGCGGGGCTCTGGGTCTCCATACCCGAATCGGTCTCGACAGCCTCCGGGACCTCCGGCACCATCAGGGACAGCCCAGCGTGACGCTTGCGGCGGCGATCCTTGTGGTAAGCCAGACCGGTACCGGCCGGGATCAGCCGGCCCACGATCACGTTCTCCTTCAAGCCCCGCAGGTCGTCACGGGCGCCCCGGGTGGCCGACTCGGTGAGCACCCGGGTGGTCTCCTGGAAGGAGGCCGCCGAGATGAACGACTCGGTCACCAGGGAGGCCTTGGTGATGCCCAGCAGCACCCGCTCGTACTTGGCACGCTCCTTGTCGGGACCCAGGCGCTCGTGCTCTTCCAGGACCCGGGCACGGTCCACCTGCTCCCCGGTGAGGAAGCGGGTGTCGCCGGCATCGGTGATCTCCACCTTGCGCAGCATCTGGCGCACGATCACCTCGATGTGCTTGTCGTTGATCTTCACACCTTGGAGGCGGTAGACGTCCTGAATCTCCTTGACCATGTACTCGGCCAGGGCGGTGACGCCCAGCAGACGCAGGATGTCGTGGGGGTTCGGTTCGCCATCGGCGATCACCTCGCCCCGCTCCACGTGCTCGCCCTCGAAGACGTTCACGTGACGCCACTTCGGAATCAGCTCCTCGTGGGTGTCACCGTTCTCGTCGGTGATGATCAGGCGCTGCTTGCCCTTGGTGTCCTTGCCGAAGCTGACGGTACCGGTGCGCTCCGCGAGGATCGCCGGCTCCTTGGGCTTGCGGGCCTCGAACAGGTCGGCCACGCGAGGCAGACCGCCCGTGATGTCGCGGGTCTTGGAAGACTCCTGCGGGATACGGGCAACCACGTCGCCCACCGCCACGGTGGCGCCGTCCTCAAGGCTCATGATCGCCCCGGTCGGCAGCACGTAGTGGGCCGGGATCTCGGTACCCGCCAGCATCAGGTCCTTGCCCTTCTCGTCCACCAGCTTGACCATGGGACGCAGGTCCTTGCCGGCGGAGCCGCGGGACTTGGGATCCATGACCACGGTGGAGGACAGGCCGGTGATCTCGTCCACCTGCTTATTGACGGTCACACCCTCGATGAAGTCGTGCAGCTGGATGCGACCCGCCACCTCGGTGATGATCGGGTGGGTGTGCGGATCCCAGGTGGCCACTTCCTGGCCGGCCTCGACGGCATCGCCCTCGTTGACCGAGATCACCGCGCCGTAGGGCACCTTGTAACGCTCGCGCTCACGGCCCTGCTCGTCGATGACGCCCAGCTCACCGGAACGGGACACGGCCACCAGGTTGCCCTGCTTGTTGGTCACCGTCTTGATGTTGTGCAGACGGATCGTGCCCTTGGCCTTCACGGAGATGGCGCTGATGGCCACGGAACGGCTGGCGGCACCACCGATGTGGAAGGTACGCATGGTCAGCTGGGTGCCGGGCTCGCCGATGGACTGGGCGGCAATGACGCCCACGGCCTCGCCCTCGTTGACCTGATGGCCACGGGCCAGGTCGCGGCCGTAGCACATGGCGCAGATGCCGTGACGGGTCTGGCAGGAGATGGCGGAACGCACCACCACCTCGTCCACACCGGAGGCCTCCATGAGGTCCACGGCGCCCTCGTCCAGCAGCGTACCGGCGGGCAGCAGGGTGGAACCGTCGGCCATCTCGATGTCCTGGGCCAGCACACGACCCAGCACCCGCTCGCGCAGGGGCTCGACCACGTCGCCGCCCTCGATGATGGGCTTGAGGACGATGCCTTGGTCGGTGCCGCAATCCACCTCGGTGACCACCAGGTCCTGGGCCACGTCCACCAGACGGCGGGTCAGGTAACCGGAGTTGGCGGTCTTGAGCGCGGTATCCGCCAGACCCTTGCGCGCGCCGTGGGTGGAGATGAAGTACTGCAGCACGTTCAGACCCTCACGGAAGTTCGCCGTGATGGGGGTCTCGATGATGGAGCCGTCCGGCTTGGCCATCAGGCCGCGCATGCCCGCCAGCTGGCGGATCTGGGCGGCGGAGCCTCGGGCACCGGAGTCGGCCATCATGAAGATGGAGTTGAAGGACGGCTGCTTGACGGTCTTGCCCTCGGCGTCGGTGACCTCCTCCTTGCCGAGCTTCTCCATCATGGCCTTGGCCACCTGGTCGTTGGTGTGCGACCAGATGTCCACCACCTTGTTGTAGCGCTCGCCCTTGGTGACCAGACCGGAGGCGTACTGATCCTCGATCTCCTTCACCTGGGACTCGGCATGGGCCAGGATCCCGGTCTTCTCGTCGGGGATGACCATGTCGTTGATCCCGAAGGACACGCCGGCACGGGTGGAGTACTTGAAGCCCGTGTACATCAGCTGGTCGGCGAAGATCACCGTCTCCTTCAGACCCACGCGGCGGTAGCAGGCGTTGATCAGCCCTGAGATGGCCTTCTTGTTGAGGTCGCGGTTGACCAGCTCGAAGGGCAGACCCTCGGGCAGGATGCGCGACAGCAGCGCGCGGCCCACGGTGGTCTTGACGCGCTTGAAGCGCGCCTCGAGCTCGCCCTTGTCATTCGGCACCACGTCGCGGATACGCACCTCGACGCGGGCGTGCAGTTCGGCCTGGCCGGTCTCGTAGGCGCGATGCACCTCGTCCACGTCGGCGAACAGCATGCCCTCGCCCTTGGCGTTCACCCGCTCGCGGGACATGTAGTACAGGCCCAGCACGATGTCCTGGGACGGCACGATGATGGGATCACCATGGGCCGGCGACAGGATGTTGTTGGTGGACATCATCAGGGCGCGGGCTTCCAGCTGCGCCTCCAGGGACAGGGGCACGTGCACGGCCATCTGGTCCCCGTCGAAGTCGGCGTTGAACGCGGCACACACCAGCGGGTGCAGCTGAATGGCCTTGCCCTCGATGAGCACCGGCTCGAAGGCCTGGATACCCAGACGATGCAGGGTGGGCGCGCGGTTGAGCATCACGGGATGCTCGCGGATCACCTCTTCCAGGATGTCCCAGACCTCCGGTCCCTCGCGCTCCACCAGCTTCTTGGCCGCCTTGATGGTGGTGGCCAGGCCACGGCGATGCAGCTTGCCGAAGATGAAGGGCTTGAACAGCTCCAGGGCCATCTTCTTGGGCAGGCCGCACTGGTGCAGGCGCAGGGTCGGGCCCACCACGATCACGGAACGACCGGAGTAGTCCACCCGCTTGCCCAGCAGGTTCTGGCGGAAGCGACCCTGCTTGCCCTTGATCATGTCGGCCAGGGACTTCAGCGGTCGCTTGTTGGTGCCGGTGATGGCACGGCCACGGCGGCCGTTGTCCAGCAGCGCGTCCACGGACTCCTGCAGCATGCGCTTTTCGTTGCGCACGATGATGTCCGGGGCGTTGAGCTCCAGCAGGCGCTTCAAGCGGTTGTTGCGGTTGATCACCCGGCGGTACAGGTCGTTCAGGTCCGAGGTGGCGAAACGGCCGCCGTCCAGGGGCACCAGCGGACGCAGGTCCGGGGGCAGCACGGGCAGGACCTTGAGGATCATCCACTCGGGCTTGTTGCCGGAATCCAGGAAGGACTCGATCAGCTTCAGGCGCTTGGCGATGCGCTTGATCTTGGTGTCGGAGTTGGTCTCGTTGACCTCGGCGCGCAGCTTGGCCGCCTCGCTCTGCAGGTCGATGGACTTGAGCAGCTCGTAGACCGCCTCGGCGCCCATGCGGGCGTCGAACTCGTCACCGTGCTCCTCGATGGCCTCCAGGTACTGCTCGTCGGTGAGCAGCTGGCCGCGCTCCAGCGTGGTCAGTCCCGGATCGATGACCACGAAGGCCTCGAAGTACAGCACGCGCTCGATGTCGCGCAGGGTCATGTCCATGAGCAGGCCGATGCGGGACGGCAGGCTCTTCAGGAACCAGATGTGGGCCACGGGGCTGGCCAGTTCGATGTGGCCCATGCGCTCGCGGCGCACCTTGGTCTGGGTCACCTCGACGCCGCACTTCTCGCACACCACGCCGCGGTGCTTGAGGCGCTTGTACTTGCCGCACAGGCACTCGTAGTCCTTGATGGGTCCGAAGATCTTGGCGCAGAACAGGCCATCACGCTCCGGCTTGAAGGTCCGGTAGTTGATGGTTTCGGGCTTTTTTACTTCACCGAAGGACCAGGAACGGATCAGCTCGGGCGAGGACAGGCCGATGCGGATGGCATCGAACTCTTCCACGTGGCCCTGCTGTTTCAACAGATTGAGAAGGTCTTTCATGGTGTCACCTCAATTCGGTAGCTGCGGTACGGTGTTGGAACAGGGCCGGGATCGCCGGCCCGCGTACTGCATCTACAGTTAGTCCTGTTCCAGCTCGATGTTGATGGCCAGCGAACGGATTTCCTTCATGAGCACGTTGAAGGATTCCGGGATGTTCGCCTCCATCCGGTGGTCGCCGTCGACGATGTTCTTGTACATCTTGTTGCGGCCCTGAACGTCGTCGGACTTCACCGTGAGCATCTCCTGCAGGGTGTAGGCGGCGCCATAGGCCTCCAGCGCCCAGACCTCCATCTCGCCGAAGCGCTGACCACCGAACTGCGCCTTGCCGCCCAGCGGCTGCTGGGTGACCAGGCTGTACGGACCGGTGGAGCGGGCATGCATCTTGTCATCCACCAGGTGGTTGAGCTTGAGCATGTGCATGTAGCCCACGGTCACGGGACGGTCGAATGAGTCACCGGTCCGGCCGTCGTACAGGGTGGTCTGGCCGCTCTCGGGCAGATCGGCCAGCTTCAGCATGGCCTTGATCTCCTCTTCCTCGGCACCGTCGAAGACCGGGGTCGCCATGGGCACACCCTTCTTCAGGTTGGCGCACAGCTTGAGGATCTCCTCGTCGGTGAAATCGGACAGATCCACCTTCTTGGCGCTGTGGTTGTAGATCTTGTCGAGGAACTTGCGCAGTTCGTCGATCTTGGCCTTGGCCTCGACCATGCGACCGATTTTCTGGCCCAGACCCTTGGCGGCCCAGCCCAGATGGGTCTCGAGCACCTGACCCACGTTCATACGGGAAGGCACGCCGAGCGGGTTCAGCACGATGTCCACGGGGGTGCCGTCTTCCAGATACGGCATGTCTTCCACGGGCACGATCATGGAGACCACACCCTTGTTACCGTGGCGGCCGGCCATCTTGTCACCGGGCTGCATGCGACGCTTCACGGCCAGGTAGACCTTGACCATCTTCAGCACGCCGGGAGCGAGATCGTCACCCTGGGTGAGCTTTTCCTTCTGTTCCTTGAAGCGGGTCTCGAAGGCCTCGTGCTGTTCCTTGAGGGCGGCGGCCATCTTCTCCAGCTGCTCGTTGACCTCTTCGGTACGCATGCGCACCTCGAACCACTTCTCGCGGGGCACCTCGGACAGGTAGGTCTTGGTGACCTTGGTGCCGTCCTTGAGCTTGTTGGGACCACCGGCGGCCAGCTTGCCCACCAGCAGCTTCTCGACGCGGTCGTAGATGTCATCCTCGTAGATGCGCAGCTGGTCCTTGAGGTCCTTGCGCACGGCGGCCAGCGCCGCCTCCTCGATCTGCAGGGCACGCTTGTCCTTGTCGACACCGTCGCGGGTGAACACGCGCACGTCGATCACGGTGCCTTCCATGCCGGAGGGCACGCGCAGGGAGGTGTCCTTCACGTCGGAGGCCTTCTCACCGAAGATGGCGCGCAGCAGCTTCTCTTCCGGGGTCAGCTGGGTCTCGCCCTTGGGCGTGACCTTGCCCACCAGGATGTCGTTGGGCTTGACCTCGGCACCCACGTACACGATGCCGGACTCATCCAGTTTGGAGAGCAGGCTCTCGGACACGTTGGGGATGTCCGCGCTGATCTCCTCCGGCCCGAGCTTGGTGTCGCGGGCCACGCAGGTCAGCTCCTCGATGTGGATGGAGGTGAAACGATCCTCCTGCACCACGCGCTCGGAGATGAGGATCGAGTCCTCGAAGTTGTAGCCGTTCCAGGGCATGAACGCGACCATCATGTTCTGCCCCAGGGCCAGCTCGCCCAGGTCCGTGGAGGAGCCGTCGGCCAGCACGTCGCCCCGGGCCAGCACGTCACCCACGTTCACCAGCGGACGCTGGTTGATGCAGGTGTTCTGGTTGGAGCGGGTGTACTTGGTCAGGTTGTAGATGTCCACGCCCGGCTCGCCGGCCTCGGTCTCATCGTCATTGACGCGCACCACGATGCGGGCGGCGTCCACGGAGTCCACCACGCCGCCACGGCGGGCGACGATGGAGGAACCGGAGTCGATGGCCACGGTGCGCTCGATGCCGGTACCCACCACGGCGGTCTCGGCACGCAGGCAGGGCACGGCCTGGCGCTGCATGTTGGAGCCCATCAGCGCGCGGTTGGCGTCGTCGTGCTCCAGGAACGGGATCAGCGCGGCGGCCACGGACACGATCTGCTTGGGCGAGATGTCCATGAACTCGATCTTGTCCGGGGTGGACATGGTGAATTCATTGGCGTGGCGGCAGGACACCAGTTCGTCCACCAGGTTGCCCTTGGCATCCAGACTGGCGTTGGCCTGGGCGATCACGTACTGGCCTTCCTCGATGGCGGACAGGTACACGATCTCGTTGGTCACCTTGCCGTTTTCCACCTTGCGGTAGGGGGTCTCCAGGAAGCCGTAATCGTTGGTACGTGCATACACGGCGAGCGAGTTGATCAGACCGATGTTCGGACCTTCAGGGGTCTCGATCGGGCACACGCGACCGTAATGGGTCGGGTGCACGTCGCGCACCTCGAAGCCGGCACGCTCGCGGGTCAGACCGCCGGGGCCCAGGGCCGAGATACGACGCTTGTGGGTCACCTCGGAGAGCGGGTTGTTCTGGTCCATGAACTGGGACAGCTGGCTGGAGCCGAAGAACTCCTTCACCGCCGCCGCCACGGGCTTGGCGTTGATCAGTTCCTGGGGCATGAGGCCTTCGCTCTCGGCGACGCTCAGGCGCTCCTTCACGGCGCGCTCGACGCGCACCAGGCCGACACGGAAGACGTTCTCCGCCATTTCGCCCACGGAACGCACGCGGCGGTTGCCCAGGTGGTCGATGTCATCCACCTGGCCGTTGCCGTTGCGGATGTCGATCAGGGTCTTGAGCACCGCCAGGATGTCGTCCTTGTCCAGCACGCCGGGACCGGTGATCTCCTCGCGGCCCACGCGACGGTTGAACTTCATGCGGCCCACGGCGGAGAGATCGTAGCGCTCCTCGGTGAAGAACAGGTTGTTGAACAGGTTCTCCGCGGCCTCCTTGGTGGGGGGCTCGCCGGGACGCATCATGCGGTAGATCTCGACCTGCGCCTCCAGCTGGGAGCGGCAGGTGTCGATGTTCAGGGTGGTGGAGATGTACGGGCCGTGGTCCAGGTCGTTGGTATACAGGGTCTTGAACGACTTGATGCCGGCGGCGCGCAGCTTCTTCAGCAGTTCATCGGTGATCTCGTCGTTGGCGTTGGCCACCAGTTCACCGCTGTCCTCATCGATGACCGCATGGGCGAGCACCTTGCCCACCAGGTACTCGGCGGGCACTTCCAGGGACTTGATCCCGGCGGCCTCCAGCTCGCGCACGTGACGGGCGGTGATGCGACGCCCGCTCTCCACCAGCACCTTGTTCTTCACCTTGAAGTCGAAGGCAGCCACTTCACCGCGCAGACGCTCGGGGATGAGCTCCATGTCGAAGCCGTCCTTAGTGATGGTGACGGTATTGGTCTCGAAGAAGGTGGCGAGGATCTCCTCGGTCTCCATGCCCAGCGCGCGCAGCAGCACCGTGGCCGGCAGCTTGCGGCGGCGGTCGATGCGCACGAACACGCTGTCCTTGGGATCGAACTCGAAGTCCAGCCAGGAACCGCGGTAGGGGATCACGCGGGCATTGAACAGCAGCTTGCCCGAGCTGTGGGTCTTGCCCTTGTCGTGGTCGAAGAACACACCCGGCGAACGGTGCAGCTGGGAGACGATCACCCGCTCGGTACCGTTGATCACGAAGGTGCCGTTCTCGGTCATGAGCGGCAGTTCGCCCATGTAGACTTCCTGCTCCTTGATGTCCTTGACCACGCGGGAGCCCGCAGGGGCGTCCTTGTCATAGATCACCAGGCGCAGAAGAACGCGCAGGGGGGCGGCATAGGTCATGCCGCGCAGCTGGCACTCCTTGACGTCGAACACCGGCTTGCCGAGGCGGTAGCTCACGTATTCGAGTTCCACGGTGCCCGAGTAACTCACAATGGGGAACACCGTCTTGAACGCCGCGTGCAGGCCCACGTCCTGCCGATTATCCTCGCTGCGGTCGGCCTGCAGGAACTGGCGGTATGAATCCAGCTGCGTGGTCAACAGGTAGGGGACATCGAGGATCTGGGGGCGTTTGCCGAAATCCTTGCGGATGCGTTTCTTTTCGGTGTAGCTGTAGGCCATTGTGATTCCTCACACTAGAATCCGGTGACCAGCCACTCGCAGGAACGAGCGCCGGTGCAAGCAGGAAGAGGCCGGCGGTGTGAACACCGCCAGCCTCCAAACGTCACGCGAAACTGTCGCGAAACAATTACTAACCAATCTATTACTTGAGTTCGACGCTGGCCCCGGCTTCCTCCAGCTCCTTCTTGATCTTCTCGGCTTCCTCCTTGTTGGCGCCTTCCTTCACGGTGGAGGGAGCACCTTCGACCATGTCCTTGGCTTCCTTCAGACCCAGACCGGTGATGGCGCGGATCACCTTGATCACGCCCACCTTGTTGGCGCCGAAGCTGGTCATCACCACGTCGAACTCGTCCTTGACCTCGGCAGCGGCCTCACCACCGGCAGCGGCCACAGGGGCAGCGGCGACGGCAGCAGCGGCGGACACGCCGAACTTCTCTTCCATGGCGGAGATCAGGTCGACGATCTCCAGCACGGTCATGTTGGAAATGGTTTCCAGAATGTCTTCTTTCGAAACAGCCATGATGTTCTCCTAAACGGTGTTACCCGATTCAATAAACTACGGTAGCGATCAGGCGCTAGCCTGTTTCTGGTCGCGAATGGCGGCGACGGTGCGAACCAGCTTGCCCGGGACCTCGTTGAGGGTGCGCGCGAACTTGTCGAGCGGCGCCTTCATCACGGCCATCAGCAAGCTGATCGCCTGGTCACGGGTGGGCATGCTGGCCAGCCGCTCAAGCTCACCGGGGCCGAGCAGCTGTCCACCCACGGACACCAGCTTGACCTCGAGCTTTTTGTGCTCCTTGGCGAAATCCTTGACCAGACGGGCGGCGGCACCGGGATCATCCTGCGAGAAGGCCAGGACCAGGGGTCCCACGAGGCCTTCCTGCATGCAGGCGAAATCGGTACCTTCAACCGCGCGACGGGCCAGAGAGTTCTTGACCACCCGCAGATAGACGTTGGACTCACGCGCCTTGGCACGCAGCTCGGTCATCTCTGTGACGGTCAGACCGCGGTATTCTGCTGCCACCGCGGAATGAGCACTCGCAGCCACCGCAGCCACTTCGGAGACAATTGCTTTCTTGTCTTCGAGATTCAGTGGCACGATACCTACCTCCTGTTTGACGACGGGGCTTTCACACCACCGCCGCTGAGTCATACAACCGGACCTGAATCGGTCCGATCACCTTTACGGCGCCCCTCAGCAGGAAGTCCTGAATCGGGTGACACCGTCTGCGCAGGCTGACAATGCGATTAAGCCTCGGGCCACCTGCTCCCTCGGCACCTGCGGTCTTGGACGGATACCGGGCCGGGGCGAGCCCCGACACCGGCAGTCCTACCCAAATTTTCACGGGCCCCTGGTGGAGCCCGCGCACATCAGGATCAGGCAGACAGGCTGGCCTGATCCACGGCGATGCCCGGCCCCATGGTGGTGGAGACGGTCACCTTCTTCATGTAAACACCCTTGGCGGCGGAAGGCTTGGCCTTCTGCAGGTCAGCCAGCAGGGCATTGAGGTTTTCCTTCAGCGCGTCGGGCTCGAAACCCACCTTGCCGATGGAGCAGTGAATGATGCCGGCCTTGTCGGTGCGGTAGCGCACCTGACCGCCCTTGGCATTCTTCACTGCGGTGGCCACATCGGTGGTCACGGTGCCGACCTTGGGGTTCGGCATCAGGCCGCGGGGGCCGAGGATCTGGCCCAGCTGGCCCACCACGCGCATGGCGTCGGGGGTCGCGATGACCACGTCGAAGTCCATGTTGCCCTTCTTCACCTCGTCAGCCAGGTCGTCCATGCCGACGATATCGGCACCGGCGGCCTTGGCGGCCTCGGCGTTGGCGCCCTGGGTGAACACGGCCACACGCACGGTCTTGCCGGTGCCGTTGGGCAGCACGGTGGAACCGCGCACCACCTGGTCGGACTTACGGGGATCGACGCCCAGGTTCACGCTCACGTCCACGGACTCCGCGAACTTCACCGAGGAGATCTCCTTCAGCAGCGCGAAGGCCTCGTTGGCGGGGTACAGCTTGCCGGGCTGGATCTTCTCGCGGATCGCCCGCATACGCTTGGTCAACTTTGGCATCTCAGACACCCTCCACTTCAAGGCCCATGCTGCGGGCGCTGCCGGCGATGGAGCGCACAGCGGCGTCCAGGTCAGCCGCGGTCAGGTCGGGCATCTTGGTCTTGGCGATCTCTTCCAGCTGCGCACGGGTCACCTTGCCCACCTTGTTGGTGTTGGGGGTCGCGGAGCCGGAAGTGATGCCGGCGGCCTTCTTCAGCAGAATGGAGGCCGGCGGGGTCTTGGTGATGAAGGTGAAGCTGCGATCGGAGTAGACGGTGATCACCACGGGAATCGGCAGACCCGGCTCCAGACCCTGGGTCTGTGCGTTGAAGGCCTTGCAGAACTCCATGATGTTCACACCGCGCTGACCCAGCGCCGGACCGACCGGCGGGCTGGGGTTGGCCTGACCGGCCTTCACCTGCAGCTTGATATAAGCGTCGATTTTCTTAGCCATTACTTACTCCTAAGCGGGTACAAGCGCCGCGAGGCTCCCCGGTAAACCAGTGGCAAGTGGCTAGTGGCTAGTCTCAAGGGGTTTCCTTGCCACTAGCCACTAGCCACTAGCCACTGCACTTATGCCTTCTCCACCTGGTGGAACTCGAGCTCCACCGGCGTGGATCGGCCGAAAATCTGTACCGCCACCAGCAGGCGGTTCTTGTCGTAGTTGACTTCCTCAACCACGCCATTGAAATCGTTGAACGGGCCGTCGATGACCCGGACCACCTCACCCGGCTCGAACAGCACCTTGGGACGGGGCTTCTCGGCGCCTTCCTGCATGCGCTGCAGGATGTTCTGGGCTTCCTTGTCGCTGATGGGCGTGGGCTTGTCGGCGGAGGCGCCGATGAAGCCGAGCACCTTGGGCACGTCCTTCACCAGGTGCCAGGTGTCGTCGTCCAGCTCCATCTGCACCAGCACGTAGCCGGGGAAGAACTTGCGCTCACTCTTGCGCTTCTGGCCGTCGCGCATCTCCACGACTTCCTCGGTGGGCACCAGGATCTCGCCGAACTTGTCCTGCATGCCATAACGCTCAATGCGCTCCTCGAGGGAACGCTTGACATGATTCTCGAAGCCCGAGTAGGCGTGCACGACATACCAACGCAAAGCCATGTGTATTCCTTACCCTCCGGTACCGATGAACATGCGCACACCCCAGGCCAGGAACATGTCCAGCAGCCAGAGGAAGATGCCCACCAGGATCACCACCACGATCACGATCAACGTGGTCTGGGTGGCCTCGGCACGGGTCGGCCACACCATCTTGCGCACCTCGGTGCGCGACTCCTTGAGGAAGCCCGCCAGGGACTGCCCCAGGGCCGTGGTGAACACGATCCCGATCGCCACCAGGGCCACCGCCAGCAGGCCGAGCACGCGGAACAGCAGCGACTCGTCGGCGTACCAGTAGAAGCCGAGCACGCCCACCACCAGCAGACCAACGGCCACTGCCAGCTTGATGGTATCGAACCCGGAACCCTGCGTTTCTTCCGCCTTAGCCATGGATCGTGAAAGGACCTGTTTCGTTGAGCGCACTGCCCGATGAAGTGGCAGGCCAGGAGGGACTCGAACCCCCAACCTGCGGTTTTGGAGACCGCTGCTCTGCCAATTGAGCTACTGGCCTAGAAATGCGCTAGAGACAAGTGAACAGATACAAGAGACAAGAGGTGACGTGTCGCCCACCGTGACCCGTCACCCCACCTCTTGCATCTTGTATCTTGCCTCTTGTCTCTAGCTCTTTACTACTCGATGATCTTGGACACCACGCCGGCGCCCACGGTGCGGCCGCCTTCGCGGATGGCGAAGCGCAGGCCGTCTTCCATGGCGATCGGGTTGATCAGCGACACCGTGATCTTCACGTTGTCACCAGGCATCACCATCTCCACGCCCTCAGGCAG
>NZ_KB898968.1 GCF_000377945.1 Thioalkalivibrio sulfidiphilus
AGCCACGATCTGTGCCCTGTACAAAGCGCGCTGGCAAGTCGAGCTCTTCTTCAAGTGGATCAAGCAACACCTGCGCATCAAGAAGTTCCTGGGCACCTCAGAGAATGCGGTCAAGACACAGATCTGGAGTGCTGTGTCGGTTTATGTGTTGGTGGCCATTGTCAAGAAACGATTGGACCTGCAGGTTTCTCTCTACACTTTGCTACAGATTTTCTCGATCACGCTGTTCGAGAAAATGCCGTTAAATGCGGCATTCTTGGATGCAAACTACAGCTGTGATGACCCTGAGCCTTGTAACCAATTGAATCTGTTCGATTCTTAACCGGACACTAGTGGTCAGTCTCAAGTAGCAAGTGGCAAGGAAAACGGCTTTTGAAGTCCCTTGCCACTTGAGACTTGCCACTTGCCACTGTAATCAGCCACTAGCGATCTCGACCAGCGTTCGCCCATAAGTCCGCCCGGCCAGCATGTGCTCGCTCAACTCCACCAGCTCCGCCAGGCCCACAGTACGCGTGTGCAGGGCCGCCAGATCCGCCGGGCGCAGGTCGGTGGTGAGGCGCTGCCACAGGTGCAGTCGCTGGTCCCGGGGGCAGTTGGCGGAGGTCACGCCCAGCAGGCTCACGCCCCGCAGGATGAAGGGCATCACGGTGGTGTGCAGGTCGGCGCCACCGGCCAGGCCGATGGAGACGATGTTCCCCCAGGGGCGCACGCCCCGCGTGAGTGTTGCCAGCAACTCACCCCCCACGGTGTCCACCACCCCGCCCCACTGGGCCTTCTCCAGGGGCCGTCTGCCGGGCTTGAAGGCGGCGCGCTCCAGCACGCGGCTCGCCCCCAGACTTGTCAGCCAGTCCGTCAGTTCCGGCTTGCCGGTGAGCGCCACAACCTCATAGCCTTGGGCCGCCAGCAGGGAAACCGCCAGCGCACCGACCCCGCCGCTGGCCCCGGTGACCAGCATGGGACCCGCCTCAGGCGACTGGCGGTTGTCCTCAAGCCGGCTCAGGGCCAGGGCGGCGGTGAGCCCCGCCGTGCCCAGCAGCATGGCCTCGCGGGTGTCCAGTCCCTCGGGAATCGGGATGACCCAGTCCGCCGGCACCCGCAGGCGAGCGGCGTAGCCGCCGTGGTGCAGTTCCCCCAGCCCGCAGCCGGTCACCAGCACCGGCGTACCGACGGGCAGACCCGTCTGACCTGATTCCACCACGCGCCCGGCGGCATCGATACCGCCCACCAGGGGTGAGTGGCGCAGGATACGCGCGCCTCCGGTGATGGCCAGGGCGTCCTTGTAGTTGAGGCTGGAATACTCGACGGCGATCTCCACCTCCCCGTCCATGAGCTCCGCCCGGGACAGGCGGCACAATTCGGCCCGCCCCGGGGCGAGGCGGTCTTCATGGATCATCAGGGCGGGAAAGGTTTCGCTGCTCATGTCGCCATCGGCTTGAATCGGTGCACCCCAGTTGGCACATTGAGAATCAGGGCCATCGAGATGACCGGCCAAACCCTTAAACCTAGAAACGGCAGTTGACCGCTCGATCTCCTTCGCCAGGTCCCATGGTCACTGACGATCTCGGCTGCGATGACGCTCACCCATCGGGTGAGTCCCGCTACGCACCCGATTGCACGGTTTTCGTGTCGCCTGGCGGCGTTGCGACTCCTCGGAATGGAATGACCATTCCTCGTCGTCGCGCCTTGCCAGACAACACGAAAACCGCACACTCGGGCGCGTTCAACTGCCGTTTCTAGGTTAAAGTTTAGACAAGATCCCTCATTACGCCCGATGACCGATTCAAAGCACAGCGACCTGCTCGCCGGCCCGCGGGTGGCCCGCTGGACCTGCCCCTCCTGCGGCGACGCGGTACCCCGGCTGCTGCCCAACGGCGCACGCAATGCCCAGGCCGTGGCCGAACTGGAGCTGTTTCTTGACGATGACGACATCCTAACCGCGGTGAACCGGGAGCCGGGCACAGCGGCCAAGGAGATCTGCCTGGCCTGCGCCGACGCGGTGCGGGAACTGGTGGGCACACTGATCCGGCCCCCCGGTGAGGACGGCGACGCGCGCAACAGCCCGGGCCTCAACGACACGGGCATCGTGGGCGCCGCACTGCCGCGCGGCGATGGCACCCACGTGCTGATCTTTCACGTCATCGATGGTGTGTTGCGCCTGACCGAGACCGAGCGGCTCACCCGCTTCGACCCCATGCGCCTGACCTATCCCGGAAGCCGGGGCGCCATGGCGCCCCGGGTCTGGGACCTGTATTCAAGACACCTGGCCCAGTTGCAGGCCAAATACGGAGAGGCACCTCAGAACCGGTAGCGAAGGGCCGCGGCGAGGATGTGGACGTGGCCTTCCGTGGTGCCCGTCATGACCACGGTGCCTGTACCGGCATTACGCGTAATATTGATATTTTCCTTGCCCACATCGATGTAGGTGTAGGCGAAGTCAAAGCCGAGATGCCTGTCCCGCTCATAGCTGGCACCGGCGGAAAGCCAGGTGCGGTCGCCATCCGGTGTGCGGGTGGTGCGGAAAATATCCTGTGTCGGGGTTTTGTCGTACTGAACGCCGCCGCGCAGGGTCCAGCGCTCGTTGAGCAGGTATTCGGCCCCCAGGGCCAGGGCCCAGCTGTTCTTGTAGTTCTGTTGCACCGGTGCCGGATCAGCACTCACATTCAGCTTCACGGCGATCTCGTCGAAGTTGGACCAGTTGAACCAGGTGTACTGAGCCAGTCCCGTCCAGCGGTCCGTGAAACGATGGCTCAAACCGACGGACACGATGTCGGGCAGTTTGAGATCCGCTTGGCCATCCTCAGACAAGGTTGCGCCGCCGACGAACGGCACATTGACGGGAAACGTGGTTTTAGCGGTGCCCTTGAGAGTGTGAGTGATCCCTTGGCGGTAATGAATACCGAGACGGGTGGCATCGTTCAGATCCGCCAGCAGGCCGATGTTAAATCCATAGTCCCAGCTGTCTCCGCTGAGGGCGAACTTCCCATCAGTAGTCAAGTCCGGGCCCGCCGGATCAACGATGGCATTCTCAAGAGTAGCATCCGCATACTGGATGTTAATGCCGCCGCCGAAGGAAACCCGGTCGTTGAGCTGGAAGGCGATGCTGGGCTGCAGATCGATGACCTTGAGCGAGTTCTTGGAGGAATCGTAGCGGGCGAAAAAATCTTCCTCGTAGCCATTGGCCAGACCGAAGGGCGCAGTCAGGCCGAAACCGATCCAGGTGCGCTCATTGAGCGGCGCGGCAACGAACAGGTTGGGGATCGGGCTTGGATCATACGGATTCCGCCGCTACCCCCCGTATACGGCATCCCATTGAAGGTGGAGCCACCGTCCGTCACACTGGCCTTCGGCACCAGCAGATGCACCGCCGCCTGCAATTCCGCCGCCTCCAATCGAGTCATGCCCGCCGGATTGAAGTAGATGGTGCTGGCATCCGAGGCGATAGCCGCCTCGCCTGCGAAGGCGCGACCCAGGCCGCTGACGCTCTGCTCCTGGAGATAAAATCCGGCAGCCAGCAGGGCACCGGGGGCGGTGCCGAGAGCCAGGCCCACGGCCCAGGACAGGGCGGTCTTGTTCAGGCGATGCTTCATGGATTTCTCTCCCGCTATGTCGTTGGTTTTATTGTCATCGTCACTCGCCCGGTAAAGGCCGGGGCTTGCCATCGGCGTCCACTGCCACATAGACCAGCCGCCCATCGGCGACGGTCAGGATCTGCGGCTCCAGGGGGTTGCGCTCCACGCACACCTCCACGTCCACGGTCATGGAACTGCGCCCCACCCGACTCACTTTGGCATACAGACTCACCATGTCGCCCCGCTGCACGGGCTTCCTGAAATGCATGCCCTCCACGGCGGCGGTGACCACCCGCCCCCGGGCACGACGCACCGCCGGGATGCTTCCGGCGATGTCCATCTGGGCCATGATCCAGCCGCCGAAGATGTCACCCCCCGCGTTGGTGGGCGCGGCGGCCGCGGGCAGGCGCAGGCAGGGCTGCCGGGGCGTCTCGCTCACTCGGTGTAGCCTTCGTAGAGGGCCTCGACCTGGGCCTCGAATCGCTCCAGGATGCGCGCTCGCTTCATCTTGAGGGTGGGCGTGAGCAGGCCGTCGTCCACGGTCCAGGGTTCCAGGGTGACGATCAGCTTGCGCACCTGGGCGTAGCCGGGAAATTCATGGAGCTGCCTGGCGATGCGGGTACGCAGCGTCTTCTCCACGAAGCGGCTGTTGAGTTCTTCCGGGTTTTCCGGATCCAGATCCAGCTCCTTGGCCAGGGCCGCCCATTCCTCGGGGTTGAGCACCACGATGGCGGCGAGCGCGGGTCGACCCTCTCCGATCACCATGACCTGGTCGAACAGCGGGTCCAGGGCGATGGCCATTTCCATGTCGGCGGGCGGCACCTTCTCACCGTTGCCCAGCACGATGATCTCCTTGATGCGACCGGTGATGTAGAGGTGCCCGGTCTCGTCCATGCGCGCCTTGTCGCCGCTGTGCAGCCAGCCATCCTCGTCGATGGTCGCGCGCGTGGCCTCCTCGTTATTCCAGTAGCCGAGCATCACCGAGGGACTGCGGGTCAGCAGTTCGTCCTTGTCACCGATCTTCACCTCCACGCCTGGCAGGGGCTTGCCGATGCTGGCCGGGACGTTGTCGTCGGGACGATTCACGCTCACCACCGGGCTCGACTCGGTCATGCCGTAACCGTGGAACACGGGCAGACCCAGGCCGATGAAGAATCGCGCGATGGGCGGCGGCAGGGGCGCGCCGCCGCACACGGCGTAGCGCAGGCGCCCGCCCAGGCGCGCCAGCACCTTGCTGGCCACCAGCTTCTCCAGCAGCGGCCAGAGCAGCAACTTGGGATGCCAGCCGGCGCGGCCCTGGCTGTGCTCGAAGCGCCGCCAGCCCACGTCCACGGTGGTCATGAACAGCTTGCGGGCGATGGGGGATTTTTCCTTCAGACCCGCGTTGATGCGTCCGTAGACCCGCTCGTAGATGCGCGGCACGGAGATCAGCACCGTGGGCCGCACGGTGGCCAGATCATCGGCCAGGGTCTGGATCGAGCGGGCGTAGGCCACGGCGGCACCCACCATCATGGGCATGTAGTAGCCCGCAGTGCGCTCCAGGGTGTGGGACAGGGGCAGGAAGGACAGGAACAGGTCCTGTTCGTTGAGATCCGCGCAGCGGCTGGAGGCATGGGCGTTGAACAGAATGTTGCGGTGACTGAGCATCACGCCCTTGGGCTTGCCGGTGGTGCCCGAGGTGTAGACGATGGTGGCCAGCTCGTCGGGCTCCAGGGCGTGGGCCTGCAACTCGCCCTTGAGGCCGAACAGCCAGTCGGACAGGGAATCCAGGCGCGGGTCGTCCGGCTTGTCGTCCGGCTCGATGGTGTTCACGGAGATGATGCGCCTGAGACCTTCGAGACGATCACGCGCCTCCAGGATCTTCTTCCACTGCAGGCGGCCCTCCACCACCATGAGCTTCACATCGGCCTCGCGCACGATGTAGGCGACATTCTCGGGGCGGTCGTCGGTGTACAGGGGCACGGTGATCAGGCCCAGACCCAGGCAGGCCTGGTCGAACACCACCCATTCCCGGCAGTTGCGCAGCATGATCGCCACCCGGTCGCCGGGCTTGAGGCCCTCCTTGAGCATGGCCTGCTGCCATCGGCCCACCTCGGTGGCCACCTCGCTCCAGGTGCTCTCCACCCAGGCGTTCTTGCCGATGTCGAACTGGCGATAGGCCAGCGCGTCCGGGGAACGGCGGACCCGTTCAATGAAAAGGCCGGACAGTGAACCGGCCTCCAACGGGGTGATCACGTGGGCAGGATCACTCATGACGCCTCCTTATGCCTGATGGTCTGCGGTGTTGGTTGTCTGCGCAGGAGCGCACCGCTGGCCCCTGCGTTGTATCCTATGCCTCGGCCGTTCATCACGGAGCCGGCACCGGATCGGGTTTCCATCTTCCATGAAGACAGTGGCGCTATACAACCTCAAGGGCGGCGTGGGCAAGACCGCCGCGGCCGTCAACCTGGCCTACCTGGCCACGGAATACGGCCACCGGGTACTGCTCTGGGACCTGGATCCCCAGGGCGCCGCCACCTGGTACCTGGGCGTGGAGCCCGGCCTGGAGGATCCCGTCAAGCGCATCGTGAAGGGCAAGGGCGATCTGGCGGGTTCGGTTCGCCCGACGGTGCACGAGCGCCTGTTCTCATTGCCGGCGGACTTCGACAACCGCAACCTGGACCTGATGCTGCGCAAGGCGGAGCACCCCCGCCGCAGGCTGCGGGAACTGGCCGCGGAACTGTCTGACGACTTCGATCTCCTGATCCTGGACTGCCCGCCCAGCTTTTCCCTGGTGACCGAGAACGTCTTCCACGCCGCCGATCTGATCGCCGCGCCCACGATCCCCACGCCCCTGTCCGTGCGCACCTACGCGCAGATGGTCGGCTGGCTCGCCAAGGAGCACATCCGCGAGGTCAAACTCTACCCCTTCCTGTCCATGGTGGACCGGCGCAAACGACAGCACCGGGAGCTCTCGGAGTCCCTGGCCCGGGACATCCGTACCCTGCTGGACACGGCGATCCCCTACCTGAGCAGCATCGAGGCCATGGGCCAGCGGCGCGCGCCCCTGTGCGCCTATGCGCCGAGGGACCCGGGTGCGCAGGCGTTCGAGCGGTTGTGGCTGGAGGTGAGCTCGAAGCTCACAAGTGGCTAGTGGCTAGTGGCAAGTGGCAAGTCTCAAGTAGCAAGGAAAACCTTTATCCGGCTCCCTGAGGGACAAATCCGTCGGGAGCGAATTTGAACAGCCGACAGGCTGGCCCGAAGGGTGGAGGGCAGGACACCCGGAATAGCGGGCTGGGGTGAGGGTGGTTTCCCCTTGCCACTAGCCACTTGAGACTTGCCACTCACCAGACTCTGGCCAGCCAGAGTCTTGTGCGCAGACCCCAGCCGGTGGTGAAGCCCGTCTCCCGGAAGCGGATCTCCCCGTTGCCATCCACCACGAAACTGGCGGGCACGCCGCGCACCCCGTAGCTCGCGGCGAGACGTCCGTCGGCATCCACGATCACCGTATGGGTGAGTCCGTTGGCCGCCATGTGTTCGCGAAGTTCCTCGGCACTGCCCGACTGGGTGGCAATGGTCAGCACCGGCCAGCTATGGCTCAGGGTCTCGATGGAACCCTGCTCCAGCCGGCAGATGCGGCACCAGGTGGCCCAGAAGTGCACCAGCACCGTCTGGCCGCGGAAGTCCGCCAGGCTGATCTCCTGGCCGTTCAGGTCGTAGCCGCTCAGCGCCGGCGCCTCGCCGGAGATCATGTCCCGCTGCACCCAGGCCTTGATGGCCAGAAACAGCACGATGAAGAACAGGATCTCCACGCCCCAGACGACCCAGCGGCGGCGCTTACTGCTTTTTTCAGTCATAGGTATTCCTTGAAAAGCTGCCGCAGAGACGCGGAGGCACAGAGGGTGCGAAAGTTGGATCTAAAGCTGGGTCGCCAGCCCGATCTGAACGATGCGAGGTGAATCGTTTCACTTGCTGGAATTTCTCTGCGCCTCCGCGTCTCTGCGGCGATACGTAATGTTGTCAGCGACGCAGGATCGCCAGCCAGCGCCACAGGTTGAGCATGCTGGCCAGTGAAGCGGCCACGTAGGTGAAGGCACAGGCGGTGAGGATGCGCCGCGCGGGACCCAGGTCCTGCTTCGGCAGGTAGCCGCTGGCCAGGATCGGCATGGCGCGCCGGTAGCTCGCGTCCAGTTCCACCGGCAGGGTCACCAGATGCACCAGGGCAGCCGCGCCGAAGCTCATCATGCCGGCCAGGAACATGATCAGACCGCCCGCCGGCGCCCGGGTGGCCAGCAGCAGCACCGGGGCGAACATCATCAGGCCCGCGCCCAGTTTCTCCGCGCCCTGGGCCATGCCCACCAGACGTGAGCGCAAGGCCAGCGGCCCGTAGCCCTTGTGGTCCTGGATGGCATGACCCACCTCGTGGGCCGCCACAGTCACGGCGGTGAGCGAGCGCCCGTCCAGGTAGGCCGGAGACAGACGCACTGCCTTGTCCCGGGGATCGTAGTGATCGCCCCGATCGGTGACCTCCACCTTCACGTGGCCCATGCCGTAACGGTCCAGCAGGTGACGGGCGAATTCCCCGCCGGTACCGGGATAGTCCTGGCGTTCAACGCTGTGCCTGCGCAGCACCGCCCCGGCCCACCAGGACGGCAGGAACAGGACGAGCACAACCAGGGCGATGAGGACGATGAAGATCATGGGAGGCCAATTCAAAATTCAAGATTCAAAATTCAAAATTCAAAGGTATCAAAACCCCGCCACCCCTTTGAATCTTGAATTTTGAATCTTGAATTTTGAATTCGCCCTTCACCGTATCATCTCCGCCTGCCCTGGCCTGCAGCGGGTGCTGCGCTTCTTCGGCCCCTTGCGCGCGGCCATGCGCACCAGCTCGTCCTCGTCCTGCATCAGCCGGGCGCGCTGCGCCTCCGTGAGCAGGGGGTTGCGTGCCACGAAGTAGCGCAGGTTGGGGTCGCGGTCCGAGACGCACTGCTCCACCTGCTCGGGGGTGAGGTCATCGCGCTTGGCGCAGTTCAGGCGCACGGTCTGATCCATATCCGCCAGCAGCACGGCCACCTCCTCGGCGGTGAGGTCCAGGCGGCGGGAGAAATAGGCCTTCACCTGACTGTGCTGGTCACGCACCAGGCAGGGCCGCCACCGGGGGTCCAGGTCCGCCGACAGGGCCATCTGCATGCGCTCGGGGATGGGAATCTGCTTGTAGGCCTTGAGCAATTCGTCCATGGCGGGCGAAGGGGCTTTGTGAAATGGGTCAAAAAGTGTGCCCCGGGGTGACGCAAGGCGCAATCCCGCAGACGGCATCCAGGATGTCAAAGCCATGCCCAAGGGATAGAATGGGTTATTGGCTGCCATTGTCATTTCAAGAGGTCCACCGCATTGAGCCACGCCGCCGCCCGCACCATTCCGGTCTTCCCGGTCCCCGAGACCGCCCAGATCACCGCCAGCGTGCCCCATTACCAGGGCGCGGAGCTGGAGGCCGTGCGCGAGCGCATCAAACAGCTGCTCAAGGAGAAGGACGCGGTGCTGGTGGCCCACTATTACGTGGACGGCGAACTGCAGCGCCTCGCGGAGGACACCGGCGGCTGCGTGTCCGACTCCCTGGACATGGCCCGCTTCGGCCACGAGCACCCGGCCTCCACCCTGGTGGTGGCGGGGGTGCGCTTCATGGGCGAGACCGCCAAGATCCTGAGCCCCGAGAAGCGCGTGCTCATGCCCACCCTGGAGGCGGAATGCTCCCTGGACCTGGGCTGCCCCGCGGACCAGTTCAACGCCTTCTGCGACGAACATCCTGACCGTACCGTGGTGGTGTATTCCAACACCTCCGCCGAGGTGAAGGCCCGGGCCGACTACGTGGTCACCTCCAGCATCGCCCTGAAGCTGGCCGAACACCTCAAGGCCCAGGGCAAGAAGCTGCTCTGGGCGCCGGACAAGCACCTGGGTGACTACATCCGCCGCCAGACCGGCGCCGATATGGTGCTCTGGGACGGCTCCTGCGTGGTGCACGACGAGTTCAAGGCCCAGGCCCTGCGGGATCTCAAGGCCGAACACCCGGAGGCCGCCGTGCTGGTGCACCCGGAGTCACCGGCCGCGGTCATCGCGCTGGCCGACGTGGTGGGCTCCACCACCCAGCTGGTCAAGGCGGCCGCCGAACTGCCCCACAAGACCCTGATCGTGGCCACCGACTCGGGCATCTTCTACAAGATGCACCAGGCAGCCCCCGACAAGACCCTCATCGAGGCCCCCACCGGCGGGCGCAGCGCCACCTGCCACAGCTGTGCCCACTGTCCGTGGATGGCCATGAACGGCCTGCACAACCTGCTCTCCACCCTGGAGACCGGCGACAACGAGGTACACGTGGAGGAATCGGTGCGGGTGAAGGCCCTGCGCTCCACCCAGCGCATGCTGGATTTCGCCAGACAGCTGCAGCAGCCCGTGCTGGGCCGGGGTGACGCATAAGGATGCCCTCGCGGTTCGCGCAAACGGATGTGCAGAGGCTGACGGCATGAGCTACGCCTACCGGCACCAGCCGCCGATCCCCATGGCCGTGTTCCGTAAGCTGGCCCACAGCCTCTCGCCGGATGAACTCTCCCGCCTGCCCCCGGAGAAGCTGCCCGACAACATCCCGCTGGATTTCGTCGAGGAGGTGCCCCTGTACTCCCGCTCCGCGGTGGAGACCCTGATCCTGGCCGCCAACGCCTACCACCTGCAGCAGCGCATGGCCATCCAGGAGGTGTTCGGCGAGGACGTGCTCAGCGCCCTGGACCGCTCCAAACGCACCGGCAACAAGGCCAACGTGAAGATCTTCCGCCAGAAGCTGGCGGACCTAGAAAAGCTGGATCAGCAATGGCGTCAGCAGGGTGATGACCTCTCCCTGCAACGCCTGATCGCCAATCTGAAGACCTTGAACGGCCTGCTCATGGACGTGCGCGCCGAGGTCACCGAGACCACCCGCGCCGCGCGCCTGCTGCGCGAGCAGCACCCGGACTACGAGCAGATGGCCACCTTCGAGGAGGCCATCGCGCGCCTGCACGCCCACGCCGAGGACATCGAGCTCCTGCTGGCGCGCTTCTACCTGATCCGCACCGGCATCAGCCACCACGAGATGCAGGCCAAGACGCGCCAGATCAGCCAGCTGGACGAGGACTTCCGGCACCTGGGCGAGCAGATCGAGGACCTGCGCGAACAGCTGGAACGCTCCCAGGCCCTGTGGCGTCGCGCCCTGGTGCGGGGCAAGGCCAACCTGGAGGGTGAGCAGCTGCAGCAGCGCATCTCCGACCTGGTGGGCGAGCAGCGGGCCAAGGAAGTGGTCATCTCCGAGAACGACCTCACCCTGTGGCTGGACGCCATCGTGGACGCCAGCCTGCATCCCTTCACCCGCAAGAAGGTGGCGCGCAGCATCAGCGAGGCGCGCATGGCCCTCTACACCCTGCTCAACCGCTACTGCCTGCAGCAGGAGCAGTCCGCCATGCAGATCGCCCGCAACCCCTTCCTTCAGGTGGACCCGGAAGACGCCATCCGCTTCATGCTCATGTCCGAGCAATTCATCCTCAATTACTTTGCCCGCAAGCGGAATGAGAACACCGCCTGGATCAGCGACGTGGCCCAGGTGAAGAAGGACGATCTCGACGCCCTGGAGCGGGACATCCTCACGGAGCTTAAGCGCTCCAGCAAGTTTATGAGGAAGGGCTGATTCATAAACCAGGATTCAAAATTCAAAATTCAAAATTCAAAGGGGGAAACAACGGGGATTTGCTGGTTTTACCTTTGAATTTTGAATCTTGAATTTTGAATCGCCCTTAAACCGTCTGCCGGTGCCCGCCCGGCTTCCACGCCGGCGCGATCACATTGGGCATGTCGGAGCGGGACAGCAGCCGCGCCGGCGCCAGGGTGAATTCCCCGTAGCGGCGGTTGATGGCGTCCATCACCCCGTGGGCCGCGCGCACCCGGACGCTGTCGGCGGCGCCGGGGGCCTGGCCGGCATCAAACAACTCCAGCTGCCCGGCCGCCGGGCGCGGCTCCAGGGCGGTGATCTGCACCTGGCTCACCCCCTCCCCCGACCAGTGCTCGTTCAGCATGCGCCGGCACAGGGCATTGAGCTGGCGGCTGTCGTCGGTGGCCACCGCCGTGCGGTAGGTGCCGCCGATCCAGCCGTAGTCGGCACGCAGGCCGATGAAGAAGCGCAGGGCCAGCAGGTCGTGGCGGCGCAGGCGGGTGCCCACCTTGAAGGCCATGTGTTCCAGGTAGGTGAGGATCACCGCCCGCTCCCGGGTGCCGGGGGGCATCACCTTGCCGTGACCCAGGCTCTTGGGCGGCGCGATGCGCGTCTCCACCGGCGTGGGATCACGCCCCTGGGCCATGAGCCAGATGCGCCGCCCCAGGTTGCCGAAGCGCCGCGCCAGCTCGCTCACCGGCAGCTGCGCCATGTCGCCGCAGGTGTAGACCCCGCGCTGTTCCAGGTAGCCGCCAATCCCGCCGGCGATGCCGCACAGTTCCGTGACCGGCACCGGTGCCAGGCGCGCCGCCGCCTCCCAGGGGGGGATCACCGTGAGCCCGTCGGGCTTGTGCTGCTTGGCGGCCCATTTGGCGGTGGTCTTGTCCCCGGACATGCCCACGGAACAGGGCAGCCCCGAGGCCTCGTGCACCGTGTCCTTGACCCGCCGGGCGATCACCTCGGGCGGACCCAGCAGGCGCTGGCAACGGGTCACGTCCAGGAAGGCCTCGTCCACGGAGAACACCTCCAGGTCCGGGGTGACGCTCTCCAGGGCCGTCATGATGTCCGTGGAGACCCGGGCGTAGCGCTCGGGGCGGGCCGGGATCTGCAGGATGTCCGGGCACAGCTGCCGGGCCTCCTTCAGGCGCATGCCGGTGCGCACCCCGTGGGCCCGGGCCTCGTAGGAACTGGTGATGATGCAGGTGCCGGTCTGGCCGTTGGTGATGCCCACGGGCCGGCCGCGCAGCTCCGGATGGTCCAGCTGCTCGATGGAGGCGAAGAAGGCGTTCATGTCCACCAGCACGATGGCCCGTTCCCAGGGTTCGGACATGGCGCTTCACCGGTAACCGCGAAGCTGGCCCACCACCACGCCCTGGATGCGCACCCGGGCGGCGTCGTAGACCAGGGGGGCCATGGCCGGGTTCTCGGCGCGCAGCTCCACCTGCCCGTCCGGGCGGTGTCGGATGCGCTTCAAAGTCGCCTCCTCATCGTCGATCAGCGCCACCACGATGTCCCCGTCCCGGGCGCTGTCCGCCTGCTGCACCACCACGGTGTCACCGTCCAGGATGCCGGCCCCCACCATGGACTCCCCCACCACCCGCAGGGCGTAGCGCCCCGGACCCAGCAGGAAGTCAGCCAGGTCCAGGGTGTCCTCGCCGGGGATGGCCTCGATGGGCCGGCCGGCGGCGATGCGGCCCACCAGGGGCAGGCTGAAGGCGGCGTCGCTGCCCGTGGGGCGCAGGCCGCGCCAGCCCGGGGACTCCCGGGTGAGGAAGCCCTTGTCCACCAGGGCCTGCACCAGGCGGTGCACCGCCCCCTTGGAACGCACCCCCAGGGCCTCGCCGATCTCGGTCAGGGTGGGGGCGTGGCCGTGGCGGTGCAGGTGGCGGCGAATGACGTCGAGGGTGTTGCGCTGCTGGGGGGTGAGCATGGCGGAAGGTTCCCGAAAGGTTCTCCATGAGCATAGAGAACCTTTCGGGAACCTTCAAGGGGTGTTCAGGGGAACTCAGCGCCCCCGGCGGAAGAAGTCCAGCAGCCCCGCCAGGGCCTTGTTGCGCCCCGCGCTCCCGGCGCCGTCGCGCAGGTCCGGGCCGCCGGTGGGGTCGGTGGCCCCGGCAAACAGGTTCACCAGGGCGTCCACGGTGGTCTCGTCGAAGTCGTAGGGCTCGAAGCGCTTGTAGCCGCGCCGTTTCAGGAGGCTTTCCACGTCGTCCTCCACCGGCACGTACTTCATGGACCAGTCCACGAAGCTGCGAAACGGGATGGGCTTGACGGAGATGACGTCCACGTCCTTGTGGCGGGGATCGCCCAGCAGGCGACGGTACAGGGCGTTCACCTTGCGCCGCTCCCCGGTGTCCTGAGTCGGAGAATCGTTGCATTTCAGAGCCCCGCACAAGACCCAAGGCAAGGCGCGGGCCGCAGGCGATGGCAAGCCCTTGGCAAGGACCGCAACGCCGCATTAGGTCTTGTGCGGGGCTCCCTGCGGGCGGGCCTGTACGGGCGCTCGGCCGCGTTGCTCTCGCTCGAATGGGCCTGCCCGTCCTTCGCTCGAGCGCCTTGCCGTGCATCCCGTACAGGCCCGCTGAAATGCAACGATTCTCCGACTCAGGACACTAGGCACTGGAAGAAGTAGCCGTGGCCGTAATAGAGCACGCCGCCGATCTCCTGGGAGGGGTTGTTGCGCCGGGAGGCCTGCAGGATGCGGCCCATGTCCAGCTGCTCGTTGAATTCCGGGGTGGCGGCACTGACGTAGACGAAACGCACGAGGTTCATGGCGGGAGGCCTTTATTGTTGTGGTCGGGGCTGACGGCCGGGGCACGGCAGATCCCATTCAGAACCCGGCAGGCCCGCCGGAGTTCCCGAGCGATATGCTCGGGTTCAACCCTGCTCCGCCGCCAGCGCCCGCAGGCCGTCTGGCAGCGGCTCTACGAGCTGTTCCCCTACGGCTACATGCAGCAGGTGTGCAAGATCGCCGGCATGCGCCGCCCCCGGGCCTGGAGCACGGGCTGAAGAACCTGTCCTCTCGCGGAGGCGCGGAGGCACAGAAAAAGAAACGTCTTGATTGGTTCTCCCCGTGCCTCCGTGGCTCCGTGAGAGCACATGGCTTTGCCGGGTCCTGCTGAAAACAAATCCCTCTCACGGAGCCACGGGGGCACGGAAAAGCCTATTACAGATGATTTTTCCCTGCGCCTCCGCGTCTCCGCGAGAGAATAAGGGGTTTCCTATACCTTCAGTCGCCGCCGAACAGCTGGCGGAAGCCCTCGATGCCCGCCACGGTCACCAGGGTCGTGCCCACGGACCAGAAGGCGAGGCTCACGGTCATCCACAGGGCCGTGGCGCGCCGATCGGCGTGCATGGCCAGGGCCATCACCGCCGCCAGGTGAATCCCCGTCACTGCCGGACCCGCCAGGGCCAGGCCCGGCAGGCCCCACTTCGCCCAGACCCGCATCGCCCGCGCGCTCCAGCGCCGGCGCACCGGCCCCCGGCGCCGCTCCCACCACTGAAACAGCGCGATGATGCCGAACACCGGCAGGGCATTGCCCACGAAGCTCACGATGGTCACGGGCACGGGCGCGAGCCCCGCGCCGATGGCCACGGGGATCACAATCATGATCTCCAGCCAGGGGGTGGCGGCGGCGAGGAAGACCAGGGTGTATTGCCAGAGGAGGTCCATGGGGGGCCTTGGAGACTGAGACTTGGGTATATCCCTGAACATAAACACATTGGGGCCCATCTCGGGCCCCAATGTGTTGCGCCCGAGAGGATTGACTCGGGCCATCCCTGGCCCTCGCCCCTGCGGGGCAGCGCGCATTCGCGCACTGTCAGATTGGCCTTCCTGCCAACCTGATGACTCGGGCCATCCCTGGCCCTCGCCCCTGCGGGGCAGCGCGCTCTCGCGCACTGTCAATCCGGCGTCCTGCCGGATTAATCGAACCTAAGGCCCGAACCAGAGCTTTCGGTCCCGCCAGATACCAGAAGGGCCCGCATTGCGGGCCCTTCTGGTATCTGGCGCGCCCGAGAGGGCGAGGCGAGTGCCCTGCGCGAAGCACCGCTTCGTACGAGCCGAGCGCCCCGAGGGCTATGCCGAGGGGCCGGAAATCCGATCGGGCGTGACACGAACGACTAGTGAGTGGCGCGCCCGAGAGGATTCGAACCTCTGACCTCTGCCTCCGGAGGGCAGCGCTCTATCCAGCTGAGCTACGGGCGCGTAAGGGTCGGAATCTTACTCTGACGGAGGAACCGCGTCCATGCCCGCCCGGGCTTCGCGATGGGCGGGGCTTCATCCTGGTGCATACCTGACGGCCCTTGCACACCGGGCGGGCAGCTAGTGTCCTGTCTGATCAATATCTTGTCATTCAGCGTGGCTGTGCGGGCGTGTGGCTAGGCACGCTTGCGCAGGAATGGCCACCCCCATTTCAAGCAAGCGTAACAACGCCACACGCCCGCACAGCCGCGCCCGCAGGGAGCCTCGCAAAAGCGCCAATGCGGCGTTGCGCACCTTGCCAAGGGC
>NZ_KB898969.1 GCF_000377945.1 Thioalkalivibrio sulfidiphilus
CTTCTTCAAGTGGATCAAGCAACACCTGCGCATCAAGAAGTTCCTGGGCACCTCAGAGAATGCGGTCAAGACACAGATCTGGAGTGCTGTGTCGGTTTATGTGTTGGTGGCCATTGTCAAGAAACGATTGGACCTGCAGGTTTCTCTCTACACTTTGCTACAGATTTTCTCGATCACGCTGTTCGAGAAAATGCCGTTAAATGCGGCATTCTTGGATGCAAACTACAGCTGCGATGACCCTGAGTCTCGTAACCAATTGAATCTGTTCGATTCTTAACCGGACACTAGTGTTGTATTTCGCCTTTTGAATTGGACTACCCATTCCCCCACGGACACCCGGGGCATCGAACTTTCCCCCAATCCCCGCACCCAATACAAAATCGCCCCACCCACTCTGAAACAAGAGGGCACCCCCATGCCATCCAAGCTGCCATTCCACTACACCACCCCCACCGGCGAACGCTTCGAGGTGGAGTTCGAACTGCATCCGGACACCGTCTCCGCCATGCGGGTGAGTCAGCTGCTGGAACGGCTCATGGACACCCTGGACCACGAGATCGGCATCCTGGGCAACACCGCCAACGGTGACGTGCTGCAGGCCCTGACCATGGCCCTGTCACTGCGGGCGGGGATGATCCATGCGAACCCGGAAGTGACGGGGCAGCTGTGCAAGGACCTGCTGGATCGGGCGCTGAAGAGCGTGGACAACAGCCGGCGCAGCCATGACCTGTCGGGACACGCCTGAGGGAGCAGCCATATGCCCATGAATACACAGCCTAGCAATGACGCCCGCCCCGTGGTCCTGTTCGACGGCGGCTGCCCCCTGTGCCGCAAGGAGATCGCCCACTACATGCGTCTCGACTCGAAGGGACGCATCCGCTGGGAGGACATCCACGCGGACCGCGACGTCCCCGGCCGGCACGGGCTGGCCTGGGAGGACACCATGATGCGTCTGCACGTGGTGGAGGCGGATGGCAGGATCCGCACCGGCGCCCATGCCTTCGCGGCCATCTGGGACCGTCTGCCGGGTTACCGCTGGCTGAGTCGGGTGCTCCGGGCCATTCCGGGCGTGCTGGGTCTGGTGGATGCGGCCTATACGCGCTTCGCCCGCTGGCGCTGGCGGCGGCGCTGCGAAACCGGGACCTGTGACATTCGTTAGAGCGTTCGTGAGGTGCAGACCATGAAGCCGCGCGCATCCGTGTTGCATGCCGTCACAACTCACCTGGCAGGCCTTACGGCCATGTTGCTGCTGGGGGCATCGTTGTTCGCCACGCCCGCCCGCGCGGACGAGGCGTCACTGTTCGCTCTGCTCAAGGAGCCGGGCCATGTGCTGATCATGCGTCATACCCTGGCCCCGGGCATCGGCGATCCGGAGGGGTTCGTGCTGGAGGACTGCCGCACCCAGCGCAACCTCTCCGATACCGGACAGGTGCAGGCACGGGAACTGGGTGAGCGGCTGCGCGCCGGGGGGATCGAGTCGGCCCGGGTCTATTCCAGCCGCTGGTGCCGTTGTCTGGATACCGCCACCGGACTGGGGCTGGGTCCGGTGATCCCTCTGACCGCCCTGGATTCGGTGTTCCAGCAACGCCACGAGACCGAGGCGCGCACCCGCGCCCTGCGGGACTTCCTCGCCGGTCTGGAGCCGGGTGAGCCTGTCATCCTGGTCACGCACCAGATGAACGTCCGGGCGCTGACCGGGCGTTCCACCGGCGTCGGCGAGGGCCTGCTGCTCAATGTGCTGGATCCCGAGGATGTTCGGGTGGTCGGGGTGTTCTGAGCCAACGCCTGCATGCTTGGGCGCCAGCCCCTGCATCCAATCCAGGGTCCCCGTTCAACTCTGGCAATGATCTTGCTAGTCCCTGATGTCATCCGCGGATCAGGAAAGCCAGTCCATGCCCCAAGTCAGAGCCCGGGAGGCCATCCAGTTCCTGATGGCCGCCCGTCAGTGCGAGATCGAAAGCCTCAAACACCTGCTGGAGGCCGGCCGGCTGGTGCTGGCGGTGAGCGGCCTGGTGCATTGCCTGCAAAGGGAGCGGGGCGCCTCCAACCTGTTCCTGGGGTCCGGGGGCCAGTGTTACCGGGAACAGCTGGAGCAATACCAGGACCAGGCCCGGCAGGCGGAGGCGGAGCTGCGCGAGCGGCTGGACGTCTGGCTGGAGCAGGATCGCTGTCCCCAGGGTTGTGCCCGGTTTTTCGCCCGCCTCGCGGTGGCCCTCCAGGGCCTGTCCGGATTGCCGGAGATGCGTGAGCAGGTCAGTGCCGGCCAACTGGCCGTGCAGCCGGCCATGGCCGCCTTCAATGACCTGGTCCGGGGGCTGCTCGCCGTGGTCTTCGAGGTGGCGGATTCGGCCACCGACCCGCAGATCTCCCGCGCCCTGGTGGCCCTGTTCAACTTCATGCAGGGCAAGGAACTGGCCGGCCAGGAGCGCGCCATCGGCGCGGCCGGATTCAGTCAGGGCCTATTCGATGAGACCCTCAAGCAGGCCCTGATGCACCGTATCGATGCCCAGGAGCGTTGCTTCCAGGTGTTCACCGAATTCTGCGACCCGTCCGCCCTGACCACTTGGCAGCAGACGCTCACGGCGCCCCACACTGCGGAGGTGGAGCGCCTGCGCCGCATCGCCTGTACCCGGGAGGTGCCGGAGTCAGGCGGCGTTGAGCTGGCCAAGATCTGGTTTGACCAGGCCACCCATCGCATCGATGCCATGAAGCGCGTGGAGGAGGAACTGGAGGCGCACCTGGAGCGGCTGTGCGAGTCGCGCATCGCGCTGGTGGGCTCGGAGCTGGCCTCGGCCCGGGACCGGGCGGGCAAGGGCACGACCCTGGAGGAGGAGGCGTCTTCGTTCGCCAGCTTTTTCGATGCCGCCGCCGTGGAGACCCTGCCGGGGCAGGGGCTGGAGGATAGCGTCGGCGCGCCCTCACTGGGTCGTTCGGTCATGGAACTGGTGCACCAGCAGTCCCGCCGGCTCCAGGCCATGGAAGACGAGCTGCAGGCGGCACGCAAGGCCCTGGCTGAGCGCAAGCTCATCGAGCGGGCCAAGGTCCTGATCATGAAACACCGGGGCTTCAGCGAGGACGAGGCCCACCGCTTCCTGCGCCAGACCGCCATGAACCAGAATCGGCGCCTGGCCGAGGTGGCCGAGGCGGTGGTGTCCATGGCCGATGTACTGGGATGAGGACGTGGTGCACGCACCATGATGTGTGGTGCAGGGCTGCCTATGCACGCCATTGGTGCGCTGCCAGCATGCCGGGCCTTGGGATTGATGGCGGTAACAGCCACCCTGGTGGACGCGAAAAACCCTGAATCATCAGGGGTCTGATCCGCCCGCATAGCCCCGGGTCATGAAGATGGCACGTTAACTGCAGGGTAAATACGCAGGTGAGCCAAAGGCGGTTCACCGGCTCGAATGAAATTGGACAAAGGCGTCCACCACCGTGCTGCTTGCGCAGCGCGGCCGGTGCGACGCCTTTTTTGTTTTCCGCGAACCGCATGAGGGCTGACAGGCCATGACATCCAGAGACAAGCAGGGCATCAAGGGCAAGACCATGGGCGAGGACATGAACATCAGCCGGCGCAGGTTCCTGACCGGCATGGCGGCAGCTGCGGGCGCGGCGGCCCTGGGCGGCATGGCGCCGGGTACCCTGTCGCGGGCCTATGCCGCGGGCGCCGGCAAGCCGGAAACCACGGCGGCGAAGCTCGGCTTCATCGCGCTGACCGATGCCGCGCCCCTGTTCGTGGCCGACGAGAAGGGCTTCTTCGCCAAGCACGGCATGACCAACGTGGAGGTGCTCAAGCAGTCCTCCTGGGGCACCACCCGGGACAACCTGGTGCTGGGCTCGCGCCGGGGCGGTATCGACGGCGCGCACATCCTCACCCCCATGCCCTACCTGATCGCCTCGGGGACAATGACCCCCAACAACGTGCCCGTGCCCATGTACATCCTGGCGCGCCTGAACCTGGCGGGTCAGTGCATCTCCGTGGGCAACGAGTACAAGGACCTCAAGGTGGGCATGGACACCAGCGAATTCGCCAGCGCCATTGCCGAGAAGCGTGCCTCGGGACGCGCGGTCAACGCCGCCATGACCTTCCCCGGCGGCACCCATGACATGTGGATCCGTTACTGGCTGGCCGCCGGCGGCATCGACCCGGAACGCAACATCTCCACCATCGTCGTGCCGCCGCCGCAGATGGTGGCCAACATGCGCGTGGGCAGCATGGACACCTTCTGCGTGTGCGAGCCCTGGAACCAGCAGCTCATCAACCAGGGCATCGGCTATACCGCCAACACCACCGGCGAGATCTGGCACAACCATCCGGAGAAGGCCCTGGGCATGCGCGCCGACTACGTGGACGCCAACCCCAACGCCACCCGTGCCCTGATCATGGCGGTGATGGAGGCGCAGATGTACTGCGAGGATCCCGCCAACCGGGAGGAGGTGGCGCGCATCTGCTCACGCCGCCGCTGGATCCACGCCCCCTTCGAGGACATCGTCGATCGCATGAAGGGCAATTTCGACTACGGCACCGGCCGGGTCGTGGAGAACCATCCGGACCAGATGCGCTACTGGAAGGATCACACCTCCTATCCCTTCAAGAGCCACGATCTGTGGTTCCTCACGGAAAACATCCGCTGGGGCTATCTGCCGAAGGACTTCGAGATGAAGGGGATCATCGACCGGGTCAACCGCGAGGACCTGTGGCGGGATGCCGCGGCAACGCTCGGCGTCGCCGCCGAGGACATCCCCGCGTCCACCTCACGGGGCGTGGAGACCTTCTTCGACGGCAAGGTCTTCGATCCGGAAAACCCCCAGGCCTACCTGGACAGCCTTGCCATCAAGCGCATCTGAGTGTGTGCGGGGCCGGCGCGCGCCGGCCCCGCACCAATGGAGGACTTCCCCATGAGTGTACCCATGCAACGCAATCGAATCTGGCCCGCCATGCTGGCCACGGGCCTGGGCGACGGATCCGTTATGAGCGAACGCCTGCGGAGTTTAAGCCGCTTCCTGCTTCATCGGGCCCTGCCGCCGGTGCTGGTGACCGGCGCCCTGCTGCTTCTCTGGGAGTTGCTGGCCTCGGGCCCTGCATCGACGCTGCCGACACCCTCACAGGTGCTGTCGGACACATGGGACCTGATCGTCGACCCGTTCTACGACAATGGCGGCACCGACGTGGGCATGGGCTGGCAGATCCTGGCGAGCCTGGAAAGGGTGGCCTACGGCTTTATGCTGGCGGTGCTGGTCGGCGTGAGCCTCGGGGTGCTGATCGGCCAGTCCACCTGGGCCATGCGCGGTCTCGACCCGGTGTTCCAGGTGCTGCGCACCGTGCCGCCGCTGGCCTGGCTGCCGCTGTCGCTGGCGGCCTTCCAGGACAGCAACCCTTCCGCCATCTTCGTGATCTTCATCACCGCCATCTGGCCGATCATCATCAACACCTCGGTGGGGGTGCGCAACATCCCCGAGGACTACCGCAACGTCTCCCGGGTGCTGCGTCTCAACGGCGCGGAGTATTTCCTCAAGATCATGCTGCCCGCCGCCGCGCCCTACATCTTCTCCGGGCTGCGCATCGGCGTGGGTCTCTCCTGGCTGGCCATCGTCGCCGCCGAGATGCTCATCGGCGGCGTGGGCATCGGCTTCTTCATCTGGGATGCGTGGAACTCGTCGATGATCAGCGACATCGTTCTGGCGCTGATCTACGTGGGCATCGTCGGATTCCTGCTCGACAGGCTGGTGGCCTTCATCGGCAACCGGGTCACGCGCGGCACCGTTGCCGGCTGAACACACAGGAGACAGATCATGAGCAACCGTTATCTGACCATCGAGAACGTGGACAAGACCTTCGGCCAGGGCGCCGCGGCCACCCGGGTGCTGAAGGACGTGAACCTCAAGGTGGACCAGGGCGAGTTCATCGCCATCATCGGCCACTCGGGCTGCGGCAAGTCCACGGTGCTGAACATCGTCGCGGGCCTGCTGGACGCCACCACCGGCGGCGTGATCCTGGACGGCAAGGAGGTCACCGCGCCGGGTCCGGACCGCAGCGTGGTGTTCCAGAACCACTCCCTGCTGCCCTGGCTCACGGTCTACGAGAACGTGGCCCTGGCGGTGGACAAGGCCTTTCGCAAGACCATGACCCGGGCCGAGCGCCGCGCCTGGATCCTGAAGAACCTGGACATGGTGAACATGAGCCACGCCCTGGACAAACGGCCGGCGGAGATCTCCGGCGGCATGAAGCAGCGCGTGGGCATCGCTCGGGCGCTGTCCATGCAGCCCAAGGTGCTGCTGCTGGACGAGCCCTTCGGCGCCCTGGATGCCCTGACCCGCGCGCACCTGCAGGACGAGGTGATGCGCATCCAGGCGGAACTGAACAACACCGTGCTGATGATCACCCACGACGTGGACGAGGCGGTGCTGCTCTCGGATCGCATCGTGATGATGACCAACGGCCCCGAGGCCACCATCGGCGAGATCCTGGATGTGGACCTGCCGAGGCCACGGGACCGCATCGTGCTCGCCGACGATCCGCACTACAACCATTGCCGCCACGAGGTGCTGCGCTTCCTGCACGAGAAGCAGCGCAAGGTGCAGCCCCTCAAGCGCCCCGCGCCCGTGGAAGGGACGGGGGCCACGCGCTCCGGAGCGGTGGCATGAGCGCCGTCATGGAGCAGCGTCGGCCGCGCCTGGTGCTGGTGGGCAACGGCATGGCCGGGGTGCGGACCCTGGAGGAGTTGCTCAAGCTTGAGCCGGACAAGTACGAGATCACCGTGTTCGGCGCCGAGCCCTACGGCAACTACAACCGTATCCTGCTCTCGCCGGTGCTTTCGGCAGAGAAGACCCTGGATGAGATCATGCTCAACGACGAGCAGTGGTACCAGGACAACGGTATTCGCCTGTGCAAGGGTCGCAAGGTTGTGAAGGTGGACCGCAAGGCACGTCGTGTGATGGCCGACGACGGCACGGAGATGGGCTACGACCGTCTGATCCTCGCCACCGGCTCCGATCCCTTCATCATTCCGGTGCCCGGTCATGATCTGGACGGCGTGGTGACCTTCCGGGACATCCATGATGTGATCGCCATGCTGGAGGCCGCGCGCACCCGCAAGCGCGCCGTGGTCATCGGCGGCGGCCTGCTGGGCCTGGAGGCCGCCAACGGCCTGCTCTCCCAGGGCATGGAGGTGACCGTGGTGCATCTCATGGACAGCCTCATGGAGCGGCAGCTGGATACCGCCGCCGCGGCACTCCTGCAGCAGTCCCTGGAGCAGAAGGGCCTGCGTTTCCTCATGGCCCACCAGACCGAGGCGATCCTGGGCGATGGCCGGGTGCAGGGGGTGCGTTTCAAGGACGGCAGCGAAGTGGCCGCGGACCTGGTGGTGATGGCGGTGGGTATCCGTCCCAACACCGCTCTGGCCAAGGAGATGGGCCTCTATTGCGAGCGGGGTGTGCTGGTCAACGACACCATGCAGACCTACGACCCGAGCATCTACGCGGTGGGCGAGTGCGTGCAGCACCGGGGCCAGACCTACGGACTGGTGGCACCGCTCTGGGAGCAGGCCAAGGTGTGCGCCAACCACCTGGCCGAGTACGGCATCGCCCGTTACGAGGGCTCGCTCACCTCCACCAAGCTCAAGGTCACCGGCATCGACCTGTTCTCCGCCGGGGATTTCACCGGCGATGAGACCTGCGACGAACTGGTGTTCAAGGATGCCGCCCGCGGCGTGTACAAGAAGCTGGTGCTCAAGGATGGGCGCATCCGTGGCGCCGTGCTCTACGGCGACACCCTGGACGGCCCCTGGTATTTCCAGCTCATGCGCGATGCCACCCCGGTGGATGACATGCGCCAGGGTCTGTTGTTTGGCCAGGCCCACGTGGGCGACTCCGGCCATGGCAGCGAGGCAGAGCGGGTCGCGAGCCTGCCGGACAGCGCCGAGATCTGCGGCTGCAATGGCGTGTGCAAGGGCACCATCCTCAAGGCCATTGGCGAGAAGAAGCTGTTCACCCTGGAGGAGGTGCGCGCCCACACCAAGGCCTCCGCCTCCTGCGGCTCCTGCACCGGGCTGGTGGAATCGCTGCTGGCGAGCGCGGTGGGCGGCGATTACTCCGAGGCCCCGGCGAAGAAGCCGGTGTGCGCCTGCACCGTGCACAGCCATGACGAGCTGCGCGAGGCCATCCCGCGCCTCGGGCTCAAGACCATCCCCGAGGTGATGCAGGCCCTGGACTGGAAGAACCCGGACGGCTGTCACGTGTGCCGTCCGGCGCTCAACTTTTACCTGCTGTGCGCCTGGCCCGGCGAGTACGTGGACGACGGCCGCTCCCGTTTCATCAACGAGCGGGTGCACGCCAACATCCAGAAGGACGGCACCTACTCGGTGGTGCCGCGCATCTGGGGCGGGGTGACCACGCCGGCGGAACTGCGCGCCATCGCCGATGTGGCGGAGAAGTTCGCGGTGCCCACGGTGAAGATCACCGGCGGTCAGCGCATCGACCTGCTGGGGGTGAAGAAGGAGGACCTGCCCGCCATGTGGGGGGATCTGAACCGCGCCGGATTCGTGTCGGGCCATGCCTACGGCAAGTCCCTGCGCACGGTGAAGACCTGCGTGGGCTCCGAGTGGTGCCGCTTCGGCACCCAGGACTCCACCGGCATGGGCATCCGCCTGGAGCAGATGACCTGGGGCTCCTGGACACCGCACAAGTTCAAGATGGCGGTCTCCGGCTGCCCGCGCAACTGCGCCGAGGCCACCATCAAGGACTTCGGCGTGGTGGCGGTGGACTCCGGCTGGGAACTGCACGTGGGCGGCAACGGCGGCGTGAAGCTGCGCGGCACCGACTTCCTGTGCAAGGTGAGCACCCCCGAGGAGGTTGAGGAGTACTGCGGCGCCTTCATGCAGCTCTACCGTGAGGAGGCCCGCTACCTGGAACGCACCGCACCCTGGATCGAGCGGGTCGGGCTCTCCCACGTGAAGCAGCACATCGTGGAGGACGCAGAGGGCCGCAAGCGCCTGCATGCCCGGTTCCTGGCCTCCCAGGTTGAGGCCCAGGTGGATCCCTGGGCGGAGCGGGCCCAGGGCAAGGAGGCCCATGAGTTCATTCCCATCAAACCCGTGGCCCTGAAGGAGGTGACGCCATGAGCTGGATCGAGGTGGGTGAGCTTTCCGAGATCCCGCGCCTGGGCAGCCGGGTGGTGCGTCTGCCGGGCGGCGACGTGGCAGTGTTCCGCACCGGGGATGACCGGGTGTTCGCCCTGCGCGACGCCTGTCCCCATCGGGGCGGACCCCTGTCCCAGGGCATCGTGCACGGCCACCGGGTCACCTGTCCGCTGCACAACTGGGTGATCGAACTGGAGACCGGCGAGGCCGCCGGTCCGGACACGGGCTGCACTGCGGGCTATGCGGTGAAAGTGCAGCAGGGCAGGGTCTGGCTGAACGTGGAGCCGGCCCGTGACAGCCAGTCCGGTGAGGCCTGTCTGCAGCGGGTTGCCTCGGCATGAGCGGTCGGCTGCCGGTGCGCACCACCTGTCCCTACTGCGGGGTGGGCTGTGGCGTGCGCGTGTCCGCCGAGGGCGGGCGCTACCGGGTCGAAGGCGATACCGCTCATCCCGCCAACCGGGGTCGCCTGTGTTCCAAGGGGGCCGCCCTGGCAGAGACCCTGCACGGGGAGGGACGGCTGCTGCATCCCATCGTCCACGGGCGGCAGAGCGGCTGGGACGAAGCCCTGGACACAGTGGCCGATGGATTCCGGCGCATCATCGATGCCCACGGGCCCGAGGCCGTGGCCTTCTATGTCTCCGGGCAGCTGCTCACCGAGGACTACTACCTGGCCAACAAGCTGATGAAGGGCTTCATCGGCAGCGCCAACATCGACACCAACTCCCGGCTGTGCATGTCTTCCGCCGTGGCCGCCCACACCCGCGCCTTCGGTACGGACACCGTGCCCGGTTGCTACGAGGATATCGAGTTGGCGGACCTGGTGGTGATCGTGGGCGCCAACTCCGCCTGGGCCCACCCGGTGCTGTTCCAGCGCCTGAGCGCCGCGAAACAGGCCCGCCCGCAGATGCGCGTGGTGGTAGTGGATCCCCGGCGCACGCCCACCTGCGAGATCGCCGATCTGCACCTGCCCCTGCGCCCGGGCAGCGATGCCTGGCTGTTCAACGGCCTGCTGCATCACCTGCGCCGGGAAGATGCCCTGGATCTGGATTACCTGGAGCGGCACGTGGAGGGTTTTGCCGCGACCCTGGAGGCGGCCCGCCAGAGCGCGCCGTCCATCCCGGACACCGCCGCCCGCTGCGGACTGCCCGAGCACCAGGTGGCGGAGTTCTTCCGCCTGTTCACCCGTCACGAGCGGGTGGTGACCCTGTTCTCCCAGGGCATCAACCAGTCCTCCAGCGGCGTTGACAAGGGCAACGCCATCATCAACATGCACCTGGCCACGGGTCGCATCGGTCGCCCCGGCATGGGGCCGTTCTCGCTGACCGGGCAGCCCAACGCCATGGGCGGTCGGGAGGTGGGGGGACTGGCCACGCAACTGGCTGCCCACATGGGCTTCGACGATCCTGGGGCGGCGACGCGCCTGGGCCGCTTCTGGGGGAGCGACCGTGTGGCCTCGAAACTGGGTCTCAAGGCGGTGGAGCTGTTCGAGGCCATGGCCGAGGGGCGGGTGAAGGCGGTGTGGATCATGGGCACCAATCCCATGGTGAGCCTGCCGGACGCGGATCGCATGGCCGATGTGCTTCGGGCCTGCGAGCTGGTGGTGGTCTCTGACTGCATGGTCGAGACCGAGACCACGGCCTTTGCCCACGTGCTGCTGCCCGCCGCCACCTGGGGCGAGAAGGACGGCACGGTGACCAACTCGGAGCGGCGCATCTCTCGTCAGCGCGCCTTCATGGAACCCCCCGGACAGGCCCGGCCGGACTGGTGGATCATCGCCCAGGTGGCCCGGCGCATGGGCTTCGCCTCGGCCTTCGACTACCAGGGCCCGGCGGAGATCTTCCGTGAGCACGCCCGGCTCTCCGGTTTCGAGAACCGGGGCGGCCGGGATTTCGACATCAGCGCCCTGGCGGACCTGGACGATGCCGATTACCAGTGGCTGCAGCCGGTGCAATGGCCCGTCAATCGTCAGGCCCCCGGCGGCACGCCGAGGCTGTTTGCCGACGGGCGCTTCTTCACCGGTTCCGGCCGCGCACGCCTGGTGCCCGTCACGCCCCGCCTGCCGGCGGCATCCACCGACGACGACTACCCGCTGCTGCTCAATTCCGGCCGCATCCGCGACCAGTGGCACACCATGACCCGAACCGGTGCCGTGCCACGGCTCAGCGGGCACCTGCCCGAGCCCAGTGTTCAGATCCACCCGGGGGATGTCGCCCGATGGGGGCTCAAGGACGGCGATCTGGCGCGCATCGAGAGTGCCCGGGGTGCCATGCTGGCCCGGGTGCGTCTGGACACGGGCCAGCGACCGGGGAGCGTCTTCGTCCCCATCCACTGGAGCGGGCCCTTCGCCCGCCAGGCCCGGGTGGGCGCCCTGGTGGCGGCGGTCACGGACCCCATCTCAGGGCAGCCGGAGTTCAAGCAGACGCCGGTGCGACTGCTGAGGCTCGATACCACCTGGCAGGGCTTTTTGCTCACTCGACGTCCCCTGGCCCTGCCGGAAACCCTGTACCGGGTCAGGGCCGCCATTGCCGGAGGCTGGCGTTATGAGCTGGCCGATGCCGGGTCACCGCCCGACTGGCCGCGCTGGCTGCGGGTGCTTGTGGGCGAGGACGGGGAGTGGCTAGAGTTCGAGGACCGTGGCGGTGCCGCCTACCGGGCCGCCTGTGTCCGCGATGGCCGCCTGGAGGCCGTGCTGTTCATCGGGCGCGGATCTGAACTGCCTGCCAGGGACTGGCTGCTGGGCGTCTTCGCGGAGCAGACCCTGGCCCCGGATCTGCGGGCCCGGTTGCTCGCCGGCCGGCCGGCCGCGGGTCGGCCGGATACCGGACCCGTGGTCTGTGCCTGCCACGGGGTGGGGCTCAATACTCTACGCGAGGCCATCCTCAACCACCGGCTGGACAGCGTGGATGCCGTGGGTTCGGTGCTCAAGGCAGGCAGTGGCTGCGGTTCCTGCCGACCGGAGATCCAGGCCTTGATCGACCAGGCGCACACGCCGGCCTTACAGGCCTGAAGACTGATTCAGGTTGTCCAAAACCAGGGTGGCGCCGGCACCGCTTCATTGGATATATTCGGGTCTATGAATATGGACCTCGAAACCGTGTTCCGCGCCCTCTCGGACACCACCCGCCTGCGCTGTCTGGCCCTGCTGCGCGCCGAGGGCGAATTGTGCGTCTGCGAACTCACCCACGCCCTGGATCTCCTGCAACCACGCATCTCCAGGCATCTTGCCCAGTTGCGCGAATCCGGCCTGCTGCTGGATGAGCGTCGGGGACAGTGGGTCTACTACCGCATGAACCCCCAACTGCCTGCCTGGACGGAAACGGTCATCGCCGCCAGCCTGGAAGCGGTCCGGGATCAGGAGCCCTATCTCACCGATCGCCGGCGCCTTGAGACCATGACCGAGCGCCCCGGCCGTCTGTGTTGCGCCTGAAGGTCGTCATCTGCGGGTCACAAAGCATCCGTAGCATCTATTCCATTTTGTCTGCATCCCTGCCGGGCGAGTCTATGCGCCGGCGCTGCACTTTCATGGAGAGCAAGCAATGAGCATTCGCGTTGGCATCAATGGCTTCGGCCGCATGGGTCGCCTGGGGCTTCGCGCCGGCTGGGGCAAGGCGCCGCTTGAGTTCGTGCACGTGAACGAGACCGCCGGCGACGCGGCCTGTTCCGCCCATCTGCTGGAGTTCGACTCGGTCCATGGCCGCTGGCACCACGAGATCCGCGCCGAGGCCGAGGCCTTCAGCGTGGACGGGCAGCGCATCAGTCACAGCAGCGGCAAGACGCCCGGCGATGTGGACTGGGCCGGCATGGGCATCGATATCGTCATCGAGGCCTCGGGCAAGTTCCGCACCGTGGAATCGCTCAAACCCTATTTCGACCAGGGGGTGAAGAAGGTCATCGTGGCCGCGCCCGTGAAGGACCCCTCGGTGCTCAACGTGGTGGTGGGGGTGAACGACCATCTCTATGATCCGGCTCGCCACCACCTGGTCACCGCCGCCTCCTGCACCACCAACTGCCTGGCGCCGGTGGTGAAGGTGATGCACGAGGGCATCGGCATCCGCCACGGCACCATGACCACCATCCACGACATGACCAATACCCAGACCCTGGTGGACACCGGCCACAAGGACCTGCGCCGGGCCCGAGCCGCGAGCCTGTCCCTGATCCCCACCAGCACCGGTTCCGCCAGGGCCATCGGCGACATCTTCCCGGAACTGAACGGGCGCCTGAACGGCCACGCGGTGCGCGTGCCGCTCCTGAATGCCTCGCTGACGGATTTCGTGTTCGAGGCCCAGCGGGAGACCACGGTGGAGGAGGTCAACGGCCTGTTGCGCGAGGCCGCCGAGGGTCCCCTCAAGGGCATCCTGGGCTACGAGGAGCGCCCCCTGGTCTCCGTGGACTACAAGGACGACACCCGCTCGTCCATCGTCGACGCACCTTCCACCCTGGTGATCAACGGCACCCAGGTCAAGGTGCTCGCCTGGTACGACAACGAGATCGGCTACGTGAACCGCATGATGGAACTGGCGGTGAAGCTTGGGTCGCTGCTTTTAAATTCATAAAGCTCTCGACGCAAAGACGCGAAGACGCAAAGGGCGCGAAGGTAATCGCGTGAAAAGATCTTTCAGCATACTGGATTCATTGGGCCGTGATCTGAGGCCCGGGACGAGTGTTTTTCACCCGACGTTCTTGGCGTCCTTTGCGTCTTCGCGTCTTTGCGTTGAGCGCCGTTGATTTGACTCCAGCAATGCCAGCCAACACCCCACAACTCGGTCTGCGCCCCTACGCGATGATCACGGCCAATTACTGGGCCTTCACCATCACCGACGGGGCGATCCGCATGCTGGTGGTGCTGTACTTCCACATGTTGGGGTACTCGCCGCTGGAGATCGCGCTGCTGTTCCTGTTCTACGAGTTCTTCGGCATCGTCACCAACCTGGTGGGCGGCTGGCTGGCCGCGCGCCTGGGGCTCAACACCACCATGATCCTCGGCACGGGCCTGCAGGTGTTTGCCCTGCTCATGCTCACGGTGCCCGACGCCTGGCTGGGGGTGGCCTACGTGATGTTCGCCCAGGCGCTCTCGGGCATCGCCAAGGACCTGAACAAGATGAGCGCCAAGTCGGGCGTGAAGCTGGTGCTGGGGCAGGGGAGCGAGGGCCGGCTGTTCAAGTGGGTCGCTGTGCTCACCGGCTCCAAGAATGCGCTCAAGGGCGCCGGCTTCTTCGTGGGCGGGGCGCTGCTCTACGCGGTCGGATTCCGCTGGGCACTGGTGTGCCTGGCGGGCGGCCTGTTCCTGGTGGCGATCTTCGCGGTGCGCGGCCTGCCCGCAGGCCTTGGGCGTGCCCCTGGCAAGCCCAAGTTCGGTCAGATGTTCTCCAACACCCGGGAGATCAACTGGCTCTCGGCGGCGCGCTTCTTCCTGTTCGGCGCCCGGGACGTGTGGTTCGTGGTGGGTCTGCCGGTGTTCCTCTCGGCCGTGCTCGGCTGGAACCACATGCAGGTGGGCGCCTTCCTGGCCCTGTGGGTGATCGGCTACGGCATCGTGCAGGCCTCGGTGCCGCGCCTGATCCGTTCATCCAAGGCCATCGGGGACCCCGACGGCGGCACGGCCAGATTCTGGGCCTTTGCCCTGGCGCTGGTGCCGGCGGGGATTGCCCTCGCGCTGATGCAGGGCCTGGACCCGGCCTGGACCCTGATCATCGGCCTGGGGCTGTTCGGCGTGGTGTTCGCCATCAACTCCGCGGTGCATTCCTTCCTGATCCTGGCCTACGCGGATCACGACAAGGTGGCCATGAAGGTGGGTTTCTATTACATGGCCAATGCCGGCGGCCGCCTGCTGGGCACGGTGCTCTCCGGCTGGGTCTATCAGACCCAGGGGCTGGAGGGCTGTCTGTGGTGGTCGGTGGGGTTCGTGGTGGCGGCGGGGCTGATTTCGCTGAAACTGCCCAAGAAGTTCGAAGGGTGAATTGGTAAGTGGGAAGTAAAGTCTTTTCAACCCAGATTGTCCATTAGCCATTTTTCTTGAGGATGAGGCAAACTGTGGGCCATCGCGCCGCGGCTGCGGGCGCACGGGTTTCTAATGGATACCATTAGAGAAAGCCATTGCGGATCAACTGGATAGATAAAGGTCATGGCGAAATCAGTGCTTCAGGGAGAAGGATTCTCGGTCAGTTTCAGCAACCGTGAGGTCACGGCCTGGGGCGGCTTAGCGCTGCTCAAGCAAATGCTCGACAGCATGGGGTTTCGGCAAGCGGCAGCCGGCTGGGGTTTGCCCG
>NZ_KB898970.1 GCF_000377945.1 Thioalkalivibrio sulfidiphilus
GGTCACGGGTGAATGGAATCTGGTGTGTCTGGCGCTCAACCTGCGACGGATGCAGCGCTTGGGATGGCGCCCGGCATAACCGACACCCCGCCAGTGCGGGGCCGGCGGCCCACTGTGACGCCGGGTGACCCTGCATGCCGGTCACTGTGGCTGGATAACAGTCCCGGCGCCACCCGGCCCCAGCAGATCAGCATCGATTTATGCTCGACCGAAAACTTCTACCGCCCAGGCTCCTAGCCCGCATATCTCACCACCCTTCTACTGCGGCCGCCGATCTGCGCGCTGTGACGGGGCGTGCTCCCTCCAGCCGGCTTGACGTAGTGTCGGCTACGCCTGCGCCGTCTTCCGGTCCGCGCGCCCCGTCACAGCGGCATCTCGACGCCCTCGCGACGAACGGTGGTGAGATATGCGGGCTAGGTTCAGCGCATCACGGGGGTTGTTAATGCCGGTCCAGGTCTGACGGCGGCATGTACTCGTAGCGGATGTGCTGGGCCTGTGCAGAGGGTTCCACCCCCGCCGCGCGCAGCATCTGCTCCAGTTCCCGCCCCAGTTCACCCAGTTCGTGGCGATAGGCGATCAGTCCGTCCAGCAGGTCCCGGGCCTTGGCCAGCCGCGCGCTGATCACCACCTGGGTGCTGTCTTCCCGTTCGATATGCATGGCGACCTCCTCGATGATGGCAGTCGAATTGAGCGATCAGGAATACCTCAGGCCTTGGTGGAAGGCGCCCTCGGGGCGTGTTCGTCAAAGGCGTGGGGCGGCTGGCGGAAATGGTTCCTGGCGCCGTACCAGGCCTCCTCCAGGAGGCTCGAGAGCTCCAGGCAGCCGTTTGGCATGTCCCGGGCGTGTGCGTTGATCAGCCGGGCCAGGCGATTGCCTTCCTCCACCTCGAATGTCATGCGTACATGGCCATCGTCGATGCGTTCCACTTTCATGGGGTCACCTCCGTGACATGGGGTTTTCACCTAGATATGTAGTTCAGCCCCGGGCCTATGACCAGCACGGTTTCGTGATCCAGGGGGCTTGAACCCGGCGCCGACTTGGGATGTTATTGTTAGTTTGTGCCTTGTATGCGGGATGTGAAACCGTGAGTCTGCCGTCCGACCTCAGCGCCGAACACCTCCGGGAGCCCCCATCGGCGGGCTTCCCCTGCGTCCATGACCTGGACGATGAGGCCCTGCTCAGGCTGCAGGCGGAAGCCGCCGCGCAGGCCGGCGTGGCGGTGGGTTTCTCCGATGCGCTGCGCGACGGCGGGCACGGCCCGGCCCTGCAGGTGATCCCGGCGGGACAGTTCCTCATGGGTTCCTCGCCCCGGGAGTTCGGCCATCAGCCGGTGGAGGGCCCCCAGCGCTACGTGACCCTGACCCGCGCCTACGCCCTGGGCCGCTACACCGTCACCGCCGAGGAGTTCGCCCGCTACCAGCAGGCCACCGGCTGGCGGCCCCGGCGGGACCTGATCTGGGCCCGGGATCGCTACCCGGTGATCAATGTGCGCCCCGCGGATGCCGAGGCCTATCTCGCCTGGCTGAGTGCGCAGACCGGGCATCGTTACCGTCTGCCCACGGAAGCGGAGTGGGAACACGCCGCCCGGGCGGGCAGCCGTAGCCCCTTCGCCTTCGGTGACAGCGTCAGCTGCCGCGAGGTGCACTTCAATCCCCTGTTCCCCTACCAGGAACGACGCGAGAAGCGTCGCTGGTATCTGCCCCGCTGCGTGCCGCTGCCCAGGGCCTTGCCCGTGGGCAGTCTGCCGCCCAATCGCTGGGGGCTCCACGAGATGCACGGCAACGTGCAGGAGATGACCCGTACCCGCTGGCAACCCGGCCATGGCTCGGTGGATGCCTGGGGCGCGGTGCGCGATGATGATGACAATCCGCGCATCGTGGTGCGTGGCGGATCCTGGTTCGACCCGGCGGTGGCGGCGCGCAGTGCGGCGCGCAGGTCACGGCTGCTGGACGAACTGGATACCAACCTGGGTTTCCGCGTCTTGCGGGAACTCTGAAGGATCACCTGGGGGAGGGACGGGCTTGGCGCAGGATCTGGAACTGGAGAACCAACGCTTGCGCAACCAGTTGCGCAACCTGCTGCGCGAGGCCCGCGAGAACGAGCGCAAGCAGGACCGTTTTCATGCCCTGGAACTGAAGCTGGTGGCCGCATCGGGCCTGGCGGAGATCGTCACCCTGATCTCCCGGACCCTGCCGCGGACCTCCCGCCTCGAACACGTGGGCCTGCTGCTCACGGACATCAGTGGCGAGATCGGCGCGGAACTGGCCCGCGCGGGGATTGCGGAGCTGCCCGGGCAACTGGAACTCAACCCGCCGGTGCGTCTGCCGGGCGGCGTCTACGCCGGTCCCTTCGATGGGGACCGGCACGGCCGCTACTGTGGCGGGCGCCGGGATCTCGCCAGCCTGGCCATGCTGCCGCTGCGCCGCGGCAACGAGGCCCAGGCCGGACCCCTGGGCGTGCTGGTGTTCGGCAGCCGGGACCCCGCCCGCTACGGCATGGGTGTGGATACCTACTTCCTGGAACGCCTCGCGGCCATCACCGCGGTGTGCATCGAGAATGCGCTCAACCTCAGCCGGTTGCGGGACCTGGGTCTGACCGATGCCCTGACGGGACTGCGTAACCGGCGTTACTTCGACGAGCAGCTGCCCCTGGAATGCCAGCGCGCCATGCGTGAGCAGGTGCCCCTGTCCTGCCTGTTCGTAGACATCGATCGCTTCAAGTCCATCAACGACGTGTACGGCCACCCGGTGGGCGACCAGGTGATCCGCGACGTGGCCCAACGCCTGTCGCGCCACGTGCGACCCTTCGACCTGCTGGCCCGCTACGGCGGCGAGGAGTTCGTCATCCTGCTGGGCAGGCTGGATGGCTCAGCCACCCGGGAGGTGGCCGAGCGGGTGCGGCTCGCGGTGGCGGATGATCCGGTGCGTCTGGAAGATGGCCCGGAGCTGGAGGTGAGCATCTCGCTGGGGGCCGCGGTCTGTGCCCGCTGGGGCGAGAAGGATGAGCACACAGACGTCGGCAGGCGCCTGGTGGAGGCGGCGGATCTCGCCCTGCTGGAGGCCAAGCAGTCGGGTCGCAACCGGGTGGTCATGGCCGCGCCCCGCAGCGGCCTGTTTGGACGGCTGGGGGGGTGATTTGGTCAGTCGTCAGTGGTCAGTGGTCAGTTGCAGTGGATGAGGACGCGTTATCCTCATCTTGCCTCTTGCCTCTTGCCTCTTGCCTCTTGCCTCTTGCCTCTTGCCTCTTGCCTCTGCGCCTTCCTATTCCGCCTCCCCGAACCGTGACTCAATCAGCGCGCTGAGCGCGTCGATCGCCTGATTCGCATCCTCGCCCTCGGCGAGCAGACGCACGGTGCTGCCCTTGCTCGCGGCGAGCATCATGACGCCCATGATGCTCTTGCCGTTGACCCGCCGATTGCCCTTCTCCAGTTCGATCTCGCTCTTGAACTGACTGGCCAGGCCCACGAACTTGGCGGCGGCGCGGGCGTGCATGCCCAGACGGTTGATGATGGTGATCTCCCGTTCCGCCATGATCAGCACTCGGCCTCGCACAGCAGGATGCCGTCATGGCCGCCGCTGATGGCCTTGTTGACCAGTTCGTGCAGACGCAGGTTGGGATAGTTGAGCACCCGCACCAGCATGGGCAGGTTGATGCCCGCGATCACTTGGGTCTTGGGCTGCTGCAGCAGGCGGTTGGCGATGTTGCTGGGTGTGGAGCCATACATGTCGGTGAGCACCAGCACGCCCTCGCCCTGGTTGAGGCTGCGGTGATAGTCCAGCGCCCGGTTCAGCAGCTCGTCCGGGTCGCCGGACTGGGACACCGCCAGGGACTTCACTTCCAGGGGCAGCTTGCCCAGCATGGACCGGGCGGTGCTGATCAGGTCCTCGCCGATGCGGTTGTGGGTGATGATGAGCAGTCCTACAGCCATGTTTGGTATGACCTGTGCGGGATTCAGGAAAGTTCCCGGTGGCGCGTGCTGATGCTCACGCCGCGGGATTTTCGGTAGTGAGCGGCCAGCCGCTCGACCAGGTAGACGGAGCGATGCTGCCCGCCGGTGCAACCCAGTGAGACGGTCATGTAGCTGCGGTGTTCCGACTCGAAACAGGGAATCCAGCGATCCAGGAAGTCCCGCAGACTCTCGAACATCTCCTGCACCACGGCATGTTCATCCAGGTAGGCGGCCACCTCGGGATCGAGGCCGGTCTGGGCCCGCAGGCGGGGTTCCCAGTGAGGATTGGGTAGACAGCGTACATCGAAGACGAAATCCGAGTCCACCGGCGCACCGTGCTTGAAGCCGAAGGACTGGAACAGCAGGGACAGGGATTCGCCATCCGCGTGGTCCACCCGGTCGCGGATCAGGTGGGTGAGCTGGTGCACGTTGGTGCGCGTGGTGTCCACGGTCAGGTCGGCGCGCACCGCGATGCGGGACAGCAGGCTGCGCTCCAGGCGCAGCGCCTCGATCAGCGGCATGCCCTTGCGGGCCAGGGGGTGCTTGCGCCGGGTCTCGCTGAAGCGCCGTAGCAGGATCTCCTCCTCGGCGCGCAGGTAGATGATCTGCAGGTCCACGTCGAGGCCCCGGATCTCGTCGACGATCTCGCCGAAGCGATCCAGTTCCTCCAGCCCGCTGCGCACATCGACGCCCACCGCCACGGTCTCGTACAGCGGTTTGCTGGGGGTCATGATCTGGCGCACGAAGGCGCTCAGCAGGCCCAGGTGCAGGTTGTCCACGCAGTAGTAGCCGGCGTCTTCCAGGGCGTGCAGGGCGACGGTCTTGCCGGAGCCGGACAGACCGCTGACGATGATCAGTTTCATGATGCGCTCGGATGCGTGTCGGGTTCGGATTCCTGGCCCATGGCCTCGCGCTGGCGCCGGGAGAGGTCCTCGCCGGCGTAGTAGCCCTTCAGGCGCAGCAGGTGGTTGCGCACCGCCGCCTCCACCATCACGGCCAGGTTGCGGCCCGGCGCCACGGGCAGGCTGATCACCGGGATCTCGAGGCCGAGGATGGTGCGGCTCTGGCGTCCGCCATGGAGGCGGTCCAGGTCCTGTTCCTCGCCGCTGCCCAGGTCGAACAGCCGGATGATCAGTTTCAGGTACTTGCTTTCCTTGATGGCGCTGTCGCCGTACATGGAACGGATGTTGAGCACGCCCAGGCCGCGGACCTCGAGAAAGTCCGCCAGCACCGGCGGGCAGGTGCCGCGCAGGGTGTCGGGGGTGATGCGTGCGAACTCCGGCGCATCGTCGGCGATCAGGCGGTGGCCGCGGGTCACCAGTTCCAGGGCCAGTTCGCTCTTGCCCACGCTGCTGTTGCCGGTGAGCAGCACGCCGATGCCCATGACCTCCATGAACACGCCGTGCACGGTGATGGTCTCCGCCAGCTTGTTGCTGAAGAAGTAGCGCAGGATGTTGATCAGCTCGTGGCTGGGCAGGGGGGTGCGCAGCAGCGGCACGTTGCGGGACTCCGCCAGGCCCTGCAGGGCCATGGGCACATCCAGCCCGTCGGTGACGATCAGTATCGCGGCGTGGCCGTTGGTGAGCTGCTCCACCACGTCGCGCTGGGAGTTCTTGCGCAGGCCGAGGAGGTAGTTCATCTCCTCGTTGCCCAGCACCTGGATCTGGTTGGGGTGGATCAGGTTGAGGTGGCCCACCAGGGACGGGGCCGCCTCGCCGTGGGCGTGGCGGGAGAGCCGGCGCTCGGCGCCGCGCAGGCCCGCCACCCACTGAAGGCCCAGCCGCTCGTCCATGGCCTCGACCAGAGAACGAACGCTGAGCCAGTCGCTCATGGGCTGCCCTTGTCCGCGCCGTTGTCCCAGCGACGGATCTCGGCCAGCAGGGCCTCGCCGTCATCGGCGGAACGCAGGCTCGCCAGGGCGGCGGGATCGGCGAACATGCGCGCCAGGGTGGCCAGGATCTGCAGGTGCTCGTCGGTGGATTCCTGGGGCACCAGCAGCGCGAACAGCAGGTCGACCGGCTCCCGGTCCGGGGCGTCGTAATCCACGCCGCGATCCAGCTTGATCAGCGCGGCCACGGCGTGTTCGACGCCTGCCATGCGGCCGTGGGGGATGGCCACGCCATGGCCAAGCCCGGTGCTGCCCAGGCGTTCACGGGCGATCAGGCTGTCGAAGATCTCCGTGCCGCTCAGGTTCGGCTGGCTGCCGGCGAGCATCTCGCTCAGCACCTCGAGCACGCGTTTCTTGCTGCTGATCTCGCTGGCCCGGCTGACCCGCTCCGGAGACAGGAGTTGGGCGATGTTCATAAGCAGGAATTACTCGCTGTGGTTGCGGTGAGAGCCTTCGGCCCGGTGGTGGTCCTTGAGCTTTTCCTTGTGTTTGACCACCTGACGGTCCAGCTTGTCCACCAGGGCGTCAATGGCCGCGTACATGTCCTGGTCGGTGGCGTCGGCGAACAGGTTGTTGCCGCTCACCAGCATGGTGGCCTCGGCCTTCTGGGTGAGTTTTTCCACGGTGAGGATGACGTGCACGTCGATCACGTTGTCGAAATGGCGCTCCAGGCGCTCGAACTTCTCGTTCACGTAGCTGCGCAGGGCGGGGGTCAGGTCGACGTGATGGCCGGTCAGGTTGATCTGCATGGAAGGACTCCTTAGGTCGGTGAATGGTCAGAGTTTGAACTGGATCAGACGAGCCGCTTGCGCTCGTTGGAGGGCGGGATGGACATGGCCTCGCGATACTTGGCCACCGTGCGTCGCGCCACGTGGATGCCCCGCTCCACCAGGATGGAGGCGATCTTGCTGTCGCTCATGGGTTTGCCCTGGGGCTCCTCGGCGATGAGTTTCTTGATCATGGCGCGGATCGCCGTGGCGGAACATTCGCCGCCGTCCGCGGTGCCCACGTGGCTCGAGAAGAAGTACTTGAACTCGAAGATGCCACGCGGGGTGTGCATGTATTTCTGGGTGGTGACCCGCGAGATGGTGGACTCGTGCATGTCCAGCTGCTCGGCGATGTCGCGCAGCACCAGGGGCTTCATGGCCTCCTCGCCGTGTTCCAGGAAGCCGCGCTGCTGTTCGACGATGGCGGTGGCCACCCGCAGCAGGGTCTCGTTGCGGCTCTGCAGGCTCTTGATGAACCAGCGCGCCTCCTGCAGCTGGTTGCGCATGTAGACGTTGTCCTGGCTGGTGTCGGCGCGGCGCACGAAGCTCGCGTACAGCGGGTTCACCCGCAGGCGCGGGGCGATGTCCGGGTTCAGTTCCACCACCCAGCGTCCCTGGTGCTTGCGCACGAACACGTCTGGGATCACGTACTCGGGATTGATGTTGCTCACCAGGCTGCCGGGGCGCGGGTTGAGCCCCTGGATCAGTGCCACGATCTCCTGCAGCTGCGCTTCGCTCACCTTCAGGACACGCAGCAGCTGGCGGTAGTCCCGGGCGCCCAGGCTGTCCAGGTGGCTGCGCACCAGCTCCTTGGCCTTGTCCAGCCAGGGGGTGTCCTCGGGCAGGTGCTGCAGCTGGATGAGCAGGCATTCGGACAGGTCCCGCGCGCCGCTGCCCACCGGGTCGAGCTGCTGCACCAGGTGCAGCACCGCCTCGATCTCCTCCAGGGGCAGTTCGATCTCCATGTCCGCGGACAGGCTCGCCTGGATGGACTCCAGGGATTCGCTCAGGTAGCCATCCTCGTTGATGGCATCGACGAGGGTCATGGCGATGACCCGGTCCTCGGGGCTCATGGGGGTGAGGTTGAGCTGCCACATGAGGTGTTCGTGCAGGGATTCGTCGGCGCCGCTCTGGTTCTCGAACAGATCGCGCCCGTCCTGCTCCGGCATGCCGCCGGTGGCGCCCAGGGGGGCCACGTCGTAGATGTCGTCCCAGTTGCTGTCCACCGGGAGGTCCTCGGGGATGTCCTCGCCCCGGGGGCGGTCGTCCAGGTCCTCTACGGAGGTCTCGGCCTCGCCGCGGGTCTGTTCGGCGGTGCGGGCGACGGTCTCGGCGATGGTCTCGTTGCCGTGTTCGTGCTCCTCCGCGTCCAGGGACTGCTCCTGCTCGCCCTCGGCCTCGCCTGCCTCCAGGGCCTCCAGCATGGGGTTGGTCTCCAGGGTCTCCTGGATCTGGGTCTGGAGTTCCAGCGTGGAGAGCTGCAGCAGGCGGATCGCCTGTTGCAGCTGGGGCGTCATGGTGAGGCTCTGGCCAAGACGCAGCTGGACGGAGGGTTTGAGCATGATTCAGCGTTTGGAAAGGGCAGGGGCCCGGAAGGGCGCAGATTCTATAGCATTGGCCTGGACCGTGGCAGGTCCGGGCGTGGTGCGGGACCCGGTGAGCGGCAAGGTGTTCGTGACCTGAAGGTTCATAGGCCGATTATAGGGTAGCTGGCGCGAATTTTGGCACGAACATCGCTAGGTGTTCGCAACGCTATACCGCAGCGTTACAGTCGGAAATGCTCGCCGAGATACACCCGGCGCACGTGTTCGTCGGCCAGCAGATGGTCCGGCGGGCCCTCGCTGATGATGCGTCCCTCGCTCAGGATGTAGGCCCGCTCACAGATGCCCAGGGTCTCGCGCACGTTGTGGTCGGTGATCAGCACGCCGATGCCCCGATCCTTGAGGTGGGTGACGATGCGCTGGATCTCGATCACCGAGATGGGATCGACGCCGGCGAAGGGTTCGTCCAGGAGGATGAAGGCCGGTTCCGTGGCCAGGGCCCGGGCGATCTCCACCCGGCGCCGTTCGCCGCCGGACAGGCTGATGCCCAGACTGTCCCGGATGTGGGTGATCTGCAGCTCCTCCAGAAGGGATTCCAGATGGTCCTGCCGCTCGGCGGCGCTGAGGTCCTTGCGGGTCTCCAGCACCGCCAGGATGTTGTCCGCGGTGCTGAGCTTGCGGAACACCGAGGCCTCCTGGGGCAGGTAACCCACGCCCATGCGCGCGCGGGCGTGCATGGGGAAGGCGGTGATGTCCTGCTCGTTGAGCAGGATCTGGCCCTCGTCGGAGGGGATCAGGCCGACGATCATGTAGAAGCAGGTGGTCTTGCCCGCGCCGTTGGGGCCCAGCAGCCCGACCACCTCGCCGCTGTCCACGTGCAGGGAGACGCCATTGACCGGCGTGCGGCCCCGGTAGCGCTTCACCAGATCCCGGGCGCTCAGGCGGCTCACGGGGTCTCCCCTGCCGGAGTGTCTCGGGGTGACTCCGCAGGGGTGAGGATCACCTCCACGCGACCGCTTTCCCCGGCCACCGCGTCCAGGGTCTCCTTCTCCAGGTCGTAGACGATGCGCTCGCCGCGAAACTCGTCCTGGGCCTGCCAGATGCGCGCCTCGCGGGTCAGTACCATGCGCCGCTCGACGGCCTGGTATTCCATGTGGCGCGCCTCGGCGCGCACCTCGCGGCCGTCCTCGGTGACGGTGCGAAGCTGTGCCAGGCTGCCTTCCGCCTCCATGCGCTGCAGGGCGCGGCCCGGCGTGTAGACGGTCAGGATGTCGGAGCGGATCTCCAGTTCCCCCTGGGTGACCACCACGTTGCCCCGGTACACGCTCACGCCGCGCTGATCATCCAGCACCGCGGTGTCGGACTGGATGCGGATGGGCAGGTTGCGCTCCATGGCGCCGGCCCAGCCGCCGGTGAGCAGGGTCACGGCCAGGCACAGGCTTGCCAGGGGCTTAAGGAAGATAGGTGGCATCTGCATCTCTGAGCAGCTCCAGGGTGCTGGATTGAAGATCGGCGCGCAGGCCGGTGCCGTCCACCCGGTATTGTGGGCTGCGCACCTCGACCGGGGCCTCGGATTGCGCCGTCTGCGGCTCCGGCCAGACGGTCACGTCCCGGGTGTGGATGTCCACCGGCGGTTCCTCGGCACTCTCGGGGCGCGCCATGTGCACCGCGCCTAGCAGCTGCACCTCGTCCGCCGCCGGCGAGACCCAGCCCTGTTCCGAGATCAGGGTCCAGGGCGGGGAATCGGCTCGGAACAGCACCATCACCGGTGACTCCACGCGGCTGGAGCCGTCCAGCTGGTACTGCTCCATGCGCTCGCCGTCGATGCGGTGCCGGGGCAGGCCGTCGGGGCCGGTGACCGTGAGGCTGAAGCGTTCCATGTAGAACTCCGGGGTGTCCGGCGTCGGGGGCTGGAGCAGTTCCCGGCGTTCCTCGGCGTCGCGACCCAGCCAGAAGCCCAGCGCGGTGACGGTGGTGACGACGAGCAGCAGGCTTACGCGGCGCAGGCTCATGACAGGTAGGGGGCGAGCATGCGCTCCAGGTTGCCCTGGGCCTGCATGATGAATTCACACACCTCCCGGGCGGCGCCACGCCCGCCGGGCAGCGCGGTGACCCAGTGGGCGTGCTGCTGCACCAGCGGGTGGGCGTCGGCCACGGCGATGGCCAGGCGCACCCGGCGCATTACCGGCAGGTCCACCACGTCGTCACCCACGTAGGCGGTGTGCTCCGCGCCCACGCCCGCCTGTTGCAGCAGGCCGTCCAGGGCATTGAGCTTGTCTCGCCGGCCCTGCACCACCAGATCGATGCCCAGGTCGCGCATGCGGTGGGCCACCACCTCCGAGGTGCGGCCGGTGAGGATGCCCACCTTCACGCCGCTGTCCGCCAGCATGCGCATGCCGTGCCCGTCCTTGGAGTTGAAGGCCTTGTACTGCTCGCCGCCGTCGCCCAGGAACAGGCTGCCATCGGTGAGTACGCCATCTACGTCAAACAAGACAAGCTTGATGTGTCTGGCAAGTTCGATGGCTTCGCTCATAGGGACAGTGGCTAGTGGCTAGTGGCAAGGAACAGCAAGTATGGGGCTCTTCCTTGCCACTAGCTACTTGCTACTTGAGACTTAAACGACACCTGCGCGCAGCAGATCATGCATGTTCATGGCGCCCGCCAGCCGGCCGTCCTCGTCCATCACCGGCAGGGCGCTGATCTTGTGATCCTCCATGATCTTCAGGGCCTCCACGGCCAGCATGCCGGGGCGGGCGTGCTTGAAGGTCTGGGTCATGACCTCGCCGATGACGGTGTGGTGCACGTCGATGCCCTTGTCCAGGGTGCGGCGCAGATCGCCGTCGGTGTAGACCCCCAGCACCCGGTCGGCCGAGTCCACCACCACGGTCATGCCCAGCCCCTGGCGGGTGATCTCCAGCAGGGCCTCGCGCAGGGGCGCGTCGGCGCTCACCTTCGGGATGCGATCACCGGTGTGCATGATGTCTGCTACGTGCAGCAGCAGGCGCCGGCCCAGGCGGCCGCCGGGATGGGAGCGGGCGAAGTCATCCGCGGTGAAGCCCCGCGCCTCCAGCAGGGCCACGGCCAGGGCATCGCCCATCGCCAGGGTGGCGGTGGTGCTGGAAGTGGGCGCGAGCCCCAGGGGGCAGGCCTCCTTCTCCACGCTGATGTCCAGGCTCACGGTGGCCTCACGGGCCAGGGTGGAGCGCTGGTTGCCGGTCATGGCGATCAGCGGCACGCCCAGGCGCCGGATGATGGGCAGGATGGTGAGCAGTTCGTCGGTCTCGCCGGAGTTGGACAGGGCGAGCACCACGTCGCCGGCGGTGATCATGCCCAGATCCCCGTGGCTCGCCTCGCCCGGGTGCACGAAAAAGGCCGGCGAGCCGGTGCTGGCGAGCGTCGCCGCGATCTTGCTGCCGATGTGCCCCGACTTGCCCATGCCGGTGACCACGATGCGCCCCGTGCAGCCGAGCAGGAACTCGCAGGCGCGGATGAACTGATCATCGATGCGCGGCTTCAGATCCAGGATGGCCTTGGCCTCCAGGTCGAGCACGGCAAGGGCGAGCTGGCGGGTCTGGTCGGGGTGGAGTTTCATCAGAGTCGATTTTTGCTGGTTAGTGTGAACAGTGGCTAGTAGCAAGTGGCTAGTGGCAAGGAGATGCTCTGCAACAGGTGTTACTTGCCACTAGCCACTTGCTACTAGCCACTAGGGCGAAGCCCTACATACTGTATCCCAACCACACCAGATAGCCCACAAAGCAGGCCACCAGCAGCAGGCCACCGGGACGGCCCACCCGGCCCATGCGGCCGCGCAGGCCGAAGGCCATGACCAGGAACAGCAGGGTCAGGCCGATCATCACCGGGTAGTCCCGGGTGAGCACCTCGCCGGGCACGGCGGAAGGATGGATCAGCCCGGGGAAGGCCATCACGCCCAGCAGGTTGAACATGTTGGAGCCCACCACGTTGCCGATGGCGATGTCCGGTTCGCCGTGGCGGGCGCTCACCACCGAGGCGGCCAGTTCCGGCAGGCTGGTGCCGATGGCGATGATGGTCAGGCCGATGATCAGGTCGCTCACCCCCAGGGCCTCGGCCACGTTCACCGCGCCCCAGACCAGGACCCGGGCGCTGATGAGCAGGGCCACCAGGCCCAGCACCAGCCAGATCAGGGCGCGGCGGGTGGGCACCGCTTTGGGGATCTCCGCGTCGAACTCCGCCTCCATGGGATCGCCGGGGTCCTTGCGGCCGCGCAGGCCGTCGTAGATCACCCAGGCGAATACCGCCGCCAGTCCGAGTAACAGGAGGGCACCGTCCAGGCGTCCCAGGTGGCCATCCAGCAGCAGCACCCCGGCGAACACCATCACCACCAGCAGCAGCGGCATCTCCCGGCGCAGGATGCGCGAGCCCACCGCCAGGGGGGCAACCAGGGCCGTGATGCCCAGGATCAGGGCAATGTTGGCGATGTTGGAGCCCACCGCGTTGCCGATGGCCAGGCCCGGGTTGCCCTGGGCGGCGGCGAAGGCCGAGACCAGCAGTTCCGGCGCCGAGGTGCCGAAGCCCACGATGGTCAGGCCGATCAGCAACGGCGAGACGCCCAGGTTGCGGGACAGGGCCGCGGCCCCGTAGATGAATCGGTCCGCGCTCCAGATGAGCACGGCGAAGCCGAGGACGATGGCGGTGAGGGAGGCGAGCACGGGAGTGAGAAGTGTGTAGTGAGAAGTGTGAAGTGTGAAGTGTGAAGTGTGAAGTGAGAATTGTGAAGGAGGACTTGGGTAGGGCCTTGATTTCGCACTTCCCAATTCACCCTTCGTACTTCACACATCTGTGCGTGTCCCGCCGCGCCCGCCACCCCAGTTCCTCCCAGGCCCGCCGGGTATCCAGCACCAGGCTGTGGCGCAGGCCCTTCACCCAGCCGGGTTCGCCCACGGCGGGGCTGAAACGCCAGGCGATGCGATGGCCCAGGTCGAGCAGGGCCAGGGGCACGGGCAGGGTGAGGCGGCGGTTCAGCCGCACCATGTCGCGCAGGGGCATGGGCGGGTCGGCGGCCAGGTTGAAGGCGCCCCGGGCCGCCGTGAACAGGCTCAGGTGCAGCGCCTCGGCCACGTCGTCCTCCCAGACGCACTGGGTGCGGGGCAGGGGCCTGCTCAGCCACGGTACCAGGGGCTGGTGCAGCAGGCGGAGGAGCATGGGGTGGGCGTTGGGGCCCAGGATGGCGTGGGGGCGCAGGCGGATCAGGTGCAGGTAGGGATTCGCCGCCTCCAGGCCATCCAGCCAGGTCTCCACCGCCGCCTTGTCCTCGCCGTAGCTGAAGCCGGGCAGGGGGCGCAGGGGCTGGGACTCGCTGACCGGCTCCGGCAGGTCCGGCCAGGTGCCGTAGACGGCGGCGCTGGAGACGAACACGATGCGCCCGACACCCGCCTCCACCGCCGCGCCCATGAGCAGGTGGCTGCCGGCGACATTCACGGCCCGCACCGCCGCCCGGTCATGGCGCGCCCGGCCCAGCCCGCCGCCCATCAGCACGAAGGCCATGTGCACCAGCACGTCCGCCACTTCCAGCAGTTCCAGGCATTCAGGATCGCGGATGTCCGCCCGCACGGCGGTGAGCCGGGGGTGTTCCAGGGGGATGGGCTGCAGGTCCACGCCGTAGACCCGCTCGATGCGCTCGTCGGCCAGCAGGCGGGGCAGGACCAGCCGGGCGAGACGCCCGGCGGCGCCGGTGATCAGGATCTTCATGTCAGTCCGCGGGTGCGGCGATCCGGGGCATGACCTCCCGGGCAAAGAGTTCCATGGACTCACGCACCGTGGCGCTGTCCATGGCACCGGCGCCGAAGGCGCACAGAACGTGATCCACGCCCTCGTCCTTCAGTGCCTGCAGGCGCTTGAGGCAGTGCTCGGGGTCGCCCACCACGGCCATCCCCAGGGTGTCCAGCAGCTTGAGGTTCACGGCGTGATCCATCAGCCCGCGGAAGCGGCCCATGCGCCGGTAGTACTCGTAGGTGTCGTAGAGCTTCTCCAGCACCGGCCGGGTCTGTCCCAGCAGCCGGCGGTAGAACCACTCGAAGGGTTCCTTGGCGAGCTTGCGCGCCCGGGCGCCGTCCTCCAGGCACAGGATGCCCACGGTCATGGCCACGCGCCTGTTCTGCCCCGGGGCGGGGGACGCGTCGCCGTGGTGTGCCTGCCAGGCGCGGCGGTAGTGGCGGATGTCCTCGCGCACCATGAACCAGGGCTTGAAGGGCCCCACCAGGGCACCCACGCCCAGTTTAGCCGCCAGCTCGAAGCTGTCCGGGCTCACCGCCGCGCTCCACAGGGGCGGGTGGGGGTCCTGGACCACCCTGGGCACCACGCTCAGGTTCTGGTAATGGAAATGCGTGCCCGCGTGGTTGAGCGGCCCCGGCAGGAAGCTGTTGCGCACCACCGCCAGGGCCTCGGCGGTGAGGCTGCGGCTGTCGGCCATGTCCACCCCGAAGGTGGCGTATTCCTCCGGGGAGAACCCCCGGCCGAAGCCGAATTCCGCCCGTCCGCCGGAGAGGATGTCCAGGGTGGCCAGACGTTCCGCCACCCGCACCGGGTGGTGGTAGGGCAGGGGCACGATGCCATGCCCCAGGCGCAGCCTGCGGGTACGCTGGCTGGCGGCGGCCAGGAACATCTCCGGGGCACTGCTGTGGGAGTACTCGGGCATGAAGTGGTGTTCCACCAGCCAGGCGGTGGTGAAGCCCAGGCTGTCCGCCAGGGCCAGTTCGTCCAGGGTCTCCCGGTACACGTCGGCCTCGGTGCGCTTGCCGAAGGGCGGGACGGACAGCTCGTAGAACAGGTCGCATTTCATGGGGTGGGAAGCTTGCAGGTTGGGCGGGTGGGCTGCAAGCTTTGGGATGGTTGGGTGGGGGTTTTGGTTCCAGGTGGGGTGGGTTTCGGCTGAAGACTTAAAGTCAAAAGCGTTTCGATCCGGCTTGCAGCCGGCTCGAGTTACTTTTCTTGCTTGTCCAAGAAAAGTAACCAAAAGAAGGACACCCCGATGCCGCACCCGCTGATCGCGGGTGCCCTGCGTTGCTCGGCTTCGAGGGGG
>NZ_KB898971.1 GCF_000377945.1 Thioalkalivibrio sulfidiphilus
GTGCTCACTTCAGCCGGCTTGACGTAGTGTCGGCTACGCCGGCGCCGTCTTGCGCTCCGCGCGCCCCGTCACAGCGGCATCTCGACGCCCTCGCTACGAACGGTGGTGAGACATGCGGGCTAGGCACCTGGTCCGCCGTGGCCCGTTGCCGGGAGGCCACGGGCCAGGACCCGCTGGCCGATCTTGCCGCAGGCCTCGCCGCCCGCTGGGGTGATCCCGAACAACCGCGCACCGTGCGCTGGCCCCTGAGCCTGCGCGTGACCCGCGCCCCGGGAGCCCCGGCCCATGCGTGACCTGAAGGCGGAACTGGAGCAGCGCCGCGCCAAGGGGCTGTACCGCAGCCGCCGGGTGCTGGAGGGGCGCCAGACCCCGGAACAGGTGGTGGACGGGCGCCAGGTGATCGCCTTCTGTTCCAACGACTACCTGGGGCTCGCCAGTCATCCCAAGGTGATCGCCGCCCTGCGCAAGGGGGCCTCGGAATATGGCGCGGGTGCCGGCGCGGCCCACCTGGTCAATGGCCATACCCGGGCACATCATCAACTGGAAGAAGAGCTTGCGGCATTCGCGAACCGCGAACGCGCGCTGCTGTTCTCCACCGGCTACATGGCCAACCTGGGGGTCGCTCAGGCCCTGCTGGGGCGCAGCGATTACGTGCTGGAGGACCGGCTCAATCACGCCTCACTGATCGATGCGGGCCTGCTCTCCGGGGCCCGCTTCCAGCGCTACCGCCACGCCACCGCCGTGGACCTGGCCCAGCGGCTGGCGGGCCTGGGCCAGACCGGGGAGCGCCTGGTGCTCACCGACGGGGTGTTCAGCATGGACGGCAACCTGGCCCCGCTGCCGGAACTGGCGAGCATCTGCACCGCCCACCAGGCCTGGCTGCTGGTGGACGATGCCCACGGCCTGGGGGTGCTGGGGGAGACCGGGGCCGGCAGCCTGGAGCACTTCGGGCTGAGCCAGCAGCAGGTGCCCATCCTCATGGGCACCCTGGGCAAGGCCTTCGGCACCGCCGGGGCCTTCGTGGCGGGCAGCGAGGCCCTGATCGAGACCCTGATCCAGTCCGCCCGCACCTACGTCTACACCACCGCCATGCCCGCCGCCGTGGCCGAGGCCACCCGGGCGGCACTGCGCATCGTGCAGACCGAGGGCAAGCGCCGGGAGAAACTGAGAGCGCTGGTGGCGCGTTTCCGCACGGGCGCTGAACAGCTGGGTCTGAAACCCCTGGACAGCCAGACCCCCATCCAGCCCCTGGTCATCGGCGATGCGGTGGAGGCACTGCGGCTGAGCGAGCGGCTGCTGGAACAGGGTCTGCTGGTGCCCGCCATCCGCCCGCCCACGGTGCCCGAGGGCACCGCTCGCCTGCGGGTGACCCTGAGCGCCGCCCACACGGAGACACAGGTGGATCGGCTGCTGGAGGCGCTGGATCGATCGATGCGGGGGAGTGAAGACGTCGGCAGCCGCTGATCCGGTGCGTTAGCACCGAGTCATGACCCAGTGCGTTCTGCCAATGTCACTTCGGTATCGGGTTTTCCCGTGGAGTCGCGCGTGTGCCCGGTCTGCACCTTGACGATGCGCGCGTCGTCGTCGAAGTGAACGGTCACGACGGGCTCCCTGGCGATCATCCGGGCATCATCGCGCGCAATACCGAAATGCCTGGCGAGCTCCTCGGTCCCGACAGCCGCGGCCGCGTGCCGGCGTTGCTTGCCGTGATAGCGCAACCAGTTATAGCCCGCCCACCCGATGAAGATCACGGCCGCCGAGATGATGATGATCGCGTAGGTCTGGATCGCACGTAAGGTCCCCATGGGGTCATCCAGGATGTGCCGCTGGAACAGCTCAAAGCCCAGGAACCAGCCAATCAGCGCAATGAGGGGCGTGAACAGATAGGTCCAGATCGCCCACCCCAGCAGATTGATGAATCGGCCGAGATAGCGTCTCCCTTTGGGCTCAAGATCCGCGCGTTCGATGATCCTGGGCAGGCGTGGTCGGGTGTGTTTCATGTGCTTAAGTTTCCGGGGGCCGAAGTCCACGATCCGGGCTGACCCACCGGGCGCGCTTGCCGGAACGTTTGATGAGTGCGATGGGCACGGCCGCGACAGTGGTCGCCATGGACAATAACCAGAAGGCCAGCGGATACCAGATCACCCAGAAATAATTGCGGAAGAACCGGTGATCAGATTCATAGCGGCGGTCGATCATCAGACTGACAAGGAACTGCATGAGCGCAGTTAGGCCGAGGATGACGCCCGCCCATTGCGGAATGAGCCCAGGACGGACCCATCCTTCCGGCAGATCGATGATGAGCCCCGTCAAGGCCAACAGGATGACGGCAAACATCACGTACGCCCAGAGGACACTGGTCAGGTACTCGAGCGCGACCCCCCACAAGCGGCGCTTGCGCCAGTGGAGCAGGCTGGTGCCATGACGCATCACCGTCTCCACGCCGCCCTGTGCCCAGCGCAGGCGCTGGCGCCACAGACCTTTGAAGGTCTCCGGCATGTAGATGTAGCAAAGCGCGTTGGGTTCGTAGCGGATATCCCAATGATCCAGCTGCAGACGCCAGGAGATGTCGATGTCCTCGGTGACCATATCGCTGCTCCAGTAGCCGATACGGTCGAGTGCGGTACGACGGAATCCCGCGATCACGCCGGACACCGTGAAGATGCGTCCATAGATGCGCTGGGCGCGTTTGATCAACCCGATGATGGCCGAGAACTCCCCGACCTGAAGCTTGCCCAGCAGGGTGCTGCGATTGAGGATTCTCGGGTTGCCGGTGACGGCGCCCACCCGGGGGCCGGAAGTGAGGTGATACATCATCCAGGCCACGGCATTGGGATGCAGCAGGGCATCGCCATCGATGCAGATCAGAAAATCGTGTTTGGCAGCCAGCGCGCCTGTGCGCAGGGCAACAGCCTTGCCCTGGTTGCTGGCCAGGTGCACGACGCGCAGGCGGGGGTACTCGCGGGTCAGCTGTTCGAGGATCTCGGCGCTCCTGTCCGTGCTCCCGTCATTGACGGCAATGACCTCGAAGTCCGGGTAATCGCTCGCATGCGCGTAGTGGATGGTGTCGCGGATCACCTCGGCTTCGTTGAAACAGGGGATGATGATGCTGCACGGTGTCGAGAGGCCGGTGTCCGGCAGGTGGTCGGGATCCCTCTTGTTGCGGCGTTCCCAGTGGAAGTAAAACACGATACCGCCGATCATCCAGACCCAGGCCATGATCAGCGGATAGAAAAAGACAAAGTGCATCAGGGTGTTGAGTATCATGCGGATAACACCCTATCGCCGGTGCGGGAAGGCATTGAGGGAAATGCCCTCGAAGGTGGGACCGAATTCCGGCTGGTCGCGAAGAAAATCGTCCGGGTAATAGCCAAAATTCATGACGCCACGGCGTACCAGTTGTTCCATCCAGTCGCGCAGAAGCGTGGCCTCCAACCAGCGCCCTTCGCCACGCCAGTCGCGTGCCTGCAATTCGAAGACAACCTCGTCGAAGCCACCGACCTGCTGTTCCACCGCATCCGCGAGTTGGGCGAGCCAGACCTCTGGCGCGAGATCGGTGCCGTCCAGCCAGGGCATGGCCATGATGGCAACCTCGTCATAGGCGTCAACGAAGGCGGGCAGGGACTGGGCAAAACGGGCTTCGGCCTCGGGATCCAGAATGACACGGGCGTAGAGGTTACGCGCAGTACGAAAATCGTCCGGGTCGTTGACGAAATAGCGCAAACGTTCGATCACTACGGCACCGAAGTCGATCAGGGCCTGGGTTTTCTCGTGTGCGGCGAGCGCGCAATGGGGCAGGGATCGGTCGGTTCCCGGCCAGCGCGCCTCCTCAAGACATGCGGCCAAGTCTTCGTCTTCCGCTAGGTATGCATCGTCATGGATGAGGATGCCGGCAATGCCGCTCGCCGCCCTGCCCAGATCGGCATAGATCTCGCCCACGATCTCGACTGACCGGGGAAGAAAAGGACTCAGGCGGCGATAGTCGCGATCGGAAGGCACCGGGTTGCCATCGGGTCCCGGTCGTTGCACCGACAGCTCGGCATGAAGGTCCGTGTCGGGCAGGTCGAATGCGAGCAGCGGCATCCAGGCGTACACGCGCACCCCGGCACGGGTGCGCAACTGCCAGGCGACTCGATTGAACAGGTCGGCACGCACCGGCAAATGACGGTTTGGGAAATACAGCGCATCCGCGTTGCCATCGCCGTTCGGATCCGCAAAGGCCTGCAGGTAGACCGTGCGCACCTGCATCCGCTGGATACGGTCAAGGAGCATACCGAGATTGCGGTTGGTCTGCTCCGGATCGGGATCGTAGACATAATCCAGATCGACATGGATCACCCGCTCGGGTTGGGGGGCCCAGCGGCGGGTTTCTGACGCCGGACGCACCCGGCGAGCGATCTCGATCGGCCGGGGATCGCCTGTGATCAGCAACCGTGCGATACGCCGCTCAGCGGGATCATTGATGGGCGTGGCGCCCAGCGTAATGGACCAAGGCATGCCCGCCTGTGACGCGAGCGCATCCACCTCCGCGCTGTGAGCGCCGTAGGGCCAGACGATGGCCCGCGGCGCGATGCCCACCATTGCCTCCAAGGAGGCACTGCTGGTCTTAAGGTCCTGGAGGATCCGCTGACGGAATGCCGCGTGATCCTCGTAACGGAGCTTGTCGGGGTCATACTGGCGCGTGATGGCCGCCGGCTGCATATTCCCTTGCGGGTTTGCCAGGATGCCCCGATGCAGGTCGTGACTGTGGCTGGCGAACTCCACCAGCCCCGATGCCTGCATTTCGCGCAGCTCCGACAAGGACAGAAAGCCCTCCGCCCCGAGCGGCGCCTCGTTGTACTCGACCGTCCCGGGCGGGAGCGGGTCCAGCGCCGCGCCGTCAACGGCCGCAGCCGCGAAGGTCTCGGGGTTGTAGGTGACATCCTGGCCTGCCCAGACCGTCTCCAGCCAGCCGGTCTGCAGCGCGACCAGCGCGGGATAGCCATAGGCCTGCAGCAACGGGAACACGTGGCTGTAGACGCTCGCAAGACCGTCATCGAAGGTCAGCAGGACCGCGTTCCCGGGTAAGGGCTGCCTGCCTTCGTGCGCATCGACGATCTGCTGGAATGAAACGGGTTGCCAGCCGTGTCGTTGCATCCAGTCAAACCATTCCGCCAGTCGCCGCGTGCTGACGGCATACGGATCCGGATCGCGCCCGGGCACCAGGTCGTCACGCACGTCGTGATAGGACAGCGCGAGGAAGTGCCCCTCCGGGATGGTGAAGGTTTGCTGTGCAACTACAGGGCCGTGACCGACGCCCAGGAGCACCATCAGGATCATGAGCAGGCGTCGCATCAGAAGATCCCTCGCAGGCGCACAAGTCCGAACAGACGCTTTTCCCGGTCGCCATCGTAGGTGGTGGAGCCCCAGCCCACGCCGTAATCGAAGCCCCAGCGACGATCGAGACTCCAGCGATGCTCGTAGCGCAATGCAATGGCCGGATCGCTGCCGAACCCGGACTGGTAGCCGGCCCCTGCCGCCGCATGGAAGTGCTGGGTCAAGGAGCGGTCATAGTGGCGCCAGGTGATCCACTGGTGATCCACCCGGATGGACAGGCTGGCGGATTGCTCCGGGTTGAAATAGGGTCCGCCCGGCTGGCTGTTGTTCTGGAAATAGACGTCGGCGCCCAGATCGGTGGCATGGTGGGCGTTGGCGAACACCCGGCGGGTCACCCCGGTGCCCAGCGAAGTGCGGCGATTGCCGTCATTGATCGAGAGCAGGCCCGCCCTGGCGTAGGCCGACAGCGATTCGTGGGCACGCCAGTCCACGGAGGTCGAGACAGACCAGCCTTCCAGGCCCGCATCGATTGCCCGCAAGGGTGTTTCCATAGAGACACTGTCGGCTTCGATGCCGAAACGCCAGTGGTCATTGAGCCACTGGGACCACCCGGCCGCGACACCGGGGTTGGTGTCGTTCGTCAAATCACGATCGATACGTACCCAGGCCTGCTTGCGTCGGGCAGCCCACTCGACGCCTGCGCCGATGCGTTCATGACGTGCCTGCGTCTCATCGAATGTCGCTGTGGAGTCACGATGCTCCAGGAAGACCCGGTGCGCATGTGCGGACCAGGGTGAATTCAGCCGTGTACGCCACATCCGGTCGCGATCGCCGCTGACCAGGCCGCCGCCACCCGAGGTTCGGCCAAAAATCAGCTCGCTCTCGATGGAGGGGCGGTCACGGTCCTCGAGTTCTGCGGACAGACGCTGCACATCCCGGCTTAGCGGGTAGTCGGCACTGAGAGCGTCGACCTCCTGCCGCCAGGTATCGTGCTCGCCCAGGTCGCGGGCGTTTTCCGCCCGATTCAGCCGTGTATCCCGCGCATCGGGCGCCCAGCGTTCGGCGATCTCGGTGATCTCGCGCGCGCGGGCCGGCCAGCCCCGCCAGCGGGCGATGCGTGCCTGGGTGTTGCGCAGCCCCGCGTGCGCCGGTGCCTGACGCACCAATTCGCCACTGCGCACCCAGGCCAGGCCAAGATCCTGCCGGTAGGCTGCGTCGTAGGCGTTAAGGTGATCGACATCGACCCGTTCCCAGTTGGGGATCGGATCCCGATCCGGACCAACACTCAGCCACACGGGGGTGTGGCGATGGGCTTCGTCGAGGATATCCGCCGCTGCCGCATAATCCTCGAGTGCGATATGCGTGTAATAGAGATCCAGCAGCAGCGAGGCCTCCGGCGGCTCATCCTCCGGTATCAGGGACTGGTACAGGGGCAGGGCCGCTTGCGGTTGTTGTTCGGCCAGATAGGCATCCGCTGCTGCCCGGCGCACAAAGGGAGGGGCTGCTGTCGGCTCCGGCAATGCCTCGAACGCCTCGATGGCATCGGCCATTCGCTCGAGTTCGCGCAGTAATGCAACCCGGTCGAGGCGAACCCGAAGATGTTGAGGGTGCGCTTCAGGGATGCGCGAAAGAAAATCGTCCACCCTCTGCAGGGCCTGATCCAGCGCCTGGTTTCGCTCACGGTGGCGGCCCAGGGCCTCCATTTCGGCGCGGATGTCGAGCGCCTGCCGGATGTCCGTTGCGATCACGTCAGCCTCGGTTCGATGGCGTGTGTCATCCTCGAACAGATTCGGCCGCTCCTGCATCGCGGCAAACGCCCGGTTGCTGGCCCCCAGCATCCACAGGGCCATGGCCTGCTCCTGAAAGGCCAGGGCATGCTGTGGATCGCGGCTACGCGCCCGATTGGCCAGCGCAAGTGCCTCGTGCGGTACACCCGACTGGCGCAGGGCATAGGCCATCAGGGCCAGTTCCTGGGCCGATTCGGGTGATGGGTGGATGTCCGCAATGGCCTGGCGTGCTGACCGGGTGTCACCGGCCTCGGCGCTGGTGATGGCAAACAGGATCTGCGCGGAGGTGCCCAGCCGCTTCCTGGATTCGCGCAGGACATTCGCCGCCGCCGCGAACTCGCCCTGGTCACGCAGGGCGGCAGCCCAGCTCATGTGGGCATAGTCCGGTACGGATTCGGGGTCGAGACCCGCCGTTCGTACAACGATCCCGGCATTGTCTCCGGCCAGGCGCAGCACGACGATCAGGTCTGCCTGCAAAAGAGGCTGGTTCGGGAACTGGCTATCCAGCGTCCGCAGTCGATCTGCGGCCTCGTCAATGCGCCCCTCCCTGGCGAGTTCAACGGCCGATTCCCGCTGCTGGTCAAGGCTGTTGGCAAACCCGGGAGCAGACAGGGCCCACGGCAGCACAATCACGCAAGTCATCCTCGCGAATTCCGCGATGATGCGATGGCGCTTTCGCCCCCGGCGATGTTTCCCTGCTGTATTCATCAGTCCAGATGCCCAAGGACGTTCACATGCGATGACGACGCCGTGCGGGTGATGCAGGCCTCGGGATTGGCTGTCGGGTTGCAGGGCATATCTCACCGATACGATGGGGGATTCCCTCTGTCTCAGCGCATAGAACAATAAAGCTATATTTCACATGCACTTACTAAGCGCGAGGGGACGAGGTCTCCGGTGAGAAAGTGTACCCCGTCACAGATTGAATTTCATGTCATTGACGGCTCGCGTCTTTTATGAATGTGGCTGGCGGGTGGATAAACCCGGGCGGCGGGGGTGATGCGGCGGAGTAGGGTTGGGAAGTGTGTGGTATCAATCGGCCTGTGCGGCCGTGAAGTGGCGGTGATCGGGCATTCCTGGTCGCCGGCTTTCGTGATACCTGGTGCGCTGCCCAGGTCAGAGACTGGCCGCCGTCGACGGCCTTTCAAACTTGCGGGATTTAACCCAGTCCTGCAGTTCCTCGGCGGGCAGCGGCTTGCTCATGTGATAGCCCTGCGCGGCATCACAGCCGTGATCCCTGAGGAAACTCCAGGTGTGGCGGGTTTCCACACCCTCCGCCACTACCTCCAGGCCCAGGCTGTGGCCGAGGCTCAGGGTGGCCTGGACGATGGCCTGATCGCTCTTGTCCCGATCCAGTCCCATGACGAAGGACTTGTCGATCTTGAGCACGTCCACGGGCAGGGACTTGAGATAGGACAGGGAGGAGAAGCCGGTGCCGAAGTCGTCCACCGCCAGGCGGATGCCCAGGTTGTCCAGTTCCCTCAGGGCCGTCTGTGCCCGGCGCGGGTTGGCCATCATGGCGGTCTCGGTGACCTCCAGGGTCAGGCACTCGCCCGGGATGCCGTGCTGCTGCAGGGCCTCATTCACGCGACGGGTCAGGTCGGCGTCGTGCAGGTTGTGCATGGACAGGTTGATGGAGATGTTCAGGGTCAGGCCCTGTTGGCGCCAGCGGGCGGCCTGGGTCAGCGCCTTGTCGATGACGCCGTAGGTGAGCGGGCCGATGAGCCCGGTCTGTTCGGCCAGTTCGATCACCAGCTCGGGCGCCACCTGGCCGTGCTCAGGGTGGCTCCAGCGCAACAGGGCCTCCGCGGACACCAGTTCGCCGGTGGCCAGGGACAGCACGGGCTGATAGTGGAGCGTCAGCTCGCCCTGCTCCACCGCCTGGCGCAGGTCGGTCATCAGGGCCAGGCGTGCGATGGTGTACTGGTCCTCGGCCGGGTCGTAGAGCGCCACGCCACGCTGCCCGCGCTTGGCCATGTACATGGCCACGTCGGCATGCTGCATCAGGGTCTGGGGCTGGGTGCCGTGGTCGGGATAGATCGCCGCGCCGATGCTGGCCGCCACGTAGATCTCCATGCCGTTGAGCTGCACCGGGTGTTTGAAGACATCCTGCAGCTTCCCGGCGGCCTGGATGACGTCCTCTCGGCCGGCGCCCGGCAGCAGCACGGCGAACTCGTCGCCGCCCAGACGTGCCACGGTGTCGGTCTCCCGCAGGGCGGTCTGCAGGCGGTTGCCCACCTCCACCAGCAGGGCGTCGCCCACCTGGTGCCCGAGGGTGTCGTTGACCTCCTTGAAGCGGTCCAGGTCGATCATGAGCAGGCCCAGCTGGCCGCCCTGGCGGTGGGCCAGGCGCATATCGTGCTCGATGCGCTCCAGCAGCAGGGTGCGGTTGGGCAGGGTGGTGAGGGAATCGTGCAGGGCGCGGTATTCCAGTTCCGCCTCGCGCAGCCGCACCTGGCGGTGCATCTCGCCGAAGGCCTCCACCAGGTCCCGGGTCTCGACGGTCCGGGAGAACGGCATGGGTACGCCGGATTTGCCCATGGCCTCCGCCTTGAGCGCCCGGGTGACCGCGGCGATGGGGCGCAGCACCAGCCTATCGGTGGTGGTCAGCAGCAGGATCACGAACAGGATGGTGAGTCCCGCCACCAGCCACAGGCTGAAGGCAAGCCGCGAGGAGGCCGCGGCGATCGCCTGCACGTCGGCGCTCATGGCCGTGGCCAGGGCACGTTCCAGGCGCAGCAATTGCGCGTTGATGGCATCGACACTGGGTGCGACCTGCTCGCGCATGACGATGGCATCGGTGCGCCAGCGATCGGTGGCATGCAGCTCCGCGACGTATTCGAAACCGCCGTACCACTGCTCCACGCCGCGACGCAGGTCCTCCATGGCTGCGGTGATCTCGAAGCCGAGCCGGCCTTCTGCCGCCAGCAGCTCGAGGACCTGGAACTGTTCCAGGAAGGCGGCATGGAGGGTGCGAATGCCCTGTTCCTGGACGGGCATGGTCGCCAGTTCGAAGGACCCCAGGCGGTTGGCCATGTAGAGCCGGAAGTTGGACAGCATGTGCATCCACAGGCGCCGCGCGCGCACCAGGGCGTCGTAGGCGTGGGGGTCCTCCACCAGGGTGTTCTCCTGCTCCATGGTGTAGAAGATGATGCCCAGGGCGTTATCGGCCACGTCACGCGAGGGACCCATGATGGCCGGGCCCGCCGCCATGGAGGGATAGAGCCGGGGCGGATCGAGCCGAATGTCGATCAGCTCGTCGATCTCGCCGTGCAGCTGCTGCAGGCGGCTGGAGATGGCCTCCACGGGCTCGTGCTGGCCATGATGGGGAATCCAGTCGGATTCCCGCAACAGCGTGGCGTGGTGCAAGGTATCGGCCAGGGCGCGATGGATGTCTTCCTGGTAGTTGCCCATCTCGGCCTCGATGAGGAACAGGTCCAGGGACTTGTAGGTCTCTACCAGCCCTGCCCGGACGCCGTTGATGGAACTCGCCAGGCTGTCCCGCAGCTCCAGGTCCTGTGCGGCGGAGCGCTGGGTCCTGCTCAGGTCCAGATAGGCCAGGGTGGAGCTGATGAGTACCAGGGCCACGAGAAACAGCGCGAACAGGGTGTAGCGTGCACGCAGGCTGTGCAGACGCGGCTTGAGGTCAGAGACTGGCATGGTGTGGGTTGTGCTCCCGGGGGTGGAGGGCGCCGTCGTCGCGGCCTGCCTGGTCCCATGTCCCTGTCCGCTTGCGCTGGATTCTTGTTATTTGCTCCTCGGAATCTTATAGCAGGCTTCAAGGCGCAGCAGAAATACAATTTTTCGTGTCTATTACAACTACGCGACAGATGGTTGGATTATGGTATTGGGCTGTCGCTGGGTCGAAAACAGCCGGGCGATCCAGGGTGTCGATCAGGCTTAAGTTGGCAAATCGGGCCACCCTGGGCGTAATCGCTGCTGACCATAATGAAATACCAGTTATACGGCGGACGCCGAGAACCGCACCTCATGCGGACCCCGGACCCCGGACCCTGGCATCGACGGCGGGACTCGCATACCGTGATCGGAACTCACTTGTGGGAGTCAGGGATGTCCGAATCTCCATCCTCCGGCGGCTGGCTGGTCCGCCTGGTCAGCCAGCGCGAACTGCGCCTGATGCTCGGGCTGCTGGCCCTGATCACCCTGCTGCTGATCCTGGAGCGGGCCCTGCCGGGCATGGCCGACGGCGCCGTACTGCTCAGTGCCGCAGTCCTGTGGCTGCCCGTGCTGGCCCTGCTGTTCTGGCGCCGACGCATGGCCCGCCGTGCCTGGCTGCGGGTGCACCTGCGGCCCGGGAGTCCCTGGACGCGGCGCCTGCGCGGCGGCCTGCTGATGCTGATCACGCAGGCCCTGCTGGCCGCGATCCTGGCCCTGGCCTTGCTGGTGTCCCTGGCCCGGGGGATCCCTCCCTTGACCTGGATCGTGCTGGTGCTGTGCGTGCCGCTCTGGGCCTTGGCCTGGCGCGGCCTCCAGACGTATCTGGATCGGCATGCCAGCGAGGAGTTCCTGCCCGTGACCGCGGCGCGAATCCTGGTCTGGAGTGCCGCTGCCCTGTTGCTGCTGGGGCTGGCCACCTGGGGGCTGTGGCGGCCGCTCCCGGATCTGGGCGAGCTGACCTTGTTCGAGGCGGTGCGGCATTTCGCCGCCAGCCAGGAGGCGGAAAGCCCCCTGCTGCGTTTTCTGCTGACCCTGACCACCGCCCTGGACGGGGCGCATCACTGGCTGGCCCAGCACTGGTTCGAGGGTCTGCCGGGTGTGGGGCTGCGTCTTGTCGCCTGGATGGTGGTGCTGGTCCAGGAATGGCTGTTCGTGTGGCCCTGCCTGCTGCTGTGGGAGGCCGTCTCTCATGTAGTCTATGGACATGCAGCCCGTCCCGAGTCCGGCCCCGGCGTCGCCTGACGCCAACCGTTTCCCCCTCCCCTACCTGCTGGCGGTGCTCGCCGCCATGGCCGCCCTGCTGTGGACGCTCACCGCCGAGGATCCCTGGGGCTGGCTGATGCCCCGATACGTGGAGGTGGAGATCCAGGCGCAGGTCTACCGGGTCCCGGAGCGCGAGCTCGAACGTCTGTCCCGCACCCGGCCCGCGTGGCTCGACCAGGCCGAAGCCGAGGCCCTGGAACGCCTGTCCCTGGGCGTGAGCCGGGAGCTGGACCTGCTGTTCGAGCGGGTGCACAGGCGTGTGCCCGAGTTCGCTGACTGGTACTACTCGGTACCCGGCGTGACCCTGCGCCTGCTGGCCGCCGTGCCCAATCCCTTCTGGAGCGCCAGAGGCGACTTCATGACCGAGGTGGTCACAGAGCGGCTGTTTCCCGAGCCCGCCTGGCGTGAGGAACTGGCGGCCCTGGACCGGGCGGTGGCCGCCTTGCACAGCCGCGAGCTGGCCACCCTGGAGGCCGGCTGGCTTGCCTGGCTCGCCCGGGAGCTTGCCCCCTACCGCCAGGATGGGCCCGCGGCAGCAGGCGAGCCCATCGATGTGCAGCAGCGTCTGCGGGACCACGTGGCCGGGCTGCTGGAAGCGGATCGTATTGGTGTGCAGATGACGGCGGGTGCCGGCGCCGGCGCCCTGCTCGCCCGGGCGGCGATCACCCGGGTGAATGCCGCCGCTGCCAGCGCCCGGGCCGCCGCCCGCCTGGCAGGCCGGGGCACGGCCGGGGCCAGCACCGCCGCCTGCGGCTTCACCGGCCCGCTGGCCATCGGCTGCGGCGTGGTGGTGTTCGTGGGCGGCATCCTGGGCACCGAGTGGGCACTCCTGAAGGCCGACGAGGCGCTGAACCGCGACGACCTGGAGCGGGCGCTGCACGCCAGCGTGGACGCCCTGCGCGAGACCATGGAGGCGGAATATGCGCGGCCGTTCCTTGCCCTGTTCGAGTCCGACGTGAACATCCTGGCCGAGGGTGTGCAGGCCAGCCTGCGTCCCGTGGATCGTTTGCGGGGTGCCGGCGCGCCGCGCTGAATGTACTGCGCAGATCCATGCTGTTCCCCGTAGGTCGGCCTTCAGGCCGACAACGCAGCTTCGGCGGGCACCGGCCGTCGGCCTGAAGGCCGACCTACGAACAACACTTGCGTGCATGGATGTTCAGGAGGTGGTGCCGTTGTCCTTGCGCGCCGAGACGCCGGCGGTCAGCGCAAAGCGCATGGCGTCCTCCAGGGACAGGTCCAGGGGTTCGATCCGCGAGCGCGGCAGCATCAGGGTGTAGCCGCCGATCATGTAGCTCATGGGCAGGTAGACGGCGATGGTCTGCTCATCGCCCAGGTTGGCCGGCAGTCCGGCGAAGTCCTCCCGGGTGACGAAACCCACCAGCTTGAAGTCGGTGCCCGGCAGGGTGATCAGCACCGCCTGGCCGAACTGCTCCTTGATGTCCCCGGACATCAGCCGAGTGATGTCGCGCACCATGCCGTAGATGGCCTTCACCACCGGGATGCGCTGCATCTGCCGCTCCATCCAGTCGAACAGGCCGCGTACCACGTAGGCCCGAAGCAGCACACCTACCACCAGCACCAGCCCGATGCTAGCCCATTTGCAGGCGCGCGACTCAGCCGGGTTTCACAGCTCCGCGGGATGAAAGCGCCAGTCCCGTGGCGATCAAGGCCGCGCCAGCCAGGTGGTAGGGCTCGATACCCTCACCCAGAAAGATGATCGACAGCACCGCGCCGAACAGGGGGTTGAGGTGCAGGAACACCCCGGCCCGGGAAGGGCCCAGGCGGGCGACGCCGTAATTCCAGCAGAAGTAGGCGATCACCGAGGCGAACACGCCGATGTAGAGCAGGCCGGCCACCACCGGGCCGGTGAACGCCACCGGTTCGCCGCCGGGCAGGGTGGCAAGATACACCGGCGTCATCACCAGCATGGCCACGATTACCGTGCCGGTGATCAGCGGCGTCTGGTTCAGTTCGGCAGGCTTGGTCTTGAGCACCACGGAATAGGCGGACCAGAGGCCCACTGCCAGCAGCATCCACAGGTCGCCGATGTTGAATTCCAGCCCCAGCAGGCGTTCCAGCTCGCCGTGGGTGACCAGCACCACCACGCCCACGAGCGAGATCCCCATGGCCAGCACCTGCACCCGGGAGATGCGGTCGCCGTAGCGTAGCCAGCTACCCACCAGGATCATCACCGGTGAGACGGACAGGAACAGCAGGGCGTTGACCGCCGTGGTGGTCTGCAGGGCCGTGTAGACGAACACGTGAAAGCCCACGATGCCGGTGAGCGCCAGAAACACCACCAGGCGCCACTGACTGAGGATCAGGGCCCAGTCCCGGCGCAGTGCCATCGCGCCGAAGGGCAGAAGGATCGCCAGCGCGATGGTCCAGCGCCAGAAATTCATGTCGATGGCTGGTACCGCGTCGCGCAGGGCGCGGCCCACGATGAAGTTACCCGCCCAGAACAGGGAGGCCAGGGACAGCGCCAGGGTGGGAGGGAAGCGGAAACCCTGCAAGGCTAATGTCTCGTCAGCGGTGGCGTGGTGGCCGAGGGCCAGGGCGATTCGAACGCCTAGGAGCCTGTCGGACTTAGGTGCCCGTAGCGAGCCGAGTGGGAGAGTGAGGCCATTTTTTCGATCGTTTGAGGAGAATAGCCGTCGCTATTTGACGAAAAGGATCGGAAAAATGGACC
>NZ_KB898972.1 GCF_000377945.1 Thioalkalivibrio sulfidiphilus
CCGCATATCTCACCACCGTTCGTAGCGAGGGCGTCGAGATGCCGCTGTGACGGGGCGCGCGGAGCGGAAGACGGCGCCGGCGTAGCCGACACTACGTCAAGCCGGCTGGAGTGAGCACGCCCCGTCACAGCGAGCAGATCGGCGGCCGCAGTAGAAGGGTGGTGTGATATGCGGGTTAAACCGCAGGCGCACCCGATGGAATAGCCCGCGGGCTTCGAACGTCCTTACACGGATGAGCGAAGAGGCCGTTTTCCCCGGTATACTCACGCTCCGCCAGAAAAAACAGATTTCACAACACAATTCATTCGCCCGATCAAACGCAAGCCTGGAGGACAATCCATGAATCTTTCCCGCCGAGAATTCCTGCAGGTGCTGGCCGCTGCCAGTGCCGCCGGCTTCAGCCTCACCGGCTGCGGCAACGGCTCAGAGCAGGCCGCCAATGGCGTGCGCACGGCGACGGGGCCCAGCAACCCCTACGAGCTGGCCCCCTTCGGCAATGTCAGCATCCTGCACTACACCGACTGCCACGGTCAGCTGCTGCCCATCTACTTCCGCGAACCCAACATCAACCTGGGCGTGGGCGAGATGAGCGGCCGTCCTCCGCATATCGTGGGCAAGCGCTTCCTCGAGTACTACAACATCGATCACCCCAGCCTGTGGTCTCACGCCTACACCTTCCTGGACTTCGTGGAACTTGCCGAGAAATACGGCAAGGTAGGCGGCTTCGCCCATTTCGCCACCCTGCTGAAGAACGTGCGCGCCCAGCGCCCCGGTGCCCTGCTGCTTGACGGCGGCGACACCTGGGGCGGCGGTTCCGGCACCGGTCTGTGGACCAACGCCCAGGACATGGTGGACATCCAGAAGATGATCGGCGTGGACATCATGACCGGTCACTGGGAGTACACCTTCGGCGCGGACCGTGTGAAAGAGGTCGTGGAGAACGACTTCGCCGGCCACATCGACTTCGTGGCCCAGAACGTGGTCGACGCGGACTGGGGCGAGCGCATCTTCAAGCCCTACGTGATCAAAAACCAGAATGGCGTGAACGTGGCCGTGATCGGCCAGTCCTTCCCCTACACCCCCATCGCCAACCCCCGTCACATGGTGGAAGGCTGGTCCTTCGGCATCCGCCACAACCAGATGCAGGAAGTGGTCAACGAAGCCCGCGCCGAGGGCGCCGAGGTGGTGGTGGTGCTGTCCCACAACGGCATGGACGTGGACATCAAGATGGCCAGCCTGGTGGACGGCATCGACGCCATCATGGGCGGCCACACCCACGACGCCGTGCCCAGGCCGCTGGAGGTCAAGAGCCCCAATGGCCACACCTGCCTGGTCACCAACGCCGGCTCCAACACCAAGTTCCTGAGCGTGCTGGATCTGGACGTGCGCGGCGGCAAGATCCAGGGCTACAAGTACAAGCTGCTGCCCGTGTTCGCCAACCTGATCGAGCCGGACCGCGAAGTGGCCGACTACATCAGCAACATGCGCAACCAGACGGTCACCTACGACGGCGAGACCTTCAACATGCAGGAGAAGCTGTCCGAGGAACTGGCCGAGGCCGAAGACCTGCTGTACCGCCGCGGCAACTTCAACGGCACCTTCGACCAGGTGATCTGCGATGCGCTGATCGAGCAGGTGGACGCCGAGATCGCCTTCTCCCCGGGTTTCCGCTGGGGTACCACCGTGCTGCCGGGCCAGAAGATCACCTTCGAGCACGTCATGGACCAGACCGGCCTGACCTACCCTGCCGTGACTCGCAACGCCATGACGGGCGAGATGCTCAAGACCATCCTTGAGGACGTGGCCGACAACCTGTTCAACGAAGACCCCTTCCTGCAGCAGGGCGGCGACATGGTGCGCGTGGGCGGCCTGAAGTACGCCATCGACCCCACCAAGCGCATCGGCGAGCGCATCACCGACATGGAACTCAACGGCAAGCCCATCGATCCCAGCAAGTCCTACGTGGTGGCCGGCTGGGCCAGCGTCTCCGAGGAACCCCCGGGCGACACCGGCCGCAAGATCTGGGATGTGGTCGCCGACTACATGCGTGACCACAAAACCATCCGTGTGAGTGATCTCAACACCCCCGTGATCCGCGGCATGGACGGCAACCTGGGCCTGGAAAAGTAATCAGGCCTTCCCCGCAAGGGGATCAACAAAGCCCCGCCGGTTCGCCGGCGGGGCTTTTTTTGTGGGTTCATGTCCAGACACGAGAGAACTGAAAACCAAAATCAGGACTCTCTCGCAGAGACGCGGAGGCGCAGGGAATACATCAGAAAGCTTTTCTCCGCGCCTCCGCGTCTCTGCGAGAACATCTGCTCTTGACTGGCTTTGAGTCAGTCCGCCATTCCAAGCATCCGGCGCACACTCTGACGCTGATAACGCACCACGGCACACAGCCAGCGCCAGGGAACTGACCTGATAGATGGAAGGGGGTAGAGGGCAATAACAACCGAGTGTCCCGGAAATGTCCCAACATCGGGAGGCACCGGTAAAAGATGGTGGGTCGTGTAGGATTCGAACCTACGACCAAGAGATTAAAAGTCTCCTGCTCTACCAACTGAGCTAACGACCCATATCACTTGAAGACCGGAAACGGGCGGGGCCGTCTCCGAAAGGCGGTTATCTTACTATGCTCGCCCCAAATGACAAGCCCGCGTGAACGCGGGCTTGTGCAAGAGACCGACGAGGACCGCCCGGAGGCGGTCCCCACGGGATCAGATGGCTTCCAGCTTGCGCATGCTCGAGGGCAGCAGCTTGAGGTCCACCAGGCCGGTGATCAGGGCCTTGAGGAAGGTGGCCTCGTCTTCGTAGACCATCTTGTAGTACTGCACCTTCATGGTCAGCGCAGCGCCCAGCACGATGGCGATGAAAGTCAGGAAACCGCCCAGGGCCAGGGTGGAGATGCCGGTGATGCCCTGGCCTATGGTGCAGCCCATGGCCAGCACGCCACCGAAGCCCATCAGGATGGCGCCGATGAAGTGGTTCACGAAGTCCCGGAAGGAGGCGAACCACTCGATGCGGAAGCTCTTGCTCACCAGGGCCCAGAACAGGGAACCCACGATCACACCGAACAGGGCGATCACGCCGAAGTAGAGCACGGCGTTGTCGAAACCGGAGGCCACGTAGCGCAGGGACTGACCCATGGGGTTGATGAAGGTGAAGGACTGGCTGGACCAGGGCATGGCCTCGGCGGGACGACCCTCGGGATCATCGGCCAGGAAGTCCCACTCCTGCACGTAGGTGCGCAGCTCGTACTGTTCCATCTCGTCGCCCACCTGGACGGAGCTGGTGATGAACCAGGCACCCACCACCACGGCACCGATCACCAGGCCACCGATGATGTTGTCACGAGTGCTGCGGAAATCCGCGGACTTGAACACCCAGAACAGCAGGGCCAGGCCCAGGATGCCACCGATGATCAGGCGGGCGGTCACGGCGCCCTCACCGCTGGCCACCAGGGAACCCAGGTCCTGACCGCTGCCCAGGTTGACGGCGAGCGGGTTGGTCCAGCTGTAGAACAGCAGGGAATACAGGGTGTTGGAGCTGCCCGGGATGGGGTTGACCATGAAGTAGGCGATCACGGCGATGATCAGCAGCACCATGATGGACTTGATGTTGCCGCCACCCACGCGCACCAGGGTCTTGTTGCCGCAGCCGCTGGCGTAGGTCATGCCGATACCGAACATCAGGCCGCCCAGCAGGTGCTCGACCCAGGCGAACTGGCCAGAACGGTAGGGAGGGAAGGCACCGTCGGCGTTGACCAGGCCCATGGACTCGAGCACCACCACGCCCAGCATGGCCACCGCGATGGCCAGGATCCAGGAGCGCATGCGGCCCAGGTCGCCCATGTTGACCCAGTCGGACACCGCGCCCATGGTGCAGAAGTTGGTCTTGTTGGCCACCGCGCCCATGATGAAGGCCAGGACGAAGGTGACACCGAGCACGACCGCGGCCGCGGTCGAGAAACTTTCGAAAACCATGATTATCCTCCAGCGACTCGCGCATGATCTGGGGCCTTGAGGCCCCTGTACCCATCACGCCCGGAATCGCAAAACCTTGTATTTATTGTGGATCGGAAGGGATTCCAGAGCATACCGGCGCGAAAGTATAACCGGAGTCCGGTCAGGTGTCATGAGTAGTGGCAAGTGGCAAGTGGCAAGTGAATAGTTGCTTCTGCCTGATAGAGAGGCAAACCTTACCTGCCCCTACCCCTTGGGCTGGTACCGGGTCACATCACTCAGGCCCGCGTCGATGAAGCCCTGGGCCCGCAGCCGGCAGGCGTCGCAGACCCCGCAGGCCCGTCCCTCGTCATCTGCGCCGTAGCAGGTCACCGTCTCGGCGAAATCCACCCCCAGTTCGGTACCGCGCCGGATGATATCGGCCTTGCTCAGGTACTGCAGCGGCGCATGGATGGTCAGATGCCGGCCTTCCACCCCGGCCCTGGTCGCCAGGTTAGCCAAGTGTTCGAAGGCCTCGATGAAGGCCGGTCGGCAGTCCGGGTAGCCGGAATAGTCCACCGCGTTGACACCGATGAAGATGTCCCTGGCCGGCAGCACCTCCGCCCAGGCGAGCGCCACGGACAGGAACACCGTGTTGCGGGCAGGCACGTAGGTGACGGGGATGCCTTCACTGGGTGACTCGGGCAGGTCGATGCGGCTGTCGGTCAGTGCAGAACCGCCGAATAGAGACAGATCCAGGTCCACCACCTGGTGTCGCGCCGCACCCTGGGATTTGGCGACCCGGGCCGCGGCGTCCAATTCCGCCCGGTGACGCTGCCCGTAGCGAAAACTCAAAGCATGGCAGACATAGCCCTGCTCCCGGGCAATGGCGAGCACCGTGGCGGAATCCATGCCGCCGGAAAGGAGGACGACGGCGTTTCTTTCGGCTGAAGACATGGCGTTGAAGTGCAATGGCTGAATTGGGAAACGGGGTAGGAAGTACGAAGTGTGAATTGGGAAGTGCGAAGTAAAGGACTTTCAATTCGCACTTCCCAATTCACACTTCCTACCTTCCCTGCTCTTCCCCCCACAGGATCTTGTGCAACTGCAGCTGGAAACGCACCGGCAGCCGGTCGGCGACGATCCAGTCGGCCAGATCTCTCGGCGCCAGCTGGCCGTAGCTGGGGGAGAACAGCACCTCGCAGCGGGCGGTCAGGTCATGGGTCGCCACGGTCTGCTTGGCCCACTCGTAGTCGGCCCAGTCGCAGATCACGAACTTGACCTGGTCGTTGAGGGAAAGATAGCCCAGGTTCTCGTAGCGGTTGCGCCCCGCCTCACCGGACGCCGGGGTCTTGAGGTCCATGACCTTCACCACCCGGGGGTCCACCGCGGCCACATCCAGGGCGCCGCTGGTCTCCAGGGACACCTCGTAGCCGGCATCACACAGCCGGGTCAGCAGTCCCAGGCAGGCGCGCTGGGCCAGAGGCTCACCACCGGTGACGGTCACGTGATGCACGCCGTGGGACGCCACCTGCGCCAGCACTGCCTCCAGACTCATCCACTCACCGCCGGTGAAGGCGTATTCGGTGTCGCAGTAGCCGCAGCGCAGCGGGCAGCCGGTCAGGCGCACGAACACCGTGGGCCAACCCACGCTGCGGGACTCCCCCTGCAGGGAGAGGAAGATCTCGGTGATGCGCAGACGCTCGGACTGGGGTATCGCCGGCGCGGGACTGGAATCGAGGCTGGACATGGAGTTCGAGTGGACGATGAAAACATAAATTCTACCGCAGATCGGGCTTGAGCCCGATCTGCGGATCGATTCACCTTCCTTCGTCACGCATGCGCTGCAGGCGCTGTTCCGCCAACCGCGCCACGGCACTGCCGGCATGGTCGCGCCGCACCTGCTCCAGGGTCTCCCGGGCCTTGTCCCACTGGCCCAGCTCGTAGTGGGTGAAGCCCAGCTTGAGCTGGGCGTCGGCCACCTTGTTGCTGTCGGGATACTGCTTGAGCACCTTCTCGAACTCGGTGAGCGCCGAGGGGAAATCCCGGCTCACGTACTTGGCCTCGCCCAGCCAGTACTGGGCATTGGCGGCAAGAGCACTCTGGGGATAGGCCTCGAGGAAACGGCGGAACGCGCTGACCGACTGCTCGTAGCGACCCTCCCTGAGCAGATCGAAGGCCGCCCGGTAGGCCTGCTGTTCATCGGCAGCGCTGCTGACGGTGGCCGCAGCCGGGGCCACCGGCTGAGCGGGGGTCTCGGGGCCCGGCACGGCGGCCGAGGGCGCGGCGGAGGCGGACGGTACGCCGCCCTCCTCGAGTGTCTGTAGCCTGCGGTCCACGTCCAGGTAAAGCTCACGCTGGCGGGCGCGCAGCGTGTCGATCTCGTGGGCATTGGCCTCGGTGTCGCCGCGCAGGGCGCGCACGTCCTGCTCCAGGGCCTCGAGTCGACGCATCATGTCCATGAGCGTCTGGTTGTCCATGAGGCGTTCCAGGCGCTCGATACGGGCATCGAGCACGCGCGGGTCAGGCATGGCGCCCTGCTGCTGTGCGGACGTCAGCCCGGGCACCAGCAGGCTGGCGCCCAGGCACAGGCCCGCGGCGATGCGTGCCCGGCTCACATGCCCTCCCGGTCATAGACCAGTTCAACGCGACGGTTCTGGGCCCAGGACTCCTCGTCCCGACCAAAGGCCACGGGCATCTCCTCGCCGTAGCTCACCACCTGGATCTGATCGGCGCGGGCGCCCTGCAGCATAAGCATGCGCTGTACCGCCTGGGCACGGCGCTCGCCCAGGCCCAGATTGTATTCGCGGGTACCGCGTTCATCGGTATGACCCTCGGCACGCACCCGGGCGTTGGGGTTCTCGGCCAGGAAGCGGCCGTGGGCGATGATCACTTCCTCGAACTCCGGCTTGATGTCACTGCGGTCGAATTCGAAGTAGATGATGCGGTTGGCCAGGGGGCTGGCGGGATCGCTCAGGGCATCCATGCCGAGCATTCCGTCGCGGTCCAGGGGCAGGGCCTCGATGCCCGAATCAGGCACCGGACGCATGGAGGGATCGATGCCCGGGGCCGGCTCCTCGCCGGGTTTGGTGGCGCGGGCACAGGCGCCCAGGACCAGGGCCAGCATCAGGATCACGGCAAGGCGAAGCATGGCAATCATGGCAAGACTCCTTAATTGAGATCGGTTCGGGTGTGAATGAGGGTTTGTGGACTATCAGTTCGTAGGCACGTCAATCGAGAAACGGTGACCAGGCCGGCTCGCGCACCTCGCCTTCCTGCAACACCAGGCTTTGGCGCACGCGGCCGTCGGCGCTGACCGCGGCCAGTTCGCCCTGGCCGCCCCGGCCTGCAGTGGCGTAGATGATCATGCTGCCGTTGGGTGCGAAACTCGGCGCCTCGTCCAGGCGGCCGTCGGTGAGCAGGCGGAACTGCCGGGTCTGGCGATCCAGCACACCGATGCGGAAGCGCCCGCCATCACCGTTGACCATGGCCACCAGGCGGCCGTCGGGGGAGAGGGTCGGGTTGCCGTTGTAACGGCCGTCAAACGTTAACCGCCGGGGCTGACCGCCACTGAGACTCTGTTCGTAGATCTGCGGGTTCCCGGCACGGTCCGAGGTAAAGAGCAGGTTGCGGCCGTCGGGCGTCCACTCCGGCTCGGTGTCGATGGAGCGGCTGTTGGTGATTCGCTGCAGACTGCGATCGGCCAGGTTCATGACGTAGATATCGGGCTGGCCGTCCCGGGACAGGGTCAGGGCCATGCGCCGGCCGTCCGGCGACCAGGCCGGGGCACTGTTGATGCCCTGGAAACTGGCGATGCGCTCGCGCTGGGCGCCGTCGATGTCCTGGATATAGATCTCCGAGTTGCGGTTCTCGAAGGACACGTAGGCCAGGCGCCGGCCGTCCGGCGACCAAACCGGCGACAGGATGGGCTGGCGGGAGCGGAAGATGGTGCGCGGGTTGTGGCCGTCGGCATCGGCCACCTGCAGGGCGAAGCGCTGCTCACCGCCCTCGCGGGTGACGCTCACGTAGGCCACGCGGGTGTTGAAGGCGCCGCGCACCCCGGTGATCTGCTGGTAGATGATGTCGCTGGCCATGTGGGCGGCGCGGCGCAGCTGGCTGGACGATGCCGGGATGCTGTAGCCGGTCACCTGCCGGCCGCGCACCGTGTCGAACAGCTGGAACTGCACGTTGAAACGATCCGCCCCGGCGGGCACCAGGCGGCCGATCACCACGTAATCCACCCCGGCCCCGCGCCAGACCTGGAAGTTCACGTCCTGGCCCCGGGTGGGCCGCTGGGGCATGCGGCCCTGCTCCATGGGCGAGAACTGGCCGCTGCGGTGCAGGTTGGCCTGGATGATGGCGCCGATGTCCTCCGGCGGGCGGGCGCCCGGGCCTTCCCAGCCGAAGGGCACGATGGCGATGGGCATGGCGCCCTCCACGCCCTGGGTGATGCGGATCTCCAGGGCCGCCTGGGCGCCGAGGGGCAGCAGGCAGAACAGGAGAAGCAGGGCTCGGATCATCTTGGGCATCGGGATCATGGTCTGGATTCCGTCCGGTTAACTGGGTTCGAAGGTGAAACGGATCTCCCGGGCGAACAGTTCCGGGTCCGGCGGACTGGGCAGGGGTTCCGCCCGGCGCACTGCCGCCTCCACGGAACGGCAGAAAGCCGGGTTGCCGGTGCAACTCTCGATGCGCACCTCCTGGATGAAACCGCCCGGCGCCTGGCGCACGAACACCACCGCCCGCTGCCCTGACTGGTGGTCAGCCGGCCGCAGCCAGGCCCGTTCCACGGCGCTGCGGATGGCCGCCATGTACTGCTGGCGCTGACTATCCAGCTGCGCCTGTCGGGCCGCCTGGCGGCGCGCCTCCTCCTCCCGGGCACGCTGCGCGGCGGCCTCCTGCAGACGGCGTTCCTCGGCCGCCAGGGCCGCCTGACGGCGCGCCTCCTCGGCGCGGCGTTCCTCTTCCAGGCGCCGCTGGCGTTCCGCCTCCGCCTGGCGGCGCGCTTCTTCCTCGGCCTGACGACGCGCCTCTTCCTGGCGTCGCTGTTCCTCCTGGCGCTGACGTTCGGCCTCGGCCTGGCGCCGTGCCTCTTCCTGACGGCGACGTTCGGCCTCGGCCTCCGCCTGACGGCGACGCTCCGCTTCCTGGCGGGCCTGCTCCTGTCTGCGGGCCTCCTCCTGGCGCTGGCGCTCCGCCTCGGCGCGGCGGCGTTCCTCTTCCAGTCGCCGCTGGCGTTCCGCCTCGACGCGCTGACGTTCGGCCTCGCGCTTCTGCTCCTCGATGCGATCGAAGCTGCGCGCATCCACGGCCACCGCCTCGATCACCTGTATCGGTTCGGCATCCGCCACGGAGATCTCCATCACCGAGGCCTGGCTGCGGGGCGTGAACTCGAAACCGAGCAGCATCACGGCCAGCAACAGCAGGTGGATGCCGGCCACGGTTCCCAGGATGCGCGGATGCTCCCTAAGCGTCTGCCACATGGAACCTAACCATTGGGCCTCACCGATCCGTCTCGGCCGGATCGGTGATCAGCCCCACCCGGGAGACGCCGGCGGCCTGCACCGTGACCATGGCATCCACCACCCGGCCATAGTCCACGTTGCGGTCGCCGCGCACGTAGACCTGGGCGTTGGGACGCTGGGCCAGCAGGCCGGCGACGATCTCGCCCAGATCCCGGGGCTCCAGGGGCACGTTCACCTGGGGACCCTGGTTGAGGCTCATCTGCCCTTCCCGGGAGACCGTGACCACCACCGGTTCGCCGCGCTCCGGATCCGGTTCCATGGTCTCGGCCTGGGCCTGGGGCAGGTCCACCTCCACGCCCTGCTGCAGCAGCGGCGCGGTGACCATGAAGATGATCAGCAGCACCAGCATCACGTCGATGAAGGGCACCACGTTGATCTGGGACATGGGGCGGCGACGGCCGCCGCGATCCTTGGCTACCGCCATGGGCCCACCCTCTGACGAAGTGACAAGCGCGCCCGCATCAGGCGGATTCCTCCGTGGCCGGGGCCTGGCGCTGCAACAGGGAGGTGAACTCCTCGGTGAAGTTGTCGTAGCGGGTGACGATGCGGTCCACGTCGTCGGAGAAACGGTTGTAGGCGATCACCGCCGGGATGGCGGCGAACAGGCCAAGCGCGGTGGCGATGAGTGCCTCGGCAATGCCGGGCGCCACCATGGCGAGCGTCGCCTGCTGGGCGCCGGACAGACCGATGAAGGCATGCATGATGCCCCACACGGTACCGAACAGGCCGATGTAGGGGCTGGTGGAACCGACCGTGGCTAGAAAGGACAGGTAGGTCTCGAGGGTGTCCACCTCCCGTGATACCGCCACGCGCATGGAACGCTGGGCCGATTCGCCGAGCGTCACGCCCCGTTCACTGCGGTGCTTGCGGCCGCGCAGGAATTCCTTGAAGCCGGCCATGAACACGTGCTCGAGCCCGGCGACCTCGCTCTTGCGCCGGATGCCCTCGTAGAGATGGGCCAGATCCACGCCGGACCAGAAGCGCTCCTCGAACTCATCGGTGGCGGCGCGGGTATCGCGCAGCACGCGCCACTTGATGATCATCACCGTCCAGGACAGCACGGACATGACCACCAGGATGAGCATCACCAGCTGCACGATGAAGCTGGCTTCCAGGATCAGGCGGTACAGGGAAAGATCAACGCTCACGTGTCTCGACCTCCGGGTCCGACAGGGCTTTGAGAATGTTTTCAGGAACGCTCACGGGTCTGAAACTGCCTGCATCCAAACAGGCAATCTTGACCTCGCCGCGGCATAACAGTTCCGGCGCGTCCGATTCCCGCTGGCGCTCCACCGTCTGTGCGAACACCAGGCTCGCGCGTCCCCGCTGATTGATGGTCGCGGTGACTTCGAGTCGATCGTCCAGCCGGGCCGGGCGCAGGTAGTCCACCTGCACCGAGCGCACGGCGAACAGCACACCCTGCTGTTCCATGAGCCGCGCCTGGTCGAAACCGAGGCTGCGCAGCCACTCGGTTCGGGCACGCTCCATGAAGCGTAGGTAATTGGCATAGAACACCACGCCGCCGGCATCGGTGTCCTCGTAGTAGACACGCACGGGCCAGACGAAGCTGCCGGGCGCGCGGCTCATGTTGCGGGATGCGTCACCGGAAGTCACAGGCGTGGTTCACAGTTTGCCGTCACCGCCGCCCTCCTCCTGCGCGCCGAACAGGTCTCCGGGCACGCCGGTCATCCTGGGCGCGGGCAGTCCGAAATAGCGGTAGGCGTTGCTGGTGGCCATGCGCCCGCGGGGCGTGCGCATGAGGAAACCCTGCTGGATGAGATAGGGCTCAACCACATCCTCGATGGTACCCCGTTCCTCGCCGATGGCCGCCGCCAGACTGTCCACACCTACCGGGCCGCCGTCGAACTTCTCGATCACCGCCAGCAGCAGGCGCCGGTCCTGGGCATCGAAGCCCTGCACGTCCACGTCCAGCAGGTCCAGGGCTCGGTCCGCCACCTGGTCGGTGATCACCCCGTCGGCCTTGATCTGGGCGTAGTCGCGCACCCGGCGCAGCAGGCGGTTGGCGATGCGCGGCGTGCCCCGGGAGCGGCGCGCGATCTCGGCGGCCCCGGCGGGCTCGATGCTCACCCCCAGGATGCCGGCGGCACGCTGCACGATGCGGGTCAGGTCCTGAACGTTGTAGAACTCCAGACGTTGCACGATGCCGAAGCGGTCGCGCAGCGGCGAGGTCAGCAACCCCGCGCGGGTGGTGGCGCCCACCAGGGTGAAGGGCGGCAGGTCCAGCTTGATGGAGCGCGCAGCCGGCCCTTCGCCGATGACGATGTCCAGCTGGAAGTCCTCCATGGCCGGATACAGCACCTCCTCCACCACTGGCGAGAGACGGTGGATCTCGTCCACGAACAGCACGTCCCGGGGTTCCAGGTTGGTGAGCAGCGCCGCCAGGTCGCCGGGTCGTTCCAGCACCGGGCCAGAGCTGTGACGCAGGTTCACACCCAGCTCCTGGGCGATGATGTGGGAGAGGGTGGTCTTGCCCAGGCCCGGCGGTCCGAAGATGAGCACGTGGTCCAGGGCCTCACCCCGGGCCCGGGCCGCGCCGATGAAGATCTCCATCTGCTCGCGCACCGCCGGCTGGCCCACGTAGTCCGCCAGCCGCTGGGGGCGAATGGAGGTGTCAGCGACTTCGTCTTCCCTGGAGCCTTCGGGGGTAATCAAGCGTTCGGGCATGACTGCTCAAGAGAAAAGATACAAGAGACAAGATACAAGAAAAAACATGAAAAAAGAACGACAAGAGGCTGTCAGATAGAAATATTTGTCCATCCCGCCTTTTCTTGTCTCTTGTATCTTGTCTCTACGCTCTACTTAAGCGTTGCCTTCAAGGCCAGCAGGATCAGGTCCTCGGAACGCTCCGCCTCCCCTTCCACGGCGCTGACCAGGCGGCTGGCCTCCTGGGGCTTGTAGCCCAGGGACACCAGGGCGGAGACGGCGTCACTGACCGGGTCCGGGGCACTGACGGCTGCGGCGACCGGCTTGCCACCTATCAGCGGGGCGGCGGCAGGCAGACTGCCCAGACGGTCACGCATCTCCACCACCAGCCGCTCGGCGGTCTTGCGGCCGATGCCCGGCAGGCGCACCAGGGAGGCCACGTCCCCATCCAGGACACAACGGGAGAACTCGCTGGCGGTCATGCCCGAGAGGATGGCCAGTGCCATCTTGGCGCCCACGCCGCTCACCTTGATCAGGCTGCGAAACAGGGCGCGCTCCGACTCGCTGGCGAAGCCGTAGAGCACGTGGGCGTCCTCGCGCACGTGCAGGTGGGTGTGCAGGGTCACCTGCCCGCCCGGCTCCGGCAGGTCGTAGAAGGTGGAAAGCGGCGCCTCGATCTCGTAGCCCACTCCCTGCACGTCCAGGAGCAGGAAGGGGGGCTGCTTGCTCACCAGTTCACCGCGCAGGCGCCCGATCATCGCCTGGTCCTGCGCCGGCTGCCCCGGGTGCGGAACGAGAGGCCCTGCAGGGCCTCGGGGATCTGGCTCACGGTGGCCTGGGTATGGGCGTGGCACAGGGCCACGGCCAGGGCATCGGCCTGGTCGGCGGCCGGTGCGTCCTTGAGGGAGAGGATCATGGTGATCATGTGCTGGACCTGCTCCTTGCTGGCGGCGCCGGTACCCACCACCGCCTGTTTGATGGACGTCGGGCTGTATTCGGAGACCGGCAGACCGGCGCGCACTCCGGCGCAGATGGCCGCGCCCCGGGCCTGCCCCAGTTTCAGGGCGGAAGACGGATTGCGGGAGACGAACACCTGTTCGATGGCCAGGACCTCGGGCCGGTGGGTCTCCACCAGAAGGCTGATCTCGTCGAAGATGCGCGCCAGGCGCACCACCAGATCCTCCCCCTTCACCCGGATGCAGCCGCTGTGCACGTGGACGCTCCTGCGCCCGTCACTGTCGACGATGCCGAAGCCGGTGATCAGGGAGCCGGGGTCGATGCCTAGGATGCGCATTGCATGCGCAGTGGCTAGTGGCAAGTAGCAAGTGGCAAGGAAATGACTGCTGTTCCTTGCCACTTGCTACTTGAGACTTGCCACTGTTCCACCATCACTCGTTTGGACCCCTCAAGCTTCCATCGCCTGCATGACCTCGTCCGGGAAGTCGGCGTTCGTATACACATTCTGCACGTCGTCCAGGTCGTCCAGCATGTCCAGGAGCTTGAGTAGGGAGGGGGCGCTTTCCACGTCCACGGGGGCGGCGGTGCCGGCGCGCATGGTGACCTCGTTGTGCTCGGGCTTGAGACCGGCCTCGGTCATGGCGGCGCGCACGGCCTCGTAGTCGTCGGGATTGGTGATCACCTCGATGGAGCCGTCGTCGGCCACCGCCACATCCTCGGCGCCCGCCTCCAGGGCCACCTCCATGATGCGGTCCTCGTCGCTGCCGGCCGGGTAGCTCAGCACCCCCTGTTTCTCGAACAGGTAGGCCACGGAGCCGTCGGTGCCCAGGTTGCCGCCGCACTTGGTGAAGGCGTGGCGCACCTCGGCCACGGTGCGGTTGCGGTTGTCGGTCATGGTGTCGACCATAATGGCCACGCCACCGGGGCCATAGCCCTCGTAGCGGATCTCCTCGTAGTTGACCCCTTCCAGTTCACCGGCGCCGCGCTTGATGGCGCGCTCCACCGTGTCCTTGGTCATGTTGGCGTCCAGGGCCTTGTCCACCGCCAGGCGCAGGCGGGGGTTGGAGTTCAGGTCCGAGCCGCCCATGCGGGCCGCCACGGTGATCTCCTTGATGAGCTTGGTGAAAAGCTTGCCGCGCTTGGCATCCTGGGCGTTCTTGCGGTGCTGGATGTTCGCCCATTTACTGTGTCCGGCCATGGGGGTCTGTCTCGCAGAGTGGTTCGATTGGATTGGGGGAGATTCGCGGCGGGGTCGCCGCTCCTACCTTGATCACTGATCGCGTAGGAGGCCCGACCCCGGGCCGAACCCTCCGTGCGCACAGCGCATCACGGGGGCCCTGAAATCATTCGACTAGTTTAACCTAGGAGCCTGGGCGGTAGAAGTTTTCGGTCGAGCATAAATCGATGCTGATCTGCGGGGGCCGGGTGGCGCCGGGACTGTTATCCAGCCACAGTGACCGGCATGCAGGGTCACCCGGCGTCACAGTGGGCCGCCGGCCCCGCACTGGCGGGGTGTCGGTTATGCCGGGCGCCATCCCAAGCGCTGCATCCGTCGCAGGTTGAGCGCCAGACACACCAGATTCCATTCACCCGTGACCGCTTCAAGCCCCCGGACACTGAAGC
>NZ_KB898973.1 GCF_000377945.1 Thioalkalivibrio sulfidiphilus
CGCAGCAAAACCGTTCGGTACTACGAAGGCTCTGACTCCTGTCCACCGTCACCTCGGCGTACAGGTCTCCCCGCTTCTCTCGCATTCCCTTCCCAACGTTCCGTCTCCAACCACGGAGGGGACCCGAAGATCGCTTTCCACGCCAGTCCCAGCGTCTCCGATGCGTTTCAGGCTTCGCCCTCTCCTAGCAGGCTCGCCGTCCCGTACCGCCGAATCGAGTTCGTCATCCTACGGACCGCCAGTTCGCCTCCGGTTGCTCTCCACCCCGCCTCACGACGACGCAGTTACCTTCGACTACGGGGCCTTGGCTTACCCCGACACGGACTCTCACCGTGCTGAGAATGCGCCTCCACAGGCGCACTAGGAGCCCCGACCCCGGGGCGAATGGTGGCAAATTCGCCCCGGGGTCGGGGCTCCTACAAAAACCTGGCAAGACAACCCGCCTTGTGGTGGTTGCTGCCTTTGACGTCCTCTCCCCGTTTTTCTCGCCGAGCACGGGGGTGTTCCGGGGTTAAAGCCCGATAGGGGCGCCGCAAGGATGCGGCGCGTCGGCTGTCAGGCCACGGACGGCCTGTCAGCCGACCTCCCCGGAACACCCCCGCGCGCAGGGCACCCCGCAGGGGCGAGAAACTCGGGTGTCGTTTCTTTGGTTACTTTCTTTGGACAAGCAAAGAAAGTAACCCGAGCCCCGTGCAACGGGGATCGGAAGCCTTTGAATTTGAATTTGAATGTGCCTTCAAGTTTGACTTCGAATTCACCCCACCGGGGACACCCCCCAAGGAGGCCCACCATGAGTCTCTCCCAAACCCTCAAAACCTACCTGGACAGCCAAGGCGTCCCCTACCAGGTCATCCACCACGACCCCACCCCCTCCGCCAACCGCAGCGCCGAGGCCGCCCACATCCCGGGCGACAAGCTGGTGAAAGCAGTGGTACTGGAAGACAACGGCCAGTACATCCTGGCCGCCCTGCCCGCCACCCGACGCCTGAAACTGGGCCGTCTGCATCACACCCTCGGTGAACACGTGGGACTGGCGACAGAAGCGGAAGTGGAACGCCTGTTCGGGGACTGCGCGCAGGGGGCGGTGCCGGCACTGGGTTCCGCCTATGGCCTGGAAACCCTGGTGGACGACAGCCTGAACGACCAGGACGAGGTCTACATCGAAGGCGGCGACCATGAATCCCTGGTCTGCCTGAGTGGCCGCGCCTTCATGGGACTGCTCGGTCCCGCGCGCCACGGAAATTTCAGCGCGCACATCTGAACCGGCGGCTAGTGTTGCGACGACATGGTCTCGATGCGCCGCACGCGCTCCTGCGTGGGTGGATGGGTGGAGAGATAGGCGTTCCAGCGGCCACCGCCCGCGGGTGCGCAATCATCGTCACTCTCCGGGCAGCCCCCGCCCTGCTCCATGCGTGACAGGATCGCGGCAAAGTGGCGGCTGTCGATACCATGGCGCGCCATGACCCGCAGGGCGTAGTCGTCCGCCTCCCGCTCGAAGGCCCGGGAATAACCCAGCTCCGTGAGCAGCACGGGCAGGCCCACCATCACCGAGGACAGGGACGAGACATCCCCCAGCACCACCACCGCGGCCAGGGTCAGCATGGACCCCTGCAGGGTCTGGCGCAGGCCGTGGCGGTGCACCACGTGTCCCAGTTCGTGGGCGAGCACCGCCAGCAGTTCGGCATCCTCCTCGGCGAGTTGCACCAGCTGATCGGTGAACACCACCGTGCCCGATGGCAGTGCCAGGGCATTGGGACCGATGCTGTGCCCCGCATCCCGGAACAGCACCCGCACGGCAAACTCCCCAGACACCTCGTCCACCAGGGGCGCGAACACCTGCCGCAGGCGGGCCTGTTCGGATTCGCTCAGGGTGCTGGGGCGCAACAGGCGCGCATCCAGCAGTTCCAGGGTACCGCGATCCAGGGAGCGGCTCACCTCGACAGGCATGGCGTGGGCGGCCATCTGGGCCAGCGCCGGCACGCCGTAGCGCACCCCGGCCCAGACGGCGATCACGGTGACCAACAGGGCCAGGGCCACGTACTTGAGACTCGACTCCAGTCGATGCAACAGACCCTGGCCGGTACGCCCCGCCCCGCGCAGCAGGCGGTCCACGCCATCATGGTCCAGGGTCTCGAACAGGGCACCGTCCGTGAATCGCAGGCTGCGGGGGGTATTGCCCAGACGGGAACTGATCTCGACGTCGTTCAGGGGGACTGCGTCCCGGACAAGCTCGCCACCGATGCTGACCCGCACCCGTCCGCCCGCCACCTCCAGGCTGGCCTCGTGGCGTCGGGCGCTGCGTCCGTCGTAGTAATGCCCCTGGATCGTGCTCAAATGCCCAGATCCACGTTGAAGAAGTCACCCATCTCCTGGCCGGTGGAGGCCACCTTGCCCTGCTCGGCGGCGATGAAGGCCTCCATGTCCGTGTCGCTCACCACGACGATGTGCTCGGCGGCATAGCGGGCCGTGCGTACCCGGGCCCAGGGATAGAACAGGCCCAGGGTCAGCGCCATGCCCAGCAGGTTGGTGAACACCAGCCAGGCGTAGGAGCGGGTTTCGTAGCGGGACTCGAAATGCACCCCCGGCAGGCTGCTGTGGTTGAAACGCAGGTTCACGGTGCGCACCTGCCAGAAGGCGAACACCAGCAGATACACCGCGATCATGCCCAGCACCATCAGGGGCGCGAACACCACGCCCAGGATCGACGCCACGGTCACGCCGCCCATGAGCAGGGCAACGGCCAGGAACGCAACCCAGAAGTAATCACCGGCGCCGGCGGAAAAACGAAACGTCGCGGTGCCGAAGCCGCTGTGCTCGATCAGGTAGCGCTGCTGCCTGTAGATGGCATAGGGCATCATGATGCCCAGGGTCAGGACACCCAGCAGCGGCCAGAGGATGAAGGCCTTCAACGCCCCGCCGTAGCCGCCCCGGAAGGTGAAGCGCAGATTGCGGTAGGCGCTGTTGTGATTGCGAAACGCCATGGATTGCATGATCACCCAGGGCAGCAAAGGGATGAAGATGAGTACCAGGGCCACGCTGAGCCACGGAGAGATCACGTCGGAAAACACCCACAGCAACAGGGCCGCCGTGGCGATCAGGCGCCCCTTGAGGATGCTGATGGGACTGGCCAGGTACTCGAAGCGGCTGCCGTCCACTTCCGTGTTGCCGTAGAAGTAGCGGTGGGTGCGCACCTTGGCCCAGGCGGAGTAGATGCCCAGGGTCAGGATGGTCAGCAGGATGTTGACGATCCAGATGCGGAAGAACTCGGCGCCCTGGCCGCTGAACTCAAACGGCAGGGTGCGGGCCATCCGGTTCCAGACCCGGGTGCGGGTGGCGGTGTCGTCGGGGCCTTGTGATACGACGGCCGGCGTGGCGGATGCTGTGGCCACGCCCGCTGCCGCGGGCACCACGTGCAGGGTGATCCCAAGGGCCTGCAGGGCCGCCCGGTAGCGTTCCGCCTCCTCCACGGACAGCTGCTCGCGCAGCACCGTGACAGGACGGCTCAGGGCCTCGCTCAAGCCCGGCTGCCCCAGACCGAATACGTTGCCCAGGCGCTTGAGGACCGTCTGCGGGTCCAGGCCGTCCTGGTACTCCCCCCGGAATTCCAGCGTTACATCGGCGCTCGACATGAATGCCTCCCATTTCCTTTTGGCTTATTTATATCCTCGAGTACAGCCGCCGGTGGCACCGGTCAGCCGACTCCCCCGGTGCGACTATACCGGAGCCCGGATGGACAGTGCCACGGCACGGGATAAACGGTCGCAATCAGGCGCCGGTTTGAGTCGGTCCGATTCACGGACGCCAGTGGAGGGCAAACCCGCAATCGGCAGGCGAGCGGTAACCGACGGGGCAGGTGTAGGTGGCCATGACCTCCCGGTCAGGGCTCAGCAGGGCGCCGGCGATGCCCTGCGCGTAATCCCCCCGGTAGAGTCCGTAATCGGGAACGAATTCATCGAAATCCATCAACACCGAGACGCCGTCTGCCCGGGTCTGGCTGCACAGACCGGAACCGCACCAGGCCCAGGCGGACTGCACCAGGCTCACCGAGGGCAGGAGCCGGGCATGTCGGCCGTTCCAGCTGCCGTCCAGGTCGGTGTAACGCTGACGGGGAAGGAAACGCGCGCCCCTCTCCAGCACCGAGAAATCGAAGAACTCGTTGACCATCAGCCCATGGTCCCGGCCGGGCGCCGTGAGCAGCCGGGCCTCGCTCCCGTCATCCAGGTAGGCCATATAGACCCCCGGCGCATCACGCACCAGGCGGCCGCCGATCCCGTAATCGATACCCGAGAGTGACTGGCCGTTGATGCGGTCGCCGCAGATACGCCATTCCAGCGTGAACAGCGTACCCTGGTCGTCCTCCATGGCGCCGAACCAGGTGCCGTCCAGGCCCAGCGGTGTCGAGCCGCAGGCGTACTCGTCCTCGATCCCGCATGCGGTGAGCAGCGGCACCAGGATCAACAAAAATAGGGGAATCTTGAGATATCCGGTCATGGTCTTGCTCCCATGTCCGCACCGGCAGGATGCCGGTGCCTTATGGGAGCAAGACTAGATCCCGTTAACTGAACGGCAGATGAGCGGGGAATGAACCGTGATCGACTTCAGCACTGCGCCCCGAACTGGGTGCTCGGGCAGTTCTTCTTCACCGGCTGGCCCTCGGCGATCCAGCGGGTGATGCCGTCGGTGACGTTGTAGACCTGCTCATAGCCGGCCTGCTCCACCATGGCCCGGGCCAGGTAGCCGGTGCGGCTGCCGGTGCGGCAGATGACCACCACGGGCTCGTCCTTCTTGACCAGGCGGTCCAGCTCGGAGGGGAAGTTGCGCACCAGGTTGCCGCGCTCGTCGAAGGCGGTGAGCAGGTAGCTGCCTTCCACCACGCCGGTCTCGCGCCACTCGTCAGGACGACGGATGTCGATCACCTTCACGCCGGACTCGATCAGCTTGATCAGTTCACCATTGCCCACGTTGGCGAACGGCGGCGGCTGCACCGCCAGCATCTCCACCTCGAAACGCAGGGTGGCGTTGGGCGGGATCACGCCGCCGGCGCCGCGGGGGCCATAGGCCAGCTGCGGCGGGATGACCAGTTCACGCTTGCCGCCCACGCGCATGCCTTCCAGGCCCATCTCCCAGCCGGGGATCACCTGGCCCATGCCCAGCACCAGGGTGAAGGGGGTGCCGCGCTCCACGCTGGAGTCGAACTGGGTGCCGTCCATGAGCCAGCCGGTGTAGTGCACCTGCACGGTGTCGTGTCGGGAGGCCTCGGCGCCCTCGCCCACCTTCAGATCCTTGATGCCCAGTTCAGCCGCCCAGGCGGCGGACTGGATGAACATGAACAGGAACGCAACAACCCATACCGACTTCTTCACGAAAAGAACCTCCGGAAATTGATCTTGGCACCCGGCATGTGCCGGGGCTGGTACTCGGTCAAACGGAGCAAAGCCTATCACAGCCAACCTCGGAGGACTGTGCGCCACGACCGGCGTGCAGTCCTGGTGGACAGGCGCCCCCGAGCCCGGGGATGACCGGCACTCGGGCTTGGCTATACTGGCGCACATGACACGTCCCAGATACCGCGGGCGCCTGCTGCTCGCCATCCTGCTTCTGGCCTACCTGGCCACGGGCCTCTACCACAGCCTCAAGCCCCTGCCCGAGGGCATCAGCGTCGCCACGCCCCTGCGCGCCAGCGGGGAAGTCCGATTCCTGGCTGACTACACCTTTGTCGACGACCAGGGCCAACGGCACAGCGAACAGGCCATCTTCGACGAGATCCTGGGCCTGATCGCCCAGGCGCAGCGGCTGGTGGTGTTGGACATGTTCCTGATCAACGAGTTCGCCGGGGACGCAGCCGGCGCGCCACGGCGCCTGTCCGGCGAGGTGACCGAGGCGCTACTGGCCCGGCGCCGCGAGGTCCCCGAACTCGGGGCGGTGCTGATCACCGATCCCTTCAACACCCTCTACAACGGCGTCGAGGCCGAACACCTGGATCGCCTGCGGCAGGCCGGCGTGGAGGTCATCATCACGGACCTGTCCCGGCTGCGGGACTCCAACCCCAGCTGGTCGGCCCTGTGGCGCCTGTGCTGCCGCTGGTTCGGCAACTCCCCGGACGGCGGCTGGCTGCCGAGCCCCGTGGGCCCCGAGAAGGTGGGACTGCGCACCTATCTCACCCTGTTCAACTTCAATGCCAACCATCGCAAGACCCTGGTGGTGGACCAGGGCGATTCCTGGGTGGGCCTGGTGACCTCCGGCAACCCCCACGACGCCAGCAGCGCCCACGACAACGTGGCCCTGCGCTTTTCCGGCATGGCCGCGCTGGACCTGCTGGAGACGGAACGTGCCGTGGCCCGGTTCTCGGGCCATGACTTCCCGGAAGCGTCCGTTGAGACATTCCCCGAGTCGCAGGCACAGGACGCGCGCGTGCAGATCCTGACCGAGGCCGCGATCCGGGACGCCCTGATCCGGGCCATCGATGCCGCGCAGCCGGGTGACGGGCTGCGCATCGCCGTGTTCTACCTCTCCCACCGGGGCGTGGTGAACGCCATCCGTGACGCGCAGCGCCGGGGCGTCGAACTGCGCCTGCTGCTGGATCCCAACGAAGATGCCTTCGGGCGCAAGAAAAGCGGCATCCCCAACCGCCAGGTGGCCCTGGAACTCCATGCCGCCGGCGTGCCCATCCGCTGGTGCGACACCCACGGTGAACAGTGCCACGGAAAATACCTGCTGCTCACCCGCGCCACCGGCCAGGCGGAGCTGATCCTCGGCTCCGCCAACTTCACGCGCCGCAACCTGGACGACTACAACCTGGAGACCAGCGTGCGCCTGCTGGCCGGGACTGATTCGCAGGTGATCCTGGACGCCGCCGACTGGTTCGAGCGCTACTGGCACAACGAACCCGAGCGCCATTTCTCCGTGCCCTACGAACGCTACGCCGATCCCTCCCGGCTGCGCTACTGGCGCTACCGTTTCATGGAGGCGAGCGGCTGGTCCACGTTCTGAGTCAGGTAGATTGGGGTGAGCAAAGAGAACCCCAACTGGGTTTATGCCAGAGACTCCGCCCGTTGGGGTTCGCTTCGCTCACCCCATCCGAAGGGGCCGCAGGCAAACACCTGCGGCCCCTTTTTCGTTGTACCCACTCCACCACTCAAGGAGGCGCAAAAACACCATGTCCGTCCCGGCCGCCTATCTGGGCGTGATCGGCTCGGTGAGTCGTCGCGCAGGAAGTGGGTGTGCATGTCCATGATGAACTGGTCCCGGTAGGCGCCCGTGCGCTCGTTGGGCAGCAGTTCTGAGGGCTGCAGTTCTGAGGGCTGCAGTTCGGCGATCTCTTCGGGACTCAGGAAACGGCTCATGGCGGGACTCCTTGGGGTTCGGCTTTCGCGCTTCCGGGAAGGATTCAGTCTCTATGCCGACCATGACCCGGGGCATGGGTTCCTACGGCGCTCAGAACCAGGTGCCGCCGATGCGCCAACGCGGGCGGGGCAAATCATCGCGCAACAGCGCCGCCGGGTCGAAGGAACCGAGCGAGAGGGGTGCCCGGTGCATGGTCTGCTCGAGTTGCATCAACCGGGCAATGCGTTCCTCGGTGGGTGGGTGGGTGCGCAGCCAGGAGGGTTCCGGGATGCGCCAGCCGGGCATGAGCACCCGTTCGATCCAGCCTCCCTGGAACCGCTCCAGCCGCGCCAGGGCCAGGGCCAATCCCTCCGGGTCGCCCGTCAGCCGCGCCGCGCCCAGGTCTGCCTGGTATTCCCGGCTGCGGGACAGGGCCAGCTGGAACAGGGCGCTCAGGGTAGGCGCGAAGATGAGCAGCGCGATGGCGAACCAGCTGATGGTCTGCTCCCCTAGGATCAGCAGGGGCAGGTTCACCAGCAACAGGAACTGACCCACCAGGGACAGCAGGCCGGTGAGCCGGCTGGCCAGGTCCGCGAAGGTCATGGTGCGCAGGTCGTTGTGGGCGATGTGGCTCACCTCGTGGGCCAGAACCGCTACCAGCCCGCGGGTATCCAGGCCCCGCAGCAGGCCGTCGGAGACCGCCACCGCCGCCTCGCGCCGGTCGCCCACGGAGAAGGCGTTCATCAACCGGCTGGGCACGTAGTAGAGGGCGGGGCTCTCGGGCAGCCCCGCCCGTTCCGAGAGCTCCTGCAGGATCTGCACCGGCACCCGGGCCGTGCGCGCATCCAGGCGCTGGGCCCGGTACAGGCGCATCACCAGGGCGGGCGACATGGCGGGATTGAACAGATACAGCACCACCACCACGGCGATGGCCATCAGGGCATAGCCGGGCCCGCCGACGAGCCAGCCCACCGCGCCCAGCAGCGCCATCAGGCCCAGCACCATCAGGGCCGTCTGCAGGGCGTTGGCCCAGCGATGGCGGGCGAAACTCAGCGGGTCCATGGGGTGCCCGACACAAGGCTCACTTGAGGGCGTCGCGCACCCGTTCCAGCTTCGCCTTCACCTCGCCGGCCAGGTCGTGGATGCCCGGCTGCTGTACCAGGTCCAGCACTGCCTGTGGGTCCATGAAGGCGACGGTGATGGCGCCGTTCTCCTCCTCGCGCACCACCACGTTGCAGGGCAGCAGCAGGCCGATGTCCGGCTCGGCGGTGAGCGCCTTGTTGGCCAGCACCGGGTTGCAGGCACCGAGGATCTTGTAGGGACGCTTCTCCAGGTCCAGCTTGGCCTTCATCACCGCCTTCACGTCGATCTCGGTGAGCACGCCGAAGCCTTCCTCCTTGAGCGCGGCGGTCACCTGGGCCACCGCGTCATCGAAACCGCATGAAACCTGTTTGCTGAATCCGTACATGGAAATACCTCATTGCTTGCTGTAGGTTGAAAAGCACGAACGTAAACACCGCGAAGGCAGGAGCCCATGCAGCGCCGGGAGCGGCGCCCTGAGGACTCGCAGCGTCACAATCCAGTGAAGACTGCCGAGTATTCTAACCCCACACACACCGGCTTCGCGTGAATGCCATCCCTGGATGCAGGGGGAATCCGCGCGCCATGTTCTCTCATCCCCCCAGCACAGGCGCGCCCATGCGCTCATGCCCTCATCCCATCGGCGCTCATGCTCCGCGCGACCGGGATCAAAAATAGTCAATGACTATAAAGATCATAAAAATAATTCACTCAATTTATCGAATACCTTGAACTACAGTAGTCCTCGAACACTCGTAATACCTACACAGACATCGATCAGGAGGAACACATGTCCGCACAAAATATCCAATCCACCGGCAAATGCCCGGTGATGCACGGCGCCAACACCGAGGTGGGCAACTCCAACATGTCGTGGTGGCCCAATGCCCTGAATCTCGACATCCTCCATCAGCACGACACCAAGACCAACCCGATGGACAAAGAGTTCTCCTACCGCGAGGCGGTCAAGTCCCTGGACTTCGCCGCGGTCAAGCGGGACGTGGAGGCGCTGATGACCGACAGCCAGGCCTGGTGGCCGGCTGACTGGGGCCACTACGGCGGCCTGATGATCCGCATGGCCTGGCACGCCGCCGGCTCCTACCGCGCGGCCGATGGCCGTGGCGGCGCCAACACCGGCAACCAGCGCTTCGCGCCCCTGAACTCCTGGCCCGACAACGCCAACCTGGACAAGGCCCGTCGCCTGCTGTGGCCCATCAAGAAAAAGTACGGCAACCGCCTCTCCTGGGCCGATCTGATCGTGCTCGCAGGCAACGTGGCCTATGAGTCCATGGGTCTCAAGACCTTCGGCTTCGGCTTCGGTCGCGAGGACATCTGGCATCCCGAGAAGGACACCTACTGGGGTGCCGAGAAGGAGTGGCTGGCGCCCAGCGACGAGCGCTACGGCAGCGTGGACGACCCCTCGACCATGGAAAACCCACTGGCCGCGGTGCAGATGGGGTTGATCTACGTGAACCCCGAAGGCGTCAACGGCAAGCCCGATCCGCTCAAGACCGCCGCCCAGGTACGCGAGACCTTCGCCCGCATGGGCATGAACGACGAGGAGACCGTGGCCCTGACCGCGGGCGGTCACACCGTCGGCAAGACCCACGGTAACGGCCGCGCCGAGAACCTGGGCCCGAGCCCCGAGGGCGCCGACATCACCGACCAAGGTCTGGGCTGGATGAACCACAAGACCCGCGGCATCGGCCGCGACACCGTGACCTCCGGCATCGAGGGCGCTTGGACGACTCATCCGACGAAGTGGGACAACGGCTACTTCGACATGCTGTTCGGCCATGAATGGGAGCTGAAAAAATCGCCCGCCGGTGCCTGGCAGTGGGAACCCGTCAGCATCCGCGAGGAAGACATGCCGGTGGATGTAGAAGATCCATCGATCCGCTGCAAGCCGATCATGACCGATGCCGACATGGCCATGCGCGAGGATCCGATCTACCGCAAGATCTCCGAGCGCTTCCACAAGGATCCGGCCTTGTTCACGGAGACCTTCGCCCGCGCCTGGTTCAAGCTGATCCACCGCGACATGGGTCCCAAGGCCCGCTACATCGGCCCCGAGGTCCCCGCCGAAGACCTGATCTGGCAGGATCCGGTCCCGGCCGGCAAGACCGGCTATGACGTGGATGCGGTGAAGGCGAAGATCGCCGCCTCCGGTCTGTCGATCGCCGAGATGGTCTCCACCGCCTGGGACAGTGCCCGCACCTTCCGCCAGTCCGACTTCCGCGGCGGTGCCAACGGGGCACGCATCCGCCTCGCGCCCCAGAAGGACTGGGAAGGCAACGAGCCCGCCCGCCTGCAGAAGGTGCTTTCGGTGCTGGAGCCCATCGCCGCGCAGAGCGGCGCCAGCGTGGCCGATGTGATCGTGCTGGCCGGTAACGTGGGCATCGAGCAGGCCGCCAAGGCCGCGGGTGTCAACGTGACCGTGCCCTTCGCACCGGGCCGTGGCGATGCGACCCAGGAGATGACCGACGTGGACGGCTTCGCGGTGCTGGAACCCATCCACGACGGCTACCGCAACTGGCTGAAGAAGGACTATGCCGTGAGTGCCGAGGAACTGATGCTCGACCGCACCCAGCTCATGGGTCTGACCGCGGCCGAGATGACGGTCCTGGTCGGCGGCATGCGCGTGCTGGGCACCAACCACGGTGGGGCTAAACATGGCGTGTTCACCGACCGGGTGGGCACCCTGAGCCAGGACTTCTTCGTCAACCTGACCGACATGAACAACGTCTGGAAACCGGCCGGCGCTCACTACGAGATCCGCGACCGCAAGACCGACGCGGTCAAGTGGACCGCCACCCGGGTGGACCTGGTGTTTGGCTCCAACTCCATCCTGCGCGCCTACGCCGAGGTGTATGCCCAGGACGACAACAAGGAGAAGTTCGTGCGCGACTTCATCAACGCCTGGACCAAGGTGATGAACGCGGACCGCTTCGATCTGAAGTGATCGGCAGGTGAAGTGACCCGGTTGCCGCCAGGGAGGGTGCCGGTCCGGGAGATGTACAAAGGGAACGGTGGGTGATCAGCCCGCCGTTCCCTTTTCTTTTGCCTGGGTGGAACCCGATGTCAGACGGGTCGGTATACAACCGGGTTGAAGGTTACTATCCCGACTACCCGACCCATTGTTGGGCACAATTTGCGGCTCTAAGGCCTGATGACACGCAAGTTCCAGGAAGCGACTTCAGCTAACGACGCGGCTGCCATGGCGAGCTACTGTTATTCCGTCGCCGACGGCACAGGTGGAACATGCGGGTTTGGCAAGACCGGTGCCTCAACCAATCCGGTCTGTGTATTTCAATCGCTTCGGCCAACCCGATCATCGCGCTCACGCAGTAGCCAGTAAGTCAAGCCGAGCGCCACGACCGTTGCCGCAAGGGCCGCCAGTTTGGCCGCATCGATGTCAGGATCAAGGATGATGAACTTCCGCGACAACGCGAGCAGGGCGATCAACAACACTGTCTTGACCTGGATGATGCTCTCCTTGCGCATGGCCACCCTAATGATCGAATGCTTGAACTCCATGGCGATCAACAAGGTCAGGATGGCGCCGAACACGGTCTGGAATACCGCGTGGTCAAGCGGATTCAGCGCATCGACGATCAGAAGCGTGAATATAACGCGAACCAACTGGACCATGGAAACCACGATGACAATTGCGATCAAACCCGTGAGCGTTAAAGCAACGGCTTGCTCGAAACGCTCATAGAAGGACATGAGGCGCCATTGCACCCGCAGTTCCTCTAAGGTGGATTGCTTGGATTTTTATTGCATCGGGTAAATTCTCTATAAGTCTATGGCTTTTGATACCGTGATGGTCCCAACACTTGCGTCTGAATTCATCGTGGCAATTGTGCCATCACCCAGCAGTACGTTGTTCAGCACCCCCACATCAACTTTAGCGCGATTTAACCCGACAGTTGCATAAATCCGGCACGGTTTTACAAGAAAACGGCTTATATACGGTACGACCTGCCTGTTGCACGGCTGTTGCTGGACCTCACCAAATGTGAAGTCCAGAAAACGGCCTAAATCGGTGCGAGAAGATGGCTTGCACGCATAAAAAAACGGTCTCGAAGTTGGTAGAATTGGTGGCACCACACCGTCCAACAAAACCAACGGAGACCGTCTGGATGAAGTGTAGCAGAGCCGCCGTTCATCGCAAGACCCATCGCATTCCCGATATCCGGTTC
>NZ_KB898974.1 GCF_000377945.1 Thioalkalivibrio sulfidiphilus
ATGGCGATGTCGGTGACGCCGCTCATGCCGGTTTCCACGGTGATGGGCACCACGGCGCCGTTCTCGGCGATGTCGGGGGCCTGGATGCTGATGTCGCCGGCGGACATGGAGTCGGAGCCCAGGGCGTTCTTGATGGCGTCAGAGACGGAACGGGGGCCGAAGGCGGATTCGGGCCATGCGGCCAGGACGGTACGGGGGGCGAGCATGCCCGCGCCCACGGCGACGCCCACGGCGCTGGCGGCCAGGGTGCCCTTCAGAAATACACGACGCTTGCTATTCATGTCATCTCTCCTGCTTTTAGTGGTGTGACACGGTTTACGGTCAACAGGGATACAGCAAGCCCTGTGCCATGTGTAGGATTTGTTTCAGGATCAACAGGATAGGCGGATATGGGATGACGAATACCGTCAGCGACGTTGCGAATTGCAATGGCTGCAAATTGCAATTCGCAACGTTCAGGAGGGGTCGGCTTCCTGCTCGTACTGCTGCAGCTTGCGCCACAGGGTGGACTTGTTGATGCCCAGGGCCTTGGCGGTCTGCTCCCGGTTGCCGTCCAGGCGCTGCAGGGTCTTCAGGATGTAGCGCCGCTCCAGGGTGGCGAGATCCGGCTGGTCGGCGTCCAGGGCCTGCGACGCCACAGCGGAGGCGGCACCGGTGCTGGGCCAGCGGGGGTCCAGGTGCAGCACCGGGCCGTCGGCCAGGGCGATGGTACGTTCCACCAGGTTGCGCAGCTCGCGCACGTTGCCGGGCCAGTCGTAGGCCTGCAGGCGCTCCAGGGAGTGGGGGTCGAAACCCTCCACCTGGCGGTGGTAGCGCTTAGCGAATTCCTCCACGAAGGCCTGCACCAGGGGCGGGATGTCCTCGCGCCGGGCACGCAGGGGCGGCATGTGGATCTGCACCACGTTGAGCCGGTGGTAGAGATCGTGGCGGAACTCGCCGGCCTCGATCATGGCCTCCAGGTTGCGGTTGGTGGCGGCGATGAAGCGCACGTCGATGGGGATCGGCCGCACGCTGCCTACGCGCATCACCTGCTGCTCCTGTACAACACGCAACAGCTTCACCTGCATGGCATCGGAGATGTTGCAGATCTCGTCCAGGAATACCGTGCCGCCGGTGGCGGTCTCGAGCAGGCCCGCCTTGGTGTGGGCGGCGCCTGTGAAGGCGCCCTTCTCGTGGCCGAACAGCTCGGATTCCAGCAGGGTGTCGTTGATGGCGCCGCAGTCGATCACCACGAAGGGCTTGTCCGCGTCGGGGCCCTGGGTGTGGATCGCCCGGGCCACCAGTTCCTTGCCGGTGCCGGACTCGCCCTCGATGATCACGTTGCAGCGGATGTCGGCCACCTTGTCGATGAGCCGGTACACCGACTCCATGGCATCACCGTGGCCGACCATGCCGTAGCGCAGGCGCTCGTCCTTGAGCTGGCGCTTGAGCAGGCGGTTCTCGCGCTTGAGGCGCTCGCCCTCCAGGGTGCGCTCGATGAGCAACAGCAGTTCGTCGGTGTCGTAGGGCTTCTTGATGAAGTCCGTGGCGCCCAGGCGCAGGGCCTCGATGGCGTTGTCCACCGAGGAGTAGCCGGTGATGATGATCACCGGCACGTCGGAATCCACGTCGCGGATGCGCGACAGCAGGTCCATGCCGGACAGCCCGGGCATGGCGAGGTCGGTGATGATCAGGTCGGCGCCCTGCTCGATGAACGCGGTCAGGGCCTGCTGGGGGTCGCGGAACACGTGCACCTGGTGGGGTGTGCCCTCGCAAAAGCGCAGGAACAGCTCGCCGGCCCGGGGGTCGTCGTCGACGAAGAAGATGTTGGCGGCTTCGCTCATGGTGTCAGTTTAACTTGATGCTTTTCGCGCCGGTTCGTTCCCGAGTGGCGAGACCCGTCATGGCGCGGCCTGCCGGCGATGGGCCGGCAGGCGCACCGTGGCGGTAACGCCGCCGCGCTCGTTGGGACGGATGTCCAGATTCCCGCCGTGCTGCTCGACGATGCCGAGGCTGATGGACAGGCCGAGGCCACTGCCCTTGCCCACGGGCTTGGTGGTGAAGAAGGGGTCGAACATGCGGTCCTGGACCTCCGGCTTGATGCCGCAGCCCTGGTCGCAGACGCACACGTTGACCTCCCCGTCCCGGTCGTGGCGCGCCATGATCACCACCTCGTCGCCGGCCTGGCTCGCCTGGATGGCGTTGAGCAGCAGGTTGATGAGCACCTGCCGGAGCTGGTTCACGTCGCCTTCCATGACCAAGCCCTCCTCCACCTCCAGGCGCACGCTGACCTGCTGGTCCCGGGCGGCCTGGTTGACCAGGATCAGGGTCTCCTCCAGCCACGGGCGCACGTCGATGGGCACGTAGTGGGGCGGCACCTGGCGGGCAAAGTTGAGGATGCCGTTGACGATGCGCGTGGCCCGCTCCGCCTCGTCGGTGAGCGCGCGCAGGTCTTCCCGGGCGCGCGGGTCGTCATCGGGCAGTTCCCGGCGGATCAGCTTGGCCAGGGACAGGATGTTGTTCAGGGGGTTGTTGAGCTCGTGGCCGATGCCGGCGGCCATCTCGCCGATGGAGGCGAGCTTGGCGGACTGCAGCAGCATGCGCTGGGCCTGGTCCCGGTCGGTGCGGGCCTTCTCCAGGGTCTCGGCCATGTAGGTGAAGGAGTCCTGCAGCTCGCGGATCTCCTGGGTGTTGTGGGGCTCGTTCTGTTCCAGGGGCTGGCCCAGGGCGTAGGCCTTGAGGTTGTGGGTGAGCCGGGTGATGGGCTTGGCGATGCGCCGGGCGCTCAGCTGCGCCAGCAGCAGGCTAACCAGCAGGGCCAGGCCCGCCATCAGCAGGATGCCCTGGCGGATGCGCTTGAAGGGCGCGCCGATGGCGTCATGGGGGATCTCGGAGATCACCACCCAGCTGACCAGCTGGTTCGGGTAGGGGTGGTACTCGGCGAAGAACACCCGCGAGGGTCGGGTCTGCAGGTTGGCGGCGCCGAAGGGTTGCACGTTCACCTGCTGGGCAAGTCCCTCGCAGAAGGTGCTGGCGATGCGCGTCTCCGGCTGCTTGGCGCTGGTGAACAGCAGGCCGGAGGCCTCGTCGAACAGGATCAGGCCGTCCCGGGAGGGGTAGTCGGGGTTGAGCTCCGCAAGGCTCAGGCGTCCCCCGTGGAGGCGCGGGGCGAGTTCCAGCATGCGGTCGATCTGCAGGCCGGTGGAGTTGGCGAGCAGGTAGCCCACCACCCCCTCGCCCTCCCGCTCGATGGGCACGGCGGCGTCGTACATGGGCGGGATGGCGCCGAAGATGTAGTCGCTGCGGCTCTCCGGCAGCAGCAGGTAGCTCACCTCGCCCCGGGGCAGGGCGCGCAGGCGCTGCAGGAAGGCCGGGTCATCCAGCTCCTCCTCGGCGTAGGCGTAGGGGTCCATGCCCGGGTAGTGGGTGGGCATGACCTGGCGCTCGCGGATCATGATGAGCGTATTGCCCCGGGTGTCCAGCACGCGGATGGTGCCGATGTCCGGGATCAGGGCGGTGAACTCTTCCAGGAAGATGCCCAGCTGCGCGGCGCGCAGGTTGAACTGGGGGTGCTTGCGCCCATCCCGGGCCTGCTCCAGCACGGACTGGAAGCCCTGCATGGGCGCCGAGTTCACCAGCGCGCCGATCACCTCCCGTTCGAAGCGCAGGCGCCGGTCCATCTCCGCCACCAGGGTGTTGAGGCTCTGACCCACCTGGCGGTCCAGGTCCTGGCTGTACTGGCGCTCGCTGTAGGCGGTGACCACCAGCACCAGCACCGTGAGCGGCAGCACGGTGGCCAGGGAGACCCACAGGAAGATGTTGGTGCGAAGGCGCAAGGGCGTGATCGGGGAGGCCGGGATTCAGGCCATTCTCGCATGCCCCGGCGCGTGCCGTCATGGGCGTGCAGAAATGTCCGCGACGCACTGTGGGGCGGCGCGGTACTGAGGCTATAATGCCCAGCCATTCATTGTCTTAACGAGGACGCATGCCGATGCGCATCTGCTGGTCCAATCTCCTCATGATCGCCGTGGTGGTGGCCCTGGGCAGCCTGTCGCTGCTGGCCAGCTGCGGTCAGAAGGGCGACCTCTACCTGCCCGAGGCCGAAGCGGCGCCAGTCGAGGAGACGCGCAACCAGTCGCCTCGTCCGTAGTCTATCTATCGTAGGCAGTCCAAATTCGCACGCTTCAAGGATCGGAAACCGTGCGCGAGTAATTCCAACCCCGGCCCATCGGAGCCAAGTCCTGCATGGATCATTTCCAGTATCGCGACGGTGTGCTGCACGCCGAGGAAGTCCCCCTGAGTCAGATCGCCGCCGCCCACGGCACGCCCTGCTACGTCTACTCGCGGGCCACCCTGGAGCGGCACTGGCGGGCCTTCGACACGGCCCTGGGCGACCATCCGCATCTCATCTGTTACGCGGTGAAGGCCAACTCCAGCCTGGCGGTGCTGAACGTGCTGGCGCGCTTGGGTTCCGGGTTCGATATCGTCTCCGTGGGCGAGCTGGAGCGGGTGCTGCGCGCCGGCGGCGAGGCATCGCGGGTGGTGTTCTCCGGGGTGGGCAAGCGCGCCGACGAGATGCGCCGTGCGCTCGAGGTGGGCATCCGCTGTTTCAACGTGGAGTCCGAGCCCGAGCTGGCGCGCCTCAACCGGGTGGCCGGAGAGATGGGTATGGAGGCGCCGGTGTCCATCCGGGTGAACCCGGACGTGGATGCCAGGACCCATCCCTACATCTCCACCGGACTGAAGGAAAACAAGTTCGGCGTGGACATCCGCGTCGCCCCGGCCCTGTACCGTCAGGCCGCCGACATGGCCCACATCAGGGTGGTGGGCGTGGACTGCCACATCGGCTCCCAGCTCACAGGTCTGAGCCCCTTCGTGGATGCGCTGAAGCGCGTACTGGAGCTGGCCCGCACCCTGGAGGCCGACGGCATCGGCCTGGATCACCTGGACCTGGGCGGCGGGCTTGGCATCCGCTACCGGGACGAGGAGCCGCCCCTGCCGGACGCCTATGCCCGCGCCCTGTTCGAGGGCCTGTCCGACACTCGCTACGAGATCCTGCTGGAGCCGGGCCGGGCGATCGCCGGCAACGCCGGCGTGCTGCTCACCCGGGTGGAATACCTCAAGCACACCGAGCACAAGGACTTCGCCGTGGTGGACGCCGCCATGAACGACCTGATCCGCCCGGCCCTCTACGGCGCCTGGCAGGAGATCGTGCCGGTGGCGCCCCGCCTGGGCGAGTCGCGCACCTACGACGTGGTCGGCCCGGTCTGCGAGACCGGCGACTTCCTGGGCAAGGAGCGCGCCCTGGTGCTGGCCGAGGACGACCTGCTGGCGGTGCGCTCCGCCGGCGCCTACGGCTTCACCATGAGCTCCAACTACAACACCCGCCCCCGCGCCGCCGAGGTGATGGTGGACGGCGACCAGGTGCACCTGGTCAACCGCCGCGAGACCCTGGAAGAGCTCATGGCGCGGGAAACGGTGTTGCCGTAGCAGTCAGTTCGATTCAAAAGAAAATCGACAGGATTCACATGATTTACAGGAGTGTGTTTAGAGGCCTTTAATCCCGTTAATCATGTAAATCCTGTCAACGCCCTTGCCGTTTGGTTTTCCCATGCACCGAACCCCCGAACCCGAACTGATGCTCGACCCGGAACAGGCCCGGGCCTACGCGGAGGCGGACTTCGAGGCGCCCCACAGCCGCTTCGTCGAGCTGTTCCGGGAGGCCTTCCCCGGCCTGGCGGTCAGCGGACCCGTGCTGGATCTGGGCTGCGGACCCGGGGACATCAGCATGCGCTTTGCCCGGGCCTTCCCCGAATCGCAAGTGGATGGCGTGGACGGCGCCCCGGCCATGCTGGCCGAGGGCGAGCGCCTGCTCGCCGGGAGCGGGCTCGAGGATCGGGTGCGCCTGGTGCGGGCCTGCCTTCCGAATGACCACCCGCCCCGGGAACGCTACCGGGGCGTGATCTCCAACAGCCTGCTGCACCATCTCCATGAACCCGCCGTCCTCTGGGATGCGGTGGCCCGCTACGCCGAGCCCGGTGGTTTCGTGTTCATCATGGACCTCATGCGCCCCGATTCCCGGGCATCCGCCGAGGCCATGGTGGCGCAGCACGCGGCCGACGAGCCGCCGGTGCTGCAGCGGGATTTCTTCCACTCCCTGCTGGCGGCGTTTCGCGTGGACGAGGTGCGCGAACAACTGGACAGGGCTGGCCTGGCCGGCCTGGATGTGCGATCGGTGAGTGATCGACACCTGGTGGTGAGTGGGTTGATGCGCGCCGGGTGAGCCGGGTTGCCGAGGCTCACGCCGCGCGGGGCGCGACCTCTTTCTTGATGATGTCGCCGCGTTCGGCCTCGGCCAGGCGGAGCTCATAGGTGCTCTGAAGATTCAGCCAGGACTGGGCGTCCCCGCCGAAGAAACGGGCGAGACGCAAGGCGGTGTCCGCGCTCACGGCGCGACGTTCATTGACGATTTCATGCAGGCGCGTGGACGGGACCCGCAACGCGCGGGCCAGGGCATTCACGCTCATGCCAAGTGGCGCAAGATACTCCTCGCGCAGGATCTCCCCCGGATGAATGGGACGCATGCGGTGGGTGGCCATGGTGTCCTGTCCTCTAGTGATAGTCGACGATCCCGACGTCATAGGCATTGCCATCTTGCCAGCAGAAGCACAATCGCCATTGCTGGTTGATGCGGATACTCCATTGTCCTTTCCGGTCGCCGGTCAGTGCCTCGAGGCGGTTGCCCGGCGGACTGCGCAGGAATTCCAGCGTCGTTGCGGCATCGAGCAGGGCCAGCTTCCGCTCTGCCTGAACGCGAAATGCCCGAAAGCGGCGTGGGTCACCGCCTTCGAACAAGGCGCGGGTATCCTTATCCGCGAAGCTTTTGATCATGGATTAAGCGTATTACGCGTCACGTAATACGTCAAGCGGTACAGACGGTGCAGCTCATGGATGATCCGGGAGACTGGTCACCCCTTCACCCGTTCCAACTTCCCCGTTCCCACTTCCCACTTCAAAAATGCCTTTCCTTCCCCCCGGTGAGCGTCTACGCTACCGGAATGCGCATACAATTCAGCAAGATGCACGGCCTAGGCAACGATTTCGTGGTCATCGATGCCATCCATCAGCCGGTGGATCTGAGCCCCGATCAGGTGCGCCTGCTGGCACACCGGCGCTTCGGCGTGGGCTGCGACCAGGTGCTGCTGGTGGAGCGCCCGTCGGATCCGGCGGCAGCCGACTTCCGCTACCGTATCTTCAATGCCGACGGCAACGAGGTGGAGCAGTGCGGCAATGGCGCCCGCTGCTTCGCGGTGTTCGTGCGCGAGCGGGGGCTCACCGCCAAGGACCACATCCCGGTGGAGACCGCCGCCGGCATCATCCATCTCCAGGTGCAGCCGGACGGGCAGGTGACCGTGGACATGGGCCCGCCCCGCCTCAAGCCCTGGCAGATCCCCTTCGAGGCGGAGAGCGCCATGACCTCCTACCCTCTGGAGGTGGAGGGCGAGACCTATGAGATCGGTGCCGTGTCCATGGGCAACCCCCACGCGGTGCTGCGGGTGGACAACGTGCAGACCGCGCCGGTGGCCCGGCTAGGCCCGCTGATCGAGGCCCACCCGCGCTTTCCCCGCCACGTGAACGTGGGCTTCATGCAGGTGATCTCCCCGGGCGAGATCCGTTTGCGGGTCTACGAGCGGGGCGTGGGCGAGACGCTCGCCTGCGGGACCGGGGCCTGTGCCGCGGTGGTGTCCGGGCGCATCCAGGGCCTGCTGGACGAGACCGTGGCCGTGGACCTGCCCGGCGGACGGCTTGTGATAAACTGGGCCGGACAAGAAGAGGCGCCGGTGATGATGACCGGCCCCGCCACACAGGTCTTCACAGGCAGCATTGACATATGAGCACCCATACGAACCTGGCCGAGGAAGCGCTCAGCGAAGAGGCCGTGGAGGCCTGGCTGCGCAGTCACCCGGATTTCTTCGAACGCCACCTGGCCCTGCTGGACGTGCTCAAGCTGCCCCACGCCTCCGGCGGCGCCGTCTCCCTGATCGAGCGCCAGATCGGCTGGCTGCGGGACAAAAACCGCCAGCTGGAAAGAAAGCTTCTGGACCTGGTGCAACTGGCCCGGGAGAACGAGCGCCTGAGCCAGCGCATGCATCACCTGGCCCTGGGGTTGATGGACGCCGACAGCCTGGACGCGGTGCTGGCCACCACCCAGGAGCAGCTGCGCACCGAGTTCCGCGCCGACCACGTGGTGGTCCGGCTGCTGGGTAATCCCGCCCAGGGCCTGCATTTCGTGGCCGAGGGCGACCCTGCGCTCAATTCCCTGGAATCCCTGTTCGAGACCCGCCGCCCCCTGTGCGGACGCCTGAGCGATGAACAGCTCAAGGCCCTGTTCCCCGAGGCCGACACCCCGGTGCAGTCCGCCGTGGCCGTGCCGCTCATGGACGGAAACCGCCGTCTGGGCATCCTGGCCCTGGGCAGCCGCGAAGACACCCGTTTCCATCCCGGCATGGGCACCCTGTTCCTGGGCTACCTGGGGGAGATCATCTCCCACGCGGTCGCGACAAGGCTGAAAGGATGATTCAACATTCAAAATTCAAGATTCAACGGGGTGAGGCGCCCCGGTGGATCGGTTTGTGAGACGCCGTCCTTTGAATGTTGAATCTTGAATATTGAATCCCCCTCTCCCTGGCTTTCCCGCTATCTCCGCCATCTGGGCGAAGAGCGTCGCTACTCCCCCCATACCGTCGAGAACTACGCCCGGGACCTTCAGCGCCTGCGTGAAGCGGTGGGCGATGACTGGTCGTCGGTGAAGGTCCATGACATCCGCGCCCTGGTGGCCAAGGTCCACCGCCAGGGGGCCGGCAGCAAGACCCTGCAGCGCCTGCTGTCGGCCATCCGGGGGTTCTTCAACTTTCTGCTGCGGGAGGGGGTGGTGGGCGCCAACCCGGCCCTGGACGTGCGCGCCCCCAAGTCCGGGCGCAAGCTGCCCGGGGTGCTGGACGTGGACCAGGTCTCCCGGCTGCTGGACCTGCCCGGGGACGAGGCCCTCATGGTGCGCGACCGGGCGATCCTGGAGCTGTTCTATTCCTCGGGCCTGCGTCTCGCCGAACTGGTGGGGCTGGACCTGGTGGACGTGGACCTGGGCGATGCCCAGCTGCGGGTCACCGGCAAGGGCCGCAAGGCCCGGGACCTGCCCATCGGCCGCCACGCCGTCGCGGCGCTCAAGGCCTGGCTGCCCCTGCGTGCGGGGCTCGCCGCCGCCGATGAGCAGGCCCTGTTCGTGGGCCAGCGGGGCCGGCGCCTGGGGGCCCGGGCGGTGCAGACCCGGCTGGCCCGCCACGCCGGCCTGCAGGGCCTGGACCGGCGCGTGCATCCCCACCTGCTGCGCCATTCCTTCGCCAGCCACCTGCTGGAATCCTCCGGCGACCTGCGCGCCGTGCAGGAGCTGCTGGGCCACGCCGACATCAGCACCACCCAGGTCTACACCCATCTCGACTACCAGCACCTCGCCAAGGTCTACGACGCCGCCCATCCCCGAGCCCGGCGCAGGCAGGACGACGGCAAATCGTGAGGGCCGTCGTTGACCCTCCGGGGTCGTGCTGTCAGAGTCGTTGCCAACACATCACAGAGGAACAACACCATGCGAATCGCCCTGCTGCTCGCTGCAGCCCTGACCGCACTGCCGGCGCTGGCCGCCGAGCCCAACATCACCCCCGGCCAGTGGGAGTACACCAACGTCACCCGCTTCGAGGGCATGCCCATGCCCGAGCAGACCCACAGCAACCGGGAATGCATCACGATCGAAGACATCAAGAAGGGCGAGGCCTTCCTGGAGGCCCCGGAGGACTGTCAGGTCACCCACATGGACCTGCGCCGGGACGGCATGAAGTACGCCATGGAATGCACCCAGCAGGGGGTGCGCATGAAGATGAACGCGGACATGCGTTTTCGTGGCAACGAAGTGGACGGCACCATGCGCGCCGACATGGACACGCCCATGGGACCCATGAGCATGCACATGAACATCACGGGGCGGCGCATCGGGGACTGCTGAGGCCAGCAACCCGTAGGAGCGGCGACCCCGCCGCGAACGGTGCTGGCAGATCAGACCATGCTGTTCGGCCCGGGGTCGGGCCTCCTACGCGGGGGTTCAATCTCCGGGGTGGTGCAGCCGAAGGCCTGCTCCCGGCCGAGATTCTCCGCACCTTGATCCCGTAGGAGCGGCGACTCGCCGCGAACAGCGCTGCCGGATCAGGCGCCGCTGTTCGGCCCGGGGTCGGGCCACCTACGGGGGTCAGGCGCCGTCCTGGTCCCCGGCGTGATGCAGCACGAAGGCCTGCTCCACGGTGAAGCTGCCCACGCCCTTGTAGTTGGTCATCACCCCGCCGATGGATTCCAGGTAGTCCTTCATCTCCCGGTTCATGTGCGGGTTGCCGCACAGCATCACCCGGTCCTGGGCCATGTCTGCGGGCGGCAGGCCGAGGCGCTCGAACAGGGCGCCGGAACGGAACAGGTCCGCGCCCCGCTCCGGGGTCTCGAAGGGCTCCCGGGTCACGGTGGGCACGTACACCAGCCCATCGCCGCTGCGCGCCTCGAGCTCCGCCCGGTAGGCCAGTTCCGCCACGCTGCGCACGCTGTGCACCAGGATCACCCGCTCGAAGCGCTCATAGACGCCGCGGCCCCGCACCAGGGACATGAAGGGGGCGAGTCCCGTGCCCGTGGCCAGCAGGTAGAGATGTCGTCCCGGCAGCACGTGGTTCACGGTCAGGGAGCCGGTGGGCTTGGTGTTCACCCACACGCTCTCGCCTTCCCGCACCCGGGCCAGGCGGCTGGTGAGCGGGCCGTCGGGCACGTGGATGCTCAGGAACTCCAGGTGCTCGGTGTCGTTGCTGGAGGCGATGGAGTAGGCCCGGGCGATCAGCTTGCCCTCGTCGCGCAGACCGAGGGTGACGAACTCGCCGTCCTTGAACTGGAAGCCCTCGGGCCGGGTGGTGGTGAAGGTGAAGGTCTTCTCCGACCAGCGGTGGACCGAGGTGACGCGCTGTTCCTGGTAGGGCACGGGTTTGAACCTCCCTGATTGTGGATCTGTCCTTCAAGCTACCAGAGCGCCCCGGGTAATAACAGAGTAAAGAAGTGGGGAATTATCCGCAGGCCCATGTCCCCGGTGGGCTCGTGGCCATGAGACTTGCCGCAGGCCAGCGGCTACAATGATCGTCTTTGCATGATCGGGAGTTCAGACCTTGGAACAGTTTCGCGGAACCACCATCGTCTGCGTGCGCCGCAACGGCCGGGTGGCCCTAGGCGGCGACGGCCAGGTGACCCTGGGCAACACGGTGATGAAGGGCAATGCCCGCAAGGTGCGCCGCCTGTACGGCGACAAGGTGCTGGCCGGCTTCGCCGGCGGCACCGCCGATGCCTTCACCCTGTTCGAGCGCTTCGAGGGCAAGCTGGAGAAATACAGCGGCAACCTCACCCGGGCCGCCGTGGAGCTGGCCAAGGACTGGCGCACCGAGCGCGCCCTGCGCCGCCTGGAGGCCCTGCTGGCGGTGGCTGACAAGGACACCTCCCTGCTGATCACCGGCAACGGCGACGTGATCGAGCCCGAGGACAACCTGATCGCCATGGGCTCCGGCGGCCCCTTCGCTCAGGCCGCCGCCCGGGCCCTGCTGGACAACACCGAGCTGTCCGCCCGGGAGATCGCCGAGCGCGCGCTCAACATCGCCGCCGACATCTGCATCTACACCAACCGTCACCTCACCATCGAGGAGATGTAATCTAGCCCGAATGTTTCATGAATTGCGCGCGCCCTCGCTTGTCTCTTGACCGCACAGGGGATTTTCCTCAGTCGGCCGTATAGCCCGATACGGCGCTCCCTCGGAAAATCCCCTGTGCGGCCAATATCCTGCGCGATCATCGCGCGAATTCATGAAACATTCGGG
>NZ_KB898975.1 GCF_000377945.1 Thioalkalivibrio sulfidiphilus
CAGCATGAACACACGGCCGTTTTTTTCGGCGCCTGAGGGTGATCACTCGGGCGTACCGATCACCGAAAACACCCTTGAGCGTCGCCCCGGCCGAGAAGCCCGGCAGCGAAAACAGTTCACGCACTGTGCGGGGAGATTTCATGTCATGATCCTGTCAGCCAAACGGAACCACTTTGGGCACGGCCTCGATGGCCGCAAGACACCGGGATTATGCGGGTCCGGGGCACTTTATGCCCATCAAACCACCCACACGATTCCGCGATGACCCCAATGAATAAATCGCCACCATGAGAGGAGAAACCACCATGAAAATGATCCGTTCCCTGCTGGCCGGTGCCGTGATCCTCGGCGCCGGTGCCGTTGCCGTTGCCCAGGCCGATGCCCCGGTGACTGTGGACATTAAGCGCCTGTCCCTGGAGATGGCCAACCGCATCGCCCTGGCCACCATCGAGGCCTGCCGCGCCGAGGGCGTGAATGTTGCCGTGACCGTGGTGGATCGCGGCGGGCATCCCCAGGTGGTGATGCGCGACACCCTGGCCATGGACCTGACGCTGGAGATCTCCAGGCAGAAGGCCTACACCGCCATGTCCTTCAACGCGCCCCTGTCCCAGATGGAAGACCGCTTCACCCGGCCCTTCTCGGTAGGCAAGGTGCAGGGCATTGTGTTCTCCGCCGGAGGCCTGCCCATCCACGCGGCCGGTTCCATCGTGGGTGGCGTGGGTGTCAGCGGTGCGCCCAGTGGCGAACTGGACGAGAAGTGTGCCGCGGCGGGACTCGAGGCGGTGCAGATCGATCTCGATATGGGATAGGAGAGCGCTAGAGACAAGATGCAAGAGACAAGTGGCAAGAAAACCCTCTTGTCTCTTGCATCTAGCCACTTGTCTCTAGTGCCTTTTTTCACCGTAAATTCATGATTGCTTGATCTTTTTGTAACCTCCCCAATACAGACTCCGCGAAACCACTGCCGAGGGTCTGTCCATGGGAACGCTTCGCTGCCGCAGTGTTTTCATCTCCGATGTGCATCTTGGCACCCGCGAGTGCCGCGCCGATTACCTGCTGGATTTCCTCAACAGCGTCCGCTGTGAACATCTCTACCTGGTGGGTGACATCTTCGACCTCTGGAGCATGCGCCGCTCCGTGTACTGGACCGCGGACCAGTCCGCGGTGCTGCAGCGCATCCTGCACATGGCGCGCAGCGGTACCCGGGTCACCTATATCCCCGGCAATCATGATGAGCTGTTCCGAGACTTCGCAGGCAGTGAGTTCCACGGCGTTCAGGTGCGTCTCAATGCCGAGCACGTAAGCGCCGACGGGCGGCGCTTCTTCGTCAGTCATGGTGATGAGTTCGACGGCGATGTGCGCCACAACGCCCTGCTCAAGGCGGTGGGAGACGGTGCCTACCAGATGCTGCTCAAGGGCAACCGCGTCTACAACGCCTGGCGCCGCCGCCGGGGGCATGGCTACTGGTCCCTGTCCGCATGGCTCAAAACCCGGGTGGGCAACGCCCGGGCCTACATCCGCAAGTTCGAGGAGGCCGCCGCCCGGGAGGCGCTGCGCAAAGGCTTTGACGGCTACATCTGCGGCCACATCCACAAGGCCGGCATCGAGCGCATCGACGGCGTGCTCTACTGCAACGACGGTGACTGGGTGGAACACTGCACCACCCTGGTGGAGGACTTCAGCGGCACGATGCAGTTGCTGCACTGGTCCGACCACTGCCGGGTGGAGGCCAGTGACGGCGCAGTGGAGGTGCTGGTCCCGGACCTGCTGGGCGTGCTGGTAGGCGCGGACAAGAAGGCGGCGTAGGTTGGGGTGAGCGTTGCTCACCCGCAACGTGCGGAGTCCAGGATTACGACGACGTTGGGGTTCGTACCTCACCCCAACCTACGCACTGACCCAAATCTGCCGCAGAGGCGCAAAGACGCGGAGAAAAGGAACGCTTGGACAGGATTGAGCGGGCGAACAAGCTTATTCGAATAGCTTGTTCCACGATTCCCCGAATCATGTAAATCCTGTCGATTACTTTCCGCGTGTCTTTTCGCCCTCCGCATGATCAGCCAAGGCCTGGCTGCATCCCGGACGATTCACGGGTCCGACGAAGTGGCTTTCGTTCCCAATTCCCAATTCACCCTTCCCACTTCAAGACAGGCACTCCACCAGGCTCTGCGCCAGGTTGCGCAGCAGCGCCTCATAGCCCTCCGGACCGGACGGCAGGTCCGCACCCAGGGGATCCAGCACGCCGGTGCGTGCCTGGGTGCCCTCGATCACCGTGGCCACGATGGCGGGGCGGAACTGGGGTTCGCTGAACACGCACAGGGCCTCGGACTGGCCGACCCGCTGGCGGATCTCCTGGATGCGCCGCGCACCGGGGGCCCGGGACGGGTCCACGGTGATGGAGCCGGCGGGGGTCAGGCCGTAGTGGCGCTCGAAGTACTGGTAGGCGTCGTGGAACACGATGAAGGGCGCCTCGCGCACCGGCGCCAGCCGGGCGCGCAGTTCCTCGTCCAACTGCTCCAGCCGGGCCAGCATGCGATCCCGGTTGGCCTCGTAGGCCGCCGCGTTGTCCGAGTCAAGCTCCGCGAGCACGCCGGCTACGTGGGTCACGATGCGTCGCGCGTTTTCCGGCGACAGCCAGACATGGGCGTCGTGGGCACCGTGATGATGGTGACCGCTGTGGTGATGGTGGTCATGCTCGTGCCTGTGATCATGCCCATGGCTGTGACCGTGGTTGTGTTCGTGGCCATGATCATGCACATCCCAAATACCCCCCTCCCGGACAGGATGAAGGACCAGTTCAACATCTTCTATAAGGGTGATACGGTGGATCCCCGGATTGAGCCCAGCCAGCGGGCGCTGCAGGAAGGTTTCCAGTTCCGGTCCAACCCAGATCACCACCCGGGCCTGCTGCAGGGCGCGCATCTCTGACGGGCGCAGGGCATAGTCATGGGGGGAGGCGCCGCCGGGCACCAGCAGCACCGGTTCCGTCACGCCTTCGGTCACGCCCGTGACCAGGTCGTGGACCGGTTTGATGCTCACCACCACCTGCGGCGCGGCCTGGGCGCTGCCGAGTAGCAGGGCGAACAGCGTCAGGACAGCCAGGAAAAGGCCCGGGTGAAATGTCAGTTTCCTCTGGCGGATGGCAGGCATGGCGCGGTACTCTCAGGGATCGGAATGTGATGTAATAATATAACATTTGCCCTTTGTGTCCAGCCCTCCAGGACACGCATCGCCCATGACCTCAGTGACCCGTTCCAGTGCCCACGATCACACCCCCCTGGTAGCCGCCCGGGGCGTGGGCCTGACTCTAGGCGGTCGTCAGATCCTTCATGGCGTGGATCTCGGTGTGGAGCGCGGACGTATCGTCACCCTGATTGGCCCCAACGGTGCCGGCAAGACCTCCCTGGTGCGCATCCTGCTGGGCCTGTTGCCTGCGACCGAGGGGGAGGTGATCCGCACCCCGGGGCTGAAACTGGGCTACATGCCCCAGCGGGTGCTGGTGGACGAGGTTCTGCCCATCACCGTGGGTCGCTTCCTCACCCTGGGCGGGCGGGCCAGCCGGGCACACCAGCGGGAGGTGCTGCGGGAGGTGGGTGTGGAACACCTGCTGGATCAGCCCATCCAGTCGGTCTCCGGCGGCGAGATGCAACGGGTGCTGCTGGCCCGCGCGCTGATGCGCAGGCCGGACCTGCTGGTGCTGGACGAGCCCGCCCAGGGCGTGGACGTGGCCGGGCAGGGCGAGGTATTCCGGCTCATCGCCCGCCTGCGCGACCGCTACGGCTGCGGCGTGCTGATGGTCTCCCACGAACTGCACCTGGTGATGGAGGCCGCCGACTCCGTGGTCTGCCTCAACCAGCACGTCTGCTGCACCGGCCGCCCCGAGGCGGTGAGCCGACACCCGGAATACCTCAAGCTGTTCGGCGACCCCGCCGAGGCCCGGGGCCTGGCCATCTACACCCACGCCCACGACCACCACCACGACCTGCACGGCTGCGTGATCGAGAACGAAAGTCAGGAGAAAACCCCATGACGCCGCCTTGCCACTTGCCACTTGCCACTTGCCACTGCCTTTAAATGGACGACTTCATCCTCAGAGCCCTCATGGGCGGCATCGCGGTGGCCCTGGTGGCGGGGCCCTTGGGCTCCTTCGTGGTGTGGCGGCGCATGGCCTATTTCGGAGACACCCTAGCGCACTCGGCGCTCTTGGGCGTGGCCTTGGGATTCCTGCTGGGCATCAGCCTGAACCTCACGGTGATCGCCCTGTGCACTGCGCTCGCCGTGCTGCTGGTGCTGCTGCAGCGTCAGCGCCGGCTGGCCAGCGACACCCTGCTGGGCATCCTCGCCCACAGCACCCTGTCCCTGGGCCTGGTCTCGGTGGCCTTCCTGGAGGGCGTGCGCATCGACCTGATGGGTTACCTGTTCGGCGACATCCTGGCGGTGAGCCAGGGGGATCTGCTGTGGATCTTCGGCGGCGGCGCGCTGGCGCTGATCCTGCTCATGATCCTCTGGCGTCCCTTGCTGGCCATGACCGTGCACGAGGACCTGGCCCGGGTGGAGGGCGTGCCGGTGATGTGGGTGAGCCTGGGCTTCATGTTGCTCATCGCCCTGGTGATCGCCGTGGCCATGAAGGTGGTGGGCATCCTGCTGATCACCTCGCTGATGATCATCCCCGCCGCCACCGCCCGGCGCTTGGCAGCCACGCCGGAGCAGATGGCGATCTATGCCGGCGTGCTGGGCTCACTGGCGGTGGTGGGTGGCGTGATGGGTTCGCTCACCTGGGACACGCCCACGGGGCCGTCCATCGTGGTGGCTGCGGCGGCCTTGTTCGCGGTGATCTACCTGATCCCGGGGCGGCGGTTTCGGCGGGCGGGCTGATCAGGGCGGATGACTCGCCGCAGAGGTGCAGAGGCGCAGAGGCGCAGAGAAAGAATAAGGATCTGACAGGATTTACATGATTAACAGGATTGAAAAAACTTGGACGGGCTTTCTTTAAAAATCATGCTAATCATGTAAATCCTGTAAAAAGCCTTTTTTCGGGGTTCCTCTGCGCCCCCGCGCCTCTACGGCGAAAGTGCGCTTTTATCCCCGATCTCGCTCCAGGGTGATGAAGGCATAACCATAAGCATTCTTCTCGTCCGGCCCGTGCGCCTCGCGGCTGATCTCCCGCCACGCATCCCCGATCTCCGGAAACCAGGTATCCCCCTCGAAGGCATGATTGATCTGCGTGAGATACAGCCGGTCGGCCAGCGGCAGGGTGTCCACGAACAGCTTGGCGCCGCCGATCACGAACAGCTCAGGCGCATCCCCCGCGGCCGCGATCCCTTCCTCGATGGAATGCACCACGATGGCCCCCTCGGCCCGGTAGTCGGGATCACGGGTGATGACGATGCTGGTACGCCCGGGCAGGGGGCGTCCGATGGACTCCCAGGTCTTGCGGCCCATGAGCATGGGCGCGCCCATGGTGGTGCGCTTGAAGAAGGCGAGATCCGCGGGCAGGTGCCAGGGGAGCTGGTTGTTGCGGCCGATGAGACGGTTTCGGTCGACGGCGACGATGAGGGAGAGTTTCATCATAGTGGCAAGTCTCAAGTGGCATTGGAGCAGTGGCTAGTGGCAAGTGGCTAGTGGCAAGGGGAAACCACCCTCACCCCAACCCTCTCCCTGAGGGAGAGGGGGGAAGACCGGTTTTGACCTTCCTTGCCACTAGCCACTTGAGACTTGCCACTTATATTGCTACCGGCGCCTTGATGTGCGGATGCGCCTGGTAACCCTCCAGGGTGAAGTCCTCGTACTTGAAGTCGAACAGGGACTTCACCTCGGGGTTGAGATGCATCTTCGGCAGGGGGTAGGGCTCGCGGGAGAGCTGTTCCCTCGCCTGCTCCAGGTGATTGGAGTACAGGTGCACGTCGCCGAAGGTGTGCACGAAGTCGCCGGGCTCAAGGTCCGTCACCTGCGCGACCATGAGGGTGAGCAGGGCGTAGGAGGCGATGTTGAAGGGCACGCCCAGGAAGACATCCGCGCTGCGCTGGTAGAGCTGGCAGGAGAGCCGGCCGTCGGCCACGTAGAACTGGAAGAAGGTGTGGCAGGGGGCCAGCGCCATGCGTCCGGCCCGGGCGTTGTCCTTGGGCGAGATGCCCTCGTCGGGCAGATCCGCCACGTTCCAGGCGCTGACGATCAGGCGCCGGGAGTCGGGGCGGGTGCGGATCTGTTCCACCACCTGGCTGATCTGGTCGATGTGGCGCCCGTCGGGGGTGGGCCAGGCGCGCCACTGCTTGCCGTACACCGGGCCCAGTTCGCCGTCCTCGGTGGCCCACTCGTCCCAGATGCGCACGCCGTTGTCCTTGAGATAGGCGATGTTGGTCTCGCCGCGCAAAAACCACAGCAGCTCGTGGATGATGGATTTCAGGTGCAGCTTCTTGGTGGTCACCAGGGGAAAGCCCTTCGACAGGTCGAAGCGCATCTGGTGGCCGAACAGGGAGCGGGTGCCGGTGCCGGTGCGGTCGGATTTCACCGTGCCGTGTTCCAGCAGCTGGCGCATGAGATCGAGATAGGGGGTCATGGCGTCGGAATCAGGCGGTTGCGTATTTCTGGCGATTGTACGCCCAGGCCATCATCACGATGCCGGCCAGGATCATGGGCAGGGTCAACAGCTGCCCCATGGTCAGCCAGCCGAAGGCGAGGTAGCCGATGTGGGCGTCAGGCAGGCGCACGAACTCCACCAGAAAACGGAACACGCCGTAGCCGATCAGGAACAGACCGGAGACGGCGGCCACCGGCCGCTGGTGCCGGGAGAACAGCCACAGGATGGTGAACAGGGCCAGGCCCTCCAGGGCCGCCTGGTAGAGCTGGGACGGGTGGCGGGGCAGCATATCGGCGGCGGGGAAGATCATCGCCCAGGGCAGGTCCGTGGGTTTGCCCCAAAGCTCGCCGTTGATCCAGTTGCCGATGCGTCCGGTGCCGAGCCCGATGCAGGCCAGAGGCGCGATGAAGTCGGTGATCTCAAAGAAGCGGGCGTTGACCTTGCGTGCATACAGCCAGGAGGCCACCAGGGCGCCGATCAGGCCGCCGTGGAAGCTCATGCCCCCCTGCCAGACCCGCAGGAGCATGGCCGGGTCCGCCAGCCAGGCGTCGAAGTTGTAGAACAGGATGTAGCCCAGGCGACCGCCCACGATGATGCCGATCACCCCGTAGAACAGCATGTCGCCCACCTGCTCCGGCTTCACCGGGCTCCAGGGCTTGCGGGCGTGGATGCGGCCCACCCACCAGAAGCCGGCGAAGCCCACCAGGTACATCAGGCCGTACCAGTGGATGCTCAGGGGGCCGAGGCTGATGGCGACCGGGTCGATGAAGGGATGCGTGGGATACATGGGGAAATCGAAGTTGAAAATTCAATATTCAAGATTCAAAGGCTGGGGCAGAGGATAACCCAAACCAACTCTTTGAATCTTGAACTTTGAATCTTGAATTCTGGATCATGCCTGCACCGCCCGGCACAACACCGCCTTGAGATAGGCGGTCTCCGGCATCGCCGGGTGGATGGGGTGGTCGGGCGCCTGGCCGCCCCGGGCCAGGATCTGCAGGCTGCGGTCCACGTGGCGGGCGGCGCCCCAGAGCTGGGCCTCCAGGGAGGCGGCCTCCATGTGCTGGGAACAGGAGCAGGCGATCAGCAGGCCATCTTTGGCCATCACCTGCATGGCCATCTGGTTCAGGCGCCGGTAGGCGGCGGTGCCTTCCTTGGCGTCCTTGCGGCGCTTGATGAAGGCGGGCGGGTCGGTGATCACCACGTCGAAGCGGGCCTGGTCCTCGCGCAGTTGTTTCAGCACCTCGAAGGCATCCCCCTTCACGCCGCTCACCCGGTCCCCGACCCCGTTCTCGGCGGCGTTGGCGGCCACGCTCTCCAGGGCATCATGGGAGGCATCCACGCAGGTCACCGACTCGGCGCCATGGAGTGCCGCCTGCACGCCCCAGGCGCCCACGTAGCTGAACAGGTCCAGAACCCTCATGCCTTTCGAGACCCGCGCCAGCCAGGCCCGGTTGTCCCGCTGGTCGAAGAACCAGCCGGTCTTCTGGCCTGAGAGGAGTGGCGCGTGAAAGCGGGCGCCGTGCTCCGTGAGGGTGACGGTCTCGGGCACCACACCCAGGGCCGGTTTCACGTACAGGTCCAGCCCCTCCAGTTCCCGCACCGGGCTGTCGTTGCGCCACAGCACGGCTTTGGGATGCACGGCCTTGTGCAGCGCCTCGAGAATGGCGTCCTGCATGACCTCCATGCCCGCGGTGGTGACCTGGGCCACCAGCACGTCGCCGTAGCGGTCCACCACCAGTCCCGGCAGGCCGTCGCTCTCGCCGTAGGCCAGCCGGTAATAGGGCTCTGTGAACAGGCGCTCGCGCAGTGACAGGGCCACCTTGAGCCGGTGCACCAGCAGGGAGGCGCTGAACGGGTGTGCCTTGTCCCGGCTCACCAGCCGCGCGCAGATCAGGGACTGGGGATTGGCATAGCCGGTACCGATGGCCTTGCCGCGATGATCCTCGATCAGCACCGGCTGCCCCGGCGTCAGGTCCTTGATGGGCGTGGCGGCGATGTCCACCTCGTTGCTGAACACCCAGGCATGGCCCGAGAGCAGGCGGCGTTCCTCGTTCTTTCTCAGGCGCAGGGGGGTGTAATCGAGGGTATCCATGGGGCGGTTCCGGTGTCGTCGTGCGGCTGGGCAGTATAGCGCGCGGGGCATTCCCGTTGGTGGGTGGGGTTACGGGACCTTGCCGGTTCACGGGGGTATAGTTCGATTTGCAACATCTGCCGCAGAGACGCGGAGGCGCAGAGAAGATCTTTGACAGGATTTACATGATGAACATGATTTTTAAAGAAAGCCCGTCCAGGTTTTTTCAATCCTGTTCATCATGTAAATCCTGTCAGATCCTTATTCTTTCTCTGCGTCTCCGCGTCTCTGCGACAATCCTTTCCGAAGTCCAAGCCCGGTGAACCCGCCCATGCCAGAGCAGACAAGCAACCGCCTAGCGAACGAGACCAGTCCCTACCTGCTGCAGCATGTGGACAATCCCGTGGACTGGTATCCCTGGGGTCCCGAGGCACTGGAGAAGGCCAAGCGCGAGGACAAGCCGATCCTGCTGTCCATCGGTTACTCCGCCTGCCACTGGTGCCACGTCATGGCCCACGAGTCCTTCGAGGATCCGGCCACCGCCCAGGTGATGAACCGGTTGTATGTGAACATCAAGGTGGACCGGGAGGAGCGGCCGGACCTGGACAAGATCTACCAGACGGCGCACTTCATGCTCAGCCAGCGCAGCGGCGGCTGGCCGCTCACCATGTTCCTGACCCCGGACCAGGTGCCGTTTTTCGGTGGGACCTATTTCCCGGATGCGCCGCGCCACGGGCTGCCGGCGTTCCGTGATCTGCTGGAGCGCATCGCCGGCTTCTACCACGAACGGCGCGACGAGATCGAACGCCAGAACGCATCACTGCAGAGCGCGCTCACCGGGCTGTTCTCGCCGCGGGGCCATGATCCGCTCAACAGCGCGGTGCTGGACACGGTGCGTTCCGCCATCGCCCAGCAGTTCGACGAGCGAGACGGCGGTTTCGGCACGCCGCCCAAGTTTCCCCATCCCTCCACCCTGGAGCGGCTGCTGCGCCACTATGCACAGACCGGCGATGAGCGCGCCCGCTACATGGCCTGCTTCACCCTGGAGAAGATGGCCCGGGGCGGCCTCAACGATCAGCTCGCCGGTGGCTTCTGCCGCTACTCCACGGACGGGCAGTGGATGATCCCCCACTTCGAGAAGATGCTCTACGACAACGGCCCGCTGCTGGCCCTCTACGCGCAGGCCTATGCCGCCACCGGTGATGCCTACTTCGCCGACGTGGCCGGGCGTACCGCCGCCTGGGCCGTGCAGACCATGCAGTCACCCGAGGGCGGCTTCTACTCCGCCCTGGACGCCGACTCCGAAGGCGAGGAGGGGCGCTATTACGTGTGGTCGCCGGAGGAGGTGCGCAAGCTGGTGCCGGAGGAGGTCTTCCCGGTGTTCGCCCGGGTCTACGGTCTCGACCGAGGGCCCAACTTCGAGGGTCGGTGGCACCTGCACACCTTTGTCACCCCGGAACAACTGGCAAAGGAGACCGGCAGCGACGAGGCCGCGATAGAAGCCATGATCGAGGCCACCCGCGCGCCGCTGCTGGCGGCGCGCGCCAAGCGCGTGCCCCCCGGCCTGGACGACAAGATCCTCACCAGCTGGAACGCGCTCATGATCCGGGGGCTGGCCGTGGCGGCCCGGCACCTAGCCCGCATATCTCACCACCCTTCTACTGCGGCCGCCGATCTGCTCGCTGTGACGGGGCGTGCTCACTTCAGCCGGCTTGACGTAGTGTCGGCTACGCCGGCGCCGTCTTCCGCTCCGCGCGCCCCGTCACAGCGGCATCTCGACGCCCTCGCGACGAATGGTGGTGAGATATGCGGGCTAGGGCGCCGTGAATGGATCGACGCCGCAACCCGGGCGATGGATTTCATCCGCGCGAACCTGTGGCGCGACGGCCGGCTGCTGGCCACGTATAAGAACGGCAGCGCCCGCCTGCCCGCTTATCTCGACGACCACGCCTACCTGCTGGATGCCCTGCTGGAACTGCTGCAGGTGCGCTGGCGCACCGAGCACCTGGGCTTTGCCCGGGAGATCGCCGACATCCTGCTCAGCCACTTCGAGGACCGGGAGCAGGGCGGTTTCTTCTTTACTGCCGACGACCACGAGGCCCTGATCCAGCGCCCCAAGACCTTCGCCGACGAGGCCATGCCCTCCGGAAATGGTGTCGCCGCCCTGGCGCTCAACCGGCTCGGTCACCTGCTGGGTGAGCCCCGTTACGTCGAGGCCGCCGAACGCACCGTGCGCCTGGCCACCACCCTCATGGACCAGGCCCCCATGGCCCACGCCAGCCTGATCAGCGCCTTCGAGGAGCAGCTCTATCTGCCGAAGCTCGTCATCCTGCGCGGCGCGCCCGAGGCGATGGCCGCCTGGCACGGGCGTCTGCTGCGCGACTACGCCCCGCGCCGCCTGGTGTTCGCCATTCCCGCCGATGCCAGCGATCTGCCCGAGGCCTTAGCCGCTAAGGCGCCGAAGGGCGAAGCGGTGGCCTATGTCTGCACCGGCACCAGTTGCAGCGCGCCGGTGATGGATCTGGATGCGTTGCTGGAACAGCTGGGTTAAAGGCGGTTTGCCACAGAGGACACAGAGGTCACAGAGGCAGAGGAAAGATCAACGCTTGCTATGCGTGGGTCGGGCTTCAGCCCGACAGCCGAGGCTTCGAGAGGCACCGTTGTCGGGCTGAAGCCCGACCTTGTATGTTGAGCAGGTCTGGTTTGATAGGTTATCAGCCGGACACCGGGTAAGCCGTCCCGACCTGGAGGCAGCGTTTGTCTGACCTCGTACGTAGAGCGGCTCCCCGCCTCATTGCTGACTTCGTGGAGTATCCAAAAGCCAGCCAAGCTGGACTTTGCATTACAAGGTCGAAGCCGCAAAAAGCGCGAGGTCGGGGAACCGGTGCTTATTGTGACTCAACCACCCCCCGAATGGGAAAGGACCGATGATGACTGTGATAGGTATCGACA
>NZ_KB898976.1 GCF_000377945.1 Thioalkalivibrio sulfidiphilus
GAGCTCTCGCCCCTGTGGGAGATGTACCAGGAAGGGGTGGACCTGAAGAGTGTGCAGTGGGTGGCGCATTAGGCGCCACCCACAGTGGCAAGTGGCAAGTGGCTAGTCTCAAGGAACTTCCTTGCCACTAGCCACTTGAGACTTGCCACTGATAACAGATGCTGATTTGTCCTCCCCTGCTGAGGGAAGGACGCGAAAACAAACCCGGAGGTGACGTATGGCCTACAGCGACAAAGTGCTGGATCACTATGAAAATCCCCGCAATGTGGGTTCCCTGGACAAGGCGGATCCGAGCGTGGGCACGGGCATGGTGGGTGCGCCGGCCTGTGGCGACGTGATGAAGCTGCAGATCAAGGTCAACGCCGAGGGCGTGATCGAGGATGCCAAGTTCAAGACCTACGGTTGCGGCTCGGCGATTGCCAGTTCGAGCCTGCTGACCGAGTGGGTGAAGGGCAAGACGCTGGATGAGGCGGCTGCGATCAAGAACACGCAGATTGCCGAGGAGCTGGCGCTGCCGCCGGTGAAGATTCACTGCTCGGTACTGGCCGAGGATGCCATCAAGGCGGCCATCGCCGACTTCAAGCAGAAGTCCGGTGCCGAGGACGAACGCAAGATCGCCTGAAGATTTTCACAGAGCCCATGCAGTGCGGCAGGGACGCCGCGATTTCTCTCGCCCATGCAGAGACAGAAAGACCCGCCCATGCCGGCGGGTTTTTTTGTGGTTTGGTTCGTGGCGTTGCTTAAAGTCAAAAGCCCTCGACGCAAAGACGCGAAGACGCAAAGGGGCGCAAAGGTTTTTTGGTTTTATTCAAAACGCCTTTCTTCGCGTTCTTTGCGCCTTCGCGTCTTTGCGTTGAAGGCCTTTGACTTTCATTCATGCCAATCAGGACAACCCGCTCAGTGCCTGGCGCAGGGTGCTGAACTGGTCCGGGTCCGGGTCGGCGCCGTAGCGCAGGGCTTCGTAGGTGCGTGTGAACGCCGCCACCGCCTCGTGCAGTTCCGGGCGTTCCCGCGCGACCCGGCGGGTGAAATCCCGCGGGCCTTCGTGGGGCAGGGGCGGGATGCCGAGCCGGGTCATGCGCTGTGCGAAACGCTGGTAGAGGTGGGCCAGGGGGTCTTTCTGGGGGCGGCGGTTGCGCCACAGGAAGGCCAGGGTGAACACGCCGGCGGTGAAGGCCAGCAGGGCCACCATGAGGGCGCTGATACCGCGCCAGTCGAGCCAGCCGAGACCCAGGTGCTCGAGGAGTTCACGTTGTTTCTCCGGGCCGAAGCCGAGCACCCAGCCGTTCCAGTAGTAGTCGGCAAGGTCGCGCCAGTATTCCAGCTGAAAGCGCAGCGCCATCAGTCCCAGGCCCATGCCCTCCCGTTGCCGGAGGAAATCGGGCAGATCCGCCTCGTCACTCAGGGCGGCGCGGATGCCCAGTTCGATGCGTTCCGGGGCCACGGCTGCGGTGGGATCCACCCGCACCCAGCCCCGGTCCTCGAGCCAGACCTCGGCCCAGGCATGGGCGTCCGACTGGCGCACCAGCAGGTACTCGCCGGTGCGGATCCACTCACCGCCCTGGTAGCCGGTCACCACGCGAGCGGGGATGCCTGCCGCGCGCATCAGGAACACGAAGCTGCCCGCGTAGTGTTCGCAGAATCCCGCGCGGGTGTCGAACAGGAATTCATCCACCGGGTCCCGTGGCAGGCGGGGTGGCGAGAGGGTGTAACGGAACGGTTCCTGGTTGAAGTGCTGAAGGGCCCTCTGCACGATCGCCTCGGGATGTTGCTCCTCCGTGCGCCACTGTTCCGCGAGGGCCCGGGCTCGTGCGCCCGGCGCATCACCGGGCAGCTGCAGGGCCTGTCGCCTTCGCGCCGGGATGAGTTCCGTCTCCACGGCGTGTGTCATGGCCGAGCGCAGCTGGTAGGTCTCGACGCGTAGCACCGGGCGGTGGCTCGCGAGTACATAGTCCGGGGTGAGACGTGCGCCGGAAGGGGCCTCCACCGGTGTCTCCAGGGCGATCAGCCAGCGCTGGTTGTGGGGTTCGAGCATGATCGAGTAGCTGCGCAGCTCGCTGGTGTCCGCAGGTGTGGGATCAGGCGTGTCCAGGGGCGGGAAGGAACCGCGCCAGGTGCGTCCGTCGTAGGTGTTGAACACCAGGGCGCGCCAGTAGCGCTGGTTCGGAGGCGGTGGCGTGTTGTCGGGGAAGGTGACCCGGAAGGCCGTGGCGTTGGATTGCAGCAGGTCGCTGATGGAGCCCGGCGACATGGAATCGGAGAGCCCGGTGCTGGCGCTGCTGGATTCCTGGGGCATGCCCCACAGGGGTCCGGGCAGGCGCGGGAACAGCAGGAACAGGATGAGCATCACCGGCAGGGCCTGGAGCAGCATGAGACCCGCCAGACCCAGCTGCTCGCGCAGGGTCGGCGGTGTGTCGGCGGCGTTGAGACGGATCAGGGCCATGGTGGTGACCAGCATGGCGACGATCAGGTAGGCCACCACGTGCATTTCCTGACTGTAGAAGAAGTGGGTGATCACCACGAAGTAGCCGAGGAAGATGCTGAGCATGGCATCCCGATGGGTCCGGGTCTCCAGCATCTTGAGGCCGGTCATGATGATGAGCAGCGATACACCGGCATCCCGGCCGAACAGGGTGCCCTGGCTGAACAGCACGCCCGCGGTGGCGGCAATGGCCATGAGCACCAGCAGCCAGCGACCCGGCAGGGGCAGGCGGCCCCGGGCCCCTGCATGGCGCCAGGCCACCGCCAGCAGCGCCAGGCCCACCACCCAGGCCGGCTGGTTGAGCAGGTGCGGCAGCAGCACCACCGCGAGGGCGAGGCTCACCCAGGCCAGTGCGCCCTGAGAGGGTGGCGCGTGGGACAGGCGGCTCATGACACCGGGCTGCCTTGAGCCGGCTGACCGTAATGGGCCAGGGCCGAGAGACAGCGGTGGCGGTGGTCCGTACCCTGGTCGGGCTCCAGTTCCAGGCCGGGCAGGCGCAGCCCGTAGCGGATCCCCTGCTGGTGGGCCTGGAGGACCTGGTGACAGAGCATGGACAGCCGGGTCTCGGTGTCCGAGGCGGGCAGGGCATGCCAGTCGATCCACAGCTCACCGCCGCGGGGGGACTCGAAGTTGCGGGTATAGAGATCGCCGGTGCGGGCCAGGGCCTTCCAGTCCACCCGCCGCGGGGAGTCACCGGGCTGGTATTCACGCAGACCGGAGAAGTCCTCGCCCTGTGCGGGATCGGGCCGGCCTTCGCCCTTACTGCTGCCCGCGTCGGTGAAGCGTTCGTCCACGGCGAGGGGGCGGGGGTAGACCGTGAGGGCCTCGTCGAACTGGATCCAGGACCAGGCCCGGAACAGGCCCAGCGGGTAGGTGGTCGACAGGCTGAAACGCCCCGGGCGCAGACTGCCGCGGCGGGTGGTGACGATGGGCAGCTCTGCCACGGCTTCTGCCCGGGCCTGTGCCGCGATGGCGGCACCCTGGACATCCCGGCGATGCAGCACCAGGCCGTGACGGGGGACGTGGCTTGGGTTCTCGATGCGGTAGCGGCAGTAGGCGGTTTCGCCGGCGAACACCGGCTCCAGGGGCAGGCGTGCGATGCGCAGTCCCAACAGGTTGCGGTGGGTATGCCAGATGCCGTTGGCGCCCAGGCCTGCCAGCAGGAAGGTGAGCAGGAAGGCCATGCTGTTGCTGTAATTGATGGCGCCCAGCAGCATCACCACCAGCATCAGGCCGAACACCAGGCCCTGGCGGGTGGGCAGGATGTAGATGCGCCGGCGGTGCAGGGTGACTTCGCGGCCGGCGGGATGTTCTCGCCGCATCAGCCAGGTGACGGCCGGCTCAAGGATCTGGGCGGCAAGCTTCATGGCATGGGCGGGCGCGGGCCTTCACGCAGATGCATCACGGGATGGCCACGTGCTCGATGAGTTCGCGGGTCAGCTGCTCGGGCCTCTGACTGCCGCCGCCGGCGGCGAACAGGCGATGCCCGGCCACCGGCGGCAGCACGGTCTGGATGTCCTCGGGGATGACGTGGTCGCGCCCGTCCAGCCAGGCCCAGGCTCGGGCGGCGGCCAGTAATCCTAAGGCAGCCCGGGGGGAGAGGCCGTGGGTGTAGTACTGGGGGTTGCGGGTGTGGGCGATGAGCCGCTGCAGGTAGTCGATCAGGGCCTCGGAGACGTGCAGCTGGGTGATCTGCTGCTGCAGTCGCAGCAGGGACTCGGCATCCAGCAGGGCGGGCAGTTCGGCGATCAGGGCGCGACGATCGCGTCCCTGGAGCAGGGCGCGTTCTGCGGCGGGATCCGGGTAGCCGAGGTGGATGCGCATCAGGAAACGGTCAAGCTGGGATTCGGGCAGCGGGAAGGTGCCCGCCTGTTCCCGGGGATTCTGGGTGGCGATGACGAAGAACGGCTCGGGCAGGGTACGGGTGACCCCTTCGATGGTGACCTGCTGTTCCTCCATGGCCTCCAGCAGGGCGCTCTGGGACTTGGGCGGGGCCCGGTTGATCTCGTCGGCCAGCAGCATCTGGGTGAACACCGGGCCCGGGTGAAACTCGAAGCCCTTGCCCTGACCGCCGTAGACGGACACGCCCAGGATATCCGCGGGCAGCAGGTCGCTGGTGAACTGGATGCGCTGGAACTGCAGACCCAGGGTCCTGGCCAGGGCGTGGGCCAGGGTGGTCTTGCCGACGCCGGGCTGGTCTTCCATGAGCAGGTGCCCCCGGGCCAGCAGGCAGGCCAGGGCCAGGCGGATGGGCTGGGGCTTGCCCAGGATCACACTGCCTACCTGGTCGAGTACCTGCTGGAGCAGCGCGGCGCTTTGCCGGGGCTGGGGCATGGGGCTGATGGACATAAGTCGTGTTCCCTGACGTGTTCTCAAGCGATGTCTCGACAATAGCACCGGCGTGGCAGGCGGTACCAACCTCAGGGCGCTGTACAGAAAGTTTGTCCCCGGGAACCGTGACGGGTTCCCGCTGGCATCAGAGCACGACCTGTTCGATGGGGAGGTCAGCGGCCTCGCGGTGCCGTGCCCAGTCCCGGTGGTTGAACACCTGCCCCTACAGCGTTTCACTTGCAGGGACTGGGTCATGATGCGGGAGATAGCCTCGGGCTCGGGATGAAAAGCGCGGGCAAGTGTGGCAAGTTTGCCCGATGGGTTCAAATGGACCCTGCGACCAGGTTGTGGTTCCCGTGAGAGATCTAAGTTGAAGTCAGTGCAAGCGCATCTTGCCTGGGATGAGTCCTCTCAGGGTGTCGTGCTGCGCCTGGCGGGACGGCTGGACGTGCACACGGTATCCAGTGTCTGGGGCGAGGCCCTGGCAGGGCTCAAGGGCAGGGCAGGGCGTCCGGTTCGCGTGGACACCAGCGGCGTGGACTACTGCGACGGTGCCGGCGTGGCCCTGGTCGTGGATCTGCTGCGTCAGCCCCGGGAGCCGGGGGCCGAGGTGGGCCTCGGCGATACGCCGGAAGAGGTGCGGCGCATGCTCGCACCCTTCGATGTGCGTGATTTCAGCAGCGAGGCGGAGCCGCCCCGCCGGGGTCCGGGTCTCAAGCAGCACCTGGCCAATGGCCTGTATGATCTGGGTCGCTATCTCTATCTGCAGGTGGCCTTCGTGGGCGAGGCCACGGCGGCGATGTTTCACGCCGCCCGCCATCCCCGCCAGGTGCGCTGGCGCGATGCCCTGAATCTGGCCCAGGAGGCGGGCGCCAACGCCCTGCCCATCGTCATGCTCATCGCCTTCCTGATGGGCGTGATCCTGGCCTTCCAGTCCGCCGTGGCCATGCGCCAGTTCGGCGCGGAGATATTCGTCGCCAACCTGGTGGCCCTGTCCCTGCTGCGGGAACTGGCACCGCTGATGACCGCCATCCTCCTGGCGGGACGTTCCGGCGCCGCCTTCGCCGCCGAGATCGGCACCATGAAGGTGAACGAGGAGATCAATGCCCTGACCACCATGGGCCTGGACCCGGTGCGTTTCCTGGTGGTGACCCGGGTGCTAGCGGCGGTGGCGGTGATGCCCCTGCTGACCCTGGTGGCCAACCTGGTGGGCCTGGTGGGCGGTGCCGTGGTGATGAAGGGTTTCGACATCCCCTTCGTCACCTACTTCAACCAGGTGACCAATGCCGTGACCCTCACGGACCTGCTGGGTGGCCTGTTCAAGGCCACGGTGTTCGGCCTGCTGGTGGCGGGTGTGGGTTGCCTGCGCGGCCTGGAGACGCGCAGCGGTGCGGCGGCGGTGGGCATCTCCACGACTCGCGCGGTGGTCAGTGCTATCATTCTCATCGTCGTGGCGGACGGCGTGTTCGCCGTGGTCTTCTACCATCTGGACATCTGATGACCGAAGTCGCACCCGACAAGCAGACTTCCTCATCCGGCGATACCTCCCGGGCGATCATTCAGGTGAGTGATCTGACCCTGGGATTCGACGGGATCGCGCTGCTGGAAAACCTGAATTTCCAGGTCAACCGAGGGGAGGTGTTCGTCATCCTCGGGGGTTCCGGATCCGGCAAGAGCACCCTGCTCAAGCACATGATCGGCCTCTACGCCCCCATGTCCGGACAGATCCTGATCGACGGGCAGGACATTGCCCGCGCCGAGGGCGAGGCGCGCATGGCCCTGTTGCGCAAGATCGGTGTGGCCTTCCAGTCCGGGGCGCTGTTCGGCTCCATGACCCTGCTGGAAAACGTCTGCCTGCCCCTGGAATCCCACACCGCGCTGAATCGCAGCGCCCGCGAGCTGGTGGCGCGCATGAAGCTGCGCCTGGTGGGTCTGTCCGGCTTTGAGCATCTGCTGCCCGCTGAACTCTCCGGCGGCATGCAGAAGCGCGCCGCCATCGCCCGCGCCATGGCGCTCGACCCCATGATCCTGTTCCTGGACGAACCTTCCGCGGGTCTCGATCCGATCACCGCCGCGGATCTGGACCAGCTGATCCTGCGCCTGGCCTCGAGCCTGGGCATGACCTTCGTGGTGGTGACCCATGAACTGGCCAGCATCGACACCATTGCCGATCGGGTGATCATGCTTGACCGGCAAAGCCGTGGCATCATCGCCGAGGGCACGCCTGCCATGCTGCGTGCCCATGCGGAGCATCCCTGGGTGCGACGTTTCTTCAATCGACAGGCCACGGAGGCCGCGTGAACCCATATCGCAATCCCGCCTGCTGCCCATGAACGCGCACGCCAGTTATTTCCGTCTTGGCCTGTTCATCATGGCCGCAGTGGGTGCCGGGGTGATCATCCTGGTGGTGCTGGGTGTGGGCAGCCTGTTCCGGCCCAAGGTCCTGCTCGAGACATATTTCGACGGTTCCGTGCAGGGGCTGGATGTGGGCGCGCCGGTGAAGCTGCGAGGTGTGACCATCGGCGAGGTGAGCTATATCGGCTTCACCCGGGGTCGCTACGAGCAGGATGTCCTGCCCATGGATCAGCGCCAGTACGTGCTGGTGGAGGCCGTGATTAGGCCCGACCGCCTGAGCCCCAGTGGACGCATCCCCACGCCGGAGATGGTCGAGAGCATGGTCGATCGTGGTCTTCGGGTGCGCATGACCGCCTTCGGTGTCACGGGCATCAATTTCCTGGAACTGGACTTCATGGACCCCGCCGAACATCCTCCGATCCCCATCGACTGGAAGCCAGAGAATCTCTACGTGCCCTCGGCCCCCGGTGCGGTGACCCAGTTCATCCAGTACGCCGACAACATCGCCCGGCGCCTCGACAGGCTGGACGTGGAGTCGATCGTGGACAACACGAACCGCTTGCTGGTCAATCTCGATAGCAAGGTCTCGGCGGTGGATGCAGCGCGCATCAATACACAGCTGATCCAGATGCTCGACGGTCTGAGCGCGTCCCTGGAACAGCTCAACCGGGTGATCTCCTCGCCGGCCTTCGACGATATCCCGACGGATCTCGGCGTGGCCGCGGCCAACCTGAGGGCCCTGTCGGAAAGCCCGCGCTTCGAGGAAACCATGAATGCCCTGCAACAGACACTCAAGCGTCTGGATGGTGCGGTGGTGGACATGGAGTCCATGGTTTCGGGCTACGAACACGATGTCGCCCTGTCCCTGGACAATCTGCGCGCCCTGACCGATTCCCTGCGCGCCCTGGGCGAGGAGGCCGGCCATCATCCGGGTCTCATCTGGACCCGCCCGCCTGAACCCGTCGAGATCCCACGCCCATGATCCCCCGAGTCTTGCTGATGCGTCGCCTTCAGCCCTTGCTGGTGCTGGTTCTTCTGGCAGGCCTGAACGCCTGCAGCGTCGGTGTCGACCTGCAGCGTCCGGCACCGCTGAAGCAGACCTTCCTTCTGGAACTGCAGCGGGATGAGGTGCCGACCCGCTCAAACGCGCCGACCCTGGTGCTGGCCCCAGTGCGTATGGCCAGTGCCTACGAGGGCAGGGCGCTGGTCTACCGCATGCAGGACGACCGATTTGAGTCCGACTTCTACAACCAGTGGTTTTCCGCCCCGAGGGATCAGGTGGGCGAGGCGGTGGCCTACTGGATGCGCCGCGGCGGCGTGTTCGCTGATGTGCTGCCGCCGATCTTGGCCGGGGAGGCAGACTATCGTCTGGACGTCGTGGTCACGGACTTCTACGTGGATATGCGTGATGCCGCCGAGCACCGCGCACGGGTCACCCTGCAGGCCTATCTCAGCGCGCGTGAAACGGCTGGCCGGCGGCTGATCGCGCGTGTGGAAGTGGCAACGGACGCCGTGGTGGTTCCGGCTGAAGGCGAGTCCGTGGGAAATGCCCAGTCACGGGTCACCGCCCTGGCCGATGCCCTGGGCAAGGCACTGGCGAGGCTTGAAACAGGCCTGGCACAGGCATTGAACTGAAGTCGCGTCCGGCTTCGCAGCGCCTCGCAAGTGCGTAGGTCGGGCTTCAGCCCGACAGCCATCGCTTCGACAGGCACCGCTGTTCGGGCTGAAGCCCGACCCATTTGGCAGCGCGATGTCCTGGGTGGCAGGACGCCCTGTTGCACCTGCCTGTGAAGCAGCTCAATGCCTGGATGGAACCGCCGTACGCGTCAGTTTCAGGCGCAGGGTGTGGGCGGCCTCGTGGCCCTCGTGACTCGGATGCAGGGCCTAGGAGCCTGGGCGGTAGAAGTTTTCGGTCGAGCATAAATCGATGCTGATCTGCGGGGGCCGGGTGGCGCCGGGACTGTTATCCAGCCACAGTGACCGGCATGCAGGGTCACCCGGCGTCACAGTGGGCCGCCGGCCCCGCACTGGCGGGGTGTCGGTTATGCCGGGCGCCATCCCAAGCGCTGCATCCGTCGCAGGTTGAGCGCCAGACACACCAGATTCCATTCACCCGTGACCGCTTCAAGCCCCCGGACACTGAAGCGGCGAAAGCCC
>NZ_KB898977.1 GCF_000377945.1 Thioalkalivibrio sulfidiphilus
ACGCCTAACGCCTAACGCCTAACGCCTAACGCCTAACGCCTAACGCCTAACGCCTAACGCCTAACGCCTAACGCCTAACGCCTAACGCCTAACGCTGAGGGAAAGCCATGTCCAATCCCGAATTCCAACCCGGAGACGCCCTGCTGCTGGTGGACGTGCAGATCGATTTCTGCCCCGGCGGCGCCCTGCCCATCGAGGAAGGTGACCAGGTGGTGCCGGTGCTCAACCGCTACATCGATGCGGCGGTCGACCGGGGTGTGCCGGTCTACGCCTCCCGGGACTGGCACCCGGCAGGACACCCGAGCTTCAAGGAACAGGGTGGCCCCTGGCCGGTGCATTGCCTGCAGGACAGCGAGGGGGCGCGATTCCATCCCGACCTGCGTCTGCCGCAGGACACGATCCTGATCACCAAGGGCACCCGCTTCGACCAGGACCAGAACTCCGCCTTCGATCAGACCGGCCTGGCCGCCGAGCTGCGCCGCCGTCAGATCCGGCGACTCTGGGTGGGCGGACTGGCAGAGGACGTGTGCGTGGCGGCGACGGTGCGCGATGCCCTGGATGAAGGCTTCGATGTGCTGTTGATCGGCGCCGGCACGCGGCCGGTCACTGCAGAAGGCGGCAGGGAGGCGCGCCGGCGCATGTCGGCCTCGGGCGCCCGTATCGTGGATGCGTGAACGATCAGTCAGCCGGCGCGCGCCGATGACAGGCTCAGGTGGGCGCCTGCGAGTATCCGGTCGATGAGCCGGTCCATCTGCGTCAGCTGATCATGGGCTCGGTCGTGATGGCCTGCGCGTAACAATGCCTCGATGTGCTGCGCCAGTTCGGTGACCTGCGGGTAGCCAACACCGCCGCCGGCCCCCTTGAGGCGGTGGATCAGTTCGGCCACCTCGTGCCAGGCGCGACTGTCCATGGCCCGCCGCAGGGACTCGCGGATCTGCGGCAGGCCGTGGATGAAGCACTCGATGGCAGGATGGAAAAGTTCGTCCTCGGCGGCCAGTTCCGACACCAGGGGCTCGTCCCCGGAGACATCCGGTTCATGCAGCGGCAGGTAGGGGGCGATGGCCTCCAGGAAGGCCGAGAGCCGAACCGGCTTGGGGATGAAGCCGGTGCAACCGATCTTCAGACAGCGTTCCCGATCCTCCCGGAAGGCATTGGCGGTGAGCATCACGATAGGTTTTTCGAAACCCGCCTCGCGCAGACGTTCAACCGCCTCCATGCCCCCCATCACGGGCATCTGCATGTCCATCAACACTAGGTCGAAATCACCGGCCAGGGCCTCTTCCACCGCCGCCTTGCCATTGTCCACGCTGTGCACCTGTGCGGCGGTCTTCTTCAGGTAGGTGGTAAACAGCAGGCGGCTGTCCGGTGCGTCCTCGGCGAGCAGGACGCGCCCGCCGAGGGCGCTGAAATCTGTCGAGGGCATGGTGGTATGCGCCGTGGGGTCCAGGCTGGGCAAGTCGTTCAGCATCGTCTCAGGTGCGATGGGACCCGTGTCGAGGTGTAGAGTGAACCGTGAGCCGTGACGCGGCACGCTTTCGACCTGGATGTCGCCCCCGAGCATGCGCGCCAGTTCGCGGGAGAGGTAGAGGCCCAGACCGGTGCCGCCAAAACGCCGGGTGATGCTGGCGTCCGCCTGGGTGAAGGGGTTGAACAGGCGGGCCAGCTGTTCCGGGTTCAGACCGATGCCGGTGTCCATCACGTCGATGCGCATGCGCTGTTGGGCCGGATCCGCGCTCACCACGATCCGGATGACACCCTGTTCGGTGAACTTCACGGCGTTGTTGCCCAGGTTGAACAGGATCTGCTTGAGCCTTACCGGGTCGGTGCGGATCACGGCGGGCAGGGGAAACCGGTGTTCCAGCTCTAGTGCCAGTCCCTTCTCCCGCGCCTGCATGCGCAAAACGGAGGCCACCTCCTCGATCAATTCCAGGGGGCGGATCTCCATGGGTTCCACGAGCAGCTTGTTGGCCTCCAGCTTGGAGAAGTCCAGGATCTCGTTGACCACCTGCTGCAGGTGGGTGCCGTTGCGCAGGATGGTGCGGATGGCCTCCTCGCGCTGGCGTCCTTTGGTGCGCGGGTCAAGCAGAAGATCGGCAAATCCGGTGATGGCGGTCAGCGGGGTTCGGATCTCGTGGCTCATGGTGGCCAGGAAGCGGGATTTGACCGCCATGGCGTCGTTGAGCCTGGCGTTCTGCCGGGTGACATATCCGGAGACATAGCGAGCGATACCCACCGCCAGCATGACCAGCAGCAGTCCGAGCAGGCTCATGATCACGAACTGCTGCTGATATTGCCGCTGGAGTTGCTCGGCAGCACGACCCGCCGCGGTCCGCTGCATCTCGCTCAGGGTGTTGAGCTCTTGCAGGATGCGGTCCTGTCCCTCGATGCCCAGCTCGTAAGCCTCTCGCATCTGCCCAAGGGGCAAGCCTTCTGCAAGCCGGATCACCACCAGATCCAATCGTGCCTGGTACTCGGTGGCCATGCGGTTGAGACGCTCATGTAGGGCGGCCTCGGCGGCATCCATGGGCAGGACCTGGAGTTGCTCACGGGCCTCACGGTAGATGCGTGCCTGATCGAAGTAGTTGAGCATCTCGGCATCGCGCAGGAACGGGTCGTCCGTGTCAATGATGCGCCGCACGCTGTTCCAGCGCTGGCGGATCCCTTCCCGCATGGTCTCCACGTGGGCGACCTTTTCGTAATTGACATGGGCGATCTGGGAGATGGTGGAGATATGGGCTCGGTGCAGCATGAGGGAGAGCACCAGCACCGCGATGATGATGAATAGCAGGATACCGAATCCGATACCCAAGGCGCGGGCGACCTTGCCGGGATCGCTCTGATTGTTATTGTCGTTGTCCACGAAGCGCCTTGCCTCTACTCCTGGTGGACGGGCGGAATCCATAAGTGGATTGTTCCAGGAGAGAACCTAGACCTAGACCATACGAAAAGCAAGGTTTATAGGGTGGACGTTCTGTCTCAAACGTCAGGGCTGGCGGAGGAGGAACGGTGACGTTCCATCAAGCGCACGTAGTGTCCGGCCGAGTATTCCAGGTATTCCCGCTCCTGGTCGGTGAGCGGGCGCACCCGGCGTGCCGGGCTGCCCTGCCACAGGTAACCGCCTTCCAGGTGCTTGTTGGGCGTGACCAGGCTGCCGGCGCCCAGCAGGGTGCCCGGTTCGATCACCGCGCCGTCCATGACGATGGCGCCCATGCCGATCAGGCAGCGGTCGCCGATGGTGCAGGCGTGCAGCACCACCTTGTGTCCCACGGTCACGTCATCGCCGACCACCAGCGGCAGGCCGCCCGGCTTGAAGCGGCTGTCGTGGGTCACGTGCAGCACCGAGCCGTCCTGGATGTTGCTGCGCGCGCCGATCTCGATGCGGTGGATGTCGCCCCGCACCACGGTCATGGGCCAGACGGAACTCTGTGCCCCGATGCGCACCTCACCGATCACCAGCGCGGTCTCGTCCACCCAAGCGCTGGCATCGATTTCCGGCACAAATTTTTCAAACGTGCGAATCACATTCAGCCCAACCCGGTTTAACTTGTCTCTTGCCTCTAGCCACTTGTCTCTAGCGCCCTACTTCATGGTCACCAGCTCTTCCGCGCTGGTCGGATGCAATGCCACCGTGTCATCCAGATCCCGCTTGGTCGCGCCCATGCGGATGGCCACGGCGAAGCCCTGCAGCATCTCGTCGGCGCCCGGACCGATGATGTGCGCGCCCACCACCTTCTCCTTGGCGCCCACGGTGATGAGCTTCATGGCGGTCATCACCTTGCGCTCGGTCATGGCGTGGTACATGCCGGTGAAGCGGGTGGTGTAGACCTTCACCGCCTCGCCGTGGGTCTCCCGGGCCTCGTCCTCGGTGAGCCCCACGGTGCCGATGGGCGGGTGGCTGAACACGATGGTGGGGATGTTCTCGTAGTTCAGGTGTCGTTCCGGCTGGTTGTTGAACAGCCGGTCCGCCAGGCGCCGACCGGCGGCGATGGCCACCGGCGTGAGTGCCGGCCCGCCGGTCACATCGCCGATGGCGTAGATGCCGGGCACGTTGGTGTTCTGGAAGCCGTCCACGGGGATGAAGCCCTCGCCGTCCTGGATCACCCCGGCGGCATCAAGCTTGAGATCATCGGTGTTGGGCACCCGGCCGATGGCCCAGATCACCGCGTCGAACTCGCCGCTGCATTCGCCCTGCTCGCAGTCCAGGCCGATGCCGCCCTCGGTCTTCTTCAGGCCCGTGATGGCGGTGCGCGGCAGCACGTTCACCCCGTCGGCGAGCATCTGCTCCATGAGGGTGTCGCGCAGCAGGGCGTCGAAGCTGCGCAGGAAGGTCTCCTTGCGCAGGTACAGGCTCACCTGGGAACCCAGGGCATTGAGCACCCCGGCCAGTTCCACGGCGATGTAGCCGGCGCCGATCACCGCCACCCGCTGGGGGCGTTCCTCGAGCGCAAAGAAACCGTCCGAGTCCATGCCCAGCTCCGCGCCGGGCACATCCGGGATCAGGGGCCGGCCGCCCACGCTCACCACGATGTGATCCGCGCTGATGATGCGCCCGTCCACGTCGAGGGTGTTGGCGTCCACGAAGCGGGCACGGCCAGGGATCTCGGTGACTTCGGAGTCTTCGAGATAGGTGTGGTACCAGGTGTTGATGCCGCTGATGTAGGCCTCGCGCTTGCGCACCAGGGTGCCCCAGTCGAAGCCGCGCACCTCGAGATCGAAGCCGTAATCGGCGGCATCTTGCAGGGCATGGGCCAGCTCGGCGCCGTACCACATCACCTTCTTGGGCACGCAACCCACGTTGACGCAGGTCCCGCCCAGGCGACCCGATTCCACCACCGCGCAGCGGGCGCCGTAGCGGGCGGCGCGTTCGGCCACGGACAGGCCGCCGCTGCCGCCGCCGATGGCGATCAGATCGAAATGCTCGGACATGGTCACTCCTTACGTTGAACGGTGGTTTGCTACACTCTACGGCCCCTGCCACCCGTGATGAAAGCCCATGCACCCGGCCCTGGAACGGCTCAAGCAATACGCCCTGCTGGTGCGCCTGCACCGACCCATCGGCATCTACCTGCTGCTCTGGCCCGCCCTCTGGGCCCTGTGGATCGCCGCCGAGGGCTGGCCGCAGCTCGGCATCCTGTTCATCTTCGTGGCCGGCGTGGTACTGATGCGCTCGGCGGGCTGCGCCATCAACGACTACGCGGACCGGCACATCGACCCCCACGTGGCACGCACCCGGGACCGGCCCATCGCCGCCGGCCGGGTCTCGCCGAAAGAGGCCCTGGCGGTGTTCGCGGTGCTTTGCCTGGTGGCCTTCGTGCTGGTGCTGTTTCTCAACCGGCTCACGATCCTGCTGTCCCTGGTCGCGGTGGCGCTCGCCGCCAGCTACCCCTTCATGAAGCGCTTCCACCACCTGCCCCAGGTGCACCTGGGCGCCGCCTTCGCCTGGGCCGTGCCCATGGCCTTCGCTGCCCAGACCGGCGAGTTCCCGCCGCCCATCGCCTGGCTGATCTTCATCGCCGCCCTGCTCTGGACCGTGGTCTACGACACCTTCTACGCCATGGCGGACCGGGAGGAGGATCTGAAGCTCGGCGTGAAATCCAGCGCCATCCTGTTCGGCGAGGCGGACCGCATGATCACCGGCATCCTGCAGCTGCTGGTGATCTGGAGCCTGTGGCTGGTGGGCCGGGAGGCGGGCCTGGGTCTCTGGTACTGGCTGGGCCTGGCCGTGGCCGCGGGACTGGCCCTCTACCAGCAATACCTGATCGTGCAGCGGGAACCCAGGGCCTGTTTTCAGGCCTTTCTCAACAACCACTGGTTCGGGGCGGCGGTGTTTGCGGGCATCTTCCTGCACTACCTTTTGAAGTGAGAAGTGAGAAGTGAGAAGTAAGGCCTTTTTCCAACTTCCCAATTCACACTTCGCACTTGAATTCCCACTTCTCACTTCGTTTGGGTGCTGGCCCGCGCTCAAGCGCGGGCCAACACCCAAACCTCCACCCGCTCCGCCCCCGCCCGTTTCAGCTGCCTGGCGATCTCCCCCACCGTGGAGCCGGTGGTCATCACGTCGTCGATGATCGCCACGTGGGCGGGCACCGTGCCCGCAGCGGTCTCGAAGGCAGCGCGTACGTTGCTGCGCCGCTCCTTGCCCTTGAGTCCCTGCTGGGCCCGGGTGGGGCGCACGCGTTTCATCAGGCCGGGCTGCAGGGGGATGCCCAGTCGCCGGGACAGGGGGCGGGCCAGTTCCAGGGACTGGTTGAAGCCCCGCTCGCGCAAGCGCTCGGGATGCAGGGGCACGGGCAGGAGCAGGTCGGGCGGGTCCGTCACGGGGGCGTGGGTCGCCCAGAGTTCGCCCAGCAGGCGGGCGTGGGACAGGCGGCCCCGGTACTTCAGGCCGGTGATCAGCCGGTCCACGGGGGCGGCGTAGTGGAACAGGGCGTGGGTGGCGTCGAAGGTCGGCGGCCGTTTCAGGCAGGCGCCGCAGAGGGGGCCGGCGCCGGGTGGCAGGGGGCGGGCGCAGGCGGGGCAGCCGTGGCCGAACCAGGGCAGATCACCCCGGCAGCCGGGGCAGAGGTCGAGATCGCCCTCGCCCGGCGCCCGGCACAGCAGGCACACCGGCGGATAGAGCCAGCGCAGCAGGGCGCCGAGCAGGCCGCCCGCGGATACCTTCCCTGTATCCTCCATAAGCCTTCCTGTATATTGAATTGTCCCTTCCGCAAGATTCTGCCCCACCGAGAGCATCGATGTCGAAGTCCGAACCCCGCGTCGTCACGGCCAAGTCCGCACGCTCGGCCGCCAAGCTGTTCAATTACGGCAACATCGTGGCCGTGCTGGTGCCCTTCCCGCTGATCATCTTCTGGTTTGGCGCCTCCATGTTCCTGTACGCCATGAACCGGCATCACCCCAACGAGCGGGTGGGTCACTACACCCAGCAGGCGGCCTACCGTTTCTATGGCGTCATCGGCGCGCTGATCGTGGTGGGTACCTTCTTCCCGCCCAAGCTGAGCTACTTCCTGGTGTACTGGGCCCTCACCGCCGCGGTGATCATCCCCTGGTCCATCTACGACATCATTCGCATCAACCGGGAGAACTGGCAGGACGTCGCCATCCCCGAGGAGCAGACCCCATGAGCCCCGCGAGTCCCATGAGCGAGACCCGCCACGACTGGCAGGTGGACGAGATCCTGGAACTGATGGGTCGGCCCTTCAATGACCTCTTGTTCGCCGCCCACACCGTGCACCGGGCCCACTTCGACCCCAACGCCGTGCAGGTGAGCACCCTGCTGTCCATCAAGACCGGGGCTTGCCCCGAGGACTGCGGCTACTGTCCCCAGAGCGCCCACCACGAGGTGGAGCTGGAGCGCGAACGCCTGCTGCCCCTGGAGGAGGTGCTGGAGGCGGCGCGCAACGCCAGGTCCCACGGTGCCAGCCGTTTCTGCATGGGCGCCGCCTGGCGCAACCCCACGGACCGGAACCTGGAGCGGGTCATCGAGATGGTGGAGGGGGTCAAGCAGCTGGGCCTGGAGACCTGCATGACCTTGGGCATGCTCACCGACACCCAGGCCAGGCGCCTCAAGGACGCGGGTCTCGACTACTACAACCACAACCTGGATACCTCGCCGGAGTTCTACGGCCAGGTGATCACGACCCGCACCTACCAGGATCGCCTGGAGACCCTGGCCCACGTGCGCGAGGCGGGCATCAACGTCTGCTCCGGCGGCATCCTGGGCATGGGCGAGTCCCGCCGCGACCGGGCCCGCCTGCTGCAGCAGCTGGCCAACCTGCCCAGACACCCGGAGTCGGTGCCCATCAACAACCTGGTGCAGGTGGAAGGCACGCCCCTGGCCGGCACCGAGGCCCTGGACCCCTTCGAGTTCGTGCGCACCATCGCCACGGCGCGCATCCTCATGCCCGCCTCCTACGTGCGCCTGTCCGCGGGCCGCACGGACATGCACGACGAACTCCAGGCCCTGTGCTTTTTCGCCGGCGCCAACTCCATCTTCTACGGCGACAAGCTGCTCACCACCCCCAACCCCGGCGAGAACCACGACCGCGCGCTGTTCGAGCGCCTGGGCATCCATCCCCTGGAACACAGCGACGAAGGGGCCTCCTGCGAGACCTGCGGTGGCGTGGACATCCACGCGGCCTGAGCCGGATTCGGCTTGCGCCTCATCCGGCTCACGAAGGATGAACACAGCCACCGTAGGAGGCCCGACCCCGGGCCGAACCTTGGTGGCCAGACCTGACATTGCTGTTCGCGGCGATGTCGCCGCTCCTATGGTCTTGCTTGGCTTATCCACGCGCGTGGGCACGTGCTCCGGCACACGAAGGACGAACACAAGCCCGGTAGGAGGCCCGACCCCGGGCCGAACCACGGTGGCCAGACCTGACATCGCTGTTCGCGGCGGGGTCGCCGCGCCTGCGGGATGGCCGACGTTATGACCTCGTTCACCGATCACTTCGCCCCCGTCGCCGTGGACTACGGTCGCCACCGGCCCGGTTATCCGCCGGCACTGTACGCCTGGCTTGCCAGCCGCGCCCCCCACCAGGCACTCGCCTGGGACTGCGCCACCGGCACCGGGCAGGCGGCCCGGGGCCTGGCGGCGCATTTCCGGCGCGTGCTCGCCACCGATGCCTCCGAGGCGCAGATCCGCGCCGCCGAGGCGCTGCCGGGCGTGGACTACCGGGTCGCCCCGGACACCGAGTGCCCCGCCGATGACGGGAGCGTGGCCCTGGTCACGGTGGCCCAGGCCCTGCACTGGTTCAATGGGGAGCCGTTTCACCGGGAGCTGCGCCGGGTGCTGTCCCCCGGCGGCCTGCTGGCCGCCTGGAGCTACGGACGCCTGGAGACCGGCGTGCCAGAACTGGATGCACTGCTGCGCGCCTTGCACGACGAGACCCTGGGTCCCTGGTGGCCGCCGGAGCGCCGTCACGTGCTCAACGGCTACCGGGACCTGGCACTGCCCTTCGAACCCCTGGAGACTCCGGATTTCGCCATGCACCGCCACTGGAACCTGCCGCAACTGCTGGGCTACCAAGCCCGCATATCTCACCACCGTTCTACTGCGGCCGCCGATCTGCTCGCTGTGACGGGGCGTGCTCACTTCAGCCGGCTTGACGTAGTGTCGGCTACGCCGGCGCCGTCTTGCGCTCCGCGCGCCCCGTCACAGCGGCATCTCGACGCCCTCGCTACGAACGGTGGTGAGACATGCGGGCTAGGCACCTGGTCCGCCGTGGCCCGTTGCCGGGAGGCCACGGGCCAGGACCCGCTGGCCGATCTTGCCGCAGGCCTCGCCGCCCGCTGGGGTGATCC
>NZ_KB898978.1 GCF_000377945.1 Thioalkalivibrio sulfidiphilus
TTCTTCGAGCGCTGGCAAGACGCCCTCAAGTGGCAGCGGCTGGAACCCTACCGCAAGTTCGCGCGCATGATCGAACGTCATTGGGACGGCATCGCCTCTTACTGTCATCCGAACAACAAGGTTAGCCTCGGATTGGTCGAGGGGTTGAATAACAAGATCCGCGTCCTGCAACGCAGGGCCTACGGCTATCGCGACGAAGAGTATCTCAAGCTCAAGATCATCGCCGCCTTCCTGCCGCCTCTGCCTAAATATGCAGAAAATGACCCACACTAATCCGCGAAGACCCACAATCATTAAGAGCCTTCAACGCAAAGGCGCAAAGACGCCAAGATCGCGAAGGTTTTTATTCCAACGATCTTCTTTGCGTCCTTCGCGTCTTTGCGCCTTTGCGTTGAAGGCCTTTGAATTACCCGTCATCCGCGCAAGAGTTTCTCCACCCGCTCCACGTCACTGCTCACGTCCACCCCCTGTCCTGGGACATGGCTGGCCACCGGGCACTGGATGCGCGCGCCGGCGTGCAGGGCGCGCAGCTGTTCCAGGCGTTCCGTGAGTTCCAGGGCACAGGGGGACATGGCGGCGAAGGCCTTGAGAAAGCCGACGCGGTAGGCGTAGAGGCCGATGTGGCGATGACAGCCCTCCAGGCTGCGGTGGGTGACGTCGCGACCCACGTTGCGATCCCAGGGAATCGGCGCGCGGCTGAAGTAAAGGGCGTAGTCGGCGGCGTCGCGCACCACCTTGACCACGTTGGGATCGAGCATCTGCTCCACCGTCTCGATGGGCGTGCACAGCGTGGCCATGGCGGCGTCGGTGTGGCGTTCCAGGGCCTCGGCCACCTGGTGCAGGATGTCGGGCGGAGTGAGAGGCTCATCGCCCTGCAGGTTGACCACGATGTCGTCGTCGCGCCAGCCCAGTTCGGTGGCCACCTCGGCGATGCGGTCGCTGCCGGATTCGTGATGGGCATCGGTGAGCACCACCCGCGCGCCGAAGCCCTCGGCCACGTCGCTGATGCGGGTGTCATCGGTGGCGATGACCACCTCCTCGGCACCGCAGGCCAGCGCCCGCTCATGCACGTGCTGAATCATGGGCTTGCCGCCCAGCATCAGCAGCGGCTTGCCGGGCAGGCGGGGAGAGGCATAGCGGGCCGGGAGGGCGACCTTGAAGGACATGGGTTGTCAGTTGTCAGTTGTCAGTTGTCAGTTGTCAGTTGTCAGTTGTCAGTTGTCAGTTGTCAGTTGTCAGTTGTCAGTTGTCAGTTGTCAGTTGTCAGTTGTCAGTTGTCAGTTGTCAGTTGTCAGTTGTCAAGGAACGATGGAGCGACATATGGCCTTGTCAAGTACTTTTTTCCACTGACCACTGACCACTGACCACTGACAAATGACCACTACTTATCCTTCCACTTGTCCAGCTCATCGTCGGTGAGCTGGCGTGCCTCGTCCTCCAGCATCACGGGGATACCGTCGCGGATGGGATAGGCCAGCCGGGCGCTGCGGGAGATCAGCTCCTCGTGAGACTTGTCGTAGATCAGCGGTCCCTTGGTGACGGGGCAGACGAGGATGTCGAGCAGACGCTTGTCCATGGTGTTACCTCAGGCTGTGAAGTCGTGACACCGCGTTGACGGTGGAAAGTATCGCCGGTGCCAGGGCGGCGTCGGGGACCGCGCTCACGGGCACGAACCAGTGACGCTCATCGGCGAGGTCTCGGCATTTTACGGCATCCTTCTCGGTCATCAGAACCGGCAGGCTGTCGGCGAAGCGGATCTCGGCGGCCGTGAACGGGTGATGGTCGGGAAACGGATGCCGGTCCACGCGCAGGCGCAGGGCCTCCAGCATGGCGAAGAAACGCGGCGGATGGCCGATGCCGGCGATGGCATGGACCGCCTTGCCGGCGAAGGCCTTGAGCGGCTTCACCCGGGAGGGGTCCCGTACCTGCATGGCCACGGTGGCGCTCAGTTCCATGCTGTGTTCGCCGGGCCGACCCTTGCCGGTGACCACCACGAAGTCCGCATCCCTGAGGCGCTCCACGGATTCCCGCAGCGGCCCGGCGGGCAGGCACAGCCCGTTGCCGAAGCGCCGCGCGCCGTCCACCATCATGATCTCCACGTCCCGAGCCAGGGCGTAGTGCTGCAGGCCGTCGTCGGCCACCACCACGTCGCAACCCAGTTCCCTGACCAGCATGCGCGCACCCCGCGTCCGCTTGCGGTCCACCACCACGGGACAGCCGGCACGGGCGGCAATCAACACCGGTTCATCCCCCACTCGCGCCGGATCGCTGTCGGCGCTCACCCGTTGCGGCGCCTTGTGGTCCCGCTTGCCGCCGTGCCCGCGGCTGATGACCCCGGGCCGGTAGCCGTGGCTCGCCAGCAGCCGGCACAGCCAGATGACCATGGGGGTCTTGCCGGTGCCGCCCACGGTGAGGTTGCCCACCACGATGATGGCCTTGGCGGGCACGCGTCGGATGGGCAGCAGGCCGTAGACCAGCCGGCGCAGACGCATCAGCACACAGTAGATCAGCGAGACCGGGAAAAGGGCCAGGGCCACGGGGTTGCGGCTGTCCCAGTACGCGTCGAGGCGCCTCACCAGTCGAACACCCTCTGCAGCAGTTCCGTCATCACGCCCTCTACGTTGCGGCGTTCCTCCCAGAAGCGGCGCCGGTTGGCATCGCCGTCGCGCCGGGCACCCAGGGTGTCGTCAGCATAGCCGGTCCAGCGCGCCAGGACCGTGGCGTTGTCCCCGCATCGGGGCAAGACATCGGCCGGAACGGGGTCCCGGGCTGAACTGCCCAGGCCCAAGCTCAGGGGGCGTCCACCCGCCAGGCCCTGCCAGAAAACGCCCCGCGAGACGCCCTCCAGGTGACCGGCGGTACAAGCACTGGCCACCGCGGCAAGCCAGCGGTGATCGTCCACCCACATCACGGCACCGGGCGCCAGAGGGCGCCGGTCCCAGGCGCTGATGGCCGGGATGCCGGGCGCGGCAAGCCGCTCACCCTCAGGCAGGGAGACGAACAGCCGATCATCGGCAAAACGGGCATCGGCGCGCCAGGCGGCCATCCACGCCGCGGCCTGCTGCGCCGGGCCGTGCCACCACCACAGGCGCCCGGTCTCCCCGGCCCCGCTGAGGGTACGCAGGGTCACGTCCGCCTGGGCCTCCGCCAGCAGGCTCAGGGGATCGGCGGGTGACGCCAGGTAAGCAGCCTGGCCCGAAGACGCCCAGGCGCGATGCTGGTCGGCATCGCACGGATAGGCCGCCTCGGCCGGCGAGGGCCAGGGGTCGGTGTTGAAGGCCAGGCAGTGCACGCCCTTGTCGTGGGCGGCACGGAGCAGGTTCGGGTGTGGCGGTGTGTCCACCAGGATCAGGCCGAAGGGTTGCAGACGCTCCAGGACGCGGGCCACGGCCCGAGGGCGGTCCGAGGGGCCGTAGCCCACACCGGTGGCCTTGAGCCCCTTGAGTCTGGGCTCCAGGATGGCCGGGTCGTCCAATTCGAAGGTGAACACCAGGCGCAGGTCGTGGCGCTTCTGGCGGATGGCGCCCAGCAGTTCCAGACCCAGGCGCAGGGACTGGGGCGTACACCCGGACTTGATCCACAGCAGCTTGCCGCGCCCGTCGGGCTGGCGCAGGTATCCCTGCCGGGCGTTGGCCCTAGCGTGTTCACCGGACAGGCGGTCGCGCAGGTTCGCCTGCAAGACCGGCCAGAATGTCGGGCCCCACATCCGGCTGTCCGGGCTCTCAGGCGTCACGATCGCCCTCGAACTGCAGCCGGTAGAGACGCGCGTAGATGCCGTCACGCTCAAGCAGCTCGTCGTGGCGGCCGGTCTCGGCAATGCGCCCCTCCTGCATCACCACGATGCGGTCCGCCCGCTCGATGGTGGAGAGGCGATGGGCGATCACCAGGGTGGTGCGGTTGCGGATGAGATTTTCCAGGGCCGCCTGGATATGGCGCTCGGCCTCGGTATCCAGGGCCGAGGTGGCCTCGTCCAGGATCAGGATGGGGGCGTCCTTAAGGAGCGCCCTGGCGATGGCGAGACGCTGGCGCTGGCCGCCGGAGAGCATCACGCCGTTGTCACCCACGGGGGTGTCGAGCCCCTGGGGCAGGCGGCGGATGAACTCCATGGCATGGGCCGCCTCGGCGGCGCGCACGATGTCCGCCTCGCTGACATCACCCAGGCTGCCATAGGCGATATTGCGGCCGATGGTGTCATTGAACAGGGTGACGTGCTGGCCCACGTAGGCCACCTGGTTGCGCAGATCGGCGAGTCGGTACTGGTTGACGTTCACCCCGTCCAGCAGCACCTCGCCCTCGGTCACCTCGTAGAACCGGGGCAACAGATTGACCAGGGTGGTCTTGCCGCTGCCGGAGCGGCCCACCAGGGCCACGGTCTCGCCGGGACGGATGTGCAGGTTAATGTCGTGCAGCACATCGCCCTTGTCCGGCCTATAGGCGAAACACAGGTTCCGGTACTGGATATCGCCCCGGGCGCGTTCCAGGCGCAGTTCGCCCTGGTCGCGCTCGATGTCCGAATCCAGCAGGGCAAAGATGTTCTGTCCGGCGGCAATGCCCTTTTGCAGCATCTGGTTGACGTTGGTGAGCCGGCGGATGGGGTTGAGCAGCAACAGCAGCGCCGTGATCAGGGAGACGAAGGTGCCCACCGTGACACTCTCGATGACCGCCTCGAAGGTGGCGAGCCAGACGATGAAGGCGACCGCCAGGGCACCGATGAACTGGATCAGCGGCAGATGCATGGCGTGGGTGAACACCATCTTCATGTGCAGGCTGCGGTTACGCTCGTTAATTTTCTCGAAGCGGCTGCGCTCGTAGTCCTCGCCGCCGAAGATCTTCACCACCCGGTTGCCTTCAATCACCTCCTGGGTCACCTGGGTGACATCGCCCATGGTGCGCTGGATGCGATGGCTGATCTTGCGAAAGCGACTGGTGACCTGGCTCACCAGCACCGCCACCACAGGCGCGATGATGAGCACGGCCAGGGTGAGCATCCAGTTGAGGTAGAGCATCCAGGCCAGCAGTCCGAGCACCGTGAGGGTGTCGCGCACCAGGATGGAGATACTCTCGGTGGCTGCCGAGGCCACCTGCTCCACGTTGTAGGAGAGCCGCGAGATCAGCTGGCCCGAGGCGGCACCGTCGTAGTGGCTCACCGGCAGGCGCAGCAGGTGGTCAAAGAGCTGACTGCGCAGCTTCTTCACCACCATGCGACCGACATACTTGATGGTGTAGGAGGCGGCGAACTCGGCAATGCCGCGGATGGCGAAGATGGCGATGATGGCCAGCGGTACCCATCGGATCGCGCTCTGGTCCCGCTCCACAAAACCCGAATCCATCAGCGGGCGCATGAGCGCGGCAAAACCCGCCTCGGTCGCCGCCACGATCACCATGGTCACCACGGAGGCGACCAGCCACGGCCAGTGGGAAAACGAATACCCGAGCAGGCGGCGGTAGACCTCGACGCCGGTATACTCTTCCGGGTCACGCGCCATCGTCAGTCTTCGTTGCCGGACTGGGTGGTGGCGATGGACAGGCGGGACAGGCCCAGGCGTGAGGCCACGTCCATGGCGGTGACCACGGACTGGTGCGGAGTCTTGGCGTCGGCGCGGATCACCAGGGGCCGCGTGGTGTCACCGCCGCTGGCCTGGGAAAGGGCCGTGCGCAGTGTCTCGGGGCGCGTGTTGACCAGTTCCTGGCCGTTGATGAAGTAGCGCCCCTGGGCGTCGATGGCCAGATCGATCACCTCCTGACGCTCCGCCTGCTCGGCGGTCTCGGCGCTGGGCAGGTCGATGCTGAGTTCCGCGTAACGCTCGAAGGTGGTGGAGACCATGAAGAAGATCAGCATGAGGAACACCACGTCGATCAACGGCGTGAGGTTGATCTCCACCTGCTCGGTCTTGCGGGTGCGGAAATTCACCTGCCTTCGGCCTCGCGCTCACCGTGGATCACTTCCACCAGCTTGATGGACTCCATCTCCATCTCCAGCACCAGTTCATCCACACGGCCACGGAAGTAACGGTGGAAGATCAGCGAGGGCACCGCCACGGAGATGCCCGCCGCGGTGGTGATCAGCGCCTGGGAGATGCCACCGGCCAGCTCGCCGGGGCTGCCCACGCCCACATCGGTGATCACGGAGAACACCTGGATCATGCCCACCACGGTGCCCAGCAGGCCCAGCAGCGGCGTGATGGCGGCAATGGTGCCCAGGGTGTTGAGGAAACGCTCGAGATCATGGGCCACGTGGCGGCCGGTTTCCTCGATGGCCTCCTTCATGACATCCCGGGTGTGTCCCATGTTGATCAGTCCCGCGGCCAGCACGCGCCCTAGGGGTGAGCCGTCACGCAGTTCGCGCAGCCGGTCCTCGGTGAGTTGTCCCGCCTGGATCATCTGCCAGATCTGCACCACCAGGTGACGGGGGTTCACCCGGCGCTGCTGCAGGCTCCAGAAGCGCTCCACGATGATGGCCAGCGCCACCACGGAACAGGCGATGATGGGGAGCATCAGCCAGCCCCCGGCCTTGACCAGTTCGAACACGGTGTCGGATTCCTCGCAGATTCATGGGCCTGTGCCGGCATCCACCGGCGCCGGCCATGATACTTGATTTAGCCGAGGGGTCGGAAGGAGACTCGTTGGGAAATCAAAATTCAACCCAGATTGTCCATTAGCCGGCATGCAGCCCATGAATGACGGGCGGGGCGGATGCATTGGCCCAGAGACCCGCGAACCAAGCACGTTTTCGACGGGGTACGGATAGCATCAGCTTGTTCTGTTTGACATCCGGGTGCCAAGAGCCGCCGATGGCCAACACCAGGCCATGCAGAGTGGAGAGGGTATGCTGGATTCGGGAACGCAACACGGCCTGACGAAACAGGCTCATCAAGTTGTAGGCCAGCATCGCAAAGC
>NZ_KB898979.1 GCF_000377945.1 Thioalkalivibrio sulfidiphilus
AAGGAAATGTCCTGACGCGGTGATCTCCGCCATAGCGTGTGACGATGCGGGCGAAAGTCGTCCAAGGCAGAAAGTCCATCAACTGCGCGAACAAGGTCTTTCCGGTGTACATAGGGGGTCCTCGATGGAATACCCCTTGTACGATCCCTTGAACACGACCTCGCGCTCAAGTCGACACCACCAATTTTCAGAAAAATATGACTAAAAGTCATATTGTTATGCGAATATGCATCAGAGTTAACCGGACACTAGTGGGGGACACTGTTTCCTTTGAATATTGAATCTTGAATGTTGAATTGGATTCCATGCGCGAAGGCCTCCCAGCCCAGCCGCTGCAGCAGCGCGCTGAAGGACTCCGGCAGCGGGGCGTGCAGGTTCAGTGCCTCACCCGTTGTCGGGTGTCGCAGGGACAGGTGGCTGGCGTGCAGCAGCAGGCGCTCCACGCCGAAATGTTCCCGGAACAGCCGGTTGTGCCGGCCCTCGCCGTAGGTGGTATCACCCGCCAGGGGATGGAAGATGTGCTTGAAGTGGCGCCGGATCTGGTGGCGTCGTCCTGTGTCCGGTGTGATCTGCACCAGTGAATAGCGGGCCACGTCCCGGGAGATGGGGCTTCGGTGCACCAGCATCTGTTCCGGCTTGTTGATGGCCACCAGGTCGTCGTCCTGGTGGAGGATCGTGAAAGGCGTGGCGGTGTGCATGGGGAAACCGGCACGGCCTTGCGGCCGTGCCGGTGGGGGCGTCAGGGCTTGCTGGTGCCCACGTTCTGCAGGATCTGGGACAGGCCCGCCACGGCGCCGCCGATATTGCTCAGCTCGGCGGGCAGGATCAGGGTGTTGCCTTCCTTGGCCAGTCGTCCGAACTCGCGAACGTACTGCTCGGCGATGCGCAGGCTCACCGCTTCCTTGCCGCCGGGCTGGTTGATGGCGGTGGCGATGCGCTCGATACCCTGGGCGGTGGCGGCGGCCAGCATCTGGATCTCCCGGGCCTTGCCCTCCGCCTCGTTGATCTGCTTCTGCTTCTCCGCCTCGGAGAGGTTGATGATCTGCGCCTTTTCGCCCTCGGAGATGTTGATCTTCTCCTGACGCTCACCCTCGGAGCGGGCCACCACGGCGCGGCGCTCGCGCTCGGCGCGCATCTGCTGTTCCAGGGCGTCGTTGATGGTGGTGGGCAGCAGGATGTCGGCGATCTCGTAGCGCATCACCTTCACGCCCCAGGGCTGGGCGGCGTCGTCCACCGCCTTGACCACCTCCTCGTTGATGCGCGCGCGCTCCTCGAAGGTCTTGTCCAGCTCGATCTGGCCGATGATGGACCGCAGCGTGGTCTGGGCCAGGCTCATGGCGGCGAAGCGGTAGTCGGAGATGCCGTAGCTGGCGGCCTGGGCGTCGAGCACCTGCAGGTACAGCACGCCGTCCACGGACACGGTGATGTTGTCCTTGGTGATGCACTGCTGCTTGGGCACGTCCAGGGCCTCTTCCTTCAGGGTCTGCCTGTAGGCCACCCGGTCGATGAACGGGATCAGGATATGAAAGCCGGCGTCCAGGGTGCGCGAGTAGCGGCCCAGGCGCTCGACGATGTAGGCGGAACGCTGGGGCACGATCTGCGCCGTCTTGACCAGCGCCACCACCACGATGGCGAGGATGATCAGGGAAATGATGGTCGTGATGCTGATGCCGTCCATGTAACGGATCCTTTTGGCGTGTTGAAGTGAGTTGTTGTTGTGTGATTACTGGCCGGGCGGGCGCGGGCTCACCTGCAGCACCAGTCCGCGCCGCCCGGTGATCCAGACATGCTGTCCGGCGCTGACCGGCTCGGCGGACTCCGCGTTCCAGCGCGCGCCGCTGTAGTGCACCAGTCCGCCGCCATCGACGAAATCCTCGCTGGCCACCACCTGGGTGCCGACGGGCAGCACCTCCACCCCGTGCTGACCTGTGCTGGATGTGCCCTGGAACCAGGCCTTGAGCCGGTTGCGGGTGAGCAGCAGCAGGACCGCGCCCAGGGCGGCGAACAGCAGGATCTGCACGTTGAAGGAAAGGTTGAATCCCAGGAACAGGATGACGGCCACCACGATGGCGGCGGCGCCGAAGAAGATGGCGATGATGCCGGGGAAGACGAATTCGGAGAAGATCAGCAGTACGCCCAGCAGGAACCAGAGCGATGCGGGTGTGACAGTCCAGTCGATGTTCATGGGGCCGGGTCCCTGGGAATTGAATGAGGCCCGGGCATTATCCTGTGGAGCTGCGCGCCCGACAACCACCCGGACGGGGTGGTTCGGGCGGGCCCGCGGGCATCAGCCCCTGCGGATCAATGCTTGTGACGGTAGCTGATGCGGGGTTCGCGGTACTATTCAACCCCCTGCAGGTGGTGGCTACCGACATGTGGACCCGTGAACCGGTGGTGCTGGAGGCGGGTGAACTCTGGCCGGCGGTGCAGGCCAGCATGGCCGTGCCCGGGCTGTTCCCGCCGGTGAGACTGGGCGAGCGTTACCTGGTGTGGATGGGGGCCTGACCAATCTGCTGCCCTATGACCTGCTGTTTGCGGACTGCGACCTGACCATCGCCGTGGACGTGCTCGGCACCCGCACCGTGGACAGTTCCCGGGATCCTTCCTATTTCGATACCAGCTTCAACACCTTCCAGGTGATGCAGACGGCGATCCTGGAGGAAAAGCTCAAGCGTCTGCAGCCGGATTTCCTGGTGCGTCCCGAGATCAAGGATGTGCGGGTGCTGGAGTTCTATCGCTTCGCCGAGATCTTCGAGCAGGCGCGCCCCGCCCTGGAGACATTCAGGCGTGATCTCGCCCTGCGCCTGGGGAGATCATGAGGGTGACCGGCTCCACCTGCAGGGTGGTCTCGCCGCTGCTGAACCAGGCCACGCCATCCTGAATGCTGCACTGGATCTGCATGCTGCGTTCGGCCAGGGCCGCCAGTGCCTGGGTGGTCTCCTGGGGCAGCCAGAGCACGGTGAGGTTGCTGAGCTTCTCGAGCTTGTCCCGGTTCAGGTTCCACCAGGTCTGTGCCGTGCGACCGTAGCTCAGCACCACCACCTGCGTGGCCCGTCCCCAGGCCTTGCGCAGATCCCGTTCATCCGGCGTGCCCACGTCGATCCAGCGCTGAATCAGTCCGGTCAGATCCTGCTCGTAGAGGTCCGCCTCGTCATCCGTGGACAGGCCCTTGCCGAACTGCAGCCCTTCGCTGGCAAACAGCGCGAAGGCCAGCACCCGCACCATCATGCGCTCGTCGGTCTCGGAAGGGTGGCGCGCCAGGGTCAGCGCGTGTTGCCCATAGTAGTGCCGGTCCATGTCCGAGACCTGCAGTTCCGCCTTGAAGATCGTGGCCTTGAGTGCCATGGGTTTTGCCTTGTTGTCTGTGTTAGTCAAGTCTTGAAAAGCCTGGCCGCGAAGTTCGCGAAGGTCTGCGCTAAGGACGCGAGGTCAGTTTTATCAATGATCATTGCGTTCTTCGCGCCTTCGCGCCTTTGCGTTGAATCTTGTTCCGAGTTACATCACTGCCTGCCCGAACAGGAAGCTTACCGCGAACACCGCCGCGATGACGGCCACCAGGTCGGCGGTCAGCGCCGCGGGCAGGGCATGGCGCAGGCGGCGGATGCCCACGGCACCGAAGTACACCGCCAGCACGTAGAAGGTGGTCTCGGTGGAGCCCTGCAGGGTGGTCACCAGCAGGCCCACGTAGCTGTCCGGGCCGATGGCCGGGTCGTTGATGATGGAGGCCATCACCCCGTAGGCACCGGAACCGGACAGCGGCCGCAACAGGGCCATGGGCAGGGCCTCCGCCGGCAGTCCCAGTGGGCCGGTGATCGGCCCGAGCAGGGCCACGAAGGCGCCCAGTGCGCCGCTCGCCCGCAGCATCCCCACCGCCACCAGGATGGCGACCAGGTAGGGGATGATGCGCACCGCCACCTGGAAGCCTTCCTTGGCCCCGTCCACGAACACCTCGTAGATGCGCACGCCGCGCAGCAGGCCGAAGGCGAGGAAGCCCATGACCAGGCTCGGGATGATCCAGGGTGCAATGGCCTGGCCGTAGAGCACCGAGAGCGGGATCAGGGCCACGAAGCCCAGCAGGGCGAGTCCCGAGACCCAGGCCGGATAGGCGCGTCCGTCGTCCTCGGGAAGCGGGGTGTCCTCGGTACGCTCCGGCAGGGCCTGATCCGGTGACGAGGGTGTTTCCTGTTCCGCCGCAGGCGCTGCGGGCAGAGGCGGCAGGGGCGCGAAGCGCCGGTACAGGAACGCGGCGCTGATGCCGGCGACGGTCGCGCACAGGGTGGCGAACAGGGTGGTGGGCAGGATGGCCGCCGGGTCCGAGGAGCCGGCGGCGGCGCGGATGGCGATCACCCCGGTGGGCAGCAGGGTGACGCTGGAGGTGTTGATGGCCAGGAACAGCACCATGGAATCGCTGGCCACGCCGGGGCGGGTGTTGAGCTGGTTGAGCGCCTGCATGGCGCGAATGCCGAAGGGCGTGGCCGCGTTGCCCAGGCCCATCATGTTGGCGGAGAGATTGAGGATCATGGCGCCCATGGCCGGGTGGTTGGGCGGCACGTCCGGGAACAGGCGCACCATCAGCGGCCGGATGAGCCGGGCCAGGATCGCCAGCAGGCCGCCGGCCTCCGCCACCTTGATCAGGCCCAGGAACAGGGTCATGACGCCGATCAGGGCGATGGCCAGTTCCACGGCACCGCCGGCGGCGTTGATCACGCCACTGGTGAGTTGCGCCATGGGCGCCTCGCCCGCACCGTCCCAGCGCAACTGGTGCCAGGCGGCACTGGCGAAGGCGATGGCCACCAGGGCGAAGAAGATGATGTTCATGCGACGGGATTATACTTGGGCGTGAGACAAGGAGATCGGTGATGGCAGACTCAAAGCTGGATCGTGTGGTGGCGCAGGCGCGGCGTGAGGCGCTGGAGCGGGGGCAGGGGTACCGGGAGCAGGCACTGAAGATGTACCCGTGGGTGTGCGGGCGTTGCGGGCGCGAATTCACCCGGGCCAACGTGCATGAACTGACCGTGCATCACCGCAACCACGATCACGACTTCAACCCGCCCGATGGCAGCAACTGGGAACTCTTGTGTCTCTACTGCCACGACAACGAGCACCAGCGTCTGCTGGAGGCGGCGGCCAATCCCACGGGTGTGAAGGGCGGCAAGGCATCGGGCGCCACCCATTCGCCCTTCGCCGGATTGAAGGATCTGCTGAAGAAGGACGAGTAGGAGGCCCGACTTCGGGCCGAACAGCGGCGGCCTGTTCGGGCTGCGGTGTTCGCGGCGGGGTCGCCGCTCCTGCGGGCAAGCCGACGATGAGACGATCTATGAATCACGAACCCTGTCCCTGCGGCAGCGGCAAGGCCTACGAGACCTGCTGTGGTCCCTATCACGCCGGCGAGGCCTTGCCCGAGACGGCGGAGCAGCTGATGCGTTCCCGCTACAGCGCCTTCGTGCGCGGTGACGCGGACTACCTGCTGGCCACCTGGCACAGCAGCACCCGGCCGGCGAGCCTCGATCTGGATGCGCGGGTGAAATGGCTCGGGCTCAAGGTGCACGCCGCCACGGCAGGTGGTCCCGGTGATGAATCAGGGACCGTGTCCTTTGTCGCCCGCCACAAGATCGGCGGACGCGCCTACCGGTTGGAGGAGACCAGCCGCTTCGTGCGCGAGGCGGGGCGATGGGTCTATGTGGATGGGGATGTGAGCTGACCGGACGGGCCGTGCCCGCCGCCCGGAGATCCGTTCGGGTGCTGATCGGCGGCCATGGGCCGCCCTATGGTTGAGTGGAGCCTGCAGCGATTCTCATCCAGTCGCCCCGTAGATACTCCGTTCCCAGTCAAGCCTTAGCAATGTGTTGATCGCTAAACAAAGCCGAGGCATCGAAGGGTTTGCCGGTTTTGATGCACGCCCACAGTCCGGTGAGGTACTTGCGCATCACGGCGCACAGAGCCTGGATTTTTTTCTTGCCGCGGGCGACAAGTGCCTCATAGAACGCCTTGGCCCGGGGCTCGTGCCTGATGGCCGCCATGGCCGGCATGAACAGTGCAGAGCGCAGGTAGGCATTACCAGCCTTGCTCAGCCGTCCCGGCTTGT
>NZ_KB898980.1 GCF_000377945.1 Thioalkalivibrio sulfidiphilus
CCGCAGTCACGGCGCGCGAGCCATTGACGATGCCGCTGATGCGGTTTGCGGGAACATGAAGACGAGCCGCCAGCCCGTTGGCTGAAAGTGCGAGCGGTTTCATGAAGTCATGGAGCAGGATTTCCCCCGGGTGGACGGGCGGCAGTTTCTCGCCGGGCTCCACAACATCGGAAAAATCCATGCGGGTGATTTCTTCTCGTCGGATAGTCATCATCTTCACGCGTCAGTGGTAATCAACGATTTCCAGATGCCGCACATTAAGGAACCTCTGATTAAGTCCCGCCACATGGGATAATCCTCGAACCATACTCTCGGAGCAACAGATCGCACCATGAAACAGTTGGGCTTGAACGATTCGGGCTTTGTGAAGCACCCCAAAAAGACCCGCAAGGCACAGTTTCTGGCCGAGATGAACCAGGTGGTGCCCTGGTCCCGGCTGGAGGCCTTGATCGAGCCCTACTATCCCAAGCCCGGCAATGGGCGCCGCCCGATCGGGCTTGAGACGATGCTGCGCATCCACTTCATGCAGCAGTGGTTCGCCTATTCCGACCCGGCCATGGAAGAGGCGCTGCACGATATCCCGCTGCTGCGGGAGTTCGCGGGCCTGGACGCCACGGTGGAGGCCATTCCTGACGAGACCACCATTTGTAAGTTCCGTCACCTGCTCGAACGCCATGGCCTGGCGGGCGCGCTGCTTGATGAGATCAACGGTCTTTTGGGCGAGCGTGGCCTGATCCTGCGCAAGGGCACGATGGTCGATGCCACCCTGATTGCTGCGCCGACCTCCACGAAGAACGCAGACGGCAAGCGCGATCCGGAGATGAGTTCGACGAAGAAGGGCAACCAGTGGTACTTCGGCATGAAGGCCCATGTGGGTGTGGATACCGCCCATGGCCTGGTCCACACGGTGGTGGGCACGGCGGCAAAGGTGCCAGACGTGAAGCTCACCGATACCCTGCTGCACGGCGAGGAGCAGGAGGTACATGGGGACAAGGGCTACACGACCCGGGAGCGCAACCTGGCGGCAAGTGATCCGGCCAGCGGTCCGCTGTGGTGTTTCCCGTTCAAGCGTGTGCGGGGCCGGGAACTGCCCGAGTGGAAGCGCGAGATCAATCATCGCCTGTCCCAGCTTCGAGCACGCGTGGAGCATCCGTTTCGGGTCATCAAGCGCCAGTTTGGATATACCAAGGTGCGCTACCGGGGGCTGGCCAAGAACACGGCCCAGCTGACCACCCTGTTTGCGCTGTCGAATCTATACCTGGCGAGGCGCCAGTTGTTGCGTACGGCAGGATAGGTGCGCCCGGTGATCAGGGATTGGGCCGTGAATCGGCCGGGATCGGTCAAAAGAACGGCAAATCCGGACCCAAATTGACTAGGGAAACGACATTTCGTCCTTGATGTGCATAGGCCAGCTGCCTGAAATCACTTGATCAGACGTTCCTTAAATCGACGGTGCAGCATTATCAGACTGGGTAATCTGGAGGCGGCCAGCGCCGAGCCGTATGCACCAGGGCAAGAATCCACAGGGTGTCGGCATCGACCTCGTAGATCAGCCGGTAGCTTTCGTGTGGGATGAATTCGCGAGTACCACTGACCAGCCCCTCCTTGCCTAGATGGGGTTGTGTGGCGAGCAGCGCAACAGCCTCGCCGAAACATTCGTCAAGTTTGATGGCCGCCATGGGGTTATCGCGTGCGACATACTCGAATATGACTTCCCTGTCGCGCATGGCTTCCGCCGTCCAAATGGCTTTCATAGCTAATCGTGCTCGCCCCCCATCGCTTTACGGCGTGCTGTAAAGACCGCTTCGACCTCTTCATGAGTGAGTCCCTGTCCGCGCTTAACGGAATCGCGTGCCAGCTGCACCTTGTGGTGAATATAGGACTCATATTCGCGGGCTTCCCGCTGTCGCTGTATGAACTCACGCATCAACTCCCTGACAACTTGGGAAGCGGGACGGTCGGCGGCCTTGGCCTCGGCCATGAACTCGTCCCTGAGGTCCTTCTCCATTTTCATGGTGAAAACAGTTTCTTTGGCCATATCGGCAGCTCCCCTGGGACAACGTAATGAAAAAGTATAGACAAAGTATATGAAGTTTTTGTCCAAAGAAATATCCGCCATGCCCTGACCCCTGACCCCCAAACAACACCCCGCGCCCCACTCGGGTGCACCCGTCACGCCGCACTTAAAGTAAGTTCTGAGCTATCGATCCCAATATTCGATGATCCCAATCAAAGCGCCATGACTGGCGATTGTTGCAAAAACACAACGCAAATTTCGTGCTTTTGTCGTTTTTTTGCGAATCACCCCTTGCAATGCTCGAAATCAGGGCGTATAACAAGCCGGTCATTTTCGAAAATGACACACAAACTTGTGTGAAAGCAGTTTCAAGACTCAACTCCTGGGAGAGTGAAACAATGATGAAGAAGACTCTGATTGCTGCTGGTGTGGCCGCTGTGATGGCCGTCCCCGCCATCGCTGCTGCTGATGTGCAGTTGTCTGCTCGCCTGCAGACCGAGATCGTGAACATTTCCGGTGATGGCAACACCGCCAATGGCAAGGGCTGGTACATGACCGACGCCATGTCTGGTGGCAACGTCAACTCCGGCAATTTCTCCGGCGTGGCCCTGACCGCCAGCCACGATCTGGGCAACGGCCTGACCGCCTTCGCCAAGGCCGAATCCAACCTGCTGCCCACCAACTGGACCAACTCCGGTACCCGCGACGTGTTCGTCGGTCTGCGTGGCGGTTTCGGTAGCGTGCAGTTCGGTCGTCAGACCACCGCCTTTGCTACTTCTGGCAAGGATCCCTTCCACGCCACCTTCATGCAGGCCCGCGGTAACGGTGCCATGATCGGCGCCTTTGGTGGCCTGGGTAACGGTTCCTACGTTGATAATGCCATCGGGTACAGTGGCAAGTTCGAGATGGTGAGCGTGAATGCCACCTTCGGTCTGGATCAGACCGAGAATGTTGGCGGTGGTGATAAGAACAACGCTGAGCACATGTACGCTCTGCGTGTGAACGTCGACCTGAGCCCCGTGGAAATCTGGGTGGCCCACACCAATGCCAATGAGTACGGCGGTGCTACCCAGACGGGTGGTTTTGATGCCGATGGCGACCCCCAGGATACTCGTGACTTCCAGTCCACCAAGGTGGGTGCTGAGTTCAAGACCGGTGCCTTCGGTGTGATGGCTCAGTACGAGACCATCAAGCACGAAAACGCCACCACTGGTGCAGATACCGCCAATGCTGGTGACTTTATCATGGTGGCAGGTACCTACCGCATGGGTGCTAACACCTTCATGCTGGGCTATGGTCAGTTTGACGCCGAGCTTGATAACCGTGATGTGACCTGGGTTGCTGCCGGTGTGCGCCATGCGTTCAACCGCAATGTTTCTGTGCACGGTGGTGTCCGCCAGAGCGACTATGACAATCCGGCCGTTGGCAAGGAAACCGCCGTCGGTGCCGGTATGCGCGTGGTGTTCTAATCGGAGCTTGACCTGACCGATTGAGACGGGGCCCTTCGGGGCCCCGTTTTTTTGGGGTACTTTGGTGGTTACTTTGGGGGGTACTTAGGGACACCCATCATCCGTTTGACTGTCAGTCACTAGGCCATGGTTACTTTGGGACACCCATCATCCGTTTGACTGTAGCGCTTTGGGACACCCATCATCCGTTTGACGGTGCTTTGGAGTACTTTGGGACACCCAGTGCGCCGAGATAAATCGGTAGAAGATTGGAGGTGAAGGGTACTTTGGGACACCCATCATCCTGGGGGTGCTTTGGGACACCCATCATCCTGGGGGTGCTTTGGGACACCCATCATCCCAATCATCTGGGGGTGGGCTTTCTTTGGGACACCCATCATCTTACTTGGTACTTTGGTCGTGGGTACTTTGGGACACCCATCATCCGATTGGCGTGGTTACTTTGGGACGTGGTTACTTTGGGACACCCATCATCTTGGGGGTGCTTTGGGACACCCATGGTGCGGGTACTTTGGGTGGTTACTTTGGGACACCCATCATCTTGCCGAGTCGCCGGGTACTTTGGGACACCCATTGTACTTTGGGACACCCATCATCCGTTTGATGGCGGTAGGTTGTTTGGGACACCCATCATCCGTTTGACTGTAGCGGTACTTTCGGGCATCGGTGGTACTTTGGGACACCCATCATCTGGTTACTTTGGGACACCCATCATCCGTTTGACTGTCAGTCACTAGGCGACTAGTTTCAAATCAATGCCAACAGGGACAGGGAGCGCCCAATGACCAGTGGAGGGTGCTTTGGGGGTGCTTTGGGACACCCATCATCCGTTTGATGGCGGTAGGTTGTTTGGGACACCCATCATCCGTTTGACTGTCAGTCACTTGGCGATACTTTGGGACACCCATCATCCCTGGTACTTTGGGACACCCATCATCCCAATTGGGACGGGTACTTTGGCGGGTACTTGGATAGGGTGGTACTTTGGGACACCCATCATCCGTTTGACAGCTTGCCGCCAGGCGTCTAGTTTCAAATCAGGGGGCAACTTTGGGACACCCATCATCCGCTTGGGTACTTTGGGACACCCATCATCCCAATTGGGACGGGTACTTTGGCGGGTACTTGGATACTTTGGGGCGAGTACTTTGGGAAGTACGGGTCATCGCGGAATCGTGTGGGTGGTTTGATGGGCATAAAGTGCCCCGGACCCGCATAATCCCGGTGTCTTGCGGCCATCGAGGCCGTGCCCAAAGTGGTTCCGTTTGGCTGACAGGATCATGACATGAAATCTCCCCGCACAGTGCGTGAACTGTTTTCGCTGCCGGGCTTCTCGGCCGGGGCGACGCTCAAGGGTGTTTTCGGTGATCGGTACGCCCGAGTGATCACC
>NZ_KB898981.1 GCF_000377945.1 Thioalkalivibrio sulfidiphilus
TTCGAGCGCTGGCAAGACGCCCTCAAGTGGCAGCGGCTGGAACCCTACCGCAAGTTCGCGCGCATGATCGAACGTCATTGGGACGGCATCGCCTCTTACTGTCATCCGAACAACAAGGTTAGCCTCGGATTGGTCGAGGGGTTGAATAACAAGATCCGCGTCCTGCAACGCAGGGCCTACGGCTATCGCGACGAAGAGTATCTCAAGCTCAAGATCATCGCCGCCTTCCTGCCGCCTCTGCCTAAATATGCAGAAAATGACCCACACTAATCCGCGAAGACCCGGTCTTTTTTTCCTGGGTGCCGATGCCGCGCCCGTCCAGGATGGTGACGCCGCCGGCCCCGGCCTGCTTGGCCGAGTCGATGGCCTTCTCTTCCAGTTCCTCGGCCAGGATGGCCACCAGTACCGCGAATTTCATGTCTGTACCCCCCTCGTCCTGGCGACGAGTTCAACGAAAATAGCATAGAGCATCACCGTGACGATCGGAAAGATCGAGGCAAAGGCGATCAGACCGAAACCGTCGATGAGCACGTTGCGCCCCTCGATGTGGGTGGCCAGGCCGATGCCCAGCGCGGTGACCAGGGGCACGGTCACCTCCGAGGTGGTCACGCCGCCCAGGTCATAGGCCAGGGCGACGATGTACTTGGGCGCCAGCCAGGTGAGCAGGATCACCAGGGTGTAGCCGCCCATGATGTAGTAGTGGATGGAATCGCCCGTGATGATGCGGTGCACGCCGATGGTGATGCCGATGGCCACGCCCAGGGCCACCAACAGGCGGATCAGGTTGCCGTTGAGCTTGCCCTTGCCGGCCTCCTCGGCCTTCTGGCCGATGGCGATCAGGGCCGGCTCCGCCATGGTGGTTGCAAAGCCGATGCTGAAGGCGAACAGGTAGACGAAAACCACCTTGTCCAGGCCGATCAGCTGCTCGGCCATGCTCTGGCCGATGGGAAACAGCCCCAGCTTGAGGCCCACCACGAAGGCATACAGGCCCACGATCACCAGCACGAAGCCGGCCATCACCTTGTGGATGTGGGCGATGGGCTTGCGGATCACCAGGTACTGGAAGAACAGCACCACGGCAATGATTGGCAGCACATCCCGGAACATCACCAACAGGTCCGTGACCATGCCCAGCAGGATGCTGCCGGCGGTGGGGGAGACCGCCTCTTCGACCACAGGGTCCAGCATCGCGGACGCGGCCTCCACGGCCCCCGTCTCGCCGAAGCTGTAGACCAGGATGCCGTACACCTGCACCGAGATCATGGGCACCATTACCGCGAGCCCCACCAGGCCGAAGCCGTGGGTGAGCGCGTTGCGCCCGCGCAGGGACACCGCCAGGCCGATGCCTAGCGCGGCAATCAGGGGCACGGTGACGATGTTGGTGGTCACGCCGCCGGAATCGTAGGCGAGCCCCACGATCTCCTCCGGCGCAAAGAATGTCACTACAACCACCACGATGTAGCCGATGATCATGTACCAGTGCAGGCTGTGGCCCAGGATGATGCGCACCACGCCCAGCGCCACCACCAGGCCCACCGAGACGGCCACCAGCAGGCGGAGGGTCAGGCCGTGGATGCGCCCCTCGCTGATCAGCTCCGCCTGGCTGGCCACGGCGATCAGGGCGGGCTCCGCCACCACCGCCGAGAAGCCCAGGCAGAAGCCGAAGATCATCAGCAGGGACAGGGAGCCCTTCTTGGCAAAGTCATTGGACAGGTTCTTGCCGATGGGGAAGATGCCCATCTCCAGGCCCTGCAGGAACAGGGCCACGCCCAGCACCACCACCAGCAGGCCGAAGGTGATGGGCAGCAGGTCGTCTGGCACCTGGCGCATGATGACGAACTGAAAGAACGCCACGACCACGATGATGGGCAGCAGATTCCGGAAGGAATGCTTCAGTATCCCGAGGAATTCTCTGAGCTGGTCCAAGGCGGGCTGCGTGTCGTTGTGGTGGGCCGGTGGTTAACGTTCAATCTGCGGCGCCGGATTCCTGGGCCGTGTTCGGTCTTCCGGCCTCGATGAAACGCCGGATCTCATCCGCGCTCATGCCGCCGGTCGCGCCCAGCTTGAGGGAGAATGCCAGGCCCTGGAAGGGACGCAGCAGATGCAGCTCCTGGTTCAGGCGTCCGGCCGCGCGCTCGGCGGTGACCTCGTCCAGGGCGCACAACAGGATCTTCTCGAGCCCCCGGTAGGTGAGCCCGAAAAAGGTCGTGTGTTCCGGAAAGCCGAGACCGCGCCCGGGCAGGATGGTCACACCCTGCCCGCCCTCCTCGCGGATGATGGCCACGGCCTTTTCCTCCAGCTCATCCGCCACCACGGCAACCAGCAGCATGGCCCGGGTCATGGCGCCTCTCCCGATGCTGAACTCGATGGCACAAACCATAGCACAGGGCGGTGTCGAATCGACGCCTCTGCGCCACAACTCACCAGCCCGGGTAAAACGCATCAAAAAACGCTGTGCCTTTTGCCTCACATTTTGTATTCGTTCACTGAAGAACAATCACGGACCTTTCGAAGGCGTTTCTCTCACGGAGACACGGGGGCAAGGGGGCAACCAATAAAGAATGATCTTCCCCGTGTCTCCGTGTCCCCGTGAGAGAACGGTTTTGACATCGGACAAACCGACAAAACCCTTCCTCTCGCAGAGACGCTGGGCGGGGGGAAAGATATATCGATTTATCCCCGTGCCCCCGTGGCTCCGTGAGAGGACTGGTTTTGAATCGTACCTAAGGCCCGTCCTCTCACGGGCCACGGAGACACAGGGACCGCTCTATGAAAGCGTCTTTGCGACTGACGTGAGCAAGGAGCGTCCCCAGTCAGTCCAGCGCGTTACAATCAGTCTCCACCCGCTGAACCGGATGCCCCGATGGCCGACCACGACACCCGCCCCCCCGCCGCCCCGTCCGCGGAGCTGATCCGCGAGCAGGTCCGGCTCGCCCTGGTCGAGGACGTGGGCTCCGGCGACGTCACCGCTGCCCTGATCCCCGAGGACGCCATCGCCCACGCCTACGTACTGTGCCGGGTCCCGGCGGTGGTCTGCGGCAGCGCCTGGTTCGACGAGACATTCGCCCAGCTGGATCCCCGCGTGGTGGTGGGCTGGCACGTGGCCGAGGGCGAGCAGGTCGAGGCCGACACCCGCCTCTGCTCCCTGCGAGGCCCCGCCCGGGCCCTGCTCACCGGAGAGCGTACCGCCCTGAATTTCCTGCAATTACTCTCCGCCACTGCCACCGCCACCCGCGCCTATGTGGAGGCCGTGGCCGGTACCGGCGCCCGGATCCTGGACACCCGCAAGACCCTCCCCGGCCTGCGCGTGGCCCAGAAATACGCCGTCGCCTGCGGCGGCGGCCGCAACCACCGCCTGGGTCTCTACGACGCCGTACTCATCAAGGAAAACCACATCCACGCCGCCGGCTCCATCGCCGCCGCCGTGGAGGCCGCCCGCCGCACGGCCCCCGGCCTGATGGTGGAGGTGGAGACCGAGACCCTGGACGAGGTCGACCAGGCCCTGGCCGCCGGCGCGGACGTCATCATGCTCGACGACTTCCCCCTGGAGCGCATGCGCGAGGCGGTTGGCCGCGTGGCGGGCCGGGTGAAGCTCGAGGCCTCCGGTGGGGTCAGTCTGGACACGGTCAAGGCCATCGCCGAAACCGGGGTGGATTACATCTCGGTGGGGTCGATCACCAAGGATCTGGTGGCGGTGGACCTGTCGATGCGGTTTGAGGATTGATCGTTCAGTGGTCAGAATCGTAGGCCGGACAAAGCGCAGCGGTGTCCGGCATAAGCTGCCCGATACCGCTTGCGCTCTATCGGGCCTACGGAGCTTGCACGGTGGTCTCGTTATTCGAGGGTCGTTGTGGACACCCAGAACTTTAGTGCGTGTTTCTGGATGGCCGAAAGCGCAAGAGCCTCCATGCACATGAATCATGCATGATATAATGCATACGCTCATAAACACAGGTAGCGGAGCAGAACATGGGCATTGAGCAGCATACTTCGACCAGGACCCGCCGACCGACCAACGTCACCATCGATCCGCATCTCCTGGCCATGGCCAAGGAACTCAAGGTGAATGTCTCCCAGGCCGCGGAACAAGGGTTGGCGCGTGCCATCGCAGAGCGTCGCGCCTCCTTGTGGCTCGAGGAGAACCGTGCCGCCCTGGACAGCTCGAATGCCTTTGTCGAACAGCACGGCTTGCCGCTGGCTCGTTACCAGAGCTTTTGATGGCACGCTTTGATGTGTATGAACATCCGGAGGGCAGCGGCTATCTGCTGGACGTTCAAGCCGATCTGCTGAGCCATTTGAATACTCGAATCGTCGTCCCACTGCTGCCAGCATCCAACGCGCCCAAACCAGCCCAGACCCTCAACCCTTGTTTCCACATCGCTGACCAGGAACTGGTCATGGCCACGCAATTCATGGCGGCCGTCCCTACCAGTCTCCTGCTCGACCCTATCACCCGCCTTCAATCACACCGCGACGACATCGTCGCGGCGATCGACTTCTTGATGCAGGGATTTTGATGCCTCACCTTGCGGCCCCGAGCCACCGAAGCTAGGAGCCTGGGCGGTAGAAACCTGCAGCGTTAGAATTGGCTATGCCGACGACCTACCGCCCCTACAATCCCGATCAGCAGTTACTGTTGCCCGCGTCGCTCAAGGAGTGGCTTCCGGAGCAGCATTTGGCCTACTTCGTCTCCGATGCGGTGGACGCCTTGGATCTCACGGCGTTTCATGCCCGCTATGAAGGCGATGGCAGGCGCCGACAGCCGTTTGATCCGGCGATGATGGTGAAGGTGCTGACGTATGCCTACGCCAACGGGGTGTTTTCCTCGCGGGTGA
>NZ_KB898982.1 GCF_000377945.1 Thioalkalivibrio sulfidiphilus
GTGTCGGCTACGCCGGCGCCGTCTTCCGCTCCGCGCGCCCCGTCACAGCGGCATCTCGACGCCCTCGCTACGAACGGTGGTGAGATATGCGGGCTCGCCTGGGGATCCGTCCAAACGAGCAGACTTCAAGAGTATCAGCTCATTGATCGGCCAACACATTGTCCGGAATCAGAATGCAGCATGATTGATTACGCCAAGATGGCCATGAAACACTGAAAACCCGCCCGATACCTCAGACACGGAGCCACCATGGGTCCCCACTACCTGCGCCGCATCCTCTCCGCCCGGGGCATCGCCGTGATCGGCGCCAGCGACCGGCCCGAGGCGGTGGGCGGCCTGGTCATGCGCAACCTGCGCGCCATCGGTTATGAGGGGGCCCTGCATCCGGTCAATCCGAACCACCCGAAGATCATGGGCATGAGGGCCTACCCGGACGTGGCCGCCATCGAGCGGCCGCCGGAGCTGGCCGTGATCGCCACACCTGCCGACACGGTGCCGGAGATCGTGCGCCAGTGCGGCGAGGCCGGGGTGGCCGGGGCGATCGTCATGTCGGCGGGCTTCGCCGAGGCGGGCTCCCAGGGGCAACGCCTGCAGGCGGCCATGCTGGAGGCGGCCCGGGAGACCGGGCTTCGCCTCATCGGCCCCAACTGCCTGGGCGTGATCCGGCCCAAGCACAAGATCAACGCCACCTTCAGCCGCAACACCGCCCTGCCCGGCCACCTGGCCCTGGTGTCCCAGTCCGGCGCCATCTGCACCGCCATCCTGGACTGGGCCGAGGACCAGCGCATCGGCTTCTCCCTGGTGGCCTCCCTGGGCGACGCGGCGGACGTGGACTTCGGCGACGTGCTGGACTTCCTGGCCCTGGACGCGGAGACCCACAGCATCCTGCTGTACGTGGAAGGCATTCGCCACGCGCGGCGCTTCATGAGCGGCCTGCGGGCGGCGGCGCGCATGAAACCGGTGATCGTCATCAAGGCGGGGCGTCACGAGGAGGGTTCCCGGGCGGTCATGTCCCACACCGGCGCCCTGGTGGGGGCAGACGACGTGTTCGACGCGGCCCTGGAACGGGCCGGCGCGGTGCGTGCCCAGACCGTGCAGCAACTCTTCTCCGCCGCCCGGCTGCTGTCCACCGCGCCCCGGGTGCACGGCAATCGCCTGGCCATCATCACCAATGCGGGCGGTCCCGGGGTGATGGCCACCGACCGGGCAGTGGAACTGGACGTGAGCATGGCGGAACTCTCCCCCGCCACCCTGCGGCACCTGGACACCACCCTGCCCGCCCAGTGGTCCCACGGCAACCCCCTGGACCTGCTCGGCGACGCGGACGCCGGCCGCTACCGGGAGGCACTGGGCGCCTGCCTGGAGGACCCTCGTGTGGACGGCATCCTCACCATGCTCACCCCCCAGGCCATGACCGACCCGAACGGGGTGGCAGAGGAACTCATCGGCGCGGTACAGGCGCAGGACAAAAGCGGCCTGCGCAAGCCGGTGCTGGCCTGCTGGATGGGCGGCAAGCAGGTGAGCGCCGCCCGCAAGCGCTTCAGCGAGGCTGGCCTGCCCCACTTCCCGACCCCGGAGGCCTCGGTGGAGGCCTTCGCCTACCTCACCGCCTACGAGCGCAACCAGCGCCTGCTGCTGCAGGTGCCCGGCCCCCTGAGCGACCGCAGCCCCGCCGACGTGGAGGGGGCGCGACTGATCATCGAGGGCGTGCTGGCCGAGGGGCGCAAGGTGCTGGGCAGCCTGGAGGCCAAGGCGGTGCTCTCCGCCTTCCACATCCCCGTGACCCAGACCCTGCTGGCACGCACCCCGGCCGAGGCTCTGGTGGCGGCCAGCACCCTGGGTTACCCGCTGGCCATGAAGATCGCCTCGCCGGACATCACCCACAAGTCGGACGTGGGCGGCGTGCGCCTCAACATCACCGGCGCGGATGCGGTACGCAAACACTTCCAGGAGATGCTCCAGGCAGCCCGGGAGGCGCAGCCCGATGCGCTGATCGAGGGGGTGACCCTGGAGCGCATGTACCGCAGCCACTACGGACGGGAGCTGATGGTGGGCGTGCTGCGCGACCCGGTATTCGGCCCGGTGATCAGCTTCGGCTCCGGCGGTACCTCGGTGGAGGTGTTGCAGGACCGGGCCGTGGCCCTGCCGCCGCTCAACGAGACCATCATCCGCAACATGATCAGCCGCACCCGGGTGGCGCGGCTGCTGGCGCGCTTCCGGCACATGCCCGCGGTGGACGCCGCCGCCCTGGAGCGGGTCCTGCTGCGCATCTCCGAGATGGTCTGCGAACTGCCCCAGGTGGTGGAACTGGACATCAACCCCCTGATCGTCGACGAGCACGGGCTGGCGGCCGTGGACGCGCGCATCGGCGTGGCCTTCCCGCCCGCCGAGGCGGATCCCTACGCCCACATGGCCATTCACCCCTACCCGTCCAGCCTGGTGAGCCACTGGCAGCTGCCCGACGGTACCCCCATCACCATCCGCCCGATCCGCCCCGAGGATGCCCAGATCGAACAGGCCTTCGTGCGCGGGCTCTCGGACGAATCCCGCTATTTCCGCTTCATGCAGGCCCTGCACGAGCTCACCCCGCAGATGCTGGTGCGCTTCACCCAGATCGACTACGACCGGGAGATGGCCTTCATCGCCACGCTGGAACAGGACGGCGCCGAACTGCAGGTGGCGGTGGGCCGCTACACCGCCAACCCAGACCAGCGCAGCTGCGAGTTCGCCCTGGTGGTGGCGGACGACTGGCAGGGCAAGGGCATCGGCACCCACCTGATGCAAAGCCTGATGCAGGTGGCCCGGTCCCGGGGCCTGACCCTGATGGAAGGGGAGGTGCTGTCCAGCAACAGCAACATGCTGGCCCTGGTGAAGCGCCTGGGCTTCTCGACGCGGGTCCGGCCGGAGGACGAAGGCGTGGTCTGGGTCGGCAAACAGCTCTGACGGCGGCGCCGCCGGAATCAGCGCAAACGCAGTGGCATTTATCCTCCCGCTTTCAACCAGGTACCTGAGCTTGCTGACACGTCGCTCGAGATAGGGTGACGACAAGCGGCCTCTTTCCACCGACGAGAGGCCATACGGTATGTGATGGAATGCTCAACCCCGCACCCGATCCTTGACCAGAATCACAGTCGTGGCCAGATGCAATCTGGCTCACAGGACAAAGGCAAACCCGTCGAAAGGCGGGGACGCAAAGCCACCGGTCTCACGGAACATCCAAGACAGCGGGGTTGCCCACCATGGCACAGCAGACAACTCATCGCGCAGCCTCATGCGCCAGCCCGGCACCAAGCCGGCAGATCCTCCGGCTCGCCGCCTCGGCGACCATCCTTGCCACCCTGATCTCCCTGCCGTTCTCCAGTCATGGAGACGAAGACAGTTACGGCTCCCTGACCCGAACCGCCGCGGCCCTCAACCAGGACTTCGCCCGCGAGCAGGCCTTCGGCCAGCAGATTCTCAGAAGTTCCTATGCCCAGCCCGCCAGCTACCAGCGGGAACTGCGCATCAGCGCCCAGGAGCCCCGCAACCGGGCCATGGTCTACCCGGCCGGCGATGGCGGGGTGATGCTGGAGATGAACTTCCGATACTGAGCATGACGAGTGACCTCCACCCAGGGGTTTTTTGAAGCGGCCTGAAAGGGCCGCTTTTTTAGTGGTCAGTCTCCACTAGTGTCCGGTTAACTCTGATGCATATTCGCATAACAATATGACTTTTAGTCATATTTTTCTGAAAATTGGTGGTGTCGACTTGAGCGCG
>NZ_KB898983.1 GCF_000377945.1 Thioalkalivibrio sulfidiphilus
GAGGTCCAGCAACAGCCGTGCAACAGGCAGGTCGTACCGTATATAAGCCGTTTTCTTGTAAAACCGTGCCGGATTTATGCAACTGTCGGGTTTAGCTTCATTAAAAACTCAACAACCCCAGCTCTTCGGACCGAAAGGCCATACGAGACACAAAGGCTCCTCCACTAAAGCTGAATCCCCCCACCCTCCTCCACCCGCAAATCCAAACCCTCCCCCACCACCGTCACCCGATTCCGCCCCCCTTGCTTCGACAGATACAGGGCCTTGTCCGCCGCCTCGATCCACTGTGAATGCCGCTCCATGGACGGAGCGAACTGGGCAATCCCGAGACTGATGGTGAAACGGATGGCAAGCGCTTCATGGCGTACAGTCACGGCCTCGTTGAGCCGCCGCAGGCGATCGGCGAACACGCGTGCCTTCTCCGCGCTGGTATCGGTGAGGATGACGCCGAACTCCTCGCCGCCATAACGCCCGGCGATGTCGGTATCGCGCAGGGTCTTTGTCAGCAACTGGGATACGGTACGGATCACCTCGTCACCGGCCTGGTGGCCGTAGGTGTCATTGACCTTCTTGAAATGATCGATATCGAACATGATCAGGCTGGATACGGTGCCGTAACGTTTGCATCGGGCAAATTCCCCACCCAGGCACTCCTCCCAGAAACCCCGGTTGTTGAGCTGCGTCAGCCTGTCGGTCCGGCTCAGGCACGCCAGTTCCTCATTGGCCTTTTCCAGGGACAACTTGTTGGTCGCGATGTCGGTGACGTCATAGACAATCACGCCGATGTGATCCACGGCACCGTCCGGTGAGCTCAGGGGCAGGAAGGTGATGTTCTGGTACATGTACTCAGCAACGCCTGTGATGGGGCGGTAGTTCCTGAAGCGCAGCAGATAGGGACGCTGCTCCCAGGTGCTGAAGATACGGCTCTTGAGCAGGAACACCGCGCGCGCCTTGCGCCTGAGCCAGGCCTCCGGGACATCGCTGAACAGATTGAAGAGGTTGCTGCCGATGGCCTTTTCCGCCGGGATGCCGCTGTGATTGGCCATGAAACCGTTCCAGAGGGTGATGTTGAATTCCCGGTCCAGCACGGTCAGTCCCACGTCCAGGGACTCCAGCATGCCCAGAAGCAGGTGCAGCTCGCGGATGTCCTCGTTACGGTTCATCACGGCGCCATCAGGTAGCTGACGATATCATTGAGTCGGGGCATGGATTCCTCCGTGAGCAGCAACAGCAGGTCACAGCTGACCTTGCGGCCCTCGAACTGCAGGGCCATCTCGATGGTGAGGGTGGGTTTGCCGTGCGCCATGTTGCGCTCGATGAGATCGCTCACCGCCACGTGCCGCCCCAGGACCACGGGATGGGCCTGGCTGAACTTCACGTCCAGCTGCTCTTCGATACCCTTGAGACAGGCACCGATGAGAATGCTGGCCATGTCCATGAGCAGCTCGACCTGGGCATTGGAGTCGACAACCCCCTCGAAACGCATCAGCTCCGCGATGTCCCTGAAACTGGAATCGTTAAAGATCAGCAGGGCTTCGCCGGTGATGCCGGCACCCGCGAACCCCTGGCACACCGCGCTGACATCCTCTTCCTCGCTGTCGCGCACCGAGGACAGGGCCATCTGCAGCTCGCTCTTCTCCAGCATGTTCACGTTGGGAATGGGCATGAGCACGAAGACGTCCAGCAGCTGCGCGATCAGGCTGACTGCGCGGCCCAGGGCCACGTTGGCGATCTCCCGGTAGCCATCCCAGAGGGCGCTGTGTGCCGAATCACCCCGGCCGGCGAAGCGGCTGCCGTCCAGGATGCCCAGCCGGTCCAGCAAGGAAGCGACCACTTCGGGGTCGGCCGGCTTTTTGACGAAGCCCAGGGCACCGAGCTGCTCCACCCGGCGCTGGGCCTCGGGCTGCACATCCCCGGAGACGACGATCACGGCACTGTCCATCCGCTCACGGCGAATGGTCTCCAGCACCTGGTAACCGTCCATGTCCGGCATGTTGAGGTCCAGGAACAGGACCCGGCCCTTGCCCTGCCGGACGGCGGCCAGGGCCTCGTGGCCGTTGCGGGCGAAACTCAAGTTCACCCGCCAGTCCGGCGGCAACGCGCGGGCGATCTGCTTCTGGGCGAAGCTGGAATCGTCACAGATCAATACCTGCATGCCACTCTCCGGAGGCTTCGGACGGTTTCTGAAACCGGGGATCTGATGCCCCGGGCCTAAGACACGTTAGCGGTCGAACGGCGCAAATCTTGATGGCTGCCCGCAGTTCCGGTCACCGCGATTGGGCCCTGCAGCCCCCCCCTGCAACCCTGTTGCTCAACCCAGTATAGACACCTCTGCCCGGGATCCCCCCCGGCTCGTATCTCAGGCCGGTCGTTGACCACTCCTAGTGCTCATGGGTTCGACGCTGAACGCGCTGCGCCAGAAGTCGCTGGCGTACGACCTCCGGCAGCAGATTCAGGGCCTCCACATGGAAGGCCACCGCGCACGGAATGCGGCTGACGTCTTCAAGGTATTCGCTGAGCTTGTTGCTGTGCAGGCACAGCACCTTCGCCCCCTGGGCTGCGTTGAGCCCCCAGTCCCGGAATACCTGTTTCAGTTCTTCACCGGTCATGGATCCTCCTCCCCCATACAGACGCCACTCGGCGGTTCAGGCCCAGCGTTCCCGAAGCATCTCCCGATTGAGCCGCAACCACAACAGGGCGATCAGGGTCATGGCGTTGTCCACCAGCCCGCTGTCCATGCGCGCGAAGGCCTCCTCGGTGTCCAGCACGTGCACGCGGATTTCCTCCCCCTCGTGTGCCAGGCCATGGATGCCGCCGACCCCCTCGCTGTCCGCCTGCCCCACGAACAGGCTGACGCGCTCCGATGCACCACCGGGCGTGGAATGATATTCGTAGAGTCTCACCAGTTCGCCCAACTGGCAGCCGGCCTCCTCCAGGGCCTCGCGCCGCACCACGTCCTCGGCGCGCTCTCCGGGCTCGATCATGCCTGCGATCGTCTCCATCAACCAGGGGCCCCGCTCGGCTTCCAGGGCCCCGACGCGGAACTGTTCGATCAGCACGATGCGATCGCGCCCGGCGTCGTAGGGCAGTACGGCCGCCGCATGCCCCCGTTCCAGCAATTCCCGCTTCACGACCAGGGGATCTCCCCCCTGGAAGCGGCTGTGGCTCAGCCGCAGGCTGCGGATGCGGAAAAAGCCTTCATAGGCGAGACGGTCATCGATGATTTCCCATTTCATAAGGGCACCAGAGACGAGTTGACAGAGACAAGATACAAGTCCGGGGCAGAGCCGTATACAGCCCGAACGGGGCACCTCTATACTGAGGCATCATGAGTGAACTGATGCTGGTTCTGAGGGAGCTGATCGGCCGGGAGGCGGTGGTGGACGGCGTCCATTGCCAGGTGATCGAGATCCTGGAATCGGGTCCCCGGGTGGTGGTCTGCGAAACGGTGGGCTCGCACATACAGTCCAACCAGTTCGGCGATCCCCAGCGCCGGGTGCCCCGCACCCATACCCTGCCCCTCAGAAGCGCTGTCCACGACGATCTTCATCCGGTTGTGCGTACGCTTGCGGGTGCAGAACTCGCAGAGCAATTGCGGCGCCTTTTGCAGGCATGATGATTAAACAATCATGGGTCATCGCGGAATCGTGTGGGTGGTTTGATGGGCATAAAGTGCCCCGGACCCGCATAATCCCGGTGTCTTGCGGCCATCGAGGCCGTGCCCA
>NZ_KB898984.1 GCF_000377945.1 Thioalkalivibrio sulfidiphilus
GGTGAGATATGCGGGCTAGATAGCACGGGTCGGCCCCGCCCGACCGGTCAGCACTGCCGGCACCACGGACTTGGTCATCGTGATCGATCGTGTGCGACCCTGATGGCCGGGGAAGGGCGCAGAAGAGAGCATGCGATCAAGCAGGAGGGTCGCGTAGCTTATGAAGGGCATTTCGGCGACAAAATCGTGCGTCTAAGGGGATAACAGCCGGGCAAATCTAGGGCGAAAGTCTGGCGCTTCAATTACTTGGCGTGGTCCGACCCCGACATTTGTCCTGGAACGCCTTGTTGGGCGCATTATTAAAAACTGAGTACAACCTGATGTGATGCAGCCACCCTTTTTTCAAACTTTATTTTTTTATTGAGATAATCAACTAACTCAGCTGGACAGCTTGCAACTAATGAAACTACATCATCAGTCGTTTTAACCTGAATGAACTCACGAGAAGGCGAGCGGTAGACCAAAGCTGACTTACCTTGGTGAACTAGGTTTAATACGTTATTCAAGGTACCCTTGCTTTCGCCATCCCAAATCATAAAGCCGTAGTCGGCATCTAGGCTTAATTGGGCGTCTTTCATTGCATAGTAGGCAAAATCCTTTTTCTTTCCACCTGAGTCAATTGATTTGATTTGCCAGTTGCCCACATTATTTCTGCACACGCTATCCATGCAGTAGACAACTACGTCACGATATCCCTCTTCTGCGAAGAATGATTGGACAGCCTTGTCTACACCATTTGCGTCGCCTATTAGTACAGTGTGCTTGTTGGTAATTAGATTTCTCAGGCGTGTCCTGATGGCGGGGTTGATACGCCCGATATTTCTTGAACCGCCGAAGAAAACTTTACTCATCTGTGAACCCTCGTGCGAGTGATTGCCAAGACATATGCAGTCTTTGCATTGCCTTGCGACATAACGGCCTCGGTAGCCGCTTCAAGCGTAGCACCAGACCGATAGAGGTCATCTACAAGAAGTACTGTTCTGCCTTCAAGTTGAATTCTGTCAGCAGTAAATGCCCCTTCAAGTATCTGCTTGCGTTGCTCAGGGTCTGATACGGATTTTAATTCGCTTGTATTCTTGCTTTTTGACAATGCGGTTCCGGAATAATTCGTGCCTAACCCTGTCGCCAATCCCTGTGCAATTCGACTTGTTATGGTTCTCGTTGGACTTGACGGTGGAACGGGAATAATCACATCGAATTTTCCTCTTGTTTTGTCGCCAAGATATTCAATGGACACCCGTAATATTTTATCAAGGGCACTCTGATCATTTCTGTACTTGAACTGATAGAGCAACTCCCCGATTTCACTCCTGGTATTGTCGAAAATGGGGTACCCGAATTCATTATGCCCGATGATCTGGCTTGCTACCGTGTGCCAGTCAAGCACAATGCCTGCCTTCCATGGTCCTTTGATTCCTTGTGGGTGTAGCACCATCGTCAACTCCTCGTGGCCCAACTAGATTTAGATCGTAATACCATCGCATCGTATCACGGCAGATCTGTGAAATAATCTTCCATGGCCGCTGTATCCCTTTGATTCCAAAGCTCACCGCCGTGGATATGCCGCAGTAAACGTGGCGCAGCGCACAGCGGATTGGGGCAGTGTTTTCTGTGCTGGAAGCGCCTGTGTTGAACTGGCTGACGACTTAGTCGCTCGCCTAGATCTAAGGTTAGCTTACAACCACGATCTATCAATCCATTCACCCACCACACCGCCCCGATTCTCTGGTCATTCGAGACCACCTGCCGTCGGTGTACACTGATCCATTCCACTCATCCCGCAGTTATCGCAGGAGCCCACCATGCCCAGACACGTCGACGTCGCCATCATCGGAGCCGGCACCGCCGGCCTCTACGCCCTCTCCCAGGTGCGCAAGGCCACGGACAGTTACGTGCTCATCGACGGCGGCGAGCTGGGCACTACCTGCGCGCGGGTGGGCTGCATGCCGTCGAAGGTGGCGATCCAGGTGGGCGAGGACTTTCACCGTCGCAACATCTTCGACCGCATGGGTATCGAGGGGGGCGAGGCACTGAGCCTCAATGCCCGCGAGGCCCTGGAGCACATCCGCGACCTGCGTGACGTGTTCGTGGACAAGGTGCTGAGCGGCAGCACCGATGACATGGGCGAGGAGTTCATCCCCGCCCATGCCCGCTTCGTCTCGCCCACGGAGCTGGAGGTGGACGGGGACCGCATCCACGCCAAGCGCATCATCATCGCCACCGGCTCAACGCCGGTGATCCCCGGCGACTGGAAGGCCTTCGGTGATCGCGTCATCACTACCGATGAACTCTTCGAACTGGAGGAACTCCCCGGCGCCATGGCGGTGATCGGCCTGGGCACCATCGGTCTGGAGATGGGCCAGGCACTGTCGCGCATGGGGGTGACGGTCACCGGCATCGACCAGCTGGATCACATCGCTGGCCTGCAGGACCCGGAGGCGCAGAAGGCGGCCCTGGATATCCTCGGCAAGGAGATGCCCCTGTGGCTCGGCGAGGGAGCAAGCATCAACGAGCAAGACGGCAGGCTGCGCGTGACCGCCGGCGATCAGTCCGTGGTGGTGGACAAGGTACTGGCCTCCATGGGGCGCCGTCCCAACGTGCAGGGGTTGGACCTGGAGAACCTGGGCGTGCCGCTGGACGAGCGCGGTCTGCCGGCCTTCGATCCGCACACCCTGCAGGTGGGCGATCTGCCCGTGTTCATCGCCGGCGACGTCACCGGCGACCGGGCCATCCTGCACGAGGCGGGATGGGAAGGGCGGGTGGCCGGTTTCAACGCGGTACAGGACACACCCGTGGGCTTCCGCCGCCAGGTGCCGCTGGCCATCAACTTCTGCGACCCGAACATCGCCGTGGTGGGGCGCGCCTGGAATGATCTCGACCCCGACCGCACCGCCATCGGCGAGGTCAAGCTCGGCCCCCTGGGCCGCGCCCTGATCATGGGCAAGAATAAGGGGATCATCCGCGTCTACGCCGACAAGCGCGACGGCCGCCTGCTGGGCGCGAGCATGGTGGCGGTGAAGGGGGAGCACCTGGCCCACCTGCTGGCCTGGTCCATCCAGCAGGGGCTCACTGTCTTCGACCTGCTGCGCATGCCCTTCTATCACCCCTCCATCGAGGAGGGGCTGCAGTCGGCCCTGTATGACCTGAAGGGCAAGATCGAACAGCAACCTGCGGAGCCTGTGGAACTGCAGCGTATCTAGGAGCCTGTCGGACTTAGGCTGCGCCTACTGCGCCGGTGGGAGAGTGGTCCATTTTTCCGATCCTTTTCGTCAAATAGCGACGGCTATTCTCCTCAAACGATCGAAAAAATGGCCTCACTCTCCCACTCGGCTCGCTACGG
>NZ_KB898985.1 GCF_000377945.1 Thioalkalivibrio sulfidiphilus
GCCGGCCGTCCTGGCCTTACAGGAATTTGGTGATTGGAGCACTAGAATTTCCTGTACGACCTGTTGAGTCCTTTCCTGGGCATCCATGTCCCAGTCGTGGAAATCCACTTTCTCTCAGATCGCAGGCAAATAATGTCGAATAGACAACCCCGCGTAAACCCCCAAATCAGGCTAATTTTGTAGGAATCTTCCACAATTCGTGTAGGCCCAGGCCTACACGCGGGTTTTACCCCAGAATTATGCCTGTTTGAATCCCATTAACATGCGACGCGAACAGAGCTCGAACACATCCAGAATTGCTATCTGCAAGCCGTATGCCGTGCCTAGAAACACCCCATAGCCCTGACACGCAAGCATGCGCCACGCACGCAACTGGGGTCACGCACACTGGCTACGAAAAAGATAGTAGTGGGGATTTACTGACAGAAAGAAGGAACGAAGAAAATCGATCCGAGAAAAGATGGAGCCGTACACCACAAATCCCTGTGATGCCGGCTCCGGCTCAAGTCCGCCTCCTTGCAGACGAATTGAGTTTAGAACACAAAAATTGAAAATCCAGACTTGATATGGCTATTTTTCGAGAATTGATTCACAAAAATACCATTTATCAAACACCCACCGGTGTCAATCCGCCGACAGGTACAGACGCGCAAACTGCGCTTGCCCCTTGAAATAGTTTCGGCCAAGCCGAGCCGCCGCTTCACGCATTCGAGGCTCTCGACCCATAGCGACCACCTGGTGATCCCGCCTGCCGCATCGGACATGGCTCAAGAATCGCTGCGCATCGATATTCAATCGAGCCAATATCGACGGCATGCCCGCTGGTATCGCACCGCGCTTGTCCTCCCGAATCGCCCGCCCACACCAGTCCACCAATTCCAGATAATCAGGTGTCGAAAACACGAAATCATTCGCGTGCCCACCCGATTCACATGCATCGAGGCTCACCAGATCCGGACATGCCTGCAGAGATTCCCGCGCGGAGCCATCACCCACCGAAAGCTCAAGAATACGCTGTCGCACCGAGGTGAAATTCGAATCCTCCGGTGTGTACGCCATCCCCGCCCGTATGGGATTGAGATCCACGTAACTCATGCAAGTCAGCACAGCCGCCTCGTCCAGCAGGGCCTGGCACTTGAATCGTCCCTCCCAGAACCGCCCCTTACAGCCGTCCTCCTGGTTGGCGCGGCGGGCCAGATGCTCATTCAGACTGCGCATGAACCAGGACAGATCCACCAGGCGCGAGCGCCATTCTGCAATCACACGCCGTGCCGCATCCCGCTCCGCATCGCTCACGCGTTCACCCCTCAGCACACGGTCAACCAGCACAGGGCGTGAATACAACCTGGCCCAGCGAGCGGCAACTTCATCATCGCTCCACTCCCCGGCCCGCCCCGAATCGACTCTCAGCACCAGATGATAGTGATTGGACATGACCGCGTACGCACAGACTTCCACTGCGAAGATGATCTGAAGCTCACGCACACGCTCCAGCACCCAGCCACGTCGATGCTCGAAGTCCCTGCCCGAGTGCGCATCCCGCCCACAAAGAAACGCCCGCCGCACGCAGCGGCTGATGCAATGGTAGTAAGAGGTGGTTTCCAGATGAACGAGTTCCCTTCTGGCTCTGGTCATTGGGCGCTCCCTGTCCCACACAGATTTGATTTGAACCTAGTCGCCTGTCGGCAGGCTGTCAGGCGATGGCGGGTGTCCTGACTTTTGTCCTGATTCTTGCCACGGATTGAACACACGAATACCACAATTCACAAAATCGTTCACATTTCGCGTCGCAATGTCCGCATCCCGCGAACGCGCAATACCCGCGATCTGCGCATCATACTGGGAAATCGGTCTACCTGATTGACGCCGCTGAACAGCGATCTGTGCGTATGCATGTGCAGCATCTTCATCGAAGGGCAAAATACGCCCATGAAAATCCATGGCAAACATATCCTCAACCGCCGACATCAACCCATCACGTCTACGCCCCGACGGCAATAGACGTACACCATAAAAGATTTCTGCTTGTGTCACCGTTGTGGTGTAAAGACTGGATGCAGGCTGAGTTGATAGCCAACGCAGAACCCCTTTGTGGGGCTTTGCGCCCATCAGCTCCGAAAGCACATTGGTATCAAGAACAATCATGTGCCCGGCGTAGGTGGTTCGCGCACAGGCTCTCGCGAGGGTATTTCCAGAACCACGTCACCAAAATCAGAAAACCTGCTGCGAATGCGCTCCCCAAGATCACCTCGCGGCATCACATCCTCCGCCAGTGCGGTTCGCAGCATTTCGCGCACCTCATCCTCCATGGATCGACGATGCTGAGCCGCTCGAATCCTCAAGCGCACTTTCAACTCTTCATCCAAGTTTCGAATCGTAATACTGGCCATCGCGCAACACCCAATGCAATCATTGATTGCATCATATTCCCGGCGACCAGTACCTTCAAGCCCCCCCAGATGATTGGGATGATGGGTGTCCCAAAGCACCGATGCCCAGATGACTGGGATGATGGGTGTCCCAAAGCACCCTCAAACGGATGATGGGTGTCCCAAAGAGTACCCGTGCCGTGGATGATGGGTGTCCCAAAGTACCCCTGTTGATCTTCTACCGATTTATCTCGGCGCACTGGGTGTCCCAAAGTACCGTCATTGGGATGATGGGTGTCCCAAAGTACCGTCACAGTCAAACAGATGATGGGTGTCCCAAAGTACTCCAAAGTAACCAATGGGTGTCCCAAAGTATCCCCACCAATCGTGCGGATTATGGGTGTCCCAAAGTACCAGGGTGTCCCAAAGAAAGCGAGCTGACAGTCAATCGGATGATGGGTGTCCCAAAGTACCTGGTGTCCGGCAAGATGATGGGTGTCCCAAAGTACCGCTCCCGCCAATCGGATGATGGGTGTCCCAAAGTACCCCGCCCAAAACGCCCGGATTATGGGTGTCCCAAAGTACCAACCAAAGTACCGCCAATCGGATGATGGGTGTCCCAAAGTAACCCCTCCCAAAGTACCAATCGTCAAACAGATGATGGGTGTCCCAAAGTACTTCCGGGTCTTCGCGGATTAGTGTGGGTCATTTTCTGCATATTTAGGCAGAGGCGGCAGGAAGGCGGCGATGATCTTGAGCTTGAGATACTCTTCGT
>NZ_KB898986.1 GCF_000377945.1 Thioalkalivibrio sulfidiphilus
CAGAACTCCGCAGTGGTGCCAAAATATCGCGCCAGGCGCAGTGCGGTGTCCGCAGTCACGGCGCGCGAGCCATTGACGATGCCGCTGATGCGGTTGGCGGGAACATGAAGACGAGCCGCAAGCCCGTTGGCTGAAAGTGCGAGCGGTTTCATGAAGTCATGGAGCAGGATATCCCCCGGGTGGACGGGTGGCAGTTTCTCGCCGGGCTCCACCACATCGGAAAAATCCATGCGGGTGATTTCTTCTCGTCGGATAGTCATCATCTTCACGCTTCAGTGGTAATCAAAGATTTCCGCATCCCACGCATCGCCATCTTCAAATCGAAAGCATAGGCGCCACTGGTCATTGATGCGGATGCTCCAGTAACCTGCGCGGTTGCCCGATAAAGGCTCAAGCCGGTTGCCCGGTGGGATGCGCAGTTCTTCGATGCGAGCAGCCTGTTCCAGTTGCATGAGTTTGCGGCGGGCAACCTGCCGGATTGCGGGCGGTATGCGCCTGACGCGTTCGCCCAGAAAAAGCGCCGCGGTTTCCTTATCGCGGAATGACTTGATCATTGAAGTAAATTAATACGTTATACGTAATACGTCAAGCCAGCCCGCATGTTTCACCACCGTTCATAGCACGTAGGCCAGATAAGCGCAGCGCATCCGGCATCCAGGTTTGGTGGTCGGATCGCGCAGAGATCGCTCTCCGTAGGAGGCCCGACCCCGGGCCGAACCCAGCATCCTTCATCACCTTGAAGCAGGCGTTGAGTGCCTGCCACGTTGCCATTTCGCAACGCCTGTTGCGTGCTTCTGCCTGAATCTGTGGCGCCCATGCCAACACAAATCCCGCTCAATATGACGGCCTCATGAAACCGTCATATTCCATAAGTCCGCGCATGGCCAAGTGGAACGTCCCATAAGCCACCAGAATATAAGCGCTTTCTGCTGAATGGTCCCGTGTGCGGCCAGATGTGGGTCGGAAAGCAGGCGTCCAGGGCAATAAAAACTTCAAAAAAACTTTACCAAACAGCGATTTAATCACCCCCTCCGGGATTGGTACAAAGTCGCCCGTCATTGACGTAATGACCTTTGTACGAACAACCAAATCCCCTGGGAGATTCAACCATGAAGAAGCAAGTGCTCGTGGTGGCCGTGGCCGCCGCCCTCGCTGTGCCTGTCGTTGCTGTGGCTGAGACCACTGGCAGTGTCTATGGTCGTGCCCACCTGTCCGTTGATCACCTGGACAACGGTGACAGCTACAGTGAAATCAACGTGTCCAGCAACTCCAGCCGCATCGGCTTCAAGGGTGAACACAGATTCAACGATGATCTGACCGGTATCTTCCAGATCGAGCAGGAAATCTTTTTTGACAATGAAGGTAGTGAATGGGCTAGTCGTGACACCTTTGCTGGTCTGAAGGGCGACTGGGGCATGTTCCGTGTAGGTAAGTTCGATACTCCGTTCAAACGTGCCCGTGGTCCTGCCAACTTCTTTGGTGATCAGGTCGGCGATATGCGTAACATCACCCGCGTGAGTGCTGTGGGTCGTTTCGATGAGCGTTTCCGCAACAGCCTGCACTACCGTTCACCCAGCATGGGTGGTTTTGTGGCGGATCTCCAGTACTCCCCCGAGCGCAGCGACTCCACCACTGCGGAAGGTTCTGATAATGCCGGTTTCAGCGGTTCTCTTGGCTACAGAAATGGCCCGTTGAATGCGATTGTTGCCTATGAAGTGCAGAACGGTGCGAGCAGCGATCCCGACGCTGTACGCCTGGCTGCCTCCTACCAGATCACTTCCGATCTGCGTCTCGGCGCCCTCTACCAGCAGACCGAAGCCTCCAATGGGACCGAAGGCACGGCCTATGGCCTGGGTGGCTCCTTCCGCATGAGCCCCAGCATGTACCTCAATGCGCACGTCTTTACCCTGGATTCCGACGTGGTGGATGGTGACGCCACCATGTACGCCGTGGGTCTGGAGTATCGCGTGGATCGTGCCCTGCGCTTCTACGGCAATGTGGCGGTGATGGACAACCAGGATGCTTCCGCTCTGACCCCTTGGGGTGCGGCTCGCTCCGCGACCCCGGATGGTGCTTTGGGTGAAACCGCCACGGGTGTCTCCCTGGGTATGCGTTACGACTTCAGCTTCTAAGGCAATGCCAGGGATTTACTAGCCGAATCCCGTTGAAGTCACGAGTTGAGTCTTGAGGGCGCGGGCAACCGCGCCCTTTTTTATGCGCGCATCATGCTTTGCCGTAGGTCGGCCTTCAGGCCGACAAAGCCCCAACGGCAGGATGGCGTAGGTCGGGTTTTAGCCCGACAGCGATGCCAGCAACACAAGCCGTCAATCCCGATCTTCCACCTAGGCCGCCCTCGGCGAAACTTCTTTCTCGATGCTGGCTAGCGCCGCCCGCCGGGCAACCTCGAGCTCATAATCTTTCTGCAACCCGACCCAGAACTCCGCAGTGGTGCCAAAATATCGCGCCAGGCGCAGTGCGGTGTCCGCAGTCACGGCGCGCGAGCCATTGACGATGCC
>NZ_KB898987.1 GCF_000377945.1 Thioalkalivibrio sulfidiphilus
ATAGCGACGGCTATTCTCCTCAAACGATCGAAAAAATGGCCTCACTCTCCCACTCGGCTCGCTACGGGCACCTAAGTCCGACAGGCTCCTAGGCGGTGACAGGATGCTCACGGGACATGGCGACCGCAGATCACCATCCATCGTAGGTCGGACTTCAGCCCGACACAGCGGTGCCCGGTTGCACGCCGTCAGTCGGGCTTAAGCCCGACCTACCCGGGCAGAAGCCTTGCCCAAAGCCTGGATCAAGCACCCTCCTGCCGTGACGCACAGGCGGCGCACAGTCGCGCCTGGGGCAGGACCTTGAGCCTCGCCTCGGGGATGGCCTCGCCGCAGGCCTCGCAGATCCCGTACTCGCCCTGGTCCATGCGCCTCAGGGCCTCGCGCACCCGGGTCAGTTCCCGTCGCGCCTCGTTGCCCAGGGCATCCACCACCTCCTCGTTCTCTCGCTGCACCGCCTGCTCGGCGAAGTCCTTGTCCAGGGGTTCGGCCTCGTGGCGCACATTGCGCTCCACCCGCTCCAGGCGGGATTGCAGGTCATCGCGCAGCTGTTCCAATTGCCGGCGCAGGTCCTCGAAGAGATCGCTCATCACATGGCTCCGTGAAGTTCACTGTCGTTGTTCCAGCATGCGCCAGCCACCCGACAAGTCAAGGCGAATCCCCGGCATGACGCTCGGGTTATAATGATGGGCTAATGTCCAAACCCGTTTAACCGAAGGAGTCGACCATGGCACGCACCCCCTCCGTGATGCTGGAGCTGGGCACCCCGGCCCCCAACTTCCGCCTCCCCGACCCGAGCACCGGCAAGACCATTTCCCTGGACGACTTCCCCGACGCCAAGGGCTTCGTGATCGCCTTCATCTGCAACCACTGCCCCTTCGTGCAGCTCATCCGCCACGAGTTCGCCCGCTTCGGCCGTGAGTACACCCGCAAGGGCCTGGCGGTGATCGCCATCAACTCCAACGACGTGGAGAACTACCCTGAAGACAGCCCGGAACACATGAAAGACGAGGCCCGCCGTTTCGGTTACACCTTCCCGTACCTGTTCGACGAGGATCAGTCCGTGGCCCGCGCCTACCAGGCCGCATGCACCCCGGACTTCTTCATGTTCGACGCCGACCGCAAGCTGGTCTATCGCGGTCAGTTCGACAGCTGTCGCCCGGGCAGCGACCTCCCGGTGACCGGCGAGGACCTGCGCGCCGCCGCCAACGCCCTGCTGGCCGGCCAGCCCATCCCCGAGGACCAGAAGCCGAGCCTGGGCTGCAACATCAAGTGGAAACCTGAATAAAGCAGTGGCTAGTGGCAAGTCTCAAGTGGCAAGGTAAACCAAACTCCGGCTTTCCTTGCCACTAGCCACTTGAGACTTGCCCCTCCTCAAAGCAACGCCTTGAGGTGCGCGACGACGCTGCGCCCCAGGGCTGAGAGGGCATAGCCCCCTTCCAGGACCGAGACGATGCGCCCGCCGGCGTGGCGCTCCGCGATCCCGCGCAGCTCGCGCGTCACCCACTCGTAGTCCGCCTCCACCAGGCCGAAACCGGCCATGTCGTCTTCCAGGTGGCCGTCGAAACCCGCCGAGATCAGCAGCAGCTGGGGCCGGAAGGCATCCAACGCCGGCAGCCAGCGTTCACTGACCGCCGCGCGATACGCCGCGCCGCGGGTGCCCGCGGGCAGCGGTACGTTCACCCGCGGCGCGCCATGTCGGTCCTCGGCGCCCGCGTGGGGGTAGTAGGGGTGCTGGAAGGTGGAGCACAGCAGTACCCGGGGCTCGTGCAGGAAGATGTCATCGGTGCCGTTGCCGTGGTGCACGTCGAAGTCGGCGATGGCCACCCGCTCCAGGCCGTGGGCCTCCAGGGCATGGGCGGCGCCCACGGCAATGTTGTTGTAGAGGCAGAAGCCCATGGCCCGGTCGCGACCGGCGTGATGGCCCGGCGGACGCACGCTGCAGAAGGCCACGTTGCGCGCATCGCCCATCACCAGGTCCACGCCGTGCACCACCGCGCCCGCAGCCCGGCTGGCGGCCTCCAGACTGCCCGCGGACACGTAGGTATCTCCGCCGTCGATGCACAGGGTCTCGTCCGGCCCGGGCCGCAGGCCTGCGATTTCGTCCAGGTAGGCCGCGTCGTGCACCCTCAGCAACTGCTCCCGGGTCACCCGGGGCGCCTCGCGGTGATCCAGCCACATGCCCAGGCCCGAGGTGATGAGCTGATCGTCGATGGCGGAAAGACGTTCGGGACGCTCCGGGTGATGGGCCGGCGTGCGGTGTTCCAGACAGGCCGGATGGGAGATGAAGTACAGACTCATAGGTGGCGCACCTCGGCCGCTGCGGGCGGGAAATGGTCCAGGCCGGGAATCCCGGCCTAGCCCGCATATCACACCACCCTTCTACTGCGGCCGCCGATCTGCTCGCTGTGACGGGGCG
>NZ_KB898988.1 GCF_000377945.1 Thioalkalivibrio sulfidiphilus
AACCCAGCCGTGAAATCCGAGCTGTTGCATTACCTGAATACCTTGAAGCAAGCAGCCTGAAACTTGGTTGCGTCAAATTTATGCAATGATTGGGCTAATTCAACCCTCTGGACAAATTTCCCTCGGGGGCTTCCACCAAATGGTGGTAATGGCTCTTCATGAGACAACAGGCGTGGCATTGCCAGTAGTTATGCTTGATTACCTTCGCGACGAGCATAAGGAAACAGTGCATAAGGAAACAGTGCCGATCCTCGTAGTCCACTAAGACGTCCTATCTTCGGCCTAGCAGGGCGGTGAAGTGATAGAGGTCGCGATATAACTGGATTCGCAGGGCCCTGGCCATGGGTTTGAGTATGTTGGGTAAAGGCTGCTACGCGAAACCTGACCATATCGTCTGATGCGAGTGTGCAGAAAGTGACAGCGCCCCATTAGGGGGGCGCTGTTTGATACAACAAGTCGTTAGGAACTGAACTTGTTATTAGACACGGCACTCTGAAGGAACATACTTGTTCTGGTCGGGGTCATCGACGGTGCATTGCCATTCAACACCCGTGTCGGGGTCGAAGACGGGAGTAAGTGTCATTTCAACCGTCGCAGCACCTCCATCTACCTCGATCGAGAGTACACCAGCATTGCACTCGATGGTGGTGCGGTTGAGTGTTAACGGGGAGGTGACACCCAAGCAGGCATCAGCAGCATCTGATGCGAGATTCTCTGAGATGGTGGCCTTCGGGCTGCTTGCCACTACGAGTCCCTCAGATACGCGAGCACGTACTGTGTAGTCACTGTATGCGGGAATAGCTATGGCAGCAAGAATGCCAATGATGGCCACAACAATCATCAGTTCGATCAGGGTAAAACCCTGCTGTGTTTTTCTCATGCGCTGCATGGTGTATCTCCTTGAGTGATGGATGTTCTTGGTGGGAACGTGAGTGTTCTCGGATGATGACTATGCAGGCGTCGTGCCAAATGTCTCAGTAGGGATGGGCGGAGTTTCTGGGCGGATGAGTGGTTGCTCTAGAGGGAGTGACTGCCGGCGGGGTGACCAGTTTTGTCAGCGACCCTGACACTTGTGGTCAGGTTGAGGTTGTTCTTGGTGTTTTGTGCTTTGTACTTTGTGAAACCAAGCACCAAGCACTGAATCAATCTTCAGGGATCTGGCGTAATCAGCTTCAACCCCGGGAAATAGCTGCGATAACGCCGCGCATCCCGCGTCATCAGGCTCATGCGGGTCACCACGGCATGGGCGCCGATTAGAAAATCAGGCAGGGTGCTGGTGCGTGCGCCACCTGCTGATCGGTAACGTGCATGGCATCGGGCGGCCAGAAACGCGGCCTCGCGGGGGATGTCTGCATATTCGAAGTCGGCGTCCGGGAGCAGCCGTTCTACCTCTTCGATGGTGTCGAAGTCGTAGGCAATCTCACCGTAGATGATGGCGTTGATGGCCAGTCTGTCGCTGACCAGGTGCCGGGCCAGTGTCTCGGCGGACCAGAATCCCCAGACCGGATCATCCGTGATGATGTCAAGCAGTACGTTGGAATCGACCAGGATCCGCTCAGGCATCGGCTTCGCCGCGCGTCAGCGCCAGGATCTCGTCGGTGCTGAGCGTCGTGCGAGGTTTCGAGGCCCTGAGCCGTTCCACGGCCATTCGGCCACGGTCCGGCTGCGTGTCGGCCTTTCTGAGCACGATGCGCCCCTCTTCGTAACTGAATTCCACCTCCATGTGGGGCATCAGCCCCGCCTTGCGCCGCAGTTCAAGCGGAATGGTGACCTGGCCCTTGCTGGTGATGCGCATGATGGTCCGTCCAGTGAAAAGTAATACTCTTACTGGTATTACTCTAGCCGCATTGCCCTGGGGGTGCAAGGTGGGGAGTGAAATGGTCAATTGTCAGTTGTCAGTGGTCAGTTGTCACTCGTTATGAAAACACTTGACATGAGTTGGGGCCTCGGCTGTGCTCCTTGACCACTGACCACTGACCACTGACCACTGACCACTGACCACTGACCACTGACCACTGACCACTGACCACTGACCACTGACCACTGACCACTGA
>NZ_KB898989.1 GCF_000377945.1 Thioalkalivibrio sulfidiphilus
GTAGATACTCCGTTCCCAGTCAAGCCTTAGCAATGTGTTGATCGCTAAACAAAGCCGAGGCATCGAAGGGTTTGCCGGTTTTGATGCACGCCCACAGTCCGGTGAGGTACTTGCGCATCACGGCGCACAGAGCCTGGATTTTTTTCTTGCCGCGGGCGACAAGTGCCTCATAGAACGCCTTGGCCCGGGGCTCGTGCCTGATGGCCGCCATGGCCGGCATGAACAGTGCAGAGCGCAGGTAGGCATTACCAGCCTTGCTCAGCCGTCCCGGCTTGTTGACGCTGGTGCCGGATTGGTTGATCCGCACATCGAGGCCAGCATGGCGACTGATCTGGCTGGACTTCAGCTCAAGAGGCAGGGTGCACAGCTCGGCCAGGATGGCCACGCTGCTGGCGACCCCCATACCCTTGGCATGGCCCATATGCTGCAAGTGGCTCGAGAGGGGCTCGTGCTGGGCGATCAGTTCCAGGGCCGCCTGCTTGAGGCGTTCGATGCGCTGATCGAGTTGGGCGATACCCTGATGCTCGTCCTCGATGAGCAGCGACGGGGTGGTTTGTTTGGCGCTGAGTGCATGTAGGCGGTTCTTGGCTTGGGTGCGGGCATGCACCAAGCGATTGATCTGTCTGCCGATATCGCGAAGCCCCAGGCAGGCGGGCTGTGGCGGATGCCACAGCCCGGGGGTCATACGCTCGGCGTACTCGGCCAGCAAGGCCGCATCCACGGCATCGGTCTTACTGCCCGCCAGGCGCAGTTCGGCGAAGTGGCGGAAGCTGCGGGGGTTGATCACACAGACGGGTAATCCGGCCTCGTGCAGCGCCAGTGCCAAGTCCAGGTAATAGACCCCGGTGGCCTCCATGACGATGGATTTGGGCTTGAGTGCCTTGAGGTGCTTGATGGCCCGGGCATGGCCCTGGGCGGTCTGCTCGAAGCGCACCGCCTTGGCATTGCGGCCATCGCGGCGGCTGACCAGGTCGAAGGATTGGGCTGAGATGTCGATACCTATCACAGTCATCATCGGTCCTTTCCCATTCGGGGGGTGGTTGAGTCACAATAAGCACCGGTTCCCCGACCTCGCGCTTTTTGCGGCTTCGACCTTGTAATGCAAAGTCCAGCTTGGCTGGCTTTTGGATACTCCACGAAGTCAGCAATGAGGCGGGGAGCCGCTCTACGTACGAGGTCAGACAAACGCTGCCTCCAGGTCGGGACGGCTTACCCGGTGTCCGGCTGATAACCTATCAAACCAGACCTGCTCAACATACAAGGTCGGGCTT